>JANWVV010000016.1 GCA_025055795.1 Gemmataceae bacterium
TGAGTTAATGTGTTCGTAGTAGCATCGTAGCTCCACAACTCGACACCAGTACTACCATCATCCGCCGCAAAATACAATATGCCATTATATACAGTTAGCCACTGGGGATTCGAGCTTGCTGCTCCTGGATTGATGTCTGCCACCTGAGTTAATGTGTTCGTAGTAGCATCGTAGCTCCACAACTCGACACCAGTACTACCATCATCCGCCGCAAAATACAACTTGCCGTTATACACCGTAAGCCAAGTTGGGTTGGCATCTCCTGATGGATTCATATTGGTTACACTGACCGTTCCCCCAGGGGTGCCATCCGAACGCCATAACTCGTTGCCGAGCACTCCATCGTTAGCCGCAAAGTACAACGCACCATTATAATCCACCATATAGTGGTAATTGGCCGAATAGGTCGGCATAGAGCCTGAAGCCCCCGGATTAATATCCGCCACCTGAGTGACATAAATGGCTGGAGCGGTGCGATCCTCCAGCGCCTCCAATCCCAGGGCTGCTGGATTGTAGCGCCGAACGGGGCGTTGTTGTCGTTTCCACAACCGCTGCCACCAACGACGCCATACCCACTTCGCTGCAAACACTTTCACACCTCCTCATCATCATCTATGTGATGGGAAATACATGCGGAATCGTTTGACATCTAGTCAAGGAAGCACAAATAGGCTAGCTTATCCAACCTACCCCGTCAACAAGAAAATCTGGAGAAATTAGTCAATCTGGTCAGAATGACCTTGAGGAGCGATGGAAAATATAGGATTGCTGCGACAATATCAATGAAAGCCTGTAGGTCACCGTACCCTTGGATCGCTGGATGGACAATAATCCTGGACGGACGTTGATCAGACCGAGCAAGCGTTTTTCCCAACTGCCATCCCGGAGGGGGCTGTGATTGTTGTGAATTTCAGTATCAGTGCAGCGGGATGACTATGTCAATCAGTCAGACCAAAATCGGCAGGCAGACGTCGCCAGGCACTGTGAATGTGATTGGCAGGATTACGAGCACTGTCATTCTGAACATTGAGAAACTCGACCACAAAGTCCGGTCCATAGATCCGATAGGTGTACGGCTGACCTACCTCGGCGGAGCCCGAATAGGCGAAATAGAGCCGCTGCCAACCAGCGGTCCGCCAACGTCGCTCTTCGGCGGCGGCTACGTCTTCAGGCAGTCGTGTCACATAAGCTTGCAGCAGGTCCGCCAGGATCTTCTGCTGTTCGGGCCGCAGGGCGCTGGCCAGCACGCCTACCGGTTTGCCCGTCGCCGCCCGGGGCTGCCCCTCGACAATCTCCGGGAAATGCTGCGGCTGTCGAGCCACTTGGACCTGCTCTGGCGTCAAGGAACGGATCAAGGCACGGGCATGATCTTCGATCTCCGGTAAGGTCCGCACCCCCCGTTGGGCCCCCTGTTTGATCTCGGCCGGGTTAGCGCCAAACAGTAAGGGTGTGGCCGCGACCACTTCTCCCCGATCCAAGGTATAGTTGACCGAAAGGTGATGCCCCTCGAAGCGCCATCCCCAGCGACCACTCGCCGAAGGCTCACCGAAAATGCTGACGAAATACCAGCCTGGGTTGCGGACCATGGCCCCTTGCGGCCCCTCCAACTCGGCGAGCAACCCCTCCAGTCGCAGGATACCTAACGCCTGTTCATATCCCCGCCGCGATAACCCCGCTGCCAGCAACTGCATGGCTGCCGCTTTTTGCTCAGCGTTCATCTCCTCCAGGGGCAACCCTTTGCGTGTGTAACGCCGGCGTTGGTCCTGCTGCGGGGTGAAAAACCACCGCAAACGATGGGGATCGTCAAAAGAAAAAACCGCCCGACTCTTCTGGGCACCGGTCAACGACTCCAGCCAGCGGCGGGCAGCTGCTTCCATCCGTCCCGCGGCTGTCTTCGGCTCGCCCTGACCCACTAAGGCGGCCGCTGCCAATATCAACCCTGTCAGTGTCACTGCCGCTATCTGGCCACGCCCACCCATTACTACCCCTCCGCTTAATATCCGCCTTCGTCATCTTCCCCTCTGTTCTACCCGACTTTTTCTTGATCGCCACCTCAAAATTGAGCCATGCAAGCGGCGTATTTGTCACTCCATATATGCATCCCTCCGAGAGATACTACCGGACTGGTTGTAAGTTACTGGCAGTAGTCAAAAGCGGATACTGTAACCGCCTTAATTGTCAAATCCTTTTAAATGGACACCTTTGGTGATATCGGGAAGAATGCCAATAGCCAACAACAAACGCCGCCTCCAACTCGGGCTGGCCGGTCGTGGCGGCAGGACGGTGTCAAATCACTCTGAACGTGGATGCTTTGGGGAAGTAGTCCAGCAGAATGTCGCCAAGTCATCAGCGACGCGTGGTCTCTTCCCAAACACGAATGCCGACGTTGACCCGATGGTCTCCGCAGAAGCGAGCATTGCGAGGTATGTTGCCCAACGCTCCAGCGGGAAACTTCAGACTGACGGTGTGGGTGCCATTGCGTAGTTCACGCCATCCGGCCGCAAAAGTTGCCTCGTCGGTAGTAGGCAGACCGACGTAGAGGTACACACGCTTGTCAGGACCGGTCACGGCCATGACTAGTTGGGTGCCGCCGTAGTCATCTGGGTCAACGACGGAAGCCAGACCCCGGATGATCCCCGCAATGTTGAAACGTTCCAGATCACGGGCCAACTGACGCGACACCTGTCGCGTCAGCGAACGGCTGATGTCCCGACCATCAACGCTGGCTGGCGTCATAGCAGTCAAGGACCGTTCAACATAGCGGCGTATTTCTTCGCTCAACCGTTGAGCAGTAGCCGCCGAGAAACCATCCTCCTCCATGTGCGTAATGACTAGACCAATCACCCAACCTTCCTCGTTCCAAGGGATGAGCTTCTGGGCATAGCGTGGCGGGACGAAACGGTAGGTCCGGCCTTCGTCCGCCCAATTGTCCTGGCTGCGTAGATTGTTGTGCCCACTCATGATGTTCGCGACTTGCAGCGTGCCGGGCACAAGGGTGATCCGACCACTAGCGTCGGTCCGCACGCGGAATTCAAAACGGGTTACGATCAAGTAGGGTTCGTCATTGTTTAAATCGTCGTCTTCGTCGACGATCCGGATACTTTCCGGACCCAGGGCAATCCCGCGTGCAGCAGGCTGGGCTTGAACGCCCGGTGCCAGCACGATCAGAATCCCTAGCGTCAACCACAAACGGCGAAACGGCACAATGGGACTCTGCAAGCAGGTCATGGCGGACTCCTCCGAGCAAAAATAGGGGCAAACCTGAGTAACATTCAAGAAGCATGCTTCTCTTGATTTCAGAACATTCGGACCAGGAAAACTTGCAAGGAATTTCTGCGGTAGGAGTCGCCCCGGATGCCGGAACCTGATTGGTGGGGCTGTGCCCGACGACTGTATGAAACCTCAACCTCTACCCAGGCATATCTTCATGGGCTCCCGACCGGCCCTGACGGCCCAACGACAGCGGGAGGTCGTCTGCGTTGCATGTTCCGTCGCCATCAGAAGAGATCAATACCGGTGAGGCATGCAGGACGGTGGAACTGATGAGTGATTCAGACCAGGTGTCAGGCTTCCGGAGTGACGCCAAGCACGATGACAAAGTGCACTTTCCACTCTGCGATTTTGGAGTTGGGGATCTTTTCAAAGGGACGCGTGACGTTTTCCCGCTGCTTGGGATCGCGGATGCTCCGCCAGATGCCGTCCTTCTCATTCTGAGGGTGTCCCTGAATGTATAATTGCGTGGTCAGTAGCTCCCGACGTCCTTTTTTGACTTTGAAGTGGATATGAGGTGTCCGGCCGGGATAAGGTACCGGCTTGATGGTCCGGAAGTAGAATTCGCCGGTCCGTCCGGTAACGAAGCGGCCAAAACCTTGAAAGTTCTTATCACGTTGGCTTTGCTTGCGGTCACTGTCGGAAGTATGCAGATAGACACCATTGGCGTCGCACTGCCAGATTTCCACGACCGCATTGTTAACGGGGTTCCCCTTGACATCCAGAACCTGGCCGGTCAGGTGGGTAATCTCACCGACGGCGGGAGTAATCGCATCGTTGATGATCAACAGGTCATTATCAGTGTCCAGGGGCAAGCGGTTGGGGTAAAATGGGCCTTCCGTTTGTGGCGGCGTACGGGTGAGTTCATCGGCAAAAGCGCCGCGTACCGTCCAGAAGGGCAGCACCGCGGCAGGAACGATCCCGGCCGCTGCCTGCAGGAAACGACGGCGACTCCAGACCGGCTCAGCGTCATGCAGGGAGGGAACCCACACATGGGAGGAACCAGCAGAGGGCAGTCCCCTCTCTAGCGGACCAGACCAAACACCAGGCTTCATGGCTTCTCCTGTCCACAAATAACAGGTGCTAGGGGGAATACGTCGCTTTGCCCTTGACCACCGCACAATTCCCCCACACAGCGGTGGTCCATCCAGGATCAACACCAGTTTATCCCTTTAGGTGCTCCACGGACAAAAAACTCTCATCTCCCCCTCATGGAATATGTCAATTCATCTGGCCGCGAGGTCATCACACACCAAGACGGAAGCGGAGATTATCTCTCCGGCTTATCTGTCACAATTCAAGGGTTACGGACAATTCCCTGAAGCAAGGGAATGATCGGGAGAGTGTCTAATTATTCCCGAGGGAAACGGTCCTGTGGCAGATGAGTGTACAGCAAATGGCTTGAAAAGATTAATTCGTTTTTGTGGTGAAACCGTGTGTTAGCATCATCTGCAGTCACAGTTTGTTTGGGCGGATTAATGGCTAGATTCGCGGGTAGAGGCGGACCCGCGTTCTTCAGCATGCCCAGAGGGGCTGGAGGTTGATTTGTGGTAGAGGTAGTCTGCCAGGGCACGGATCTGGGTTTCGCTGAGGGTGCCCCCAAAGGCCGGCATCCGGGCATTGGGCCGGCGGTTGGTCGGTTGCCGGATGTAGTCGGCGATCCATTCGGGTGAGCGTTGACGGCCGACGTTGGAGAGATTGGGGCCTTGCGAGGCACCCAAGCGTGGACCGCCCGGTTCGCCCACCTGGGCATGACAACGGGCACAGTGCTGTTGGAACAGAACAACCGGGTCGTGGGTCGAGGAGGTCGCCCCCGAACAACCGCTCATTCCGAAAAGCAACAGCACCAGTGCAGCTAATCCAATAGCGATCCGACAACGATGTTGCACCAGCAGCCGTATCCGTCTAAATTTTTGATTAACATGCCAGAGACAGACTAAGGTCATGGAGGAGGTTTTGGTCTGTAACGGTGTGGAACATAAGAGCATTTTCATTCCCGTGAAGCGAACGAGAAATGATAAAATGCTTGTTCGCAGGTCAGGGAGTATGATAGTGGATACCCTGCCGTTAGATACAGCATGCGACAGTTTTTGGTATAGTAAATTATAGCTAGTCAGGAACCCAAGACCATATCACATACGGCAAAAGGTCTAACGCCAGAGAAAGATCGAGGAATTATAGAGTCATCCTCGCTCTAGGGCGTTCCTGATGTCAGTTAGAGTTTCATTAATCTGGAAGAAAACAATCAACTCCTCACAAACCAGTCTCCATACAAATGGCATAAATATTATCATAAACAATCCGAATAATGATTGACGAAAATCTGATTGTTTACTATTGTCATTATTTTTAATACTGTCATTATTTTTGGGCCTTAAGCCTATATTTTTTGCTCTATTGGTTAGATCGTCTTGGAAGTCTCGCATGAAATCCCTCTCGATGTTGGGGGCGAACTCTGGATGGCGATCTTTAGGAATCAGGCCATCTACTAGGCGATCTTTAGGAATCAGGCCATCCACAAATAGATAAACCCCGAAGATTACCCATACTACGGTTCCCATCCAAAACATTATTTGGATGAGAATCGGGGCAATCATTCGGCGGAATGTCAGAAAGTCATAAAACCATTGATCTGAGGATCGACGTCGTTTTTTATTGCGGAAAGGCCTTGGAAAGGCCTCCTCAGAGGAAGGTTCGTAGTACTGGCTTGTTGGGCTAGCATGAGTAGTCGCATAAGCTTGGGGACCAGGAGAACCGGCGACGTGTGGTGCGCCAGTATCTGCTACGACGGTGTAGGCCGGTGGGGAACTTGCAGGTGCGGCTTCAACGACAGCCTCGCCAGATGATGGGAATAATCCCTTAATTTGCCGAGCGGGTACCCAATTTGACATTCCTTCTTTCCATACCAAGTCATTCGGACGTAGTTCTCCCCGGTCCACTAATTGCTTCAGTTGAGCGGATGTCAGCGGTCCTTCCTGATTTCCATTTCGATTAACGAACCATTGCGTAGCCATAAGAGCCCCCGGAATAACGCCTTTACGAGGATTTCAGACGTTCGTTCACTGTATCGACTCATTTTAAGATAAATATCAAGATAGCTAATTGCCTGCGGTTTTGCAACTCAAGTAGGCTATCATTTTCCGGTTGCGGATAGTGACTCTTCAAGCATAACGTTCATTGTCAGGCATGCATCATAAGAGCAACATAAAAACAAAGCGTGTCTACCGGTTGATCGTAGGTAGTCTACGTTCAACCTCAAATTCTAATTAAAGTTATTGCAGCTAGGCGTGGGGATTAGGTGAAGATTCGGGGTTAGTTGTACTCGTAACCGATGTGGAAGGTGATGCGGCCGTCGGGCAGTTTGCGGATGTTAGTAATCCACACAGGCAAGCCACCCCCCAACTGGCTTTTACTGCTGGGAATCGTAAAGGGGGTGAAACTATTGTTTGATCTGCTGGGGAAGGGAACACTTTCTGGGTACAGGCGTGGTCCACTTGCCCCTTCGATACCGTGGGACTCTTCAAGATACACCGGCTGGCCACCACGGTTGACACCGGCAAAGACCCGCCAGATGAGCAGTCCTTCCGCGGGCAGGCCGGCGTCCCAGCCGTTGCGCGTGCGATACTCCAGCAGGAAATACTCGGTGCCATCCGGTCGGACCATGACTTTGTAGCACTGCGTCGGGTCGTTCCAGATGGGTTGTAGGATCAGTTTTTGTGGCACACGCGGGTCAAGCACCGCTGGTTGAATCCATCCGAGCTGTTCTTTGCACCAGGCCGAGGGGTGCTGGGGGCGGCCGCCACCCAATTGATTCGACATAACGCACCACTGCCAGACCCCTTCACTGCCGGGTTGCTCGGGCCGAGCGTACAGATCGGGCAACCCGAGTAGATGCCCGAACTCGTGGCAACAGACACTGATGTCCGTCATGCGGTTGCCCCCTTCCGGGACAATGAAGTAGGGGATGGATCGTCCTTGATAGGTAACGTTGGCCCGGTGTGGCCAGTACAGGCCACCTCGGCTGGTTTGCACACGACTGCCCGCGTACAGAAAACAAACCCCGTCATAATTCTGCAGTGCATCTTTGCCATGCTTGGCAGTGTACAAATCCAGCGCCTCCACCAGTAAAGCGCGGCGCTCCGCCGGTGTGCTACTACTGCCGGTCGAGTAGTCCTGTCGCTTTTTGGACACTTTCACCCAGCCCAGGAACTGGCCTTCCAATTGCAGCTTTCCATAGCTGACTTCGTGGTAATAATCGCGCATGCTGCCGTAGACTTTTTCGCCCGTAGGCGATTTGTCTTTGTAGGAGTCGATGCTGAAGAAGGCCCGGTTCCAGTCTTCGGGTGTGATTTTGGGGTTATGGGCTACATCGGGATATTCGATGCCAAGAACGGCCAGGCGGTAGACCGGCTTACGCCAGGCCCGTGGCAAGCGGTCGTCCCAGCCGGCGAATTTGCCAGCGGGTCCCTTACCGGTTGGTCGCTCCGGCGGGCTTAGCGGGGCCGAGACCGGACGCAACGTGGCAACCAGCTCCTGCCGCCGGCCATTGCGTTCGATGGTTAATTTCACCGTTTGGCCGGCCAGTAATTCACGCAAATACTCGCGAGTGACCGCCAGATGACGCACCGGTTGACCATCCAGGCTCAGGAGCCGATCCCCCGGTTGCAAACCGGCCACCTCGGCGGGTGAGTCCAAGGCCACTTCCTCGATCACAACGGCACCGTTTTTCTCGGCCAGCACCACGCCCAGAAAGCCCGCTGGGGCCGGTGTGCTCGGAACGTCCAGGCGGAACTGCTTCGGATCAGCACGGATGGCCTCGGCCACCGTCCGGTAACCAGGCAGGACCAGCCGAGGATGCGGTGCCTGTTCCTCGGCTGACTGCCCTGCCGCCCAACTCAATACCAGAGCAAAAATTATTCCGCCAAACACGCCTCGGTAGTGTCGCATGGCAGCGTCTCCCCCATCATAACATGGCAGACTGACTTCCCGGAGCTCCGGTATCCGGCAATGCTTCCCCCTGCATTGCCACCCCTATCGTTTTTCGTTGTACCATCAGACTTCTGAAAGAAAAATGAACGACTTGGGCTGATGAATTCATGCTAATTCAAACTCGAAACAAAGCAATCGCCCACTAATGCTTACTGCGCATCAGCGCTGACCGGCTGTATCAATGTCTTGCGTTGGTTCCATCCTCGGCGTACCGTAGCCAAGACCAGGGAGTTCACCAAACGATGACTATCCTTGCAAAAATGAAGGTCACAACAGAGAATGCTGCAGACAACGGGCCAGTCAATCGCTGGATCCCTCAACTTGGGACTCGCCTGGCCAGTTGCAGCTACGGTCAGAGGTGAAAGCCGACGGTACTATCGAGGAACTATCGGAGCACCGTGCGCGAAAAGTGTGTCTGTGAATAGGTGGTATCGGGCAAAAAGTTTTTCTGCTTCAGGAAACAGACCATGAATCTGGCAGAGATGACGTGGCCGGCGATTACCGGTTTACCCCGTAAAACGCCGGTGGTTTTTCCGATAGCCGCTCTGGAGCAGCACGGTCGGCACTTGCCTGTCATCACCGATGCTTTGCTGCTCGGCGAGGTGGTGCGTCGGGTGGAGCAACTGCCGACAGGACAGCGTTGCCTGTTTGCGCCTGTATTATGGCTGGGGAATTCGCACCATCACCTGGACTTTCCCGGCACCCTGTCGCTGCAGGGGAGCCATTACCTGCAGGTGCTTCAGGATCTGGCCCGCTGTTTCATCGACCATGGTTTTTCCCGGCTGGTATTTCTCAATGGCCACGGGGGCAACATTGTGCCGGCCCAACACGCCCTGTTCGAATTGAAGCAGGACTTCCGGGATTATCGGGAGCTGCTGCTGCTTTCGCTGACATACTGGGAAGCCGGGGGAGATCCTAGCGGTGTGATTCCGGGATTGGTCCAGCGTCAGATGGGACACGCCTGCGAGTGGGAAACCTCAATGGTCCTGCGGCTGGCTCCCCAGTGGGTGGTGGGGGACATCAGTCAGTTGCCGGAGGTGCCCTTCGGAACGGGATTTGCTCCCGGGCATCGAGCGTGGGTGATGCCCGAGCGGAGTGAACCTGGTCACATCGGCGTGCCCGCGGCGGCCACGGCAGAGAAAGGAGAAGCTCTGCTCAACTTTTTCGCACATGCTGTGGCGGATTTCCTCGACAAGGTGGCTAGCTGGGACGGCTCCTGGAGCTGACCCGAATACCAGCCGGCGGGACCGACCTGAACGGAAAAGTGGCTTAAACAGGGACCGGGTGCTGAGCTGACCTGCCTGTATCCCGCCGAGTCGCCAGCAATGAGACGATGGTAATTGTTTACCGTCGGACAACACCAAACCGTAGGATCACTCCGAAGCCCCTTGGGAGAAAGATGAGTTTTGCAACAGGGAACCACCATTATGGAAGCCGCCACAGCAGGTCGTGCAAGCTGGCGCTGGTGGGTATGTGGAACGTTGCTTTTAGCGACGTTACTGAACTACATGGACCGTCAGGCTTTGCCTCAGACGGCTACCGAACTGAAGCAGGCATACGGTTTGAGCGATGCCCGGTATGGACGTGTCGAGCGGAACTTCAGTTGGGCGTTTGCTGTGGGTTCAATTCTGTTCGGCTGGCTGGCCGATCGTTACGGTCCCCGGCTGCTGTATCCTCTGGTGCTGACGGGCTGGTCGATCGCAGGGCTGGCCACGCCGCTGCTAGCCTGGGAGGAATGGACAGCCTGGCTAGCCGACCCTCAGGATCCTAGCAGCGGTGCATTCCGCTGGTTGTTGCTGTGCCGAACACTATTAGGATTGTTTGAAGCTGGGCACTGGCCCTGTGCCTTGATCACAGTGCGACACATCCTGACGGACCGTGATCGGCCCTTGGGCAACGGCATATTGCAGTCGGGGGCATCGTTGGGGGCCATTCTTATTCCGATCTATGTCTTAGCGATCCGTCACGCCGGCGGCGATTGGCCCTGGGTTTTCTGGACAATCGGTGCAGCGGGGCTGGCTTGGGTACCTCTGTGGCTGATGCTGATGGGTCGCCGGCATCTTGCCACCTGGGGCAGTGCTCCGGAGGCCGCAGGTAACCCGCACCGTGACAGCAAGGGCGAAGGTGGTCGGTCGCTCGGACTGCCCTGGCTGCTTCCATTGTTGGTCCTGGCGGTCACGGTAAGCTGTTTGAACGTCAGTTGGCAGTTTTTGCGGGCGTGGTTGCCCAAATATTTGAAGGAGGCCCAGCATTTTTCAGCCGATGCGGCCGATTTGGCCGTCGCGGGGTATTATCTGGCCGCCGACGGGGGATGTTTGCTGGCGGGGGTGGTGGTACGCCTGCTGACCGCTCACGGTTGGACCGTGGCCGCAGCCCGTCGGCTCGGCTTTGTCCTGTTCACCCTGATGACGCTCCTGGCCGTGGCCACCCGCTGGACGAGCGGCGGGTGGCTGACCGTTACCCTGCTGTGGCTGGCCGGGGCCGGCATCCTGGGATTGCATCCTTTCTACTACGCCCTGGTTCAGGAGTTGCCACAGAAGTACCTCGGGGTGCTGTCCGGATTATTAGCAGCCGCTGCCTGGTTTATTGCCGGTGCGGTGCAGCAACACTTGGGAACAATCATTGACCGCACAGGCAGTTACAACCTGGGACTAACTATTGCGGGTGCAGCGCCCATGATAGCAGCCTTGGCCGTTGTCTTTCTGTGGCGTCCACCACGGACACCGGCCCCATGAAGACATCTCCCAGCGGAAGTTCCAGCCGCCTCAATAAGTTATTAACTACAGTTGCCGATTTTGCTCATTCGAGGCGCGTTGATCATCTCCAGGTCAGAGAAACGCGGAGCCGAACCGTAAGGACAGGCAGCAACGTAACCACCTGTAGAATGAAACACAAGCAAGCTCCCATGGTTCAGCGGCGAGACATGGTTGCAGCCGGATAGCCGAGCCAAGGGGCTAAGCCGTCCGACATCCCTGGTGCAGGAGTTGTGGCTATGTCAGTTGATGTATCCACATCTTCATTGCATTCCCCCGACGAGCGCCGGCGGATGCTGCAGGTGCTGGTACCGGCGGGGGTTATTGCGGCGGTTATTTTGGTGGCGGCGGTGGTGGTAGGTCTGTACGGACCCAGCGGCCCGACCATGTCGGACGGCTCCAATGGCGGTTTGATCGACCCTGATCTGAAAGAGGTAGTGGCCGGGGTCAAGGTCCGTGACCTCAAGGAGGGTGAGGGGTCGCCGCCGGCGCAGATCGGGGCCCGTATCCGCGTGCACTACAAAGGCTGGCTAGCCGATGGAACCGTCTTCGATAGCACTGAAGGCCGGGCCCCTTTCGTTTGTAACCTCAAGCCCGGTGTGGATGGAGTTATCCTCGGTTGGGTATACGGCATTCAGGGCATGCGGCCCGGCGGCATTCGCAAGCTGGTCATCTCGCCGGACAAAGGGTACGGCAATCAGGGAACCGAGCGGATTCCGCCTAACAGCTTCCTGATCTTCGAAGTGCATTTGCTCGAAATTCTGCCTTCGGGCAGTCCCAACCAGGGACCTGGCCGGCCCATGTCGGACGGCTCCGATGGCGGCACCGAAGACCTGCAACTGACGCACATCGGCGATGGTGTGCGTATCCGTGACCTGAAAGTTGGCGAAGGCAACCCGGTGGAGCCGGGGGCCACCATCGTAGCTCACTACAAAGGCTGGCTGCCCGATGGCACCGTCTTCGATGACAGCCGCTCCCGCAATCGTGGCATGCCCATGACCATTGAACTAGATAACATGATCGCTGGCTGGCGTAAAGGAATTGTGGGCATGAAGCCCGGCGGCATCCGCAAGCTAGTTATCCCGCCGGACATGGCCTACGGATCCCAAGGTCGCGGCGACATTCCTCCGAACGCCACCCTGATCTTTGAAGTCGAGTTGATCTCGGTGAAATAACGCACACGACCACCACCGGGCCCTATCGGACTGATAGCATATCCGCGTTTGCCCGCATAAATGCAGGTCAGACAAGCTGATCCCGGATGCCTTAGGAATCGGTGCGGGGCGAAAGTCAACCAACCCGCACCGATTGTCACCACAGGCAAAAGCCAAACCAGCCTGCAAGTTGGTTGGTAGTTGGCATGGCCCCGCAACAACCGGAAAACCCAACACACATCTCCTCAGCGAACTATTAGTGTTTCTGATTCGTCACGTCGGTCGTACCCCCGGTTGATGGAGTCTTCAGAATGTTCAGGGGCTTCAGAATGTTCAGGCTGGGGCCCATACTTTCACAAGTGAAGTACCATCGGCACACGGGATCTGCCGATGGATAAGCACATGGGTAAGTGAACGTTGGGTAGCCTGCGAGCGGTTAGCGTCGATAGCAAGTACCGTTAGGGCAGGAAGTGCTGGGTACGACGTAATAACTTCGGCGCCCCCATCGGCCAAAGGCGGGTGCTACGGCAGAGGTGGTCGAGCAGGTACCGCCACTGCAAGTAGACCCTACCACTGGGGAGCTAGCGGTACCACTACACGGAACCACCGAGGTAGTCGAGGAGGCACTACCGCTACAAGCGGTGCAGGAAGCGGCTGACCCATGGCTGCCGGAAGAACAACTGGCACAATTGCCGGTGCTGGCAGAGGCTGTCGGGCTGACAGTGCCGCTGTAGACCGTCGTGTGCGGACTACCAGCGTTAGCACATTGCTGCAAGCGAGGCAGCAACTGGTCTAGTTGCCACGGGCCACTGTGCCGGAAGGCCTGCCACTGCCCGCCCGGGCTGCTGATGACAACTCCCTCTTCCAGTTCGAACAGTTCGGCCCACTGACGTCCCTGGGCGTTGTTCCGACTGATCTCGACCACGACGTATCGCTCCCGCAGCAATTGTCCAACCTCGGGTGGCACCGTCGGGGCACGGAACCGCTCCCGCAAGGGGGCAGCACTGGTGCCGATGAACACCGCCACCGGTTTTTTGGTCCGACCGGCCTCCGCCAAGGCCTGGGCATAGTCCGTGAACACGGGCGGCTCAGTGGGCAGTGCTTCGTTACCCACGCTGGCCAACCCTCCCACCAGGGCCAGAATCGCTACCGTTGCGGTCGTCATAAGCGGCTCCTCCATGCAAGTCCAATCTTTGATCACCCACTACCACCGCAGTAGCAGGAGACTCATTTTTTATACGAAAATGGACGATATTGCCAGGAAAAAATCATGAGATGTGGATAAATTCGTAGATAATTGTCGTCAACACCAAGTAATTGTTGTCGTTTTTGCCATCGATTGTTCAATTTCTGTGCGCACAGCTCTACAGAAGGCTAGAGAAAATAGCCAATAAGCAGGTTCTGGCGTTACTGGTCAAAATGGAAAAATTTGGGGTGAGTGGGCAAAACGTGCCTTTTCGGGAAAACGCATCTACTTTTGACGTAGCGAAACGTCCTTTCTGCGAGCCATCTCCGTCGTCCTCGTAGAAGAGAGGATCGCTCGGATAGCAGGCTATATACAGACCTCCCGGCTTGGGCCAAATTGGCATCATCAATCCAAGCAGGTATCGGCAGGGTAGCAGGACCCCAGGACGACAGGGTAACTAGCTGATAGTCTATGTCAGTCTCTTTGGGCTGAAGCGTGTGGGTGGGGCCTTATGATATTGGCATGAACCAGACAAGTGGGGATACGCTGCCGGTGGTCCGCTTGAAGATAGAGCGGCAGACTTCCCATCCTTGGATATTCCAGCGGGCGTTGGCCAAACCGGCTCCGCGGTTGGCACCGGGAACTTTGGTGGAGGTGGTCGACGCGGCGGGCCGTTGGGTGGGCCGCGGGTTTTATAACCGTCATGCCCGCATCGGCGTGCGGTTGCTAACCAGCCGCCCCGAAGAAGTGGTCGACGCGACGTTTTTTGCCCAACGGATCCGAGCGGCCGTCGCCTTTCGTCGTCACGTCTTGCGCCTGGACGCGGTGACGAACGCCTACCGCCTGGTCCATGCAGAGGGGGACGGTCTGAGTGGACTGGTGGCCGACCGTTTCGGGCCTGTGATCGTACTGGAATTTTTTGCTGCCGGGATGTATCGCTACCGTCAGTGGTTGCTGGCAGCATTGCAAACCGAGTTTCCCGACGCCCGGTTCTACTACTTTGCGGAAGAACACGTGGCCAAGCAAGAATCGTTTGATTGCCGCTCGCCGGAGCCTCCTGAACCGGTGGTTATTACTGAGCATGGTGTCCGGTTCCGCGTTGTCCCGGGCAGTCGACACAAAACCGGTTTTTTTGTCGACCAGCGGGACAATCGCTTGCGGCTCAGTCAATGGTGCACCGGCAAGCGGGTGCTGGATTTGTGTTGCAATAGCGGTGGCTTTGCCCTGTATGCCAAGGTGAAGGGTCAGGCCAAGGAAGTTGTGGGTGTCGACATCGATGAGGAAGCTCTAGCCCTGGCCAGAGTCAATGCCGGTCTCAATCAGGTCCAGATCCGCTGGGTCCAGGCGGATCTGTTCACCTGGTTGCGGGACATAGCTCCCAGTGGTCAGCGCTACGACGTTGTTGTCCTGGATCCGGCTCGCCTGACCCGGGATCCGGAGGGTATTACCGCCGCCCTCAAAAAGTATTGCGACATGAACCGACTGGCGATGCAAGTAACCGCTCCCGGTGGCATTCTCCTGAGCTGCTCCTGTACCGGTTTGGTCAAGGAAGAGGCCTTTCTGGAGTCGCTGCGTCGGGCAGCCTGGCAGGCCGGTCGGACGCTCCAGGTGTTTCACATCAGTGGTGCCGGACCGGATCACCCCTTTCTGCTCAACGTACCCGAGGGCCGGTATCTGAAAGCCGTCTATGCCCGCGTATGGTGAAAAATTCGCAATAATCGACAAAGGGACTCTGGGTCGGGAATCCAACCCACACCTGTCGCATGGTTCACAAACGTAGGAAGAGCGGCCCCGCGTAGAGCGACCTGTGATGAGTGCGACAGGCCAAAATATTTTTGTTTTTAACGGCAAAACCCCGGTAGTGAGGCTTTGTTGCGACCAACCCCAAACCGGTAAAAGACCCAAGCCCCACGCTCGTCTGTGTGAGCAACCCTCTCAGCGGACAGGTATTGGGAGTCCGCATGACCAAGTACCTGGTAAGGTCAGGGAGTCATCCCCAGCCGAGCATCCGTAACACAGGTCGAAAGATAGCAACGACACTGTGGGAGTGCGGCTTGAAATGCGGACAGCAAAAGCCGATTATCTTGTACGCTAACAGGGGCATGGAAGAAAAAGGAGGCAGGTGATGAGCGTGCCTGTCTGGCCGCGTTCTAGTGGTGTATTGCTGCATCCGAGTAGTCTGCCGGGGCCTTTCGGCATTGGCGATATGGGGCCGGTGGCCTATCGCTGGGTGGAAACCCTGGCAGCCATGAAACAACGCTGGTGGCAGATCTTGCCCCTGACCCCCACGGGGCTAGGCGATTCCCCTTATCAGACCTTTTCGGCCTTCGCCGGCGAAATCAAGCTACTCAGTCCGGAACTGCTGGAACAGGAAGGGCTGGTCCACAGTAGCTTCTGGAGCGGTGTGCATCTGCCGGAGGAGGCAGTCGACTATCCACGGGTCCATGCTTTCAAATTGGCTCTATTGCGGGAGGCCTGGGGGAATTTTCGTGCCGGTCGTGCATCCCATCTACGGGAGGACTTCGCTGCCTACTGTGCGCGGGAAGCCGACTGGCTGGATGACTACGCCCTGTTCAACGCCATTCGGGACGCACTAGGCGGTCTGTCGCTTACGCAGTGGCCAGTAGAGCTGCGTCAGCGCGACCCGGCCGCCCTGGCCCATGCCCGTCAGGTCTACGCCGAAAGCATTGGGCTGTATCAGTTCGGTCAGTTTTTGTTCGATCGCCAGTGGTCGGCCCTCCGCCGCTATGCGGAAAAGCAGGGTGTTCGCATCCTGGGTGATATCCCCATTTTCGTAGCCTTGGACTCTGCCGACGTATGGGCCCATCCGGAACTGTTCCTGCTGGACGACGAATTGCGCCCTGTGGTTGTAGCGGGTGTGCCACCGGATTACTTCAGTGCCGATGGTCAGAACTGGGGCACTCCCATCTACAATTGGTCCCGACTGGCTGCCCAGGGGTACGCCTGGTGGATCGCCCGCGTGCGTCGGCAATTGACCCAAGTCGACCTGTTACGGCTCGATCACTTCCGGGGCTTTGTGCAGGCCTGGCACATTCCGGCAGGCGAAACAACGGCCCGCAACGGCCGCTGGGTCGATGGCCCTGGTCTGGCTTTGTTCGACGCCCTCCGTCAAGCATTAGGCCATCTACCTTTTTTTGCCGAAGATCTGGGTTACATCACCCCCGACGTGCACGCCTTGCGCGACCAATTGGGCCTGGCCGGCATGCGTGTGCTGCAGTTTGCTCTCAATGGGCCGGACGACCTGCACTGGCCCCACAACTTCGAACGCAACTGCTTCTGCTACACAGGCACCCACGACAACGAAACCATCGTCGGTTGGTACCACAACCTGACACCCCATCAACGCAACTACCTGGAAAAGACCCTGGGCAAGCGACTGGAGGATCCCGCCTGGGACATGATCCGACTTGCCTGGTCCTCCGTGGCCGTCGTCGCGATTGCCCCCCTTCAGGATCTGTTACGCCTGGGCAACGAGGCCCGCATGAACACCCCCTCTACCAGCCAGGGCAACTGGCGCTGGCGGGTGCGTCAGGAACAGCTCACCCCGGAAATGGTCGATCGCCTGGCCGAATGGACTTGGCTCTACAACCGCGTTGTTACCCCTTGAAACAGTACCACATACCAGCAAACTGCTCATCCCTTCGCTTTGCTCCGTCGGCCCTGCTTTGTCCCATCCCCTGTTCAGTGCAGTTCCTATGTTCTAATCGGGAGGCTTGATACTATGGTTACGGTGCCGCAATTCCCGTTGCCTCTGTTGCGTTGGTCCTGTCAGACCGTGATGTTGCTGGGTGTGTTGGCCCTGGTGGGCTGTAGTGCGGATGTGGGATCCCCACCCAACAGCGGACAAGCAAACATGGCAGAACGCTCGGTCTTCGACGCTCCAAGTGGCGGGTCGCAAGAGGGGCCGCTGCCGAAAAGTCCTCCACCCGTCGATAAAGCCCCTGCTTCGGACACCCCTTCAGGGGCGGAAGAGACTCCCCCCGACAACAAAAAGATCGCGACTGAGGCTGAACGGAAAATTATCTATACTGCCCACCTCGATGTATACGTCAAGGATCTGGACGCGGCAGTGGCCGAGGTCAATCGGCTGACGGAAAGCCACAAAGGGTACGTTGCCCGATCGGAAGTCCGCGGGCAGATCGGGCAGCATCGCACGGCAGAATACCTGCTGCGTGTCCCGGTGGACAACTTCGGCGCATTACGCGATGCCTTGTTGCAACTGGGCACGGCAGAACGCAACGCCTTGGAATCGCAGGACGTCACCGAGGAATACGTCGACGTCGACGCCCGCCTGCGTATCCTCAAACAAGAAGAGGAAGCGCTCAATAAAATGCTCCGCGAGGTGACCAACCGTCAAGATCTGCTGCAAACCCGGCAGAGTTTGCTGGAGGTGCGTAGTCAGATCGAGCGGTTTCAGGGCCGGCTGAACCTGCTGCGTCGCTTGTCCGCCTTGGCGACTATCCATTTGAAGCTCCGCGAGGAAATGCATTACAGGCCACCGGTCACCACCGCGGCTCCCACCTACTTGGAGCGCGTGCAAACCACCTTTGACAATTCCCTCCGAGGCCTGGTACGCTTTCTGGAGCGTTCCTCCCTGACAGCGGTGGCCCTAGTGCCGTGGTTACCCCTCATTGTGCCGGCCGGAGTGTTCCTGGTTTGGCTGCGTCGTCGCTGGCGGGCCCGCCGCCACCACGACAACAACTCCTTGCCAAGCGTGTGATCTCCAAGGGGCGAAAATCTTCCGCTTGCCCCCATGCTCGATCCGCCTGCCGCATGGCTGATCGGCACGCCTGGTCCGGTCTATCTCGCGGGCCCCACCGCGCGGTGATGCATGCTGGTCGGTGTCCTGTTGGACCGCTGCAGCCTCGATCCGCTTGGGGCTCGACTCGGATTTAGTAGGTTCACGTAGTTGCATCAGGCAAACAAGGCAATCGTCCGAAGAAGTTGGATGTGAGGATGGAAAGCGATAGGCCAGATTCCGTCGGTAGCAAAAAAGCGGTCTGTCTGGTATTTCTGGAAAATTACCCTGCCGTCTGATCTACTCTGCCGTTATACTAAAAAAATAGTTGACGTCAACTTGTTGTGGATGAGTGACGGCGGCCATCCCCCCAAGGGCAGGCGGACTGCCCTGGGCTAATTTTTGTTTGTCCACGCCGATGTTGAGGACTACCGGGATTTTCTCTTATGAACACTGCAACGCCTGCCACGCCTTCTTCCGCCTATCCGCTCAGTGGTGCCGACATTCTGGTTCAGGCACTAGTCCGGCAGGGCGTGGAGGTGGTTTTCGCCTATCCGGGTGGGGCCAGCATGCCGATTCATCAGGCGTTGACCCGGGTGGCCGACCGGATCCGTACGGTTTTGCCTCGCCACGAACAGGGCGGGGGCTTCATGGCCCACGGTTACGCCCGGACCACGGGCAAGGCCGGTGTGTGCATTACGACCAGCGGACCAGGTGCCACCAATCTGGTTACCTGCCTGGCCGATGCCAAGATGGACTCGATACCGGTCATCGCTATCACCGGCCAGGTAGCCACCTCCGTTTTGGGCAACGATGCCTTCCAGGAAACGCCGATTGTGGAAATCTGTCGCGGGATCACCAAACATCACTATCTGGTCACGCGGGTGGAGGAAATTACTCGCGTGGTCAAGGAAGCGTTTTACATTGCCACGACCGGCCGTCCCGGTCCGATCATTATCGACATTTGCAAGGACGTTCAGACCGCCCGGCACGTTCCGGATTGGGACCCTCCGATGGATCTGCCGGGGTATCGGCCCTTCCGGCGGGCCCGTCGCCAGGAGCTGGAACCCATCCTGCACGCCCTGCGGCACAGTAAAAAGCCTTTTATTTATGCCGGTGGAGGCATCACCCACGCCAATGCTGCGGCCGAACTGCGCGAATTTGCCGAACTGACCGGTATCCCCGTAGGCTTGACTTTGCACGGTCTGGGCAACTTCCCCGCCGATCATTACCTGTGCCTGCACATGCTGGGGATGCACGGCACCGTGTATGCCAATTATGCCATTAACGATGCCGACCTGCTACTGGCCTTCGGCGTGCGTTTCGATGACCGGGTCACGGGCAAACTGTCCGAGTTTGCCAAACATGGCCGGATTGTACACATCGACATTGATAAAAGCGAAATCCACAAGAACAAATACGCCCACATTCCGGTGCATGGCGACATCAAATGGGCTCTGGCCGATCTCAACGCCATGCTGCGGGAGGAAGCCAATGCCGATCTGATCGCCGGTGGCCGCTATACCGAGTGGTGGCGGCAGATCGATGCCTGGCGAGCCAGCGACCCGCTGCGCATTCCCGAGCGGGACGATGCCATTTTGCCCCAGTTTGCCATTCGCCGCTTGTGGGAATTGCTGCACGAGCGTCACTGGCTGGAGCGTACCATCATCACCACCGGTGTCGGCCAGCACCAGATGTGGGCAGCCCAGTTTTTCCATTTCAACAAGCCCCGCACCTGGATCACCAGTGGTGGACTGGGCACCATGGGTTTTGGCCTGCCCGCGGCCCTCGGAGCCAAGATCGCCCGGCCGGATCACCTGGTCATCGACATCGACGGGGACGGTAGCTTCCTGATGAACATCCAGGAGCTGGCCACAGCCTACACCGAAAAAATCCCGGTCAAGATCCTGCTGTTGAACAACCAACATCTGGGGATGGTGGTGCAGTGGGAAGACCGCTTTTTCAGTGGTAACCGGGCCCACACCTACCTAGGGGCAGGCGACGAGCACCCGCCCTATCCGGACTTTGTCACCATTGCCCAAGGTTTCGGCATTCCCGCTCGTACCATCAGCGATAAGAACGATCTGGACGAGGCCCTCATCGAGCTGATCGAAACCCCCGGCTCATTCCTGTTGAACGTCCTGGTACCTCATCAGGAACATGTTCTGCCCATGATTCCCAGCGGCATGACGGTCCGCGATATTATCAAGGCTTGATCCCTTCCCCGGTACCTGCCCAGGGGCACCCGGAGCTAGCTGCCATGGCACGTAAGCGCGGCAAGGTGGACGATTACCATAGCCGTGTGCAGGAATTATGCAGTGACGCTTTTGAATTGGACCACGGCCATGCCCAGATCGCGTTATTGCAAGAGGCGGTTCAGATCGCGGACGCCCACGGCGACGCTGAGCTCGGCTACGAAGTACGCCACCACCTGATCGACGCTGCCACCTTTGGGGGTGCTCCAGAGGTGGCTCTGGTCGCCTTCGCCTGGTGCCTGGCCCGCAGCGATGAGGATCCCCAGCGGTTCGACCCCGATGACTTGTACTGGAAATACAAATGGATGGCCACCGCAGCCGTTAAGTTCCCAACCATTTCCCAGCAGCAACTAACCCAGTTGCTGGAAGACATGCGGCAGCGCTACATCGCCGCCGGTATCGGCCTGCACCCCTTCTATCAGACCCGCCGCAGCGTTTACCTGACTATGGGTGAAATCCAAGCGGCCTGGCAGGACCACGAGCAGGTGCTGAAACTGGAACCAAATTGGATGAGCGATTGCCCCGCCTGTGAACGGGACTCTACCGTGGACGTTTATCTCGAACTGGGCGATTATCAGCAAGCAGTTGCCACGGCCCAGCCCATTTTCGCTGGCAAGATGCGCTGCATGGAAGTGCCCCATCGTACCTATGCCAAATTCCTCTTATCGCTGCTGCAGCGTCAGGAGACCGAACGGGCCAGTGCCTACCACCGTCAGGGGCTTCGACTAATCCGGACGCAACCTGCCTTTATCCAGGAGGCGGCTTTGCATTTGCTTTTTCTGACCCTGACCAACAATCTGGCAGCGGCCACACGCCTGGCCCAGCGTTACTTGCCGCTGTATCTGGCCTGCCGCTGCCCGCTGTGGCGTTTCGAATTCAGTCGGGTGATGGCTTTTGTTTGCCAGCGTCTGGCCCAGAGCGAACCTCCCTTGCGGCTCCGTCTGCCGGAGCATTTCCCGCTCCCGGAGGGAGTGGATCGAAAAGACTACTCCAGTCTGGCCATGCTTTTCCGGACCGAGGCCCAGGAACTGGCCACTGCCTTCGATATCCGTAACGGCAACGACCACTATCGAAAACGCTTCGCGCAGTTGGACCTCTGGCCCCAACAGATCCAGCCCCTGCCTATGTGAGCGATACGGCTTGCAGCACCGCACGACACCCTTACCAGCTACGCACAGGTGCGACAATCCGTGTCTGGTCAAGACTGCTCCGCTCGACATTCCGGCGCTTGACAACTGGTTGATTCAGTGCAATTCGTTTCAGCAACGCACCGGGCTTGTTGCGTTCGCAGGCACTTATCGGGGGGCAAGCGGGGCTTGGACCTGGCACCTCCGGCGGACAACCCACAGCATGCTCCGGATATTTGTCAGTCGCCACGCTGTCGTTTTCTTAGCGATTCTTAGGAGTCCACGGTTGGTTCCAGTTGGTCCAGAACTTCGTCCAGAACACGCAAAGCGGTATCGATTTGCTCGGCGGAAATGCATAGCGGCGGACAGAATCGTACAGCGGCCTCGCCGCAGCCAAGTAGCAACAAGCCTCGACGGAAGCAGCGTTGCAAGAGCTGATCGCGTATCTGGGGGGTGGGCAGATCCACCGCGGTCATCAGGCCCAGTCCGCGGACGTGACTCAAAACCGAATGACGACTACTCAGTTGACGCAAGCCCAGCCGGAGTTGTTCACCACGGGCCGCTGCATTGGCGATATAGTGGCGTTCCAGCAGGTCCAGGGTTGTCAAGGCGGCGGCACAGGCCACCGGGTTACCGCCAAAGGTGCTGGCGTGGCTGCCCGCTGGCCAGTCCATAATCGCTGCCCGGGCCACGATTGCTCCCAGAGGCAGACCACTGGCAATCCCCTTGGCCAGACATAATATGTCGGGCTCCACGCCGTAGTGTTCCACGGCAAACATCCGGCCCGTACGTCCCATACCGCTTTGCACCTCGTCGACTACCAGCAGGATGCCATGGCGATCGCACCACTGTCGCAACGCCGGGAGACAACCGGGCGGCAGAGGATGGTACCCCCCCTCTCCTTGGATCGGCTCGACGAAGATGGCGGCAATTTCTTCAGGAGGGGCCAGTTTAGGCAAAAGGTTGGTCTCCAGTTCTTCGGTCAAGCGGCAGCCGGTGGTGCAGCGTTCCCCCTCGGGGCAGGATCGCGGAAAGGGAACGTGGTGGATTTCGGGAACCAGGGGGGCAAAGCCGCGGCGATGCACCGCTTTGGAAGCTGATAACGACATCGCCCCGTATGTCCGGCCGTGGAACGCCCCCAGAAAGGCCAGCACGCGCGGTCGGCCAGTGTGGTAACGGGCCAGTTTCAAAGCTCCTTCGATCGCTTCAGCCCCACTGTTGCAGAAAAACACCTTTTTGGGCGTGGGGCCGGGAACCAAGCGGGCCAGTCGCTCGGCCAGTTCCACCTGCAGGGGGTAGTAAAAATCCGTGCCGCTCATGTGAATCAGTTGTGCCGCTTGCTGTTGGATCGCGGCTACCACTTGCGGATGGCAATGCCCCGTTGCGGTCACGGCTATGCCTGCTGTGCAATCCAGATAGAGGTTGCCGTCCACGTCCTGCACCACACAACCGCTGGCCCGCTGCACCACTAGCGGATAGGCCCGCGTGTATGATGGAGACACCCGGGCGGTGTCCCGCTGCAGCCATTCCTGCGCTTTGGGCCCTGGCGGTGGCACCCGTATGTCTGGGACCTGCCGCCCGTCGAATAGCCACATGTCTTGTCTCTCCCCGTTGATGGTCGGATCAGAACTGCTCCCCGGCCCTCAGCACACCTGCGAACGACTAGCCGCAGGAAAATTTCAGAGGTCGATCGAAACAGATTAGTCAGGCGATTCTGCAGCGATGGTGGTCATCAGTCAATGCGGGCGGAAAGCCCCTGGGCCATTTTGATCTCTGTGCCGTGGTTGATGGTCCAGGCCGTTTTGTGCGTCACTACTTCGACCAACCCTGCCGCCGAGGGGTGACCATTGCCGCTCTTTTTCACGCCGCCGAAAGGCAGATGCACTTCCGCCCCGATGCAGGGCAGATTGACGTACCCCATGCCGTAGTCGCACTCGTCGCGGAAGAAGCGAATGCGGCGATAGTTTTCCGAAATGACTGCCAGCGACAAGCCATAGTCCACGTCGTTGTGGATCCGGACGGCTTCCTCATCATCCCGGAACGGAATCAAAGCGACATGGGGGCCGAACACTTCTTCGCGCAGGGCGGGCAGGTCGGTCCGCCACTCCGTGCGATAGATGAAAGGCGACATGTAGCAGCCGCCCGGATGGATGCCCGGAGCCGGACCACCGTCCAGAAGCAGCTGTACCCCCGCCGTTTGTCGCACTTGGGCATTGTACTGTTCAATTTTTTGCATCGCGGCCTGATTGATGACCGGGCCGGCGAAATAAGTGGCGTCCAGGGGATCGCCGAAGCGTAAGCGCCGCGCAGTGGCCACGAAGGCCTCTGCGTAATGGTCCAGCAGCTTTTCGTGCACCAGGATGCGGCTGGCAGAAACGCACCGTTGCCCCGTTGTCTTGAAGGCGCTGATGATCCCGGCATTAACGGCCAGTTCGAAACGGGCGTCGTCGCAAACGATAACGGCGTTTTTGCCACCCATTTCCGCGGCCACGATCCGGTCCGGCATACCGGCGGACAGTTCCTGGATCCGCTTACCCACTTCGTAACTGCCTGTGAACAGGACGACGTTGACGCGGGGATCGCGTACCAGTAATTCGCCAACGGCACCATCTCCATGAATCAGGTTGATTGTGCCCGGCGGAAAACCGGCTTCCTGGAACAACTCGACCAGCTTTTGTCCGACCGCGGGGGTGTCTTCACTCGGCTTGAAAACGGCAGTGTTACCCTCCAGCAGACTAGGGCCAAGCATCCAGAGCGGAACAGCGAAAGGGAAATTCCAGGGGGTGATCACGGCTACTACGCCCCAGGGCTTGCGTCGCACGTAGGAATCCTTTTCGGCAATCTCACTGGCCACCACATCGCCGTAGATCCCCTGCCGCCCGACTCCGAAAACGTACTGCACCATGTGCAGGCCTTCGACCACTTCTGCTCGGCACTCGGCAATGTTTTTTCCGCACTCCCGGGCCATCAGCTCGGCAATGGCCTCGGTGTCGCGTTTGATCAGTTGGGCCAGCCGATCGAAATATTCAGCGCGGACAATCCGGCTGGTGCGTCGCCAGGCGGGATAGGCCTGACGAGCGGCAGCTACCGCGGCCCGCACCTCCTCAGCGGTGGCCTGGGGAAAGCGACCGACCACCTGTGACCTGTCCGCTGGGGACAGACTCTCGAAATCCTCGCGCGGTGGGGACCACTCACCCGCGATGGCCAGACGGCCGTGAATCGGTGGCAACAACAACGCCATGGCTGTGCCCTCCCCGCTCCTTGACAGGCCCTGAAGATATGGATGTCCGCTATCATTCCATTCTATCCACCCCCCGCCATCAACGCGGACCCAGCTTTCCTGACGCCACCTGTACCAACTGATATAGAACAGTAACACCAGTTAAATCCGAGGTATTGCACTGGTACTCTCCGCCACTTGTCCCTGTTGCCGTTGTAGCTTACGGGTCAGAATAAAGAGAGGGTACGCCCGTCAGGACCCGTCTCGCGAGGGTTGGCACAGTCTGTGCGAACGTGGGTGTCAGGCTCCCTGACACGCGCTGAATTCTCGCTACACACCCGTGCAGGAACCGTTGCAGGAGATCGGAACGTGTGGACGTCTCTGGCAGCCTGCCTGATCAGCGTGGCCGGATTGTATCCCTTGCCTTTGCCCGCTCGTGTGGAACGGCTGGTCGAAGCGGCCCGCAACGCGTGGCAGGCCCCCGGTGTAGCTGTTGTCATCGTCCGGCACAACCACGTCCTGTATCTGCGGGCCCACGGCCTGCGACAACTCCATCCCCCGCAACCCCTAACGGTCGACACCCTGTTCCCTCTGGCCTCCTGCACCAAGGCCTTCACCACTACTTTGATGGCTCAATTAGTGGATCAACAGCATTTGCACTGGGACGATCCTCCCAGCCGCTATCTGCCGGATTTCCACCTGTCCGATCGGCATGCTGATGCTTTGCTCACTCTGCGCGACCTGTTGTGTCACCGTTGTGGCTTGGCTGGACACGATCTGCTCTGGTATCGCGCACCCTGGAACCTGGACGAAGTCGTGCGTCGGGCCCAGTATCTACCCTTGGATTACCCTTTCCGCAGCGGTTACGCTTACTCCAGCATTCCCTTCATTGTAGCTGGCAAAGTTCTGGAAAAACGCACCGGTCAACGCTGGGATACCCTGGTACGAGAGCGTCTGTGCGAGCCGATGGGCATGACCCATATCGTCTGTCGCCACGACGACCCGCTTCCCGCCGGGGTAGTGCCGGCCGTGGGGTACCGGCGGGAACTACCCGATGGTCCGCTGCGGGCTGTCGACCCCTACCCGATGAAAGAAGCCAACCCTGCCGGCTCTTTGCAAACTACGCCACGGGATCTGGCTATTTGGCTACAATTCCAACTCAACGAGGGACGCGCTCCTAACGGCCGGCGACTGGTTTCCGTGGCACAGCTTCAGGAAACCCGGCGACCTCATAATCTGCTACCGATGACGCCCGCGGCCCGTCGTCAGAACCCTGAGACCGTGCAACTGTGCTATGCCTTGGGCTGGCTCAGTTACGATTATCGTGGCCGGCACGTTGTGGCCCACGGCGGCCTGATCGATGGCTTTCGCCTGCAGCTGACCCTGGTGCCGCAAGCCGATTGGGCCTGCGCCGTACTGTGCAACCTGCAGGAGAGTCGCTTGCCACTAGCATTATCGAATGCACTGATGGACCTGTACCTGGGGCTGGCGCCCAAGGACTGGATTGCTTACTACCATCGCCTGGACGTGGACGAGGCCCGCGAACAGGCCCATGCCCGCACCGCCCGCCTGCAGCAGCGTAATCCTCGGCAATCCCCCACATTACCGCTGGAAGCTTACGCCGGCAAATACGATCATCCCGCCTACGGACCGGTGGTGGTGACACACCGACCAGGCGATGCGAGCGCCCCCCTCCTTCTACGCTTCAGCTCCTTCGACTGTCCCCTGGAACCGTTTGCTGGTGATGTTTTCCGCGTGCGGACCGGTTTGTGGGCGGATCATCTGGTCCGCTTTGCCGTACAGGACCGTCAGGTCACCACCCTGCACTTCCTGGAACTTACCTTCCGTCGTTGCCCATAAGTCAATTCTGCAGCAGGCCCGATGAATGGTCAGAATTCCAGGGCGGTGCGTACGCCGAAAATGTGTCCGATACCAGGCTTGGCATTAGCAGGCGTCGGGTGGGTTTGAATGTAATTGGCGTAGATTCGCATGTAAGGATTGAGGTACCAAGCCACACCCAGAGTGATACCAGTTATCCTTCCTCCCTCGATGCCCCCATCGTTCAGATCGGCCTGTGAGAACCGCACGATAAGCTCCCAGGCCCCGGGACCGACGAACCATTGGCCGTTTTCCCGTCTTAGAAAATCCCGCCGCGGTATGACAGAATCCAATACTGCGGTATCCCGCCGATACTGCCGATGTTCACCAGTAAGAACCAGGCTGGCCTGAACATACCAGGCGAAAAAGTATACGGCCCCGTACTGACGGGTACTCACCGGCACCAGCAGATATTCACCTTGCATAGAGAATGGTCCGTGAATCCATAAGGCTTCGCCCACCAGTAATTGATAGAACGTGGCAGGGATTGGTCCTGTGTCGATCAGGATAGGCAGGTTGGGAGAAGCCGCGCCGAAGCGATCCTCTGGTCGGGCCTGGAATTGAACCTGGCGATTTTTAGGGGCACGGGCCGAATAGGACACCCCGAGATGGAGTAACTCCAGCCAATTATCCTCCTCGTCATACCACACCAGTCGAGTGAGCCGGCCGGTAACCGCCGAGCGGAACTGACGCTGGGCAATGTCATCCCCAAATACATCGTTATCGCTGCGGAATATACCTAGGGCCCAGGTTCCCCGTTGTTCGTCCCAGGTATCAAAAAACATGATGCCCACGCGTCGGCGTCGTCCGTATATTTCCGATAAAACGGATCGCTCCAATGTGTTGATTCCGCGGATGCTACTGGTCTGTTCCAACCCGAAAGGTTCGGCAAAATGCCCCACCCGAACGTGACCCAGTGCAGGAAGATCGTTCCATCCCACAAATACGTCGAACAAGGAGGGGCGGCCAGCAGCGGCAAACTCCGGGATGATGCGGTAGTCCCAGGCTCCGTACGTTCCCTGTAAGCCGATGCGCACGCGTCGGAAGACCACACCATCTGGCAGGGCTCCGTATGCCTGACGGAATTCGCTATCTTCACCGGTCCAATATCGATCCAAATGGATCATGCCAGTCAACTGCGTGGTGGGCCGGTCGGCCGCCCGAGAACGTTGCTGGCGTAATTGCTCCTCCAGGCGCTCCAACCGACGATTCAACTCGGCCCACCGTCCGGTTGTATCTGGGTCTATCCCCTCCCCACTCGCAGGCACCTGGGCGGACGATGCCTCCCGATTCCCTAGGCCTACCCCCCATTCGCTGAGATTCACAAGACGCTCGACGGCCTGCTGTCCCGGGGTGCCCTCCACCGGAGCAAACGAACCTATCCGCTCGGAGCATGCGGGAATCTGTTGTCCGGCACCGCTTTCAGGGGTAGGAGCCGCTGCAACTGAACGTTGTCCTGTCTCTGTCTGCGCAACGGCTGGAAGGGAGGGGGTACTTGGGGCCTGCGACACACCCCACACCAGAAGGCTTACTGGTCCCAGCAGCCAGACACCGGCTCCCCAGACCAGCCAACTGCGGCCGCCCGCCCCACCCGCCATAACTGTTCGTCCCACAAGCTGTAAGCTGAGGCATATAGTGTTTGCCCCGTTCCCCTCAGGGCCACGGTGACTAAGAGGCTTTAGTCGGAAGTTATCGCAAATGCAAGGCGAAATACTAACGGCCCGTAGACTTTACCTCTCGCTCACTGCTCCACCAGCGGATACGCCAAGCACCCCCAAGACAAGGACGAGGGACTGGGCCCATTCATCCCTACCGCCCGCTGTTAGCGTCCACATCTTCAAACATCGCCCACACAAAACAAACTGATAATTGATCATAAAGCAATCAAGTTATGGATACGTCCGAGATGACGGTTCCGGAACTCGAATCTAGGCTAGTAGGGGCGTCCGGGCCTATAACAGTCGGCGGAGCGGTGGCCCAATCGGTGCCGCCGCCTCGGTTCCCACCCCCGATTTCCCCTTACCCTCTCCAGGAGTCCTTTCCCATGCGGCGGAGCGTACTTATCGGCGCTATCCTAGGGATTCTAAGCTCAGGCATGCTAGTAGCATGTCAGAGCCGGCAGGAAACCGCTTCCAGCAACGGAGCCTCCCCCACGACCGGCCAGGCCGGCAACAACAAACGACTACTTCTGGTCACTCACAGCGGTGGTTTCATTCACGCCTCGGTGGCCACCGCAGAGGAAGTGCTCAAACAGATTGGCCCTGCCAACGGCTTCGACGTCACTTGCTGGCGGTTTACTGAAGACCCGCACCGCAAAATCAAAGGCAAGGACGGGCGGGAACGCACCGCCCTGGAGATCTATGCCGAACGCTTCCGGGCCAGCACCCGGCTGCCCGTCGAACTGGAACATTGTGGCCGGATTAACAAAGACACGCTTAAAAAGTTCGACATCGTGCTGTTTTTCACCACGGGGAACCCTGTCACCAAGGAGGAACTGCACGATCTACGGGAATGGGTACGGAACGGCGGAGCTCTGGCCGGAACACACTGTGCTACCGACACGCTGTACAGCGAATCCGTCTATGGTGAATTGATCGGTGCCTACTTCCGCGGTCATCCTCCGGGGTTGCAGAAAATCCGGGTGCGTGTGGAAGATCCCAAGCACCCTGCCGCCGCCGGATTCACCGATGGTATGGAATTTCAGGACGAAATGTATGTTTTCCGCGATGCCCCCTTCAGCCGCGACCGGCTCCACATCATCCTCAGCATTGACCCGACATCGTTCAATCCGGGCAAAAATCTAACACGAGCTGATAATGATTATGCCATTTCCTGGTGTCGTCGCGAAGGCCAGGGGCGTGTTTTCTACACCTCCTTCGGCCACGATCCCAAGGTCTGGCGTGACGAGCGCTTTCAGAAACACTTGCTAGGCGGGCTGAAATGGGCCGTCGGGCTGCTCCCTGGCGACGATACCCCCAGCGGCAAGAAAGGAAATCCGCAATAAATCTGCCCCCCGCCTCCATAGCTTTTTCCACCTTAACCAAGGGCTTGTTCAAGCCTGCAGGTTTCACTTTCGGCTAACACCTCCGCCATCCTTCGGCCCTCTTCGCTTTGAGATAACCGTATCCCAAGACGGGACTCATTTCGCTTCATCAACCTCTTGCTACCTACTCCGGGTTCCCTGCAGACGCCGCAGGGAAGGACACGATTTCTACCCGTCGTCAGCTTTATTCCCCTAGATTCCCTTAGGACACCACCTTATGGCAAGGTTTAGTCCTCGATTGATGTGGTAAATCCAGAGGGTGCCCCAGCAAGGTGAGTTCGCCTGGTATCGCTCACACAAAAAGGCTTTTCAGGTCCCGTGTAAACCGGTGGCACGGAGGGCAGAGTTCGACACGAGCCGCTTCATGCCATGTTATATTTATCATATTTGAGGGAACCTTGAAGATTGGACGAACGTCCTAACTTGGGATAAGAGACTCAGTAATTCGGGTGCTATCGTCGACCCATCTTTCGAGCAGGTCTCATGGCGCCAATAACGTTTACCTGTCCGTTTTGTGGTAAGCGAATGGGCATTCTGGAACAACAGCAGGGTAAGGCGGTGCGCTGTCCCCACTGTAGGCAGGTGGTACTGGCACCACCGGCCAACGAGGCAGGAATATCGTCTCCGTCAGCAAGCACTCCTCCGAAGGGTACCGCCGAGCCAGCCGGTGTCCGTCCTGTTCTGGGTTCTGCCCCGTTCAGAGGCCCCTCGTCAGAGGGTACGGCCGCAACTGCACCGCCGCTGCCGGTTTTCTCCGGGTTGAACACTCATGGGGAAGAAGCGGCCAGCATTCTGAGTGAGCAATCGGCCGCAAGCGAATCGCTTTTTGAAGGGGACGAAGATCTACCGCGTCCTATTCTGCCCGAGGGGGTCGTGCGTCCCGCTGCGGCAGTTACGGGTGAGGGGCAGGGTGGTTCACCTGGGCCTCGGGTAACGCCGTTGCCACCAGCACGTCAACCGGTCGCGGCGACTCCACCTGCTTCTCCAACACCAGCAGCGGCTGGTACGGCCGCACCGCCGCAAACAGGCCCGTCGCCAACCGGTAACCCGACCACGGGTACAGGTACGACCGCCGGGGCGTCCACTCCGGCTCCGGACCTTCCCGCCTCTGCCGATCCTGGTCCATTCCGTTATGGCAACGTAACAGAAGAACCCACACCACCCCTGCCCATCCCGCTGATTATTCCGGTAAGCATGGATGCTGGTAGCGGTCCCGAATCCCCTTCTGCTCCATCGCCTCCAACCCCTCGTCCATCTCCTCAGAGGGCCGTCTCCCGTATCCCTCCCTTGGCGTTTTATGTGCTTGCGGCCTATGCCCTCCTGGCTACGCTGGCTGCCGTGTATGGTTTGTTCTTCCGTACGACTACTTTGCCACCAACCCACCCCTTGGCCGCCATCCCTGATACTTTTGGTGAATATGATCCGGCTAGTCGCAAAAAAGTAGCCGTTCGCATTCCCTTGACCGGGCCTCTACCCGATGAACTGCTCGCTCCGTTGGGGGGCACCATCACGGTGGGACAGCTCCGCATCGAACCGTTACGGGTGGAAGAGCGTCCCTTGCGGCTGATTACGGAATCGACGCAAGAAAAACGCGAGCAACTCACCCCTCCAGCCCTGGTGTTGTACTTAAAGCTGACTAACATCTCGACTGATCTGCAGTTCCAGCCGGTGGATCCCGCCTTGATCCGCAAAGCCACCCAGTTGGAGCAGCAGGATCAGTTCAACGGTACCCGGCTCCAGATCGGTCGGCAGGTGTTTGTGGGTGGACCACTGGAGTGGCCCTTCCGCCCTGGTATCCGACGCTACGAGGCGGCCCAGGCCCAGCACCATCAACCCTTGCAGCCGGGGGAAGCGCGAGAATTTGCCATCTGCAGCCCCGCTGATTCCCAGTTACGTCAGGCTTTACGCAATGCCCCGGAACAATTGCTCTGGCGTATCCACCTGCGAACCGGAATCCTGCACTACAAAGACCGCGAGATTCCAATCACATCAATCATCGGCGTGTCGTTTTCCCGCAGCGACATTCAAAAACCGAGCTCCTGAAATGCCCGCTGGGCCAACGGCACCCCTTCCACTATTTTCCCCTGCCTTCAGGTTCTGTACTCCAGCACAAAGCACAAAAGCCCCGTGTGGTTCCCTTTTTGGATCAACCACCACAGTCGTTAAACCTCTTTAATGATGCACTGGGTCACCTATTTGAGGGGCAGTAGAAAGCCATAACCTGGCGCGAAGAGCTCTGACGGCAAAGTCATTTTCCTCCTTTTTTCTCCTGACGGTCGTAAACTGTTTTACCGCCGACGACGGTGCGGAGCACCTGCGTTTGGGCGATGCGTTCCTGCTGGTCCGGTGCGAAGATGTCGCGATCCAGGACAACGAAATCGGCCCACTTGCCCACTGCCAGTGTGCCGCGTTCCCGTTCCGTCCAGGTAGCATAGGCACTGCCCCAGGTATAGGCCCGAACCGCTTCGCTGACGCTGATGCGTTGTTGGGGAAACCAGCCGTGGGGGTGTTTACCATCGAGGGTGCGGCGGTGGACGGCGGCATCGATGCCCAACAGGGGAGACAGGGGAGCGACGGGCCAGTCGGAGCCGAAGGCCAGCACGGCTCCTGCATCCAGCAAGGAACGGAACGCATAGGAACTAGCACAGCGGCGTTTGCCAATGCGGTTTTCGGCCCAACGGCCATCGTCGATGACATGATAAGGCTGCATGGAAGCGATCACCCCTACCTGACGGAAGCGGGGATAATCCACCGGGCGCAGATGCTGGGCGTGTTCGATGCGCCAGCGGCGTTCCGGTCCGCCGCGAGTGGGCTGGATAGCCGAGTAGATATCCAGTAGCACGGCGTTGGCCTCGTCTCCGATGGCATGCACACACACATGCAGCCCTGCGGCATCGGCCCCCCGGATCCACTGCTCCAGCAAGTCGCGGGGCGTCACATAAACTCCTCGATTGTCGCCCCCCCCTTCGTACGGCTCGAACATGCGAGCGGTGCTGCTTCCCAACGAACCGTCGACAAATCCCTTGACGCCACCCAGGCGGAGCCAGTCGTTGCCGAAGCCCTCTTCAATACCCAGATCCGCCAACTCTTTGTACCGTCCCAGCGGCCAACGCAGGTGGATCCGACACGTTAGACGCCCCTGGCGGTACAGCCCCTGGAGCACACGCAATAGCCGCCGCCGCGTTTCGGGGCTGCTGCCGTCCATGTCGTCCACACCGGTCACGCCCAGCTCGGCTGCGTGGGCCAATGCGGCTCGGACAGCCTCGGCAATCTCTTCGGTATCCGGCTCGGGAATATGCCGTTCCACCAAAGCCATGGCATTGTCCCGCAGGATACCGGTCGGCTGGCCGTGGGCATCCCGATCGATCACACCGCCAGGAACTTCAGGCGTCTGGGCCGATATGCCACTCAACCGCAACGCCACACTGTTGGCTACTGCCATGTGGCCATCGTAGCGGCGGAGAAAGACCGGCCGATCCTTTACGTACTTGTCCAATAAAGCGGCGGTAGGGAGCTGACCGTTAAAGGTCCGCTCGTGATCCCAGTTCCCGCCCAGTAACCAGCGGCCCCGTGGCGTCCTCTGGTCGTATTGCTGCAGCAACCGGCCAAAGGCGACTTCGTCGGCAGCATCTTTCAGGTCGACCCGGAGCAATTGCAAGCCCCCTCCAAGGAAATGCACATGGGCATCGATGAAGCCGGGCACCACCCGGGCACCGTCCAGGTCCACCACCTGCGTGCCTGCTCCTATCCATGGTTGTACCTCGGCATCCCGACCCAAGGCGAGGATCCGGCCCTGTCCTACCGCCAGTGCCTCGACTTCCGGCAACGTCGGTACACCTGTCCAGATCCGTCCATTTCGATATACCACCTCGGCAGACATACCCCGGCCCCCTCCGCCCTGACACGACCTCGCTATCCCATGGCTATTGCTCTTGTGCTCCTTGTTCCCGCGATCCTCCATCGTTACAGTTCCGCCTGTCGCCACGACTCCGATTAGCAGAGCCGCTACCATCACCCCTGCCCCTACAAGGATCGCTCCGCTGTACAATGAAATCAACCTTTTAGAATTGGAACTGCTCAAGAATCCGTAAAGAGAAACACTAGCAAGATGATCGTTTTTTGCTATCAATGTTCTCTGCAATGATGCCATCGTATCAGTCCTATACATGGGACTATACATCAGCTAGTCATTTGACAATTTTATACTAGAAGAAAATCTCCCAACTAGTGAACGGATTGAAGCGTTTCGTATGCGATGTCTCAGGAGTCCTAGAAAATTAGGCCTCAAAAATTACATACCAGCGAGGTAGTTCTATTCCCTGGCAAAGAAAGAACTCTAACAATCAAAAATGCACTTTGATTGTCTAATTCGTATTGTATTATTCCTGATCAAACCGCTATTTTGGGCACAACACAATTTTTTGTTTTGTTTTATACGGTCGTCTATCTGTTAGAGATGAAAGTTTTCATCCGAAAGCTTTCATGAGGGGGTTTCGTAACCCCGCGGACAAGGCCGTATAGGTGGCGCCAACGGCGGAGTTGGCATCGTTGTAGAAGTAATCAGCAACCCTTGAGAAAGGAATGAGCAAAACGGATGCATCGGCTTCCGCTAATCCAACAAAGCGCGTTAGCATGGGATATGTAGGGAACGAAAAAAACTGCACCTGCCTGCGCAAGCGTGTGCACAGCTAACGTTCTAAGAAGGGGATGTTATGTTCTTCAACCGTTTTGGGCGGGTTTAAGAACAACACACCGAGTTTGACCTCTTAGGAACTGAAGCGAACAGGTACGGAAATACCTTTTTGCCGGCAGACGTGCAAAAGCCCCTGCATTCCAAGCAGGTATACATTCTATGTCGAACTGCATTTCATAAGAGCGGAGGAACACCCATGTTCGGCTCGCTGCACCGTCGTTTAGCGTTGTTCGCTGGGATTCTGAGCCTTGCCAGCCTGCTGCCGTTGTCCGGTATGGTGAAGGCGCAGCCAGGAAACCTACCTTACAAAGCCCCACCCGGAAAGGCGCCGTTCCGACCTGGCTTCGTACCTTATGTACCCGCTGGGGCTTGGAGACCTGCGACTATACAGGGGATTCTCGGAGTTCAAGGCAACCGAGGAGTTCAAGGCAACCAAGGAGTTCAAGGCAACCAAGGAGTTCAAGGCAACCAAGGAGTTCAAGGCAACCAAGGAGTTCAAGGCAACCAAAACCAAGGATTCCAAAATTTCGGGAATTTTTGGGGTGGTAATACATGGGGATGGGGTGGTAATACGTGGGGATGGGGCGGCAACATGATGGGCATGATGGGTATGGGTGGCATGATGGGTATGATGGGCATGTGGGGTATGGGCGGCATGATGGGTATGGGTGGCATGATGGGTATGGGCGGCATGATGGGTATGGGCGGCAACATGATGGGCATGATGGGTATGGGCGGCAACATGATGGGTGTGGCAGGTATGAGCGGTTTCGGTGGAAACAGCGGTATACTAATATTTCCAACCATACCAGGTGGATATCTGGGGGGCATGGGCGGAATGATGGGCATGATGGGCATGATGGGCATGGGTGGCATGATGATGGGCATGATGGGCATGGGTGGCATGATGATGGGCATGATGGGCATGTGGGGGATGGGTGGCTTCAACATGATGGGAATGAGTATGATGGGCATGTGGGGGATGGGCGGCTTCAACATGATGGGCTTGGGCGGTTGGGGCGGCTTCAACATGATGGGCATTGGTGGCTGGGGAGGCATCGGCGGCTGGGGAGGTGGCTTCAATATATGGGGAGGCATTGGTGGTTTCGGCAAGATCGGATTTGCCGGAGAACTAGCCCAGTAGCAACCGGATGCCCCCCGGACATCTCATCATCGCCTTCTCATAAGTGTTTTCGGCAACTCTCCCGGTGGGAGACCCATCGACCCAGCACAAACCCCGCCCCTCCACCAAGGTAGGGCGGGGTTATACAACGCAATCCTATCTTGGACCGGCCAGATTGTTACTCTCTGTACAGCAACAAATACCCCGCATCTCCAAATCCACTGTGCTGGACTGGGTGGTGCGGGACTTGTTTTTCAGAAAAAGAACGGGTTTGGATCTGATTGAGCGCAGCGTTTGAGACCAGAGGCGACGGCTATTTTGAGCTATTTTGATTTGACAAGATTTTGATTTGATAAGCAGGGGCTGCTAAGCGTCAGGCGTTTCGATCACGACCTAGAGTTGTTACAACAGGGGAGGCTGGCTGTCGAATCTCAGGCCGCTATCGGCGAGCGTGCAACAACTCGTCCAAAAGGTTGTTCTGAGGGTAGCTATGGCCGAGATGTTGGCGGAACCCTTCGGCATAGGGGACGCCGGCGGCGTGTCCTTGAGCGGCTGCCCAGCTCTTCATCGACTCCACCAGATTGTCCACTCCGTGATGTTTGCGGAGCCAAGCCCGCTGACTTTCATGGCAGGCCAGCATTGCTGCTTTGTCATCGATCACGGCAGAAATGTCGATCCAGAAAGCGGGCCGGATCGGCTGGCCAAAAGCATCCTTCCCTTCCAGGGGATCGCAGTAGTAGAGGTGGGGTATGTGATCCAGCGGTGGATGGAGATGGCGGCCATAGAGAAAGTTGGGGACAGGAGCGGCAAAGGTGGCTGCCCGGACAATCTTGCTGGTCTGCTCGTGGTCCAAGTGGTAGTCATCCGGACTATGCGTGAAGACGATCTGTGGTCGGACAGCGTTGATCAAGCGGACCGTCTTTTCCAGCACGCTTTCGTTGTAAATGACCCGCAGGTCGCGTTCTTCCAGGCAATGGTAGGCGGCCCCGATCCGGCTGGCAGCCGCCTGAGCCTCACCGCGACGTATACGGGCGATCTCCTCGGGGGAATAATCGACCGTACCGCAGTCGCCGGCAGTCATACTTGCGATGTGGATGGTCCAGCCGTGTTCACGGCGTAGACGGATCAAGGTTCCGGCACACAAAAACTCTGCGTCATCCGGGTGGGCGAGGATGGCCAGGGCCACACGGTCCATTCTGTGCAACTCCCTTACGAGACAGCAGTTGAAAAGAGGATGGCGTTAGGGGTAGCTGTAGCTAAACGGCAGGTTGTCTAGGTTGCTGGTGCAGCGGCTGCTCAGTGGGAGGGACGCTCGATCTCCAATCGCACAAAGCAGTTGTTCATACAGTTTCATACAGTTTGGAGCCAATCCCTACATTGCTTACGGATTACTTCCGGTACCGGATACTGGTGGAGTAGACCCTTCTGGGCCGGAGGGGGAGGTCGCCGGTGTCCGGTTTTTAGCTCGTTGGATACCGAAATTGACACGGACCGTTTCTTTAATGCTGTCGCGAACCCAGGGTGTCCGGGCGGGGTCGTTGGGATCGATGGGTCCGGCGAAGGGGGAGAAAAAGTTCTCGGCGACGTACCATTTGATTTCTTCACGGGCTTCGGAACGCCACTGGGGAGTGGAAGCCGGTGGGTCCTCGGCCGCTGCTTGCGGATAGGGAGGGGGGACAAACGGCACCACGGGCCGGAGCCGCTCCACCAGGTCATTGGCATTCAACTGCGATTGCCGATGAGTCTGGGGGAAGGGCAATGACAGGAAGGGAACAACTGCCCGCGCCGGTGCTACGATCTGGTTGGCCTTTTCGCGCACCCGTTCGTCGTCGGCCACAATCAGCCGTAGATATGAAAGTTCGTATTCGTAAGTTTCCTCTTCGGTACGTTCGGACGTCTCCGAGCGGTGGAATTTAGGGTTGCTTAGCAGAACATCACGCCAGGCTAGCAGACCTCGTTCGTAGAGGCGGATGGCTTCTTCCTTGCGGCCGAGTTTGCGGGCCTCTTCCGCCTGCCAGAGCGTTTTGCGTGCCAGCATGGTAGTTCGCTGGGCTTCAGCCTGGGCCTGGGCCAGGAAGTAAGGGAAGTTGGTCACCGAACGGTTCTGCTCGTAATAGGTGAGGGCGGCTCGGGCGACAAACTCTGGACGGTTACGCCAGTCCTGGGGTATGTCGTACAAGTTCAGGCCTGGAGGCAACTTTTCGGCCAGGCGGCGATACCGCTCCAGCCGCTCTGGGGAGACTTCCAGGCCGTACTTGTAGCCATGGTCACGCCACATGTCCGCTGCTTTCCGCCAGGCTTCCAATGACCAGTCGCGTTCCGTGCCCACAATGACAGGTCGGCGATCGGCCTCCGGGAACCACCACAAGGATGGATCGTCCCGCGGATCATCAATTCGCCAGCCCTCGTTGTCGAACCAGCCTTCCTTCTGTTCCATTTCTCCCTGGTAACTCTGGCAGCGGGGCGCGTACTGCCGGAAGATGATCAGCATCGGGGCACGGGGCACACGGTACAACAGCTGGTTATACTCTTCTGGTGTGGGGGTGCGCCAGGGCAGGGGGTTGTTTTCGGCGTCCACCGGTTGGGGCGGCAGAGGTAGGCAGGAATAGGCATACCAGGCCCGGGCCGCCTGGAAGGCTGTAAAATCGTCCCCGAGGATCAGACCGGGGTGGGCCTCTTCGTCACTGAAGCGAGGGGGCAACACCGGAAACTGCTTGTCCGGGTCGTTCAGATCGTTGGCATTTTTGTAACGGCTGGGCACATCCTGGTTATCACGCAAAAACTGGATGATGTCCTCAGGACGTGGGCACTTGAGGGCCTCTTCCACCCGCTGGCGGCTACGTTCGTCAGCGGCGGCAACGCGTCGATCCTCCCCACGCAAACGCCGGACCAGATGCGGATACTTGCGGCAGAAACCCTCGAAGCGGACCAGGTCGACGCCACCGGTACGCGGATCGATGAACAACTGCGGATTCCGCTCTCCAGGAGGAATGCACGACAACTGGAACAAGCAGCGGAGCACTTCTACCTGATCGGACACGCCGAATTTGTTCTGGTAGGTAAAGGCCAGCCAGAAGCGGATATCGGGGGATCCCAGGCGGCGTTCGCCCTGGCTTGGATCCCGCACGGTGTGGGTATTGCGTCGCTCGCCCTCCGCTAGCAATTCGATGCCCCGGGCGATGTAGAAGTACATGTCGCCGCTGCCATGCATTTCCACCGACACGTTGTAGGAAATGTTCCACCCCTGAAACAACCACGGGGTGATGAACCGGGGCTGCAAGCGGGTCACCTGTTGAACTCGGGTTTCCAGCTTGTGGAAGTCGTTGCGTTTCTGGGCTTCGATGGCAGAGTGCCATAAATAGGCAGTGGCAAAGCCTCGGCTCCCGGTCAGAGCCAGACGCAGGCTTTCCCCGGCCAGTTCCGGTTCGCCCTGCTCCAGTTCCCGTAAGTCGAGGGCGTAAGACTGGTTGAGAATGGTATGGCGGGCCAGCCAGTTGGCCACCTGTTGCAGACGCCCTGTCGCGGGGCGGCTCAGGTCACTGAGCGGGACAGGTATGACCCCCCGCCAGACCATGCTCACAGTGAAAAGCACCACAATCGTGACGAAGTAAAAAATTTTCCGGAGGATCGCCGCTTGCTGCAACGCGTTCATACTCTTCGTCCTCCCCTGTCCGTCCGGCCGATAGTCCAGAGTTGACGGCAGGAGCTATTCCGCGGCATGGTGGGGCAGGATCAGGCCGCCACTTCCCGCGTTTTGATCAGATAGTACGCCAGAATACCCCACGGTAGCAGGTACCCCAGGGTCGTCAGCAGGTTCACTATCAGGTATTCGCTGCTGACATTGAACCCCTCGGCGACAAAATGGCTCCAATTGAACGACTCCATGTCCGGGATAACGTTCTGGATGCGGCGGAAAATCCAGGCACTGAAGCGATCGAACAGGGTAACGGCCCGTGAGGCCACCGATTCGCTCAACGGCGTGGTCGGCTGCTCGGCTCGCAGCAGTCGGGCCATGCTTTCGATTGGTCCGCCCCCGACGTTACGGTTGTAGGCCACATCCGCCAGATGCTCCGGGAAAAAGCCAAAGATGAAAATAACGGTGGTCGCCAGCAGGCTGAGTACCCCGCTCAGATAAGTACCGCAGGCAATGGCCACTCCGATCACGATGCACAGCCAGCACCAATAGCCGACCATGCTTTTGAGGTAATTCCAGGCAAAGGGCTGTTCGTATTCCAACAGGTACAGGTCCGGTTCGGCCATACCGAGCATCTGGCCGGGGCTTTCGCATTTGACATAAACGCTCAGGCGGGGGGCCGGACGCTCCTGACCATCTTTCCCTTTGATTAGCGGCGGCTCGTCCTGCAAAGCGTTGCGGATCAGTCCCGCCGGTATTTCCACTCCCATCACCATGTAGTCGAAGACTTCCTTGCCCCGGATTTCGAAGAATCCGAACTGTTCGGCCAGGCGATTAACTTCTTGCCAGGCAGGGGTCCCCGGCTGGGCCCCATCGGGGTTGATGCCACGGGCACGCAACTGTTCTACCGCCTTGTGGTACTCGCGTTCTTTCTGTTCATCACGCCAGTGCCATTCGCCTCCTTCGTTGGGCCGGGGCGGACGCTGTAACGCTTTGTGCGTCACGAAACGGAAGTTGACGCTGACCCCGCGGTTTTGTTCCCCTTTGGTCATGCGATAGATGTCAAAGGTGAACTCCACGGGGACGCGGTCACCCGGCACGTGGGCCAGCGAACGCGGCAACCAGTCGAAATGCCAGATGGCCCGTTGGGCCGAATACGGGTGACCCGCGATGTACCGACGGTAATCGAACTCCCGGCCGACGTTCTCACCGGTAAATTCCTTCTTTTCCCGGCGATATTGGGCCTCCAGACTGCCAAACTCCAGCTTGCCCCGGACCGGAACACGGGCCTTGTATGTCTCCTGCCGGGCCCGTTCCGAGACGTTGGTATTCTCAATCAACACCAGGTTCACCCCGGCCAGACCTAGCAGGACCAGGCTCATCAAGGCGACATAGCCGACAAACCGTCCCAGCACCAGCTCGAAGCGTTCTATGGGTTTGGAGGCCGTCGTGTAAATGTTGAGGTTTTTGATGTCGTTGGGCAGTCCGTAAAACGAGGCCAGCAGCACGGCCGGTACCAGCAGCAGCACCGCTAGGACGATGTTGGTGACGTCGATCAGCGCGCGGATCTCGTCCGAAGGCTTGATGTTGGCCATCCAGATGTTGCGGAAGGCATAGGGTACCAGCACCAGTAGGAAAATCCACAGCATCTGACTGCTAAGCGCTTCTTTGAAGCTGAGCTTGGCGACTGCCCAGACCGGTCCCTCGGCTTCGAACAGCAGCAGGACGAACAAGGCCCCCACCAGCACGCCCACACCCACCAGCAACCAGCCCAGCCAGATGGCCACCAGGCGGGAAGCCTCCGCGGCATACAGGCCCGCTCCGATCAGTCCGTAAACGACCAGGCCAGCCAGCACCCACCGGGCCTGGCGAGCGGTCAGCAGGCCGGTAGCCCAGCTACGCACCGCCCGGCCATAACGGAGTAGCGGTGTCAACCCCAGGGAAAAGTTCTTGGTCACGATTTTGCCCAAGTCACGGGCAAACGGCTCACCGATGCCTAGCAAGGCGAACAAACCTGCCAGGGTCAAAAAGATCGACTGCCAGTCGAAGTGGAGGCGAGGCGGAGGTAGCACGAAAGGCAGTCCGGCCTCCGGCACTGGCAGCGGTGGCGGGGCCAGCGGCCGGCCCCACAACGAGACCACGCCACGCCACTGCAAAATCAGCAAGCCGCCCACCACCGCATAGCCGATCAACGCCAGACTGAACATGGTCACCATCCAGCGACTGACCGGCACACGCAACCGTTCGGACTGGGATTTGTCCGTCGGTACCGTCAGGGCATACAGCAGATAAATTGCCAGGCCGACAACGGCGAACCCCCCGGCATCCTGGATCCACGCTTGGATCATGCCGGGAATCTGGGCAAAGCCATACGGCTCCCCCTTGTCCAGTTGCAAAATGCCCCATAGGGGCGGCAACGTGATCGCAGCCATGGCCTCCCGGTATCCTTCACACGAGTCCTGCTATCCGCTCTGGCCCGTGGTTGCACCCTGTGGGTAGGGACCAACTAAGCGGACCCACAAAAGGCTGTCCCCCATCGGAGGACTGATCTCACTGGGCTGAGGCGTTGCCGTCCACGCCGTTTTCCACCGGCGGCAGATAGCGGCGGCCTGGACGCGCCTTGGACTCCTCCACAATCCGTAAAAACAGATCCTCCAGCGTTGTCGTCGGGTGACCGACCGACTCCAGCGTTCCGCCATAGCGACGGAACAGTTCTTGCAGATCGGCCTTCAATTGGGGCGTTTCCTTGACGTTACTGGCTCGCACCTCCAAACGGGCTGCATCGGCCAGCAGACGCGATACCTCTCCTACCTCCTGCAGATCCCCATTGTACAAAATGGCAATCCGGTCACACACGTCCTGCACGTCATCCAGACGATGCGAACACATCAGCACCGTCTTTCCCTTCTTTTTCAGATCCAAAATCAGGTCCTTCATCCAGCGGGTGCCGATCGGGTCCAGACCGCTGGTCGGTTCGTCCAGGATGATCAGTTCGGGATCGTTGATCAACGCCTGGGCCAGACCGATCCGCTGCCGCATCCCCTTGGAGTATTCCTTCAGGATCCGCTTTTTGTCTGCCGACAGCCCGACGATGTCGATCAATTCGGCTGCCCGCCGGCGTCGTACTTCCGGATCCAGATTGAACAACCGACCATAAAAATCCAGCGTCTCCTCAGCATTGAGAAACCGGTACAGATATGATTCTTCGGGCAGGTAGCCGATCCGTTGATTCTTTTCGACGTTCGCGGCGGGTTCTCCAAAGACAAAGGCATCGCCACTGGTGGGGAACAGTAGCCCCAGCAATAGTTTGATCGTCGTTGTCTTCCCAGAACCATTGGGCCCCAGCAGACCGAAAATCTCGCCGCGGTAGATTTTCAAGTCCAGGGCATTGAGAGCCGTTTTCTTTTTGCGTCCCCAGAAGTCGCGATAGATTTTGGTCAAACTACGGGTTTCGACAACGACCTGGGCCATTATCTCTCCCCTCATCTTCCGCCTGCAGTCGCATTACTCCGAAACTACCCTGCCGGCGATGCCAGTATGGCGTCTGTCTGCAACCAGTTCTGCTGCAGTGATATCGCTTTCCTTTACCTGTTTACGCTGGCCAGATCGGCCAGGTTCACAGAATGTGCCTAGCCCCCCATCTTCGGCAACCGATTGTAATGCTCCGGGGTCGGTTTTATGCCATCAGGCACGGGTATGCCCGACCGCAAGGGGTTGGGCCTGACCGTAATGCTCAATTAGCCCAGGAAGGAACATGCACGCAAGAAGTGATCCGTCGGAGCCTGTGATTCTGATATATCTTTTGTTCAGTGAATAATAGTGTTAAGTCGGTTGTGGCAGAGTCGGCTGGGGGGTCCAGACGGGTCCGAAAAACCAAGGGCCGACGAAGGCCTTTTCCAGTTCGATCAAGGCATAAACGAGCAAGCCATACAGGATAATCAACGCCCAGACATCAGCGGTAAGTGGTCCAAGATGGAACAAGGTATTCAAGGGGGCCAGGTGGGTCAGCAGGAGCTGGCACAACGCCATGGTGGCCGCCCCCCACCAGACCCAGGCGTTGCTGAACAGGCCCACGTGCAACATCGAGTGAGTCAGACAACGACAGTTGAACAGATAAAACAGTTGGACAAATACGACCATGTTAACAGCGGCCGCACGAGCCACCTCTGGCGGCACTTGCCGCACGCCCAATAGCCACTGGTAAATGGCAAACACTCCTGCCAGGATCAGAAGGCTGACGAATAAGGTACGCATGATCAGGGGACGGTTCAGGAGTGGGGCATGGGGATGGCGTGGCGGCCGACGCATAATGTTGGGTTCTTTGGCTTCGAAAACCAGCATCAGGCCTAACAACAGGGCTGTGGACATGTTGATCCATAAGACCTGGATGGGCAGCACCGGTAGGGAAGTGCCCGCCAGAATGGCTACCATCAGTATCAGCGCCTGGCCGGCATTGGTAGGCAGGGTCCAGACGATGAATTTGACCAGGTTGTCGAAGACGCCGCGGCCTTCCTCGATGGCGGCCTCGATCGTGGCGAAGTTGTCGTCGGTCAGGATCATGTCAGCGGCTTCGCGGGCCGCATCCGTACCGGACAGTCCCATGGCAATGCCGATGTCGGCTTGTTTGAGGGCAGGGGCATCGTTGACGCCATCGCCGGTCATGGCCACGATGTGTCCACGGCTTTGGAGTGCCCGTACCAGCCGCAGTTTCTGTTCGGGAGCGGTGCGGGCAAAAACGGCTACCTCTTCGGCCAGTTCCGGCAGGGCCGTGTCGCTGGTCTGTTCCAGTTGTTTGCCGGTGACGGCTCGCAAGCGGCCGCTGTCGGCGTCACGCGCTCCTTGTAATCCTAGTTGTTCCGCGATAGCGGCCGCTGTCAGAGCGTGATCGCCGGTAATCATCTTGACCCGGATACCGGCTTGCTGAGCTAGCCGGACGGCTTCGATCGCCTCGGGCCGAGGCGGGTCGATCATGGCAAACATGCCAACGAAGGTCAGTCCTTGCTGGACCTCGCCATGGTTGAGTTCGGCCAGATCCGGTGGCACCAGTTTACGGGCTACGGCCAGCAGGCGTAATCCTTGGGCGCTCCAGGCCGCGGCCTGACGGAGGATGGCTTCGCGGTCCACTGGCCGCGGATGCCCTTGGCGGTCCCACATGTCCTGACAATGCTCCAGAACGCGTTCCACCGATCCCTTCAGGTAAACGATCCGGTGACGATCAGGCCCGGTGTCGTGCAACGTGGCCATGTATTGCCGCTCTGATTCGAAGGGCAATACGTCCAGTCGTGGCAATTCTTCCTGAAGGACGTGCTGATCCAGGCCGGCTTTGCGAGCGACCACTATCAGGGCCGCCTCGGTGGGATCTCCCTGAATCTGGCCTTCCAGCAGGACGGCCTCGTTACACAGCATGCCGGCACGCAGACATTCCAGCAAGGCCACCCGTCCGTGCAAATCGTCGATGGTCAACGGTGCCGCCTCGGAACCGGTATCCCCTTGGCCACAGGCATCCGGCAGTGGACGGATTTCGCCTTTAGGCTCGTAGCCGACACCACTGACACTGAAGCATTCCCCGCCGGCTTGCAGCAAGGTGACGGTCATCTGGTTTTGGGTCAGTGTGCCCGTTTTGTCCGAGCAGATAACGGTGGTACTGCCCAGGGTTTCTACGGCCGGCAACTTACGGATGACGGCCCGACGGGCCGCCATGCGCGACACCCCGATGGCCAGCATGATGGTAACGGCGGCCGGCAACCCCTCCGGGATAGCTGCCACCGCCAGGGCTACCGAGGCCAGGAACACCTCGCCGGCTTCCAGGCCGCGTAATACCCCTACGCCGAAATTGACGGCGGCCAGTCCTAAAATCACCACCAGCAGCACCCGGCTGAAATGGGCGATCCGACGGGTCAGCGGCGTGCTGATCTCGTGCACTTCGGCCACAGCCTCAGCGATGCGGCCCACCTCGGTCCGGTCGCCAATGGCCACCACGACCCCTATTCCCTGACCGTATGTCACCAGCGAACTGGCAAAGGCCATGTTGTCCCGATCCGCCAGCACTGTGTCGGCTGGCAATGGTGCGGTGTGCTTATCAACCGGTGTGGATTCGCCCGTCAGAGCGGCCTCCGCGGTTCGCAACTCGCGGACTCGCACCAGTCGCAGGTCCGCCGGCACCCGGTCGCCACTGTGCAGCAGCACCACGTCGCCGGGAACCAGCTCGCTTGCTGCCAACCGGACCTTGCGACCGTCACGCAGTACCGTCGCCTGCGTGGGTAAGGCACGAGCCAGGGCCTCGATCGCTCGTGTCGCTCGATACTCCTGCACAAAACCGACAATCGCATTGACCAGGACCACCCCGAAGATGACTGCGGCATCCAGATACTCGCCCAAGGCCATGGTGACCAGGGTCGACACCAGCAAAATGTAAATCAGCGGCTGGTGGAACTGCAGTAGGAAGGTCCACACAGGGCCACGGCCCTGTCGCCGCGTCAACTCATTGGCTCCGTATTGACGCCGCCGTCGTTCCACTTCGACCGACGACAGCCCTTTTTCCAGATCCGTTTGCAGGATCCGCGTCACCTCAGCGACATCCAGCGTGTGCCATTGTGGCACCTCTGGGCGGACTGCCGACACCCGGCTGGCGTCCCCGCCGGACACCGCCATTACCCCCGCTGACCCCGGATTCCCACCATGTTCCATGACTTCTGCCCTTCCTTGCTCGCCCTATTGACCCGTCGGCGTCATTTGTCCGATCAAATCCACATCTGTCCGCCTAGCACAGGGCACAACCGCGTGCATGCAACCGACATTAATCGCAATCCGCACTGGAGCCTTTCATCCCGACCTCGGTCAGCTTTTCGAGGCCGTTGTGGCGACCTTGCCACAGTCAGATCCCGGCTCCCATCAAGAAAATCCCAGGCAAAATCGATGCCAGATACAATCCTCCATGCAAAGCGAGTGCCGCTTGGCTGTGCCATTACTGAGTTAAAGCAACTCTGAGATAATACCCATACTCGCTGGGGATGATCGTGGCCCGTTAGGTTTGTCGTCCATAACCGGACATGACCAGTTTTTGAACGCCCTGAAGGAAGCTGATCAATCTCTGAACAAACTGCTTTGCATGGCAGAAAAATCTCCTTTGAACTTGCGACGAAACAACCTGGCTAGTCACGGTGGCCGGGGCTAGAGCTCTTAGACCGGTACGTAATACGTACGCCTGTTGTTCTTGGTCCGATATAAGCTCAAATTCGGGCAAATTTATTCGAGGCAGATTATTTGATCTTGAGAGTTAGTCCAAAGCCAGCAGGGTTCGACGCTGGAGGCTTTGAGTTTGCTGGATGTTCCAGTTCGAGAAGGGAGCCATGCCCTTGATTGACCTTTGGTGGCAAAGCCGCTCCATGACCACGGTCAGCCGAGGCAAACCAGCAGTTGAACAGGTATAATCGGATTAGCCGGTTCAATCGAGGACGCCAGGCGGTTCAGCAGCGGCGTTTTGCACGGCCAGGTTAACGTCATGCTCCGGGAAGAACAGATCGTTTTGCGGCAGCAACGGGCCACCAGCACGCAATTCGAGATCAGTAATTGCGGTAAGAACCGGGTATTTTCAACGTTCCGGGTGCGTAATCCGGCCAGTGGTGGCGAGTATGAGGTGGTCATCCGCGGTTTTGAAATCGGCGACAACTGGTGTAACTGTCCGGATTATCGCGTCAACACGTTGGGCACATGCAAGCACATCGAAGCCGTATTGGAAAAACTACGGCAGGAAGTACCCGACCACCTGCGTAAGCGGAAGGCCCCCGTAACCCAACCGGAGATCTATCTGCGTTACAAGGAACAGCTGCAACTAGCGATCCTGCTGCCCCCCCGGCGTTCCGATGGTCTGCAGCGTCTGGCCGACGAGTTTTTCAGCGACCAAGGGTTATGGCGAGGCGGCCGCCGCTTCAGTGCTTTGTTGCAAGCCATTGACAAGGTCCCCGAACAGATCCTGGTGCGCAGCGACGCCCTGGACTACATCGATCGGGAAATCGAACGCGACGAAATGCTAGCCAAGGAGCAACAATGGTTGGCCCTGCTGGAAGCGGGCCGGCTGCCGTGGACCCTGCTGCGCGTGCCTTTGTACGATTATCAGTTGCGGGGCGCCATTTTTCTGGCCTGTCGTGGCCGCAGCATCCTGGGAGACGACATGGGCCTGGGCAAGACGGTCCAGGCCCTGGCGGCTATGGAAATCCTCGCCCGCGAGCGGGGCGTCCGCCGGGTCCTCATTGTCGCCCCCGCCTCCGTCAAATACCAGTGGGAAACGGAAATCCGTCGCTTCACCGATCGCAGCGTACGGGTCGTCGAGGGGGATCCGTCCGAACGACGCGAACTGTATGCCAGCGATACGTTCTACCTGCTGGTCAATTATGAACAGGTAGTCCGCGACGGCGAAGCCCTTAACGCCTGGAAACCCGACGTCGTCATCCTGGACGAAGCCCAACGGATCAAAAACTGGGAGGCCAAAACCACGCGGGCGGTCAAAAAACTGCGCAGCCGCTACGCCATCGTGCTGACCGGTACACCCATCGAAAACAAATTGGAGGAATTGTACAGTATTGTTCAATTTGTCGACGAACGGCGTTTCGGCCCCGCCTTCCAGTTCCTGCACGATCATCGCATCCTGGACGAGAAAGGACGGATCAAAGGTTACCGCAATCTGGAAGCCATCCGGGAAAAGCTGGCACCGATCTTTTTACGGCGGACCCGTGCCGAGGTGTTGCGGCAACTGCCTCCCCGGACCGATAGCATCCGCTACGTGGAACTCACCCCTGCACAGCAGGAACCTTACAACGCCCAGCGTAGTGCCCTGGCCCAGTTGCTGCAGAAAAATCATCTGACCGAGTTGGACCGCAAACGTATCCTGAGCTGTCTGGTGCACATGCGCTGCATTTGCGATAGTCTGTTCCTGTACGATTCGCGGCAACGGGTTTCTCCCAAGCTGGACGAATTTGCCGAGCTGGTCCCCGAACTGGTCGGCGCAGCCGGAGCAGACGATGGCCACAAAATCGTCGTATTTTCCCAGTGGGAACGGATGGTTGCCGAGGCCTCCCGCGTGCTGAGCGAGGTGCAGGTCGAGCATGTGGTGCTCCATGGCGGCTTGTCCGGCCCGGAACGGCGTGACGTGCTGGAACGGTTCCAGAAAGACCCCCGTTGCCGGGTCTTCCTGAGCACCGATGCCGGCGGCACTGGCCTGAACCTGCAAGTGGCCGACACAGTCATCAATCTGGAACTGCCCTGGAATCCCGCCGTCCTGGAACAGCGTATCGCCCGCGTCCACCGCATGGGCCAGGACCGACCGGTGCGAGTCATCCACTTTGTCACCCGCAACACGATCGAGGAACGCATTCTGCGTGTCCTGGAGGCCAAACGGGATCTGTTTGTGCAATTTTTTGAGGGCGACAGTGACGAAATTCCGTTCACGGCCTTCGAGACAGCCGGCTTCGTTGAAACGCTACGAGACCTGGTTCAGGACCCGCCGGTACGGCCGGCTGCTATGACGGAAACCGAGGTGTCCCCAGCGACCGGTCCCATCAGCGGCGGGTCTCTCTCTCTCTGGTACGGGCTGGCCCAGATGCTTGAAGCAGCGGCGGCCAGTCTGGGTGAAACGGCCAGCTCCCTGGACCCTCGCAGTGCCACCGCGTTACGTCAAGCGGCACAACGCCTGCTGCAAGCCCTCGATCACTCGCTCTCCCGAGCGCCCGAGCCGGTAAATGCTTCCAATCACAATGGTATAATTCAGTAGAGTAAACAGGCTCCGGTCCAGAGGCAACTTTACCCCCACCAGGAGGAGCTGCCATGATCCGTTCGGCCGCTGTGCTGCTAGTGGCTTTGGCACTGACCCTGGCCCAGGCCAGTCCAGGTCAGGCCCAGATTGTCTACGGCTACACCGTCCCTAATGCGGGCGGGATCGTCCAGTCAGGCACCTATTACTATCCAGGCGGCTACCGTAACTTTACCTACTACTACTCCCCCTTTACCGGGGCAATCAGCTCACAGGTGTACGGCCAGAACTTTCTCGGCCAGGCCTATGCCCGAAGTTTCGGATACAACCCGTGGACGGGAACCTCCTTCAGCAGCGGTTACCTTGTGCCGAACTACTGGGTCAATCCCTGGGGCGGCTACGCCTATAGTTACGTGCGACGCTGGCCCATCTGGGGCTGGCGTTGGTAAGCGGACTGCCGTTGAGGCCGCTGATCCACAACCCCTCTGGCGTTGACTCGCAGTTTTACGGTCAAAAGATTCGCTCAGTCCATCTTTGTTTTTTTGTGGATGAGGATTGCAGTTCTGGTGGTTTCGTCAGGGGGGCATGGTGGTTGGATCCGCGGGTAACTGCTGGCAACGTTGCCGGGCTTGGGCGGCTCGTTCCGGATCACCGCAACGCTCGTAGGCCTCGGCCAGCCAGTGCCATAAGCGGCGGTCGTTTTTCCCTTCCGGCAAGGTCACTGCGACTGCCAGGAGGCGTTGTGCTTCAGCGTTACGCTGCTGGCAAAGGAGCACGCGGCCCAAAGTGCCGGTCGCCAGGGCATCGGTGAGGGGGTACTGACGGGTCAGGCGGCGTTGCCAGGTAGCCACATAACGGGCGTGACGGGCCAGGCGTTCGGCCCGTTGCAGATCGCCGTCGGGGTGCGCCAGCAGTAGCAGCGCCAATTCACGGCAGGCAACTGCCTGGTCGGGATATCGTTGCAACAATTGTTCCCAGAGTGCCTGCGCAGCCTGGTGACGTCCAAGACGGCAGAGCAACGCGGCTCGGGCGTTGCCCGCAGCCTGGCGTTCCCTGTCGGTGGGTGCCGCCTTTTCGGCTTGCTCCAGTACTTGCAGGGCAGCCCAGGATCGACCCGCCAGTTCCAGCAGACGGGCCTGCTGCAGACACGCCGCGGTCTGCTCGGCAGCAGGCGTCAATTGCCAGGCCAGTTCGGCCACCCCTTCTGCTTCAAGCAACTGACCCAGATGCACCAACGCCAGCGCCTGGTGCCACAGGAAAACGTGCTGTCCAGCTGTCGGGCCGGTGCGCAGACGGTGCTGACACACTTCAAGCAACGCTTGCCAGCGGTGTTGCTGGCGGAGCACTTCAACCAGTCGGATTGCCGCGGCGTCACGCCCCGTCGGTTCGGCCTGAAGCCAGGCCCGCCGGTAGAAATGTTCCGCCACCGACCATTGGCCCAGCTTTGCGGCCAGATGGCCCAGAAAGAAGGCGGCCGCAGCACTGCAGGGGGCTTCCCGCATCTGTTGCAGCCAAACGGTGGCGCTTTCCGGCTCGGCCAGCAAGGCTCGGCACAGGATTTGGGCCCGTTCCAGTAGCGTGGCCATTTTGTCCGACTCTCCGTCCTGGTCCTTTGTTGCGGCAGCTAGTCGCTCCAGCCAGCCGGCCACGAGGGCACCGCCTCCCTGGACAATCCAGCCATGCAGCAGTAGTCGCAGCACATCGTCGTCGACCCCTTCAAGCAACAGGCGTTCGGTCAGTTGTTCAGCCTGTCGACGATGGCTGCTCAACCGTGCCATTTCCACAGCCAGGACCGCCTGCAGGGCGGGCTGCCGCCCCTCGGCGTTGAGCCGCTGCAACTCGGCGATCTGTTGTTCCGGTGCCAGACCCGCTTGTTGCAGATACAGCAGGTACTTACGGCAGGCCTGGACATCGTTGGGGCGGGCGTGCTGCAGATACTGACGCTGCCAGCGGACCGCTTCGGACCACTGTTTGCGGCAGGCAGCCGCTTCCGCCCGCTTCTGGAGCAAGCGGTGCCGTCCGTCCGTGTCGTTCCAACGTTGTAGCAGAACTTCGGCCTGGCTGAAAGCTTCCTGGGCCTGCGCCCAGCGGTCTTGTTGGGCCAGAGTCAGGGCTAGTTCGCACCAGGCCGTAGCGGCGAGGGTATCAACGGTCCGCGGCGTCCAGGTGCCTGCGGCCAGAGCGGTGTCCCGCTGCTGGAACGTCCAGTGCAGGACGCGTCGCCAGGCCGCTTCCTTGTCGGCGGCGGTGTCGGCTGTCGCGGCCCAGCGGCGTGCCAAGCGGACTGCCTCGTCCCATTGGGCAGCAGGAAGGTTGGCCCCCAACAACACCCGACGGGCCAGTGGGGCAATTTCATCCTCGGCTCCCAGCTCGGCCAGCAACCGGCTCAGGTGCTCCGCGGCAACAAGGTCGTCCGGCTGAGCGGCCAGAACCTGCTGCAGGTGCCGGACGGCGGCGGGCTGCCGCTCCAGTTGTTCCAGCAGTCGGGCCAGTTCGCGGCGGGGAGCTAGTGCGGCCGGCTGATAGTCCAGGCTGGTTTCCAACTGCGCCACCGCGGTCAGGAGGCGGGCCTGTCGCGCCTGCCAGATTGCCGTGCCGTAACGGGCCACAGCCTCCTGACGCGCAAGCCCCCTCGCCGCAGAAGGGGAACCGGCGGCTTCCCACCCACCGCTTAACAACCAGCCGAGCAACCAGGCTACCACCATACCCCGCTCCCCATCACTGGCCAGTGAGTGAAGTCCCTGGACTTCCAAACGCCGAGCCTGACTAACCCGTCGGTCGCTTTCCCCATAGCCGGACATGCAAAGAATGCAAGTGTAACGGCGAGGCCGCCCGGGTCGGCGTCGGATACCACCTCCTACTCAAAAATTTTCCCACAGTATGTGAAAAACCGAACCCTGACCAGAGTGGCTGTCAAAAGCCGCCAGCGAGCAGGGGCCATCAAACGTGTCCACCGGAACAGGCGAGCGAGAGCGGGATGTTTTCAAAATGCGTCAAAACAAGGAGACGCGTCCGCCAAAGCGATGGATGAGGAGTCGTCGTCCCTCGTGTCCGATAGCCGTGAAGCGGAGATTCAGGTCTTGCAAGGGCGCATCGGCGGGCCACTGTTCAGCCAGCAGGCGGGCGGCGTGATCGGTCAGCAGGTTGCCCCCTAGAATGAGTCGCCGTAACTGTCGGGGCCAGGGGGTTTGCAGCAGAGCCGCAACGGTCTCGTCTCCTAACTCGTTGGCGGAAACGTCCAGCGAATGGAGCCGTGGGAACCGTGCGGCGGCGGCCAGTAGATGCTGCATATTCTGCTCGCCCAAAGCGGCCCCGGACAGGTCCAATATTTCCAGACGGGGAAAATCGGGGACTGCCTCCGGGGCGAGCACCCATTCCCCTTGGTCGGCTGGAAGGTCGCCGTCCCCTCTGTGCCAGAGGCTCATCGCTAGGGAACGTCCCGAGCGCAGGGGCATCCACTCCTTGCCTATCTCGGTCCGGATCGCGGTGAGCAGACCGGCCAGGTCTCGCAGGGAAGCGTGATCAGTTGTGGCCCCCACCGTCGCGGTGGTGTCACCGGCTGGGAAAGACAATGAGCTACTCGAGGCCGGGGTCCCCGTTGTAGCACTTGGGGTAGGCCTGTCGGACAGCAAGCGACAGCCGATAACTCGCCGCACGTTAGCCACCGTATCTTCCACGCAAAGGCGGGGCAGAGGCAGTAGATGACGCAGGGACGCTACGGCCGCCAACAGAGGTTGCAGCGGAGCTGTCAGTTGTTCCAGCAGGCCGCGATGAAAATCAAAGCGAGCTTGTGACCGCAACCCCTCGGGGACGTCCCTTAGCAACTGCTCCTGATGCCCCAGCAGATCGTCTTGACGACGATAAATGGCGACGTGCTGTTGTTGCTCAGCCCGCGACAACTCTTCCAGTTGGGCGATGGTCAGTTGCACCCGGATGAACTCCGCTTCCGCTGTCCGGCCATGCTCTTCCAGCCAATCGGCTAGGATCAACCGCGGCACATCATCATCCGGCGCCTGGGCTATGGCCTGACGCAAGCGCCACTCTTCCCCACAATAAAGGCGTTTGACCATGGGCGCCCCTACGGTCTTCCCTTCCTTGTTCTTCTCCCTTGGATTTCTTGTCTAACTCACTACTCGCCGGACTGACCAGCTCCGGTATCAACCCGCTCACTGCTACGTTCCGCTCCACTGTTCAACTCCATTATAACCCGTTGCCAGGATCGGCCTTTCTCTTGCTGTTCTTTCATGAATTCATCAAAATGGATCGATAGTTCGTACCTGATAAATCGCAATGAGTGAGGCACGGGGTAAAATCACGCCCTGTGGCGAGCTTTCGGATGATGCGTTTATGCCCGTGGCATCTGGAGGCTTTGGGTAGTCTGGGTAGCGGCTCCGACAGGGGTGATGATGAGCCCATGCCAGGTTCATGTGAGCGTCGTTGTATTCCAGGAAGCCTCTAGCCATGCTTGCTGCGCGGCTGCTCCAAGAATTGGCCCGGCAAGTACGGGAACGGACCCGGCAAATACTGTTGGCCGCTCCCGAACAAGCTCTGTTGTGGGCCCCGACTGGCACGCAAAATCACATTCTGTGGCACGCAGGCCATGCCGTGTGGCTGATGGACGTTCTGGGCATTGCCCTGCTGACCGGTCGACGCAGCCTGGAACCGCACTGGGACCAGCTTTTCGGCATGCACTGTCAGCCTCCGCGGCAGACCCGGAACTGGCCCACCCGCGAAGAGATCGATCGCCGCTTAAACGAGCAATTACACCACTACCTGCTGCTGCTGGAACAAGCTCCTGCGGAACAGTTCGATCTGCCCGTCTCCCCTGCGCAAGCCCGCCACAGTCTGAGCGGACGTCTGCTCCACGGCCTGCATGATGAAGCCTGTCATAGCGGGGAAATGTACTTGTTGCTCAAACAGTGGCACCGTCAGAGACACTGACCCGCTCGGCGGCACTGACGCCACTCTTGGCCACAACGGCGGGTGCCCCGTAGCGTGGGCGGGGCGTCTCCGACGACCCACATTCCGTCGAACGGAGCCGGCTGTCCCTGTCAGCATCCATATCTGCAGGCGGCCTTAACGCCCCAATCCGTTTTTCCCAGCCCAACCAGTTACGCGCCCCCAGATACAAAATCATGCTGATGGAACGGAGAGCTTCCCAGGGATTGACCTTGCTAGCACCTGCCCGGCGGTTCTCGAACAGAATGGGGTACTCGCCAATGCGGGCTCCAGCTTTGTGGCAACGGAAAAGCACTTCCTGCTGAAACGAGTAACCACGGGAGCGGATTTGATCCAACGGCACCTGTTGCAGCAGACGGACACGGTAGCACCGGAAGGCGCCACTGGCATCCCGAGCCGGCGTGCGCAACAGGAAGCGTACCAGCCAGTTGACCCCGCGGGAAATGCACCGCCGCAACCAGGGCCAATTTTGCGTTCCGCCCCCCCGGACATACCGGGAACCAATCATCACATCGTAACGAGACATTCCTGCTAGTAAACCAGGGATGTAACGCGGCGGATGACTGAAATCAGCGTCCAGGTTGAGCAGCAAATCGTACTGTCGCTCCATGGCGTAGCGCATGGCCGTCAGAATGGCCGTTCCCAGCCCCAGTTTGCCGGGACGACGCACCAGATGGATGCGGCGATCGTGGACCGCAAGCTGCTGCACCAGGGCCGCTGTACCGTCGGGGGAGTTGTCATCGATAACCAATATGTCGGCCTGGGGGGCGTAATGGTGAATCTCGTGGATCAGTGCCGCGATGTTCCCCGCCTCGTTATACGTCGCCAGGGACACGAGCAACCGGGGGCTGGAGCCCCCTTGCAGTCCAGAACAGTCTACGGCGGCCACAGGGCGGACAAACGTCACAATTCACCTCGGTGCTAACGCATCCTTCTTGTGTAAGGTAGGGGTGAGCCGCTATCCTGATCAATAGACGTTAGGGCGAATCATACTTGTGCTACTGCAACTTTTGCGGACCAGGCGGACTTTCCAGTCGGGACGTTCTGGTCCTGATCCAGGCAACTCGATCCGAGGAAGGGGACCCATGGCGGGAGCGATCGCAACGCGATGTCCGCATTGCCAGACACCGCTGAAGGTACCAGACAGCCTGGCGGGCAAGCGGGTCAAGTGTAAAAAGTGCGAAAACACGTTTGTTGTTCCGGTGTCTCCCCCAGCGGCAGCACCTCCGCGACCAGCGGCCAAAGCCACGCCTCAGGCAGCCGCCCCCTCTGCTTCGTCCGCAACCAGCGAGCCCCCCCGGCCTAAACGCCCCTTCGATGACGATGACGAAGGAGTGGCCCAAGTGGGAGTAGTCCAGGAACGGGACGTCCCGCGCTGCCCCCACTGTGCCATGGAGCTGGTACCGCCTGATGCAATTGTCTGTATCCACTGCGGCTTCAACAACCGCACTCGGGTCAAAGCCGACACCAAAAAAGTGTACGCGGCCACCTTCTCCGACTGGTTTATGCACCTGGCCCCCGGCGTACTGGCTCTGCTGACCTGCATCGGTCTGATTGTCCTCAATGTTATCACCACTCTGAACATGCGTAGCTGGCTGGAAGGCACCTTCCTGGAAATGGAAGAACTGGATGCCGCGGGCCGCAAACGCTTCTACATCGCCCCGGGAGCCTTCATCTTCCTGATCGCCTTTATTTCCCTGAGCATTTTCATCCCCTGTTTACGTTTCGGCTTACGCCGGCTCTTTGTGGATTATCGTCCACCGGAGCAACTGAAACTCAAGTAACGGTGCCACCCTGCACACGACAAGTGCTACGTAATTCCTTTCCGGCCACCTGGTGTGTGGCATTGCTGACAACGGTCTTACTCAGGCAAACAAAGTTGCTGTGCCACTGTCCTTGTGCCGATGGCGTGGGCACCTCTGTCGAGCCAGGCTGGGCTGCCAGCGACGGATACCTGCAAGGAGATGGACATGCTGGCTCGCCTGCGGACTTTCGCCCTGGTGGGCATCGACGCCCTGGCCGTCGACGTTGAAGTCGATACGGCCGCCGCCCAGCTTCCCAAAACGGTGCTGGTTGGTCTGCCGGAACTGACCGTGCGCGAAAGCGTACACCGGATTGAACGTGCCCTGGTCAACCTGGGTTACACCCTGCCCACGGGACGAACGATTATCAACCTGGCCCCTGCGGACCTGCGTAAGGATGCTAGCGCTTTCGACCTGCCGATCGCTCTGGGTCTGCTAGCGGCCACCGGGCAGGTATCGGTCTCGGCCCTGGACCAGTACGCGGTGGTCGGCGAGCTGGCCCTGGACGGTAGCGTCCGCCCAGTGGCAGGGGCCCTGTCCATCGCCATGCAAGCCCGGCAACTGGGAATCCGCCGGCTGATTGTCCCGGCCAGCAACGGTCGGGAAGCCGCCGTCGTCAGCGAGCTTGAGGTATTCGGCGTCCATACCCTGGCCGAGGCGGTGGCAATCCTCACCGGGCAACTGGCCATCGATCCCGTCACACCTCCCCGGGAGGAAATGGAGGGCCGCCTCAACTGCTACGACGTCGACTTTGCTGACGTCAAAGGGCAGGAACTGGCCAAGCGGGCCTTGCTGATTGCCGCCGCTGGAGGACACAACGTCCTGATGCTGGGCAGTCCGGGCAGTGGCAAGACGATGCTGGCTCGACGCTTACCGACTATCCTGCCGCCATTGACCCCGGAAGAAAGCCTGGAAACCACCCGCATCTATTCGGCCTGTCGGTGTCTGCCTAGCGGTGTAGCTCTGATCGCCACACGTCCCTTTCGCAATCCCCACCATACCATCAGCGACGCGGGCATGGTCGGCGGCGGTACCATTCCGCAACCCGGCGAGATCTCCCTGGCCCACCATGGCGTGTTGTTTCTCGATGAACTGCCCGAGTTTCCCCGCCGCAGCCTGGAGGCCCTCCGTCAGCCGCTGGAAGAAGGCTACGTCACCATCAGCCGGGCCCATCATACGGCCACCTTCCCTGCTTGTTTCATTCTGGTCGCGGCCATGAACCCCTGCCCCTGCGGTTATCGGGGCGACCCCAAGCGACTGTGCAAATGCTCCCCTTTGGCTATTGAAAAGTACATGGCCCGCCTTTCCGGGCCTTTGCTCGACCGCATCGACCTGCACGTCGAAGTTCCCCCCGTGCCCTACTCCGATCTGGCAGCGCGCAGCGACGGGACCAACAGCGCCACGCTACGCCGGCAGGTCGAAGCTGCTCGGGCCATTCAACAGGGTCGCTTTGGTCCTGGTCCGGGCCGCCTCAACGGCCGCATGAACCCCCGGCAAATCCGCCAATTCTGCCCGCTGGATCAACAGGGGCAAGCTGTCCTGCAGCATGCCGTCGACACTCTGGGCCTGTCGGCCCGCGCCCATGACCGCATCCTGCGGGTTGCTCGTACCATTGCCGATCTGGAACAGTCCGAACTGCTCCGCCCCCACCACCTGGCGGAGGCCATCGCCTACCGCGCCCTCGACCGCCTCCGCCTCCGCTGACCCATGCCACGACTTCCCTCGCCCACCACCTCCTTCATTCACCTACCCGGGACGACGCTACCCGCACAAAACAATAGAATATTTCGTTCCGACAATCGTTCATGTCTATTGCCCATCCGTTCCCCCTAACTACATCAAACATACCAAAAGTTCTGACAAGCAAGATGGAGTACAAGTATCGTCAAGTGTAACGGCAACACTCCCTGGAGTGGCACCGGTGTCGGAGCGTTGTTACGGACTAGTTGATGGGGGCGTTGTTGTTGCTACAGAGGGGTCACAGTCGCGGGAGCACCGGACGGAGGGCACGGCATGAAAATCCAAGAGGCACCGGTCGCCAGAAGTGCATCCACGATTGCTCCAGGCGCTGGCTGGGCACTCGCCCTGCTGTTAGTCATCAATCTGTTTAACTACATCGACCGTCAGGTACTGTCTGCCACGTTGCCTAAGATCCGGCTGGACCCGGTCATGCTGCGGCCGGACGATCCCTGGGCGCAGACCAAGCTAGGGGCCTTGACCACGGCCTTCATGGTCGCTTACATGCTTTTTTCTCCGCTGTTTGGACGACTAGGGGATCGCTGGTCACGTTGGGGAATTGTGGGGGTAGCTGTGATCGTCTGGAGTCTGGCCACAGGGGGCAGCGGCCTGGCCGCTGGCTACGTGATGCTCCTGATCACCCGCTGCCTGGTGGGGATTGGCGAGGCGGCTTATGGCCCGGTCGCACCGGCAATGCTGTCTGATTTGTATCCGGTGGATCATCGCGGTCGGGTCCTCGCCTGGTTTTACATGGCCATCCCTGTTGGCAGTGCCCTGGGATTTGTCATCGGGGCCCAAGTCGCCGAAATTTACGGCTGGCGCTGGGCCTTCCTTGTCGTCGTTCTGCCCGGCGTCCTATTAGGAACGCTCTGCTTCTTTATGAAAGAACCCCCACGCACCACTCCTGAGCAATCTTCCTTGCCCTCTCAATCCTACTGGCAAGTTATTCACGAGCTGTATTCCATCCGATCATTTGTGTTATGCTCCGCGGGTATGACCATCTCAACTTTTGTATTGGGCGGCGTAGCCACCGTTATGCAGTTGTATCTGTTCGAACGGGAGGCTCGCTTTGTCATTACGCCTGAAGTCCAATCGAAACTGGCTGCTCTGCGTGCCGCGGACGGCACACCGATTGTTCCGGAAGCTGTGTGGAACAAACTCAGCGGACTTCACGACAGCGGGCAGCTCCGGGCCGCTGAGCTGCGGCGTCGCCTGCAAGAGATCCTGACGCCTGAGGAATATTTGTTGTACAGTACATGGATTTTCGACGCCGCTACGGCCCCGGACTCCTGGACCAACGGCCAGATCGGGCTTTACATCGGTGGCCTTGTCGTCATCGGCGGCCTGATCGCCACTCTGTTGGGCGGGCTTGCCGGCGACTACCTGCGTAATCGGGGCGTGCGGGGGGCCTACTTCCACGTGGCCGGCTGGGGCATGATTCTCGGCTTTCCCGCCTTTCTGGCCTTGTTGTACACCCCTCTCCCCAGCGGGTGGATCTTCTTCTTTATCGCCGTCTTCTTCCTCTTTTTCAACACAGGACCGGCTAACGCTATTCTCGCCAACGTGGTTCGTAGTCCCATCCGTGCCACAGCTTTTGCCATCAACATTTTTGTCATTCATGCCTTTGGCGACGCCATCTCCCCATTAATCATTGGTGTGATCGCCGACCTTTCCAGCTTGCAATTATCCTTCGTGCTGGTCGCCTTCCTTATCCCTCTGAGCGGCGCTTTGTGGCTTCTGGGCACCCGTTTCCTGGATGGCGACACCACCCGGGCCGAAGCCGGCCTGAAACCCTACTGAAATACCTCCGGAAATCTCCCCCATTTCCACCTCACAAACCTTGAGTTGTCACTCGTCCAATGGGACGCTCCCATATCCTGTCTCATCCGCACGCGTCTCCACGATTCTGCTACCACCCATTCATGGGCAATCTGAACAATTGATCAAAACACCCACTAGTGATATTATGATCAATAATTCATACGAAGTCAAATAGATCACTGGCAAAAGTATAAAAATTTCCATACAATATAGGGGAAGTCAAGAGAGGCCGTGCCGCGGCTCGATGCCTCCGTATTCCCTAAGGAACTCGCCACATGGTTAAGGAACGTTGTTGATGGATGGCGTCACGGAGCGGTCATCATTCGGGTTTGCTGTTTCCGGAGGCCCACAGTGAGGGGGATTGCGGTGCTAGCCGCCGTTGACATTAGCACATAAGCCAATGGCATCCGAATGATTGTTATCTGGTGACGTTATGCGGATCCACCGGGGGAGGATCTAGCGAGGGGCCATCCGCTATGCCCAGTTATCATCCCGCAGTCATTGAACGGCGCTGGCAGGAATACTGGTTGCGGGAAAAGACGTTCCGCACACCGGAGCCGGGGGAAGCCGGTGTGGCGGACAAGCCGAAATTTTACGTCCTGGACATGTTCCCTTACCCCAGCGGAGCGGGTTTACACGTCGGCCACCCGGAAGGGTACACAGCTACGGACATTGTGGCCCGCTACAAACGTATGCGGGGCTACCACGTCCTGCATCCGATGGGCTGGGATGCCTATGGTCTGCCGGCCGAACAATATGCCATCGAAAAAAACATTCATCCCCGCATCACCACGCAGCAGAATATCGCCACGTTCCGTCGGCAGATCCAGTCGCTGGGTTTCAGTTACGACTGGGATCGGGAAATTGACACAACGGACCCTCGTTATTTCAAATGGACGCAGTGGATTTTCCTGCTCATTTATGACACCTGGTACGATCCGGTGGCCCGCAAGGGACGGCCGATTGCGGAATTACCCATTCCCCCCGAAGTACAGGCGCAGGGGCCGCAGGCCGTGCGCCGTTACCAGGACGCCCACCGCCTGGCCTATCAGGCGGAGGTACCTGTCAACTGGTGTCCGGCTTTGGGAACGGTTTTGGCCAATGAAGAAGTGGTCGATGGCAAAAGTGAGCGGGGTGGCTTTCCGGTGGAGCGTCGCCCCCTGCGGCAGTGGTTGCTCCGCATCACCGCCTATGCCGACCGGCTCCTGGAAGACCTGGACCTGGTCGACTGGCCCGAATCGATCAAGCAGATGCAACGCAACTGGATTGGCCGCAGTGAAGGAGCCGAGGTGCACTTTCCGGTGGCCGACAACTCGGCGGTCATCACGGTGTTTACTACGCGTCCGGATACGCTTTTCGGAGCCACCTACATGGTGCTGGCTCCAGAGCACCCGCTGGTGGCCCAACTGACCACACCGGCCCAACAAGCCGCTGTTGCTGCATATCAACAGCAAGCCAGTCGTAAAAGCGATCTGGAGCGTACGGAAATCAGCAAAGCCAAAACCGGCGTGTTTACCGGATCCTACGCCATTAATCCCCTCACGGGCCAACGCATCCCCATCTGGATTGCCGATTACGTTCTGGCCAGTTACGGGACGGGAGCCATCATGGCCGTGCCTGCCCACGATGAACGTGACTTCGCCTTCGCTCGCCAGTATGGCTTGCCCATTGTGCCGGTAGTCCAACCCCCTGCCGAATGGTTGCAGCAAACCGGTAGCACGCTGGAGCAATTCACCGCTGCTTTCGTCGGTGACGGGGTTGCCATCAACTCCGATTTTCTCAACGGTCTGCCCACCCCCCAGGCCAAACAACGGATCATCGCCTGGCTGGAGGAGAAAGGGATCGGCCAGCGACGAGTGCAATACAAACTGCGGGACTGGCTGTTCAGCCGGCAACGGTATTGGGGCGAACCCTTCCCCCTGCTGCATGGCCCGGACGGCGAAGTGATTCCTCTTCCGCCCGAGGCCCTACCGCTGCTGCCTCCTGAACTGGAGGATTTCCGGCCCACGGGCTCGCCAGAAGGACCGCTGGCCAAGGCCACCGCTTGGGTCGAAGTGGTGATCAACGGCAAAAAGTACCGCCGCGAAACCAATACCATGCCCCAATGGGCCGGCTCCTGCTGGTATTACTTGCGTTACATCGATCCCCACAACGACCGGCAATTTGCAGACCCGGACAAACTGCGATACTGGCTGCCCGTGGATCTGTACGTCGGCGGAGCCGAGCACGCCGTCCTCCATTTGTTGTACGCCCGCTTCTGGCACAAGGTGCTATACGACCGCGGCTACGTCCCCTGTCCCGAACCGTTCCAGCGACTGGTCAACCAGGGGATGATCCTGGGCGAGTATGAATATCACATCTCCCCCGCCGATTATGACCTGTACCGCGGTCAGCTCGACCAGATGGGAATTGTGGCCGTGCACCGGGCCGGTAAAGAGGAAGGGGAGGCAGACAGCTATGTCCTGAAAGTGCGTGGCATCGACGGCAAGCTGCTGACCTTGCCCGAGGAAATGGTGGAAAAACGCAAGGGCAAGATGTTCCTGAAGGGAACGGAACTGGAGTTGACAGGCCGGGCCGACAAAATGTCCAAAAGTCGGGGCAACGTAGTCAACCCCGACGACATCGTGCGGGAGTACGGGGCCGACAGCCTGCGGCTGTACGAGATGTTCATGGGCCCCCTGGAAGCGGTCAAACCCTGGAATACGCGGGGGGTGGAAGGAGTGCATCGCTTCCTCAGCCGGGTGTGGCGGTTGATCATCGACGAAGCAGCCGAACAGGTGCAACTGCATCCACAGGTGCACGACGTTCCCCCCGACCGCGAAACCCTACGCTGGCTGCACCGCACCATCCGCAAAGTCACCGAGGATACGGAAGCCCTGCGTTTCAACACGGCCATAGCCGCCATGATGGAACTGGTCAACTACTTGACCCGCCTGCCGGTGCGTCCCAAACAGGTGCTGGAAACGTTCGTGCTGCTGCTATCACCCTACGCCCCCCACATTGCCGAAGAGCTGTGGCGGGCGTTAGGCCATCCGCACACGCTGGCGTACGAGCCCTGGCCCACTTACGACCCCGAGTTGCTCCGTGACGAACAGATCGAGATCCCCATCCAGGTCAACGGCAAGGTACGCTCACGTCTGCTAATTGCTCCCGATACCGATGAAGCAACCGTACAGGCAGCGGCCCTGGCCGACCCCGCTGTGCAGCCTTACCTGAGCGGACGAACGGTCAAAATGGTCAAAGTGGTCCCTGGCCGACTGGTCAACATCGTTGTGGCCTGAGGGGTACGCCACGCACGCGTCTACAGTCACGCAGATTTGTCTGCGACCAGGCAACGCTCCACGGCCCGGGCCAGACTGCGTGCCGCCCGCCGGCTGTTACGCCACAGACGGAATAAATCGCTCAGCAACGTCGGCCGCTGGACCAGTCGGTAGATCCACTGTACAGCCACACTCTGCCCTGGCTGAGTCTCAGCCAATTCTTCCAGAACCTCCGCGGGGATCGTTTCGTTCCAGCGGTCGGAAACGGCACGGATGACGCGACAGGGAACCTGATACTGCTGACAGAGGCGACAGATGGTGGCCGATTCCAGATCAACAGCCCAGGCTGCCGAGTGGCTGGCCCACTGACGCTTCTGGGCGGGTGTGGCCAGGACGAAGGGAACCGATTCGACGGCGGCGTCGTGGACAATGTCGCCGATGCGCAATTGCGGTCGCAAGGCTCCGCAAAAGCCAGCGGAGATCACTAGTGCCGGTCGGGGGGCTTGCTGCAGACGTCGGGCGACGGCCTGTGCGGCCGCCTGGGCACCGACACCGCACAGCCGGATTTCGACCTGAGGATAGCCGGCCAGCCACGCCCGCAAGGGGCCTGCCTCTTGTTCCAAGGCACAAAAGACAACGACGGTCCCTGCCCTGGCTAGCTGAATTGCCATACCAGCATCTTCCAACTGTCCCGCAAGCGGGCGTTCATCCCTAGCGCGGCCGCTGTTTCGTACCCCGAATGCATCAGGCAGTGCTCGCAGCGGGGATCCTTGCCGTAACCGTATTTTTCCCAGGGTGTATTTTCCATAAGTTGCTGGAAAGAGTCGTAATGAGCATCGGTAATCAGGTAGCACGGTCCTTTCCAACCCCGCACGTTGCGGGTGGGACTGGCCCAGGCGGCACAAGTCAGTTCCCGCTTGCCTTGCAGGAATTCCCAGTAGATGGGCGAAGTGGTCAGGCGATATTTGTCGAACAGGCGTTGCGCCTGCTGGAACTTGGCCCGGATCTGTTCGCGGGTGAGGAAGATTTCGGCAGCCCCTTGGGGATTGGTTTGCTGCACGGCAGCGTAGCCGTAGGCCGGTGATAGCAGGAAGCCGTCCACGCCCAGCTCGGTCAGATAAGCGAACAGCGCATCGATCTCGTCGATTTCCGTTTCCCGGTAGATAGTGGTGTTGGTGCAAACGAGGAAGCCAGCTCGTTTGGCCGCTTGGATTCCGGCAATGGCCGCCTGGAATACGCCGCGACGTTCGACCAACCGGTCGTGCGTTTGCTCCAGGCCATCCAGATGCACGTTGAAGAAAAAGCGGGAGGTGGGGCGGAACAGGGGCAATTTTTTCTCCAGATACACGCCGTTGGTACACAAGTAGACGTGTTTGCGACGTTTGAGGATGCCCCGGACCAGCTCGCCGATAGGGGGATAAATCAGGGGCTCGCCCCCGCAGATGCTGACGATGGGGGCGCCGGCCTCATCCACGGCCTGGAGGCACTGCCGGACCGTCAGTTTTTCACGGATGGAGCTTTCGTATTCACGGATGCGTCCACAGCCGGTGCAGGTGAGGTTACAGGCGTGCAACGGCTCCAGCATCAGGACCAGTGGAAAGCGTCGGCGTCGCCGGATCCTTTGGCGAAGCAGATAGGTAGCCAGATCGGCAGTCAGGGTAAGGGGGAAACGCATATGGTCCTCCACAGGGTGGTTCGCCACAGGTCATAGGCGATGAGCGACAACGCGCGGACAAGGACGAACGGGCCGTACCTGGCCCGGCGGACGTGTCGCTCTGTTACACGGGGTTGACCGGGGTCGGTGACACGGCCGTCGGACGCGCCAGCGGGGCACTCACCCGACCAACACCCACAGGCTGACCGACGTCCCCCGTCTGATCCGAGGGCTGGTGCCGCAGATACCGGCTAAGAGCCAGCAGCGGAAAGTAGAGGGGGTACAGATGATACTTCAGGTAGAAGACGCGAGGGAATCCGGTGCCGGTGAAGGCTTCCTCGCGCCAGGAGCCATCGGCCTTCTGGGTTCCCAGTAGGAATTCGACGCCGGCGCGGACCTCGGGGCTATCGCCTTCGCCGGCGGCCAGTAACGCCAGGATCGCCCAGGCGGTTTGGGAAGCGGTGGAGTCCCCCCGGCCCGCCCAGGTAGGGTCGTCGTAGCTGCGGCAGCTTTCCCCCCAGCCGCCGTCCCCATTCTGGACTTCCTTGAGCCAGCGCACAGCCCGCCGAACCACCGGCAGGTGGTGATCGTAGCCCACGGCACTCAGGCCACTGAGCACTTGCCAGGTGCCATAGAGATAATTGACCCCCCAGCGGCCGGACCAGGCTCCAAAGTCGGTCTGCTGCGTGAGCAAAAAGTGCACAGCTCGGTCGACGACCGGATGCCCCCGACGATAACCATAGTAGCTAAGGGCCTCCAGCACACGCCCGGTGATGTCCGGACAGGCTGGATCCAACATGGCGTTGTGATCGGCGAAGGGGACTTTTTCCAGCACGGGATTATCGATGCCGCGATCAAAAGCGGCCCAGCCGCCGTTGCGGTTCTGCATGGCCAGCAGCCAGCGACAGGCCCGGGTCACCACAGCGGTCGCGGAGCGAGCTGCCCCACTGCGGGCCAATGCCAGCAGGACCATGGCCGTGTCGTCCACGTCCGGATAGTAGGGATTGCGATATTCGAAGCACCAGCCGCCAGGTTCGACTCCCCGGACCCGGCGGGCCCAGTCCCCCACCTGACGAATGTCACGCTGGAGCAACCAGTTTACCGCCTGTGACACCGCCTTTTGCGCCTCCGTCGTCGGAGTTTCGACCAGGGCGTGGACGGCCAAGGCCGTGTCCCAGACCGGCGACAAACAGGGTTGCACCCGCAGCGTGTCCTGTTCTTCGATGGCTAGAGCGGTTAATTGGGCCATTGCCCATTGCCATTCGGGGTCGCTGGCCGGCTTGCCCAGACAGTGCAGCACCAGAACGTGGTACAGCATCGGAGGAAAAATGGCCCCCAAGCCGTCGCTATCCTGGCAACGTTCGCGGATCCAGACCAGGGCACGATCAAGGGCCCGCGCCCGCCAGGGCGTGAGGCGGTGCCGTTCCAGGAACTTCAGCACGCGGTCCACGGCGACGAAGAAGCGGCGCCAACTGAGCCGGCCCTCCGCCGGGGAGCCGCAAGTCAGCGGCCATTCCTCCGGCGGTGTCAAAAACAGTTCCCGAATGTGCATCGCTTCGGGCAGCGGAGTCACCGGTTTATAGGCGTTGACAATCGACAAAGGGACGAAAATGGTCCGGCTCCAGGCCGACATGGCATAAATGTTGATGGGGAACCAACGGGGCAGCAGGATCAGTTCGGGGGGTACGGTCGGGCAGGCGTCGTAGGGGATCTGACCCAGGGCCGCCAGGTAGAAACGCGTGAAGGAATTGACCGCAGCCGCGCCACCCAAGCGGCGAATTACCGCAGCGGCCCGCTGCATGTGCGCAGCTTCCGCACTATCACCGGCAATCTTGAGTGCCAGGTAGGCCTTGACGGAAACGCTGACATCGGGAGGACCGCCCGGATAGGTGGACCAGCCCCCCTCAGCCATCTGCTGACGGCGGATATAATTGGCTAGCTTGGGCAGACGCGGATCGTCACGCTGACCCACAATGGCCAGCAGCAGGATGAATTCGGATTCCAGGATGGTATCACCCTGCAGTTCGGCTCGCCAGTGTCCGTCCGGCCGTTGCTGAGCCAGAAGTGCTTGCCGGGCTCGCTCGACGGTGTGGCTGACTTCTTCCCACCAGCCACCATCCTGTAGACCGTCTATCCATCGCGGCGTCTCTGTGGGACGTGTGTGCCATCCTGCCACGGTTCGGCTTCCTTTCCTGACCTGGGATCCCGCCTATCCAGCCTTGCCCGCTGGTCCGGTAGGCGTTCGTTCCACTTTACCCCCACCAGCGACCGCCACGCAAGGCGAACCCAACCTCGCCTGAACCCTACGCGATACCACAACTCCGATGCCGAGTTCCCACCCAACCAGGATGCATGATGGACAAACTAGCACACCAGCAGGCCCGGCTGACATAACCCTCCGTGGCCCACGTCGCTGGTTTATATGCCCTGATAAAATCCGTTCCAACGATTCAGCAGGAGCCCACGACAAGCCCGCTGAGCGGACTGCTGCCAGGATGCAGCGGGTACCCTGGCTATCAATCGCACTCGTACATCAGACAACGCCGAGTACAAATGGCCTTGTAATGGCTGGGAAACACACAGCGGAGATGTGAGAGGTTGCTCCAGTCACCGCCGAGTGATCAAGGTTTATAGACAAACTCATGGGTGTTGAACAGGACGACGGCCAGATCGGCCCAGGCCCGTGCCTGAGCCAGGTCGGTGCCCGGTGGGAACTGTTGTGGGTCGATGCCGATCGGCTGGCGGGCCCGCAGACGATCGCGGAGCGTCTCCTGCTGGGCATGGAGAAATTCAAGGGCCATGTGCTGCTCGCTCGCGGTGGGGGGGCGGCTGTAACAACGGCGGAACAGCAGTTGCAGTCGCTGGTGTTCATCGGTCGGGCAGTGCTGGAACAGCAGGGCGGCCAATGCCATCCCTTGCTCACGAATAAAGGGGGAGTTCATCAGGATGAGGGCCTGGGGGGCAAAGGTACTGACCGGCCGGGCGGCACACGGATTGAGCGTGTCGGGCTGGTCGAAGACCTCCAGCAGGGGCAGTCGGACGTTCCGCTTGCGGTATAGATAGATGGAGCGGCGGGTGTGCTGCCGCGGGTCGGGCGTGACCGGCCACAGGCCATCCGGTTCTCCCTCGGTGAAAATGAGGGCGTAGACTTCGGGTTCCAGGGGAACCCGCACGGAGGGACCGCCCAGCGCCCGGTTGAGCGTGCCGGCCGCTGTCAAAACCGCATCGCGGAGCGCTTCGGCGTCCAGCCGTTGACGGTTCATCCGCCAGAGCAGGCGGTTATCGGGGTCGGTGTGACGTCCGTGCGTGGTCAGGGCCGACTGCCGATAGGTGGCCGAGGTAACAATCAGGCGGTGGATGTGTTTGAGCGACCAGCCGTGCTCGACCAGTTCGACGGCCAGGTAGTCAAGCAGTTCGGGATGGCTCGGCGGTTGACCGCGTAGACCGAAGTCGTCGGTGGTTGGGACCAGTCCCCGGCCGAAATAGTGTTGCCAGAGTCGATTGACGATAACCCGGGCGGTCAGGGGGTGGTCGGGTCGGGTCAGCCAGCGGGCCAGGTCCAGTCGGGATTTGGGTTCGACGGCTGTAGCTGTCAGCACACGGGGAAAGGCCGGTACTACGCTGACCAGCTTGCGGTGGGGTTCGCCCCGTTTGAGGATGAAAGTCGGTATCGGCTCTTCGTTGCGGATAGCCCAGGCCTGAGCCGGCGGGGGGGGCAGACGGGCTTCCAGTTCGTGCCAGCGTTGCTTCAGGGCGCTCCGCCGCTCCCGGTCCGCGGGTGACAAGGCGGCGACTACCTCCTCCCAGCTCACCTTGATCAGCACGGCCGCTTCCTCTGCCAGCTTTTTCTGCTGCGGCGTGCGTTTGTCGGCGGGGGTATCCAGGGCCTGGCGGTAGTGCGGCTCCAGTTTTTCCCGCTTGGCCCGGCTCAACGCGGCACGGTACGGTGCATCAATGTCGGCCACTTGCTTGCGTAAAGCGGCTATTTCGGCCTGCAACGGTGCCGCTTGCTTTTTATACGCCTCTTTCTCCTCCGGACTGGCTATGTCGATGTCGGCATGGCGGGCAGCAGCAAAAAAGGCCTGCAGCCGGTAATAATCGCCCATGGAAAAGGGGTCGAATTTGTGGTCATGGCAACGGGCGCAGTCAACTGTCAGGGCCAGAATGGCCGTGCCCACACCCTTGACCATCTCCGTGAGCCGTTCCTGCCGCAGCATTTCCTGATCGAGGTTACCACTGACGATGTGGACGGGGCCACAGCGGTGCATGCCTGTGGCAATCCACAATTCGGCCGTCTGGCGGGGGTCCTTTCCGGCTGCCAGCTCGTCACCGGCCAGTTGCTCAGTCAGGAAGCGATCGTACGGCTTGTCCGCATTGAAAGAACGGATGACGTAATCGCGGTAGCGCCAGGCATGGGGTCGGTCGCCGTCCAGTTCGTAGCCATTGGTTTCGGCAAATCGGACCACGTCTAGCCAGTGCTGGGCCCAACGTTCGCCGAAGTGTGGCGATGCCAGCAGGCGGTCGACTAACTTTTCGTAGGCGTCCGCAGCCGGGTCGTTGAGGAAGGCGTCCGCCTCTTCAGGGGTCGGCGGTAGGCCCAGCAGATCGAAGTAGAGGCGACGGAGTAAGGTGCGTTTGTCTGCCTCGGGGGAAGGCTGTAGTCCCGCCTGATGCAGACGGGCATAGATGAAGGCATCGATGGCGTTGCGGGCAGCCCACCCGGAAGGAACCGCGGGGACAGCCGCTCGGCGGGGCGGTACAAAGGCCCAGTGAGTACGGTCTTGCGGCGTTAAGGGCGGCTCGCGATAGCTTTCCTGCCCCCAGCCCACCTCCAGGGCCAGCAGACCGCCAATCAGGGCCAGCATTACTGTCCCTACAGCTCGACTCACTAAACGTTCCTCCTTTGGCATAAGCGGATGCCTCCCGCTGCAGGGCCGTGCCGCTTGCCGCAACGCACTCTTTTACCAATTGTCAATTTACCTGATTGCGACTGCCCCCGACAAGCAGAAAGTTTACCTTTCGGCCCTACCTTTGCTGGACTACTCCCACCCATCAGGCCGATAAACGGTAGGGGGGAAATCCGTCCGACGGATTTGCCTATGATTTATCGGCTAACCATGGCGATCGGTCTGGGCGTGCTGGCCAGTTGCCTGGGGGGATGTCGGGTCCCCGCGAGCAGAACGGCCGGGCTGGTCGCGGAGTTGGCTCCACCGCTGGAACAAGGGCCCCGCCAGTCTGTCAGCGTCGTAGTTCCGGCAAGTGCCGTTCCACCTTTGACGGCCCCCGGCCTCTACCGGTATCTGACGCTGGACGAGTGCCGTCGGCGGGCCTTTGCCGCCACCCCCTTGGCCGGGCTTCTCACCGGGGCAGCCGAGCCCGACCAGCGGCCTCCCCGCAAACACGACCGCTTTTTCCTCCTGCCAGTGCTCCGGGCCTACGCGGCCGACGAGCTGCGCAACCGGCACATCGCTGAGGCCCTCACTGACTTCTACCGGCTGGCAGCCGTGGAAGGGCAGTGGGACCGCTTGCTCCAGGCGGAAGAACTTCTGCAGCAGCAACAGCGCGCCGTGGAAGCCGCTGTGCAGCAAGGCTTACGGCCAGCCTCTGACCGGATCGCGCTGCACCGGCAGATGCAGGAACTGCGGACACGTCAAAGCCAGTTGCACAGCGCCCGCATCGTTCTAAATGCTTCCCTGGTGGAACGGCTGGCCCTGGGTCAAGCTGAGCCCCCGTTGTGGCCTCAGACCGAACTGCGGCTGGATCTGCGGGAAGTAGACGCCGAGGCAGCCGTGGCCACCGCCTGGTTGTACCGCCCCGATCTGAACGTCCTACGCCTGCTGAACCAATTCCAGCACCGTGACCGGGAGCAGGTGCAAGGGGTCATCCAAGCCATCCATCCGTTACTAGGAATCGAATCGCCCCGTCCCACCCTTCTATCCAGAGTGAAGTTGGTCCGTCTCTTGCCCAACCCACCAGAGGAACACTGGCACGAACAACTACGCGCCCTGGTGCATTCCCGGCAGCAGCAGGTGGCGAGCGAAGTCCGCGCTGCTATTGCCGTGCGTCAGGCCCGGCGTGCCACTGCCGTGGCCCAGCAAGCGGAAGTCGATTCCTGGCGTCAGCAGGTGGCGGAACTGGAAAAACGTCAGGCAGTCGGACAGGCCGTCACCGCCGAACTGCTGACCGCTCGCCTGGAACTTCTGCGGGCCGAAGCCGCTCTGATTCAAGCCGTGGCCGACTGGCACCTCGCCGATGTCCAATTACGTCAGTCCCTCGGCTTGCTCGTCCGCGAATAAAATCGTACCCCCATCGAAAATCACAGGGACTCTAAATCTCCCTTTCTACCCCTTGCTTTGGACCATATCCTCGTTCATATCTGAAAATAGCAGAGTAGCGACGAGGACACGGGCATTGCTTGGCTTCCCTGGGTGGTCCGCACCCGCTGAACCTGCCCGGCGTATACCTACGAGTCGACCGGGTACCGTCAAAGTGTGTCGGCGTCCCCCCCCTGACTCTGCGGAAGGCATCGCTTCTGCCAGGAAGTACCGCCCCCTGACCAGGCGTTGCTGCCAGCGACCGAGCATTTGTTCCCACTGCGGAAAACACCAGGCAGAGCCACGACGCCCTTCCAAGGTTCCGCCGCTTCCATCCGACCAACGACAACCCGTCATGAATGTGAAGAGTCAGGAGACAATGGCATGCGGCTGTGGCTGACCATCGGGATGAGTGTAGTGTTGTTTCCGGCTCCGGGGTGGTGCCAGCGGACGCCGGCTGAAGCCGTAGCTGGCATGAAACTGCCCCCAGGCTTTAGCATCCGCTGTGTCGCCCATGAACCGATGGTCCGCCAGCCCGTGAGCATCGCCTTTGATGCCAAGGGACGTTTGTGGGTCTTGCAATATCTTCAATATCCCAACTATGCTGGTCTGAAACCGGTCAAACAGGATCAATATTTGCGTACGATCTGGGACAGGGTACCGGAACCACCGCCGCGTGGTCCCAAGGGAGCCGACAAGATCACCATCTTGTATGATCCGGATGAAAATGGAGTATTTCGCAAGTCCAAGGATTTTGTGACTGGTCTGAACATTGCCAGTGGTTTTTGCCTGGGTCATGGGGGGGTTTATGTGGCGCAACCCCCCTATTTGCTCTTTTATCCAGACCGTGACGGTGACGACGTCCCCGATAGCGACCCGGAAGTGTTGCTGGAAGGGTTCGGCATGGACGATACGCACTCCCTGGCCAATCATCTGAAGTGGGGTCCGGATGGTTGGCTGTACGGAGCAGCCGGCAGCACCAGTACCAGCCGGATCCGCAATCCGCACCATCCGCACGACCCAGTGGTGGAGTTCCAGCAAGGGATCTGGCGTTTCCATCCGGTCAGCAAAAAATTCGAGCTGTTCAGCGAAGGGGGCGGCAATACCTATGGTTTGGATTTCGACCGCCACGGCCAGTTGCTGGCTGGCACCAACTGGGGCGGCTTTGCCCTGCTCCACCAAATGCAGGGAGCCTACTACGTCAAAGGTTTCGCCAAACATGGCCCCTTACACAATCCCCACACTTATGGCTACTTTGATCACGTTCCTTACCGGAACTTCAAAGGGGGCCACGTCACCTGCGGGGGCATTGTTTACGAAGCTGAAACCTACCCGGAGCATTTGCGGCATCAATACGTTGCCTGCAATCTCCTTTCCAATGCCATCTACTGGCACAAGCTGGAACCTGTGGGTGCCTCGTTCCGAGCGGAGCACGGCGGGGAGTTGGTCGAGACTGACGACGTCTGGTTCCGTCCCGTCGATTTGTGTCTGGGTCCTGATGGCTGTATCTACGTGGCCGACTGGTACGATCGTCGGGCAGCCCATCTGGATCCGATCGACAACTGGCACAAAAGCAGCGGACGCATCTACCGCATTGAATACGGGGGCGGTCCCCGCTATCCGCGTCTGGACCTGACGCGGTACAGTTCCGCCGAGTTGCTGGAGCTGCTGCACCACCCCAATAAGTGGTATCGGGGGATGGCTCGGCAACTTTTGGCGGAGCGTCGCGATCCTGCAACTTACGCCCCTTTGCGTCGCTGGCTGGTGCAACGCACCGATACTTTGGCTCTGGAAGCCCTCTGGACGCTTTACGTCAGTGGCGGCTGGTCTAAGGTTCCGCTGACCGAGTTGTTGAATCACCCGCACGAGCAGGTGCGTGGCTGGGCTGTTCGCCTGGCCGTCGATCAAGTGGGTACGCCACTGCCAACCGGTCTGAGCCACAAACCTGGCCAGGACCGTAGTCCTGTCGTGCTGGCCCAATTGGCCTGTTCGGCCCGACGCATGACTCCCGAAGACGCCTTGGTCGCGTTACACCAGCTCCAACGCAATCCGGTTTGCGCCCGGGATTCCCATCTGCCCCTGTTGATCTGGTGGGGCATCGAAGAGCAGCTCAGCCGTTCCTTGGAACAGTTACGTCGCCACGGGGGGGCCAGCCCAGCCGCGTCTTCCGTCGAGCGGTTCATCCGGCCGTGGGTCCTGACCGAAGCGTTGCCAGAGCCGGCCGGCGAACGACTGCGTCAGGACCTGCTGGAAAAAATGGCCCGCCGTCTCAGTGCCGCGGACGCCCCTGCGCAAGTGCTGGCCGCTTTGTGGCCGGGTTACCCCTCTTCCGTCCTGCTGCGGGGCCTGGCCCAGGGGCTGGAAGGCCGGGCCCTGCCGGCTGTCCCCGAACCGCTCCGCCGGCCACTGGAAGAATACCGCCGGCACCATCCCGACGATCCGCTGCTGCGGGTAGTCCTGGCCCGCATGGGCGACCCCACTGCCCGTAACGAGCTCCGTCAGCTCCTGGCCAATCCACAAGCGGCTGAACCGGACCGACTCACAGCCATCCGCGTCCTGCGTCAGATCCATGACCCTTCCGCCCGCCCGCTGTTCCAGGATTTACTGCTGAGCGTCCGCAGCGACCCATTGCGTCTGGCCCTGCTGGAGGCCCTGGAAGCCTGGGACGACCCGGCCATCGCCTCACTGGTCCTGCAGCACTATGCCAGCTTTTCACCGTCGGTACAGAAACGGGCGGTGCAACTGCTATTGAGCCGGCCCGTCTGGGCAGTGGCTCTGTTCCGTGCCTGGGAGGCCAAACAATTGCCTGCGACCCATTTGGGCCTGGATCACGCCCGGGCCGCCATCGCCCTGCAGTATCCTCCCCTAACGGAGTTGGTGGAGAAGCACTTCGGCAAGCTGACGCCAGCCACCCCGGGCGAAAAGCAAGCCCGTATCGCCTGGCTTCAGATGGTCCTGGCCCGGGAAAAAGACGCCGATCCGGTCCGCGGCAAAGCTTTGTTCGGCAAATTGTGTGCCGCCTGCCACCAGCTCCACGGCCAAGGCGGCAAAGTAGGCCCCGACCTGACAACAGCCGACCGGACCAACCGCCTCTACCTGCTAACGCACATCGTCGACCCTTCGGCCTACATCCGGCCCGAATATCTGGTGCAAACTATCCTCACCCACGACGAACGCCGGCTCTCCGGCATCGCCACCGACCAAGGCGAAACCATCCTCCTGACGACAGTGGTGAACGATCAGCCGGTGACTTTGTCGGTTCCCAAGGCCGACATAGCCGACATCCGTCCGTCTCCTGTCTCGCTGATGCCTGAACGGCTTCTCGACGGCTTGAGCGACCGGGAGGTGGCCGACCTGTTTGCTTATTTGCAAAGTCCGTCACCTTCCGCGGCACGCTCGTCCCCGGACTCCTCCCGCAGTGCTTCGCCAGGTGCAGCCAGCCCAGTTCCGCCACGGCGGCCCCTGCGGATCGCCCTGATCTCCGGCTCCTTCGAGTACAAATCCGACGCCTCGTTGCAACGCCTGCAAAAAATGCTAGAGCAGCGGTATGCCGTCGAATGCCTGCTTATTGCCGCCAAGGACGAAAAGGACACCACCCTGCCCGGCCTCGAGCGCCTGAAGGAGTGCGATCTGGCCATTTTTTTCACGCGTCGCCTGCGTCTGCAAGGGGAGGCACTGGAAATGGTCAAGGCGTTCGCCCGCTCCGACAAGCCGATTCTGGGCCTGCGAACCGCCAGCCATGGCTTCCAGAACTGGTTGGAGATGGACGCCGAAATATTCGGTGGCAGCTACCAGGGGCACTACGGTGCCGGTCCGGTCTGCCAGGTCCGGCCGGCCGAACAGGCCAAGGATCACCCGGTCCTCCGCGGCGTGCAGCCGTTCCGTTCGCCAGGGAGTTTGTACAAAAACCCCCGTTTGGCCCCCGACGCCACCGTGCTGCTCTACGGCACCCTCCCTGACGGTACCTCCGAACCGGTTGCCTGGGCACGCACCCTCAAGGGACGACGCATCTTCTACACCTCCCTGGGCCATCCGGACGATTTTAACAACGAGCAGTTCCTCCGCCTGTTGTTCAACGCCCTGGAATGGCTCCATGGCCAGCCCCTGCCGCCACGCCGCTGACAACCATCGCTTCATCGTCGGCGGACAGTAACAGAGGGTCGCCATCACGCCGGATTGGGTTGTTTCGGGAAGGATCCGTCGTTCGGCCTGATGGTAATTTCACTCGTGGACGAAGGGGTTGGTCCTACGTTCGTGCCCGATAGTAGTCGTCGGTCCGTGGCCGGGGTAGACCACCGTTTCTGGGGGCAACGTCCACAGCACGCGGCGAATGCCGGCCACCAAGGTGTCAAAGTCGCCGCCGGGGAAGTCCGTCCGGCCGATGCTACCCCGGAAAAGGACGTCGCCTGCCAAAACCAGCTGTTCCGCCGGTTCCTGCAAGATGTACACGACGTGGCCGGGCGAGTGGCCGGGAATCTCCTCCACGCGCCAGCGCATCCCTGCAGCGTCCAGCACGTCCCCTTGCCGCACAGTCCGGTCGGCCGGTGGGCTGACCACCTCGAAGCCGAACGGGCCACTTAGATTCAGCATTGGATCGGTCAGCATGGGGGCATCCCCCTGTCCGATGATCAGGGGGGCCGCCGGGAAACGGCGTTTCAGCTCGGCGTTGCCCGCTATGTGATCAACATGCCCGTGCGTGCACCAAATAGCTGCTACAGTCAAATCGTGCTCCTGAAGCACCTCAACGATCAACTCCGGCTGGAAGCCCGGATCGATTACCAAAGCCTCCTTGCGGTCGCTTCGCCATAACACATAGCTATTTTCAGCAAACGGGAGCGACTCCACGGTCACAATCTGCACACTCATGAAAAGCACCCCTTGCGAGTATCGGTCCGGCCGGACCTAACCGGAAAAATCGCCTCCGGGCTCCAGCAGATGATATGGCATGATATGGCACAGGCTAATCCCACCGTCGCCAGCGATGACATGATCGCTGCTAGCATTCATTTTCGAACCGATACTGACAGTTTGGAATGCCTTAACTCTTCGGACCTTCAGATAGGGGTCAATCAAAAGTTGCCTTGCTACCTAGAAGAGAAGTGGCGGGTGAGTGGGATGGTAAGTGGGACGGTATAGGTAAACTTCGCCGGCCGAATGCTCAAATAATGTCAAGGCAGGTCGGGCGTGCCGATGCCACGCAGCGGTGACTGGTGTCATCAGCATCATCATCGTTGATAGATTGGCAGGATTCCTTTTTCCAACTGCAGAATGGCCAGGTTAACCGCAGTGGTGAAAACCGGTCCGATGTAGCCACTGGTCCAGGCTCCATCACTGGATTGCTGCTCGAGCAGATAGGGGAAGACTGCCTTTTTGTATTTGCTCCAGGTCAGCCAGTTCTCTTTTGGTTCGTTGGGGAAGAGTTGGCCATAACGGTCATCCCCAAGGATATAGACCATCTGGGCGAAGTAGTAGCTTTGGTATTCGTCGTGGGCTTGCCGGCCTTGGGCGACGGGTATGTTGTCTTTGCAGAATTTGATCCATTTTTTGGCCAGTTCGCTGTTGTACTGTCCGGCGCTGAACCCACAGGTAACGGCGGCGCAAGTCAGGGGTGGCCGCTCCTGACCCACCGCAGCTATCCCGCCTGAGTTGGCATAGCTATAGATGATGCCCCCTTTGGGAGTGGTACAGGCTTCCAGATAGGCGATCGCCTTGTCGATTGTCTCTTTAGGGACAGCGATACCCGCATTCCGCGCCGCGCGTAAAGCCTGCAACTGGGTAACGGTAACGGACCCTTCATCGAAATTGTTCCGTTCCACCGCACTGGTGTAGCCCCAGCCACCGATTTCTACTTCTTTGCCTTCCGGTTTGCGGTGTCGCTTGCTGGTCTGGGCCTTACAAGTAAAGTCAACCGCCTTTTTAATGGCCCGTTCCAAGCGATTACGCTGTTCCAGGTCTTCTTCCTCACCGTAGACGCAGGCCAGGAACATCAGGGCATATCCGTGACCGTGCATGTAGCTGCCGAAATTCCCACCTACTGCGTCACCGATCAAACCGTTTGGTTGCAACCGGGCCGGTGACAAGAACCATTCCACTGCCTTCTGGATCTGATCCGAATACCTACCCTCCTTCAGATTGCTCCCTTCCATCAAAAAGGCCATGCCGGCCAAGGCAGTCATGGCGACACGGTACTGTCCGCCCTGCGCAGACCAGGAACCGTCGCGGGCTTGTGTCCGTTTCAGCCACTCCAGGCCACGGTCGACCGCAGCCTCTACTCGTTTGCTCAACTCAGCGTCTTCAGTGTCTCCCGGGCGTTGAGCAACCGCAGGCACGCACACACCACCCGACAAGCCGAGCAGCAGCGTTAGTCCTCCTACCGCCCAGCCGGATAGCGGCTTGTGTTTATAAGCCGTAATTAACATCGCCGTTGCCTCCTCAGTCCGTCGGATATCTCTTTGGCTGTCACCGCTCGGCCATGGTCAATTTCTCAGTCGTTGTGCAGCGGAATCCGGGTCCCCCACCCTTGTCCAGTCACCCTGAACGAATCCGCACAAGACGTCCATCCTGCATCGCCTCTCTCACTTGTTTATCTCACCTGATGAGAAGCATCTGCGAACGTCCAGGGGTAATAGGTTTTGTTTGCTCCTCACTGAGCTTTAGCTCCGCTTGCGGCCCTTCGCTGGATGGCGGATTAAAAACTACTGTGAGCCGAAAGGCAGATTCCTGGCTGCGGCACGGGATCGCCGTTTGTACCATACAGCGGTTTGTGTATATAACGAATCAACGCGGTTCCTTATAACAACCTAAAATAAGGCTGGCAGAAGGCGGAACGCCAGATCCGCAGCCTCCAAACCGGCTCCCGGTGTGTTCCCCGCCCCCAAGTACAGCAACTGCCGCATTTCTCTTTGTTGCAGGAGCTTCAGATATGACCGATTTTTCCCCTTTCTCTGCGGAATCTGTACCTGTTGATCCGGGTGCCGCGGAAACTTCCGGTGTCAGCGGAATTCGGGCAGAACCGATGACGGATTCTGCGACCTCCGAACAAGGGAAAACGGCTGCTCCTGCCTCAGCCGGGCCACCACCGACTACTCAGTGGGAACCGCTGACCCCTTTGGAGCGTCGCATCCTGGGCGTGTTGATCGAGAAACAAAAAACCGTGGAATACATCTATCCTTTGTCTATGACACATCTGCTGTTAGGCTGCAATCAGAAGCAGAACCGCGATCCGATAATGCAAGTCACCGAAGAAGAGGCCGAAGCTACTTTACAGGGATTGATCCGTAAAGGGCTGGTCGAAGAAGTACCGGGTGGTCGAGTGGTTCATTATCGGCACAAGCTGTACGAAAAATGGACAGCCGAGGCCAAGGAATTGGCTATCCTGGCGGAGCTGTTGTTGCGCGGAGCTCAGAACCGAGGGTGGCTTCGGCTTCGTGCCTCCCGTATGGATAAGATTCCGACCCTTGAAGAGCTCGACAGTCTGCTATACAAGATGGCAGAGCGGGGTTTAGTGGTGTTTCTGACGCCGCCAAGCCGTCGAGGCACCATCGTTACCCATGGCTTTCACACGCCCGAAGAGCTCACCCAACTGGCTCATGCCCGTCTGGAAGACGTTAAGCAAGACATACGGACCCCCTCCCGGGCTGCCATCGCTCCGTCAACGGTTCACCGCACCCCAACAACATCTACCCGATCATCTTCCCTGTTGACCGCCTTGCAGGAACAAGTTACTTCCCTGACCGCCACGGTAGAACAACTGCAGCAACTGCTAAACCGACTCGAAGCCTTGCTCAACCGCACTAATACATCCATTGAATCGTCATCCTCCGCTGAATGAGTGTTTCATCTTACTTACCATCACGTTATGAGCGTACCCGATGCTCAGCCTGTCGAATCCCTCACCTATTTCTCGGTAACCTCCGCTTGTCAGTTGTGTTCACCTGCTTCGCCAAGTGATTTCAAAAAGCGTGTGCAACTCATCAGGCGAGATGACCCTTTGGTGCTGCTTCCCACAAGGGTGCTAATGACCTTGTCCGAGATTGAGAGGTCTAGCCGGTCGGGTTAAAAATTGTATAACAGGTGTAAGCTATTACTTAGCTGACGTTTGCGTGCCCTTCCGCTTTCTGGATTCCCTCCCGATTACGGATTAGCCGACATGGAGCCTTCATTATTGCGGGCCCACTCGAAGTGCTAGACACTAACAATTCAGGGGAAGCGATCCTGTTAAGATACTTTCTTGGGCACAAAGCTGGAGCGTTGCCAGGGGATGAAACCAGAGCAAGTGTCGATTCTCAAGGCCGAGCCTCACGTTGTGGGGGAAAAATCAACCAACTAAGATCGCCTGGTGGAAGAAATGTCGCATAATTGTCAATAACGGACATTGCGAATGGGTTCCAGGTTTGGTTTCAATCGGGCTAAATACGAAAGAAGATCATTAATGGGGTGAGCAATCTTTACACCCGAAGCGGAAAGGCGCTAGGCAACATTTCCCCAGGCTGCCGCCCGATGCCTGGAGGACAGCAGCATGAATGGCCACCGATGGCGAGAAGCGACCGATCCGTATGAATTGCTCGAGTATCTGTTTCCCATGCGGGGGATGGACAGTACCGAACCCCAGAATCGTTCCTCCCGCTTGTATTATCTGGCGTGCGCCCGTCGTGCCTGGCACCATCTTCCGAGCATCTGTCAGGCCTTCATTGTCTGGGGCGAACAGTTGTACCATCCTTGGCAAGTAGATATCGCTTTGCGGGATCGTCTTTACTTTTTGGCCGAGGAGTTGATTCACGCAAGCGGCTCTGCCGAACGGGTCAACCACCTAGTGCAGCGGCTGGTTGTTGAAGGATGGGCCAAGCCCGATCACTTGTTTTTGACCGAGGACTATCCCCCCGAGCATTGGGAAGGCTGGGCGCAGCTCACGTTCGCCCCTTACAGTCCATGCACGCCCCCATACCGACGCATTCCGGTGATGTACCACTCGGTGGAGCTGCTACGGGAAGTTTTCCCTCCGCCGGAGGTTGCGTCCCGACGCAGCCTGCCCCGCTCCTGGCGGACCGAACCGGTTATCCGTCTAGCTTACAAAGCTTATGAATCGCTGGACGATCTCGATTTCCACATCCTGGCCGATGCACTAGAGGAGGCCGGCTGTACCTGTGTATTTACGCTCGAGCACCTCCGCAGCGGTCAACCGCATGTCCGGGGGTGCTGGGCTCTCGAACAACTCTTAGGTGCCCATCAGGAACGTCGCCGCCTTCCATCCCGCAAAT
>JANWVV010000170.1 GCA_025055795.1 Gemmataceae bacterium
GGATCTTGGGGGGAGGCCGAAGCGCAGACGGAGGCGGTGGCGCCGACGACCCGGGGATGGTGTACAGCCATTTTCTACAACCGTTTTACAACCATTTTCGGGGTGTACAACCATTTTCCGGGCTCGCGCCGACGTCGGCGTCGGCGGGGTCGTGGTCGGTGTAGGGGAGTGGGGCGCCAGCGCTTGAGGGGTGTGGGGGGAGTTGGCTATACTGGTGGGGCACGGCGCGCGCCGCGTCGTCCCGATGGCCCGCTAGCTCAATGGCAGAGCAGCTGACTCTTAATCAGCGTGTGAGCGGGTTGCGTTCTGCCAATCCCCACGGCCACGCGAGCGTGAACCCCGTCCCCAGCGTCAACCGGCGCGCCAATTCGGCGACGTGGGACGTCCCCTCTACAACCATTTGACAACCATTCCGTGCCGGAATGGAGCGCAGTGCCTCGCAACCGCAACGGCGAAGGGACCCTCGTTCAGCGTCCGGACGGGCGCTACATGGCCGCCAAGCGGGTCGGCGAGACCCGTGTCACGGCGTACGGCCTCACCGCCAAGGAGGCCAAGCAGAAGCTGGCCGCCAAGCTCGGCGAGCTGGCCAAGCACGGCAGTCTGCCCACCGGCGAGACCATGGAAGACCTCACGGGGTATTGGCTGGCGATGGGCGAGTGGCGCCCG
>JANWVV010000171.1 GCA_025055795.1 Gemmataceae bacterium
CATCACTGCATTCAACACGCCACCCAGCCAAAACCAACCACCACCCCGGCCAGAAGTGCTCAACGCCTTTCGGCATCACTGCATTCAACACGAGAGCGTCGGTGACGCCATTATCATGAGCATCCGCTGTGCTCAACGCCTTTCGGCATCACTGCATTCAACACGTTCCATTTGTGTACATTTATGTGACCTCCACTAAGTGCTCAACGCCTTTCGGCATCACTGCATTCAACACTCTGCAAAGCGTCAACACTTGCCCTTCGTTCCTTGAAGGTGCTCAACGCCTTTCGGCATCACTGCATTCAACACTGCCGATACGCGTGACCGATACCGGTCAGCAATGCAGTGCTCAACGCCTTTCGGCATCACTGCATTCAACACCCCACTGAGGGGAAGAAGATTCTATTTTTGGACGAGCAGCGTGCTCAACGCCTTTCGGCATCACTGCATTCAACACACGATACCGACCCTTACGCCCGAGCCACACGACTTCGACTGTGCTCAACGCCTTTCGGCATCACTGCATTCAACACTAGGGGAGCCGAGCGTCCAGCGGCCATCCCGGAGTTCCTGTGCTCAACGCCTTTCGGCATCACTGCATTCAACACACACTACTCCCTTGCGTTTGGACGCCCACGATTACCCCGGGTGCTCAACGCCTTTC
>JANWVV010000172.1 GCA_025055795.1 Gemmataceae bacterium
TTCGTGCTCAACGCCTTTCGGCATCACTGCATTCAACACAAACGCCACGTGCAGCAGCTCGTGAGCGAAGACCGCGTGCTCAACGCCTTTCGGCATCACTGCATTCAACACCGAGCGTTGCGTTTAACTAGCTATTTCGTGGCGTACAAGTGCTCAACGCCTTTCGGCATCACTGCATTCAACACACAAACGCGTCCACTGAGAACTTTGCTCGCCCTTGGTGCTCAACGCCTTTCGGCATCACTGCATTCAACACTCGAACGAAGATAAAAGCAAGTCAACCAAGTAAACCGTGCTCAACGCCTTTCGGCATCACTGCATTCAACACACATCTATCGGTACGTCACTGAATGGAAGGAGAATGTGCTCAACGCCTTTCGGCATCACTGCATTCAACACCTTCAATACACCATTTCTATTTAGTTGCTACCACGTGCTCAACGCCTTTCGGCATCACTGCATTCAACACGAGATTGGATATGGAAGAGAAGGGCAAGGAGGGCAAGGTGCTCAACGCCTTTCGGCATCACTGCATTCAACACTGGTCTCCACTGGGATAGATGCCACAGACAGATCATACCCGTGCTCAACGCCTTTCGGCATCACTGCATTCAACACGTGCGGGGCAGCCGTCTACCTTTGCTCTTAGTTCCGGTGCTCAAC
>JANWVV010000173.1 GCA_025055795.1 Gemmataceae bacterium
GAAAGGCGTTGAGCACCACAGTTTACCTTGAGGTGAAGGCCAGCACGTGTAAAGTGTTGAATGCAGTGATGCCGAAAGGCGTTGAGCACCGCCCGCCGTCCGTGGCGGGCGGGACTGCCGGGGTGTGTTGAATGCAGTGATGCCGAAAGGCGTTGAGCACAGGGAAAAAGATGAACGCTAAGATGCTGCTGCGGATTGGGGTGTTGAATGCAGTGATGCCGAAAGGCGTTGAGCACCAAGGTCAGTCAATGTGCAGTCAACCACACATAGTGGTGTTGAATGCAGTGATGCCGAAAGGCGTTGAGCACACGAAACTTTTCATTTCGATCGGGTGAGTGGGCATAGCGGGTGTTGAATGCAGTGATGCCGAAAGGCGTTGAGCACATGGGGAAAATAATGCTAATTCACGAGTAAGAATAGCGTGTTGAATGCAGTGATGCCGAAAGGCGTTGAGCACTGAAAATAATGTCAATGCTTCATCCAAAGTTTCGTTTCTGTGTTGAATGCAGTGATGCCGAAAGGCGTTGAGCACCTCACACCTGACGCTTGTAGTGACAAATTTGAACTTAGATGTGTTGAATGCAGTGATGCCGAAAGGCGTTGAGCACCTTCTCCGGACGGAGGACCCGTGGCAACTCACTGGCGGGTTGAATGCAGTGAT
>JANWVV010000174.1:0-267 GCA_025055795.1 Gemmataceae bacterium
GTTCAGCTCCCTACGGACAGGCCAGCTTGAGGACGGGAGGGGGGTTTGCAGACAGACCAGACGGTTTTGCAGACACCTGTTCCCACGCTTAACTGCAAACAATACAGAGGTTTACGTCTCGGTCAGGGGGTTTTGCAGACATGCAGACACAAGCGGCAAACGCGGCAGCGACGGCGCTGCACCCACTTCCGCTGCCAGGGTCGATGACCCTGGCAGCGGAAATAGGAGCCGCTCTTAACGGCCCGCTACGGGCAAAGCAAAACTGTC
>JANWVV010000174.1:277-660 GCA_025055795.1 Gemmataceae bacterium
GTGGGATGCCAAAGACACATCGGAATGGTCGGATGCGTCGGTTAACCCCAGGCCAACGGACGTACCAACCAGCTGGAGCGGCCGGTCCTGCGGCCGACGCTCAGGAGCCGTCAGAAACGGCTCCTGCTTCCGCCAGCAAGGTCGTTGACCCTTGCCGGTGCAAATCGGTGCCACGCGACCCGCTGTCTGCCGTCGAGTTCAGAGGCGTCAAGGGCAGAGGTAGGAGCAGTCGGGAGTCACGGGGGTCGGTCGCGTCGATATCCAACTCAGCGTCGGCGGAGCGGGGCACAGCGTTGCAGAGACGCCGTTGCCTTCGTGGGGAGTGGACACAAAGCCACTCATGTACAAACCATGCACAACGCGTCGAGGAGTGGGAAACAACT
>JANWVV010000175.1 GCA_025055795.1 Gemmataceae bacterium
TCGCCACAGAGTCCAGACGTGCTCAACGCCTTTCGGCATCACTGCATTCAACACGGAACAGGGCCCCGTACTCTGGCTGCAGCACGATAAGGTGCTCAACGCCTTTCGGCATCACTGCATTCAACACACAGAACGTCAACGCCAGAGTCAATCGGAGGGTTAGAGGTGCTCAACGCCTTTCGGCATCACTGCATTCAACACGCAGCTGCTATACCACCAGCAATAGAACCAGCAGCGTGCTCAACGCCTTTCGGCATCACTGCATTCAACACTCTGAGGAAGTCGGGAACCCGTAGCGCCGGCGCATGTGCTCAACGCCTTTCGGCATCACTGCATTCAACACTACTATGACTGACTTAGCCGTATTTAATAGGTATGTGCTCAACGCCTTTCGGCATCACTGCATTCAACACACTGAAAGATATGAAGTTAAGCGACGTGCAAGCTTGTGCTCAACGCCTTACGGCATCACTGCATTCAACACCTGGATAAACAACGTAATACTTAGTGTCAAACTGCGTGCTCAACGCCTTTCGGCATCACTGCATTCAACACTGCCGCACGCTAAGTGGAGCAAAGCGTTCAACGATGTGCTCAACGCCTTTCGGCATCACTGCATTCAACACTTCCTGCGCGACGTCGGCCAGGTCTGCCCCAG
>JANWVV010000176.1 GCA_025055795.1 Gemmataceae bacterium
TTTCGGCATCACTGCATTCAACACATCCCCTGACCGAGACGCAGGAACTTACGAGCGAAGGTGCTCAACGCCTTTCGGCATCACTGCATTCAACACGCCTACCAGAACGCACTAGACCAAGTTAAGAGACTAGTGCTCAACGCCTTTCGGCATCACTGCATTCAACACGTGGAGGCGATCGCAAAGGTCGCAGCACGCTAAGAGTGCTCAACGCCTTTCGGCATCACTGCATTCAACACTCGCGATTGTGCGGCGCGGTGTGTTGCGAAGAGCTATTACCGTGCTCAACGCCTTTCGGCATCACTGCATTCAACACCGCAAGACCAAAGCTTATGTAAATGCACTGGACCAAACGTGCTCAACGCCTTTCGGCATCACTGCATTCAACACGGGGTGGGGTTTGCGCCCCAGTTCGGCGGCCCAGCCGGTGCTCAACGCCTTTCGGCATCACTGCATTCAACACCCAGGAACGATCACGCGAGCAGCGACTCCTGTTGGTGCTCAACGCCTTTCGGCATCACTGCATTCAACACCCACTTTTCAGCGACCGGCACACCAGGGATCTCTTGTGCTCAACGCCTTTCGGCATCACTGCATTCAACACCGGGGTGGCCGCTGGTGAGTGTGTGGGGGCCGTGTTCGTGCTCAACGCCTT
>JANWVV010000177.1 GCA_025055795.1 Gemmataceae bacterium
CGCCAACCCCCCAAACATCAAACAAACACAACCAGAACACTATTACACTCCAAGACTCTCTTCCGATCTTCAACGCCTTTCGGCATCACTGCATTCAACACGGGTATGGAGGAGAAGAAAGAGGGCAAGGGGCGATGGGTGCTCAACGCCTTTCGGCATCACTGCATTCAACACCAAAAACAGGAGGAAAATTATATGGTAGAGGAGCTGAAGGTGCTCAACGCCTTTCGGCATCACTGCATTCAACACGACATCTTTAATCGATATGAGTGGCTTGCATCGCCGGTGCTCAACGCCTTTCGGCATCACTGCATTCAACACTCAGTCATGGACCGGTGAAAATAGCAAAAAGATACATGTGCTCAACGCCTTTCGGCATCACTGCATTCAACACGCGGGCTGGACTGCGGTCGGGTGCGTTACGGACGGAGTGCTCAACGCCTTTCGGCATCACTGCATTCAACACGATAAACGTACTCTCAGGACCAAATTTCTCTATGCCGTGCTCAACGCCTTTCGGCATCACTGCATTCAACACAACACCTTCAAGACCGGGAGAAACCAACAGACCAGAGTGCTCAACGCCTTTCGGCATCACTGCATTCAACACACACAGATTTGATGGATGGGTCTGGGGTGGTCTGTGTGTGGT
>JANWVV010000178.1 GCA_025055795.1 Gemmataceae bacterium
GTTGAGCACGCGCAAACGCCGATGCAGGAGGAGCAGCCATCCTTTGTGTTGAATGCAGTGATGCCGAAAGGCGTTGAGCACCCACGCGCAAGGCGTCGGCCATATCACCAGAGCTGGCGTGTTGAATGCAGTGATGCCGAAAGGCGTTGAGCACTTGCACGGATCCAGAACTCCGGAGTACGACGCGCTGGTGTTGAATGCAGTGATGCCGAAAGGCGTTGAGCACGTCTCGCCGCGTCAGGCGATCCAGTGGTTCCTCGACGTGTTGAATGCAGTGATGCCGAAAGGCGTTGAGCACCCTTACTGACAGATTACTTGATCAGTTTTGGGAATTACCGTGTTGAATGCAGTGATGCCGAAAGGCGTTGAGCACGCTGAGAGCTTGTGCCATTTGATTGGATAAGTGCGGTGTTGAATGCAGTGATGCCGAAAGGCGTTGAGCACCCACCAGTACCATTCTCAACAGCTGACGTGTAGCGAGTGTTGAATGCAGTGATGCCGAAAGGCGTTGAGCACCTTTACTAGTGCGATTCAGACGATTTCGCCAGGCGAGGTGTTGAATGCAGTGATGCCGAAAGGCGTTGAGCACTTTGCTGGTCGGCAAAACATCTGCTCCCTTGGCCGTGTTGAATGCAGTGATGCCGAAAGGCG
>JANWVV010000179.1 GCA_025055795.1 Gemmataceae bacterium
TTCACGACACGTGCTCAACGCCTTTCGGCATCACTGCATTCAACACCCATCATGCGACGACGAACGAACCCCTGCATGATTCTGTGCTCAACGCCTTTCGGCATCACTGCATTCAACACCGGGTCCTGCTGGGCAGGGAAGTATGGAGCTCTGCGTGCTCAACGCCTTTCGGCATCACTGCATTCAACACGGCGCCGATGATGGCGGTGGTCAGCCACCACCACCACGTGCTCAACGCCTTTCGGCATCACTGCATTCAACACAGTTGTCGATAGTCTGATGTACACGGCTCCAAATGTAGGTGCTCAACGCCTTTCGGCATCACTGCATTCAACACCGCATATCCTATTCACAGTTGTCATCGACAACATCGTGCTCAACGCCTTTCGGCATCACTGCATTCAACACGTGTAGTTTTTGATGACGTGTCTGAGTACACAACCGACGGTGCTCAACGCCTTTCGGCATCACTGCATTCAACACTTGCAAAATTTTGGCATAATTTTGTACACAATTACTTGGTGCTCAACGCCTTTCGGCATCACTGCATTCAACACGAGCAGGATGCCGCAGCGTTGGCGCAGAAGGTGCGGTGCTCAACGCCTTTCGGCATCACTGCATTCAACACCCAGCGCGGTCTACAGCGGAGC
>JANWVV010000017.1 GCA_025055795.1 Gemmataceae bacterium
TGTGCCTGACATACCAGCAAAATGACTCCCTGTGGGAGCTCCTCGTAACTCCAAAGCGGCCCCAGCCCCATAAAGCTGGATAGCTCCCGCTGCACTCAAACGTGGTCCTGCCGGATTACCCCCACTATTGTCCAGAACCAGTGTACCTCCTCGCAAAGTGATCGGTGCCAGACCACTAATACTGGCCACCGTATTACCCGTAAGGATTAACTGGCTGCCACTACCAACGATCAGAGCCCCTCCGCTCACTCCACTAGGGCCGTTTAACTGCAAAGAAGGCGTGACACCGTTGCCCAAATCGATAACGATGACCGCGCCGCCTTGTGTAAACAAGCCGGCATTACCCATCGTGGTGTTTCCAGCAGTCAGGCTTCCCGTTCCCGAAAGTGTCCAACCCGTAAACTGGGCAGTGTTACTCCAGCGCACCTGTTGCACACTGGCGGCAACGTTTAAAACCGGCTGCTGAATAATGGCGGGATAGGGCGTCCCCAAGATCTCAAATTGCGCTACGTCTCCACTACCAGGAATTCCCGCAGGACTCCAGCTGGACGGATTGTCCCATATCGATCCCGAGTTGTTCCAGCTATACACCTGAGCGTCGAGCCGCGACGGACACCATCCCAATCCCATAAACGCCCCCAAAACACACAAGCAGGACGGTCTCATGATGGTGCCCTCGCAGCAGGAACATAACGATTACCAGCACCAGTATTTCAACATTTCTTTCAAAATCAATGATCTTATGATAACGCGACTTTGTGCCAGCATTATCGACATGAACGTAACGGAATGCAACAAAATTCCATTTTTTCGTCGGGATCACAAAACCGGAGTGGTGAGCTATAAGTGCAATCGCATTCTGAATCTGCAATAACGTCAGGGAATGCTTTTTTCTGTTCGCGAAGTTAGACAGGAGCGATACCATAATAAGGTCAAAGGAAGAATGGCGACGAAGGGGGATGATTACTATCGATTAACGTACACGATGAAGGCAAAGAGGGCGGCTGAAAGGGGCTGCCGGGAAAATCTCGGGGAAACGATACAAGGAGTAATAAAGAGTTTGGGCGATAGCAGCCGACAGCAGCAGCCCCGTATTTGCAGCCTGAATGTGTTGAACAAGCAGGAGTATAGTTCAATGAAGCGATCGGCTTCCACCGCCGGCCCACTGGCCAAAGTCTCGGTAGGCCTGCTGCTGGGCATCGCTGTGGGACTGGCTGTCCCAGGAATGGCTTGGATCCTGCTCCGACATCATCTGCTTGCGCCCACTTCTTTGCCCGTCGTCGATCCTGCGTCGCCATTCCTGTCGACCACTGAACAAACTGCGGAGTCCGTTCCTATGGATCCCCCTGCCCCTCCGGCCCGCAAACCAATCCCCGCACCGGAACTGGAAGGCGGTGTCGCCTGGCTGAATACCGCTGGTCCACTCTCGCTCAAAAAAGATTTGAAAGGCAAAATTGTTCTGCTCGACTTCTGGACACTTTGTTGCATCAACTGCATGCACATCCTGCCCGACTTGGCCAAACTGGAGAAAAAATACGCTAACCAACTAGTGGTGATCGGTGTCCACTCCCCCAAATTCGAGAATGAAAAAGACACCAATAGCATTCGTCAGGCCATCTTGCGCTACCAGATTGAGCATCCTGTCGTCAACGATGCAGAGCACAAAATCTGGAACGCTTATGACGTTGATGCCTGGCCCACCTTCGTACTGATCGATCCGGAGGGGAACCTGGTCGGGTATACCTCAGGCGAAGGTCGCTACGAACTGCTCGACAAAGTGATCGAAAAGCTGATCGAGCAACACCGAGAGAAAAAAACCCTGGACGAACGGCCGATACGCTTCGATCTGGTCAAGTACCGGCAAGGCGGGGATACCCCCTTGTTCTTCCCCGGCAAGGTACTGGCCGACGCAGCCAGCAAGCGATTGTTTATTGCGGACAGCACGCACCATCGCCTGGTGGTCACGGATTTAGAGGGTAACCACATCTACACCATCGGTACGGGGGAACCAGGGGCAGCAGACGGGCCTTTCGACAAATGCCAGTTCCAGGACCCCCAAGGCTTGGCTCTAGGGGATGACATTTTGTACGTGGCGGACCGTAAAAACCATCTGATCCGAGCCGTTGACCTCTCCACCAAAACGGTGCGTACTATTGCAGGCACGGGTGAACAGGACGGCGGTTTCACCAACCGCCAGTTGGACAAGCCGGTACCTGCACGCAGCATCGGTTTAAACAGCCCGTGGGATCTGTGTCTGGTTGGCGATACACTTTACATTGCCATGGCCGGCCACCATCAGATCTGGGCCTACGATCTGAAAAAACGCGACATTGGTCCTTATGCGGGCACCGGACGCGAAAACATTCGCGATGGACCACTTCGCTTTGCCGATTTTGCCCAACCTAGTGGCCTCACCACGGACGGACGTTTCCTTTACGTAGCTGACTGTGAAACCAGTTCTCTCCGAAAAGTACCTTTAGGGGGTGATGGACGGGTGGAAACTCTTGTGGGTCGGGGGCTGTTTGTTTTTGGAGATGTAGACGGACCGGGCCGGGCCCCTCCAGAAGCTGGCCCTACCGAGGCCCGTCTGCAACACGCCATTGGCGTCGTCCATCACGATGGCAAACTTTACGTGGCCGACACCTACAACAACAAAATCAAGATTTTCGACCTATCAACTGGCCGCCTGGAAACCTTTGTGGGGCACGAGTCCGATTGGCCCTTGCTTCCCCATCGTTTCCACGAACCCGCTGGGCTCAGCTATGCCTTGGGCAAACTTTACGTGGCGGATACCAACGCCCACCGGATCCAAGTAGTGGATCTGGCCACACGCCGCGTCAGCACTCTGCCCTTACGAGGTGTTCAACCACCCGCCCCTTCTAAACCATAGGCCAAGGCCATAGCCCTGCCTACACAACAACCAAGCGAGATAGAAAAAGCTGCTGCCATCCAATGCCTAAGCACGCTAAACGTCTCAACCACCTTGCCACCACAACTGAGACGCAAGCGGAGCCGGACCAGACATACCGAAAAAATCCGGCTCCGCTGGAAACGATCATCCACCCGATAGAATGAGCATTTACCCAAGCACACGCAATGGGTCACGGTTTAGCCATTACCCAGCCGCAGGGAATCTGCTGCAGGCAAGTTTGCAGGTGATTAGCTAATCAGCCAGCCCATTCGGCACTACCCTCCTTTCGGCAATCCACTCCAGTCCCAGCCCGCCCGCACGGACAACAACGTACATGTGGCTTTGACCCGGGACAATCAACGCGTATTCATCCGATGTGACAATCATGTCTTCTTGAAGGAGGGGGTTACGCCAAGACTGACATACCACCCGGTAAGTCTTATTCCGTTTGCTTTTGTGTACATATTTGTCGATGATGGGAAGATAATGTTCTTGGGGGGGGGACGAGTCCGTCAGGGCATTAACGGCGGAGACCACCTCGCAGCTTCCAAAAGGAAGGCAGAGTAATGCCCCTCCCATCAACCGGAACCAGGCATGGTGAGAGGTGGAAGTCCCTCGTAACAGCAAAGCTGTCACCACAGCAAAGGCAAGCAGACTGACAATGATCAGTGGCAAGCTAGTGAGTAGCCATTCGCCCTCTCGCCATGGCATCACGTCGCTCCCTAGCCACCAGGTTCCTATCGCGAACACAATCAGAAATGCCCAGAGGAACCACTGACTATAGATGCGGCGTCGCACGGCCTGCACCGCGGCTTCTTCTTGGACGTCTGGCAGATCACGGCTCAGGATAACCAGCCGGGCCGCGGCCTCGTCCAGTAACTCCGGCCTCCAGTCTTTGGCCGGATCAAAATGAGGCCACAGGGCCGTCAACTCCCCTTTGTGCAGGGTCATCTCGCTAAAACCCAACCGTTGCATGTCCAGGAACGCAATCCGCTTGACAGGATCGCTTAGATAAGCAGCGGCAAATAGAGGGGTATCGCTACGTATGTAACAGCGTTCGTCAAACTCCGCATCTCCCGTCGTAACCTCCTGAGCAATCCCCAGGCGTTTGCCTAGACGATCCCAAAACGTTTCGGGAAGCAGGTGGAACTCTCCTGAAGCGGTCACCGATGTACTTACCCGCAGTTCTGAGGGTATTTGATTTTTCCCCCGCTTCTCCGGCGGCCTGTAGATCGCCGTTATGGCGACTCCATCCAAGGTCTTAACCAGCGGTTCGTTAGGAACCAACGTTCCTTCTGGCGTGGTCATATCCTCGCTCTCCCCATGTACGCACGGCTTCAATCTGAAACAAAGTCAATCTGTCTGCAGACCACCCCCCAGGTACCAACACTTTACAAAAACAATTTTGGGCATTCTTCTATGTGTCACTAAGGCTTTATCTCGGTATTCGTTTGAAGATTAGTCATCTGAATGCGTCAGTTTATTATTCCTTGTGGCAGGCCACATACGGAGCTTAGAGGGCAAGCGGGAAGGAGGGATTTCACCTGTTTCGCAGTTTTTTGTTTTTCGCCAATTTTTCGTGTTATGCGCCTATCCCCGACAGGCCGATAAATTTCCTAGCCATTGGAAGAAGGTGATCAGGCTGCGGGGGCGCCCCTGTGGCAGGAGGGCGGGAGAACAGGCACGGAGGCCTTTCTCCTGCTCAAGGTAGGCTTAAACACGATCCACAGGTTGATAATCCCAGCGAAGGGGGAGCAAGTCGTATGAGGCGGTGGCATGGCAAACGGCTGTGGTTGTGGGCAGCGGGCGGATTAGTAACGGCGACTGGCTTGACCTTGGCCCAAGGGGGACGTTCCGAAGCCCCGCCACCACCTCCCAAAGTCGGCGACGTCATCACCTTGCGGTTCCATGATGGTCGGGACCGCACCGTCAAGGTGCTCAAGACGGAACGTCAGACCGATGGTTCGATCCTGTCGGAAGTACGGGACCTGAAAACGGGCGAGGTTTTCAATCTGTTGGACCCTCCTGTGGGCACGTTGCCCGGCAAAGCGGCCGCTACGGGCAAGGGGGGAGCTAGCAATGCGGGACGCCCGTCTCTGCCCCCTCCTCCGCCAACGAGTGAAGCCCGGTCTTCATCTTCCAATCGGCCGTTTTTCAATTGGTTCCGCTCAGGAAACACTGGTCAAGTGACTGATCCGGCTGGCGAAGAGAAGCGTCCCGGCCTGTTACAACGGATCTTTGGCGGACGCAAAAAGGAGGCCGAGCGGTTACAGCCACCGCCGCTGGTAAATATCCCTCCAACGCCGGGTAGCAATCGTCTGCCTGGGCGTCCCGACGAAACCACTGCCCCTGCTCGACCACTGACGGGGGGACGCGCTCCCGCGACCACTACTCCGTCGACGACGTCCCCGCCTGCCACCTTCCCCTTAGCCATGCCGCCCAAAGGAGGTGCCGGCTCCAGCCCCGGTGGTAATGGTGCTCCGGTGTCTCCTGAGCCTCCGCGGGCCCGGCCGGCAGTGCCTCCCGCCTCAGGCAGTTCGAGCTCTGGTCCGGCCACCCCGGCGACGCCGATCCCCAACCCACCGGCTCCGCCCAAACCTTCCAGTCCAGCAGCCAATCCAGTTTCACCCCCGGCTGCCAGTCCGGCTCTGCCCCCCATTCCAGACGTCCCCGCTGTACCACCGCCAGCTGTTCCAGTGCCGCCAACCCCCGGCGTACCCGTGCCCCCTCCTCCGGCAGCCAGCGGCATTAACCCAACAAGTGCCCAATTGCCCGGCACACCCGGCGGAAGCGAATTACCGCCTGCTGCCGCCCGTGATCTACAGCCTTACGTCCATTCCCTACGACACGCTATGGCACCCAGTGCCCGAGCCCTAGCCGCCCGCGCCCTAGCGCAAAGCCCCTACGGCACCACACCAGCCATTCAAAACCTGCTGTTACATGCCTGCCAGCACGACCCAGCCCCCTTCGTACGTGCCTGTTGCATCGACGAACTCAGTAAGCTCGGCTACGCCGACCCCGCCTTCCTTTCCTACCTGCGTCAAGCATGTCAAGCCCACGACGACGAGGTTCGTCTAGCCGCTGAACTGGCCCTACGCAAACTCAACACCCCTACCGGTGCCGACGGAGAAAAGAAAAACAGTGAAACCAAGAAGGACTAGCTTTCTCAACCACTCGCTTGCTATGCTCCATTCCACCCCCTGCCTGCCATAATTGAAAGTACAAAGCGAAAGTGCAAATCACAGACCAGGTCAGATTATCGAGTACAAACCGGCTCCGCCGGTTTAATATTTGTCTGGATGATCGCTTTATCCCTTCCTGCAGGGGCATAAATACTTTCCAAGCAAAGGGAACAACTCGCTAATAGGCAAATTCTGGAATGGGTTCTTGACGAGACGCTAGCCGACTTGTAGGAAGATACTTTCCCAGTGATTGTTGCTGCACGGTGGGTTATACCAAATGTCATCATCCGGCAACAGATGGCGTCGGTGATGCACGACAGATGAGGGTGGGTCTATGGCCTTCAGCCCCCGGCTGATCTGGAGCGTCGGCCGGTCAGCAAGGGAGATCCATACACAGAGGCTTACCCTCACCTGGTGGTAAGGAAGCAGGTGAATCGAACTCTAGTGCGGGGCTTAGTTGCAAGGCACAAAGGTTAAACAGAAATTCATAACATAAGACGACGCCCCACGATAATTATTTTTTCTGTACGGACAGGGGCGGGTTGAGGAGGCCGCAGCGTGGCGGGAATGTATCGCGAACGCATTCGCATCCGGCTGGAAGGGTACGATCACGAAGTGCTGGACCGCACGGCTGCCGAAATCGTCCAAACTGCGCGGGAAACCAATGCTGAGGTCCGGGGACCGATACCACTGCCCACCCGGATTGAACGCTACACCGTGCTGCGTTCGCCCCACATCGACCGCGAAAGCCGTGAACAGTTTGAAATCCGTACCCATAAACGGCTAATTGATATCCTGCGGCCTACCCAAAAGACAATTGAAGCCCTTAATAAGGGTCTTAGCCTGCCACCGGGCGTAGATGTAAAGATCCGTGTGCTGTCAGGGCAATGAAAGAAAATGCATGGACGACAATAAACCGCACATACCCCCGAAGTGATAAGTACCCGACATGCGACGGGCAATAAAACCATCCGGATAATTTCCGGATCGCACAGTCGATAGTCAAACGCACAGTCGGGATTATTTAGTTAGAATCCAGCAGTCCTGTCTCGCCGCGGACCAGAGGACTTCCTCCGTAGTGGTAATAAAGCCGCCCGGCGTCCCTGGTCCACCAGCGGCATCCCGTCTGAGGGGATGGCAGGGCAGCTTCCAAAGGCGAAGGGACATCATCCATGAGTGCATCGGTTTCTACTTCCACAACCCCCGCCGTGCCACCGTTACTGCGGGAAGTGCACGAGGTTATCCGCGTTCCCGTATTGAATCGGCAAGGGGAAACCATCGATACGCTCGAAATTGATCCGGCCATTTTCGGTGGCAAGATCAACCGGCAACTGATGCACGAAGTGGTGCTGATGTATCTAGCCAATCAGCGGGCGGGAACCCATCACACCCTGCGTCGGGGTGAAGTAGCCGGTAGCACGCGCAAACTTTTCCGGCAGAAAGGAACGGGGTATGCCCGGGTGGGCTCTATCCGGACCAACAAACGCCGCGGCGGTGGAACGGCCAAAGGTCCTAAGCCCCGGGACTACGAATACCACTTGCCCAAAAAAGCCGTGCGAGCCGCTACACGTATGGCCGTGCTGTCCAAGTTCGTAGATCAAGAAGTGATCGTGCTGGACGATTTGTCTTTGCCAGCTCCAAAGACTCGTGAAATGGCCACCCTGCTCCAGGGAATTCGCATCGGAACCCGCACCGTCGGTACCGGTGACCAGGTACGGGAAAAACCGCTCACACTGCGCGACACAACGGTTCTGATCGGCACCCCCGAACTGGACCGTACGATCTATCGTGCCGCCCGGAACCTGCCCGGCGTGCAGGTGCTCCCCGTTGCCGAATTCAACTGCTATACCGTGCTCCGGTATAAACGTCTGCTACTGTCACGGGCTGCACTACAAACCCTGTTGCAAAGGTACCAAAGCCACAACGCAGGTAACACCAGCCCTAACAACGGTTCGTGAAGTTACATTTGTGGCTCCTAGGAACACGCCATCGACTTGGAACAGGCAATCGCCACCGGTCCCGTGACAATACCCTAAAACTACGGAGAAGATTTTCGGAAAGGACCGCTGACCATGGCACGGACACGACCCCATCCCAAAAAGTACTTGCGTAAACTGGCCTTGCGCCAGCCCTGCGTTCATGGCAAGCCGGGTCTGGAACTCCGCCCCTACCAGATCCTGTTGCGGCCGCTGGTGACCGAAAAAGGAACGCACCTGAGCGAGCACCGCAACACCTACTGCTTCCAGGTGAACCCGGTGGCCAACAAAATCCAGATCAAGGCCGCGGTGGAAGAGATGTATAACGTCCGTGTTCTGGAAGTGCGCACCCAGAACCGTCAGGGCAAACGGCGGCGTTTCCGCCATATCGAAGGCCGCATGCCCCGCTGGAAAAAGGCGATCGTTAAAGTCCATCCCGAGGACAAGATCGAGTTCTATTGACGTCTGACCCAGGGGAAGCCTCAATCATCCGGATTCGATGGGCTTTTCCACGGCTGTACAACACTGTTGTTGGATACCCTCCGTGCCGATGGTCAGCAGGGATATGCAAAAGTCACTGGAAGCCGACGTCCATAGGTGTGAGTACGGTGGAGAGAACCCTGACGCAACTGTTTTGTGCTGAGTGAAGTGGTGAACAATCCTGGTCCTCCCTGAGCAACAGAAAACCCACAAGCGAGTCGTCATCATGGGCATCAAGCAATATAAACCGACCTCTCCCGGGCGTCGCGGCGGCATGGTCTCGGACTTTGCCGACTGCACGTTCCCGCGGGTCAACTGTCCGGATAAAAACCTTCTGGTCCCCCGTAAAAAGAAAGGCGGCCGGAATTTTCAAGGGATCATCACCTCCCGCTTCCGCGGTGGCGGTCACAAAAAGATGTACCGCATCATCGATTTCAAGCGTCGGCGGGATGAGGTGGAAGCAACGGTCCTACGCATCGAATACGATCCGAACCGGTCAGCACGCATCGCCCTGATCGAGTATCCCCCCGACGAGCGCTACGAGTATCATCGTTCGTATATCCTTGCCCCCGAGGGGTTGAAACCTGGGGATAAAGTGATGTCGGGGGAAAGTGACGCTGTCGAGCCAAGACCGGGCAACTGCATGCCCTTGTGGAAAATTCCACTAGGCATGGCCGTGCATAACGTGGAACTGACACCCGGTCGCGGCGGCCAATTGTGCCGCTCGGCAGGCTGTAGTGCCATTTTGCAAGCCCGGGAAAAGAATTGGGCCTTGCTGCAACTGCCTAGTGGTGAGGTCCGTAAGGTGTCTGCCAAATGTCGTGCCACCATTGGAGTTTTGTCCAACGCCGAGCACATGAACATCGCTTTGGGTAAAGCGGGGCGTAAACGCTGGATGGGCCGACGGCCGCATAACCGAGGCACTAGCCAGAACCCAATTGACCACCCCATGGGCGGTGGCGAAGGGCGCACCAGTGGGGGACGTCACCCGTGCTCGCCGACCGGCGTCCTGTCCAAGGGCGGTAAGACCCGCCGACGGCGCAAGCCAAGCAACAAGGCGATCGTCCGTCGCCGGCCACCGGGTCGCTTCCAGAATACCGCATGAGTTTGCCCCTGATTGCATCGACAGGGCCCGTAGGTATCCTCGGGTCCGTTAAAGACAACAGTCCCTAGCCGTTCCGGCTTGGCGACTAACGGAAGGCGGCCACCGGTCCCGTTCGCATGCGTCTGGCCACCCTTAGCCCGTACCCCTAGACTAACTTACCCTTGTTTGTATCCGAACCACTGTCCGGACGAACACAAGGCTACAGGGACTGAAGTTCCTCAAAGGTCACACACAACGGGCAGTCTGGACAGATTGGCCCAAAAAGGAAGAGGGGCATACGGCCTTGGGGCCAGTTCAGTTGTACCATGGGGACTGCTAGGCGGATAGGCAAATCCCCACAAAGCGGCCGAAGGGGCCGTGCTGTGGTTACAGGTGTGTAGTGGTATTTTTTGGTAAAAACAAAAATTAATTTACGAAGAAAGTGCCATGAGTCGGTCCCTCAAAAAAGGTCCATACGTTGATGAACGACTGTTGGCCAAGGTCCTCAAGCAGGGGATGAACAAGGAGCCGATCAAAACCTGGTCGCGGGACTGCACGATTGTACCGGAATTTGTCGGCTCCACGTTTCTGGTACACAATGGCAAGACCTTCCATCGCGTCTATGTGACCGAGGAAATGGTCGGGCACAAGCTAGGGGAATTTTCGCCGACGCGGATTTTTAAGGGGCACTCGGGCGGCAAAGCCAAAACGCCAGGTGGCAAGTAACCGATACGGCTTTCTCAATTGCCGGTGTAACGACGGTTAGATAGACCCCCCTGGTCGTACTGTCGAAAAATGACAGAGACCAGTGCTGACGATTGCTCCAGACTTTGGAAACCTCCGGGAGGAGCAAAAAGATCTCAGGTTAGGAGACATGGGTCTTATTTATTCGCAGACCAGTCCCTGGGGCGAGATTGGTTGTTGAGCCTCCCGGTTTTGAGACCGGAACTGACCAGCGGTATCAGAATCATCGGCTGCCAGAAGGTGCATAGCCATGCCATACACAGCCAAACATCGTTTTGCAGACATGGGGCCGCGTAAGATCCGCCCCTTCGCCAACCTGGTGCGTGGCCGGAATGTCAACGAAGCGTTGGAGCTGTTGTCTTTTTATCCCAATCGGGGCGCTAAGCTGCTGGCAGCTGTCATCAAGAGTGCCTACAGCAACGCCGAATTCCTGGAGCATCCCGATCCGGACGAGTTAATTGTCCTGGAGTGCCGGGTGGACGGTGCCCCGATGTATAAGCGGATCCAACCGCGAGCCCGGGGCACTGCCTTCCGTATCCTCCGCCGACTGTCCCACATTACAGTCACATTGATGGACGAGACGGAAATGCAGGAATATCTGACGCATCTGAAGGCAGGAGGAGTACGACAAAACCTGGCTCGGCTAGCCCAAGGGTGGCTCAAACGCCATGCGGTCAGTTGAATCCCCAGCCTGCAACATTGATAAAGTCAAGCGGTCCTCGGAAGGGACATACTGGAATCAGACCGGTGGACCGCTCAAGTGAAAAACCAGCGACGACCAGCAACCGACTCGACTACAGGCGAAACGACTGAGATTGACGATGATACATTCCGCCTGATTTGACCTGCTGCATCAATTGCTAAGGAATGAATTTATGGGGCAGAAAGTACGTCCGACCGGTTTTCGCACGGGCATTATGCGACCATGGCGGAGCATCTGGTATGCCGGCAAGCAGGACTATGCCGAACTGCTGCTGGAAGACTATACCATTCGCAAGTTCATACACAAGTATTTGAGCCGCCAACGGGAACGCAAGGAACAACGGCCTGCTATTTCGGAGATCCGCATCGAGCGGACGCGGGAACAGGTCACCGTGTATGTCGCTTCGTCACGGGTCGGTGCAATTATTGGCAAAAAAGGCGAAAAAATCGACAAATTGACCAAGGAACTGGAAAAGCTGACCCGCCGACGCATCGAGATCAAAACGATCGAGGTAACCCGTCCCGAGATCGACGCCCAACTGATTGCGGAGGACATCGCGGAGCAATTGGAGCGGCGTGCCAGTTTCCGCCGCACTATGAAGCAGGCGATGCAAAAAGCCATGGAAAGTGGGGCCCGTGGTATCAAGATTCAGTTGTCGGGCCGGCTGGGGGGAGCGGAAATGGCCCGGTGCGAAAAGGCTATGGACGGCTCGGTGCCATTGTCCACCTTACGGTGCAAAATCGACTACGGCTTTACTGAGGCTGCCACCCCCCAAGGCAACATCGGGATCAAAGTCTGGGTGAACCAAGGGGACTATTTAACAGGAGATACCGTCGATGCCACTGATGCCCAAACGGGTCAAGTACAGAAAAAGTCAACGCGGCGTCGCCCAAGGTAAGACCACCCGCAAAAAGTATCATGGTCCGATCCGGGGCTTTGCCCAACGCGGTAATTTTGTCGCCTATGGCGATTATGGCCTGCAGGCATTGGAGGGCGGCTGGCTGTCCGCCGAGTGTATCGAAGCTGGACGAATCACCATGACCCGCTTCGTCTCGGGTGAAGGCCGCTACTACATTCGTGTCTTCCCCCATAAACCGATCACGGCCATTCCCGCAGAAACCCGCATGGGCAAAGGGAAGGGCGAACCGGAGTACTGGGCGGCTGTTGTTCGTCCCGGTCAAATCTTATTCGAAATCGGCGGTCTGCCCGAAGCAGCAGCTCGGGATTGTCTGGCCCGCGTCGCATACAAAATGCCCTTCAAGTGTCGCTTCGTGGCCCGCCGACCGAGCATCTGACCTTTGTGGTTGTCCCATCTACCCGCGTTGTTCGCCTGACAACCCCACCTCGATCGAAACCAGTATCTGGCTGGGCCAAGGGATACGGGGGCCGCGGCACTGATGGGTCCTCCCGTACCAGCCATTATCCGTGGTTTGTAACCCAAAAATACAACCGCTGGAATGGCTTGACCCTCCTGCCGTGACTTCTATGATAAATCTTTCCCTATAACGGACAAAGGTTGGGAAGGCGACCAAACCCTTGCTTTGTTGATGGACAGGTCGTCCCCGGTCCGTCCAGGAGCCCGAAGCCATGGCCCTGAAAACCCGCGATTTACGCGGAATGAGCGACGAACAGTTACAAACAACCCTGCGCGATCTGGAAAAACACTTGTTCCAGCTCCGTGTCCAAGCAGCCACGGATCGCCTCAAGGCCCCCGCTGAAGTGCGGAAAACAAAACGGGACATTGCTCGCGTCAAGACAATCCAGCGGCAACGCGAACTGGCCAAGCTCCGCGAGCTGCCCCCCGATCAACTGCAGGCCCGCATCGAGCGGCTGGAAAAACGCGTGGCCGACAACCTGCCAGGCAAACGCCGGGCCCACCGTCAGGCGCAACGCCTCAAGCGTTTCCTTGCCGAGAAAACCTCGGCAACTGCCAAACGCTAAACCCAGAGCGGTGCACACAACACCGATACGGAACCTAGCAATCCCGGGTTGCACACGGAACGCGTTACAGAGATGTGCTGATTGGCACACCCTTAATCTGGGCTAAAACCAGGATCCCTAGAGCATCCTGACGTAAATCAATGTGGTCCCGATAGGCTTGCGGGTCTCCCGAATTCAAAGACCACAAGAGCGAACCCAGCGAGGAATCAGCATACACTGCTAGAAATCGAACTTAGGGATTATGGTGATACCTATGAGCGAGCCAACAACCAACACCCCGTCCGCTGCCACACCGGCCAAAACAACCGGCCGACGCGTCCTGCAAGGGATCGTCACGCGTGACAAGATGAACAAGACGCGTCGCGTCGAGGTGGAACGATTGGTCCAGCATCCACGGTACGGTAAGTACATCAAGCGACGGACAATCTGTTACGTTCACGACGAAAATAACGAATCGCATCTGGGAGACACGGTGGAAATTATCGAATCCCGTCCGTTGTCGCGCCTGAAACGGTGGCGATTAGTCCGGATCGTCAAGAAAGCGCCCACCCGTACCTTGTCACAATTGGAAGGAGCCGTGGCAGGCAGCGAATTGCCTGATGCATTGCAATCACCAGCGTCCACCCCATCCGGCACCACACCTACCACTCCGACACAGGCCTAACGGACAATAAAACTATTTGGCAGTAGGGGATAGGTCGGGCCGTTGCGGTAAGCCTTGTTTTCGTAATGTTGTGGCAAATTGTTTATCGGGAGAGGCAAGCCATGATTCAAATGTATACTTACCTGGACGTTGCCGATAACACCGGCGCCAAAGAGGTGATGTGCATCCAGGTACTAGGTGGCTCTAAAAAGCGCGTAGCCCACATTGGCGATATTATCCGCGCTAGCGTGAAGAAAGCCATCCCCGGCGGAGACGTTAAGCCGGGCGACGTGGTCCGTGGCGTAGTTGTCCGCACCCGGGCCGCCACCCGTCGTGAGGACGGAAGTTACGTCCGCTTCGACCGTAATGCTATGGTTCTGCTAGATAACGAAAACAACCCCCGCGGAACCCGCATCTTCGGAGCCATCCCACGCGAATTACGCACCAAGTTTATGAAAATCGTTAATTTGGCCGCAGAAGTCGTATGAAAATGTACACATTGCCAGTAAACCATAGCGGACTGACCAACGGCTGAAACTACTTGTAGAGCTATGTGGCGTAGCTGACGGATCAGCTCTGTCTGGAATTCAGTCCGCAGGCACAGGTAATGCTCACTGTACTGCTCTTGTGGCGCGAGCCCGAAATCCCGAAAAAAGGAACTGCGACTACTAACCTGAATATGTAAGGGGCTGGAATCCATGTACATTCGTAAAGACGACATCGTTGAGGTCATCGCCGGCGATGACAAGGGCAAACGTGGCAAGGTACTACGAGTGATTCCTGATAAAAACCAGGTTGTTGTCGAGGGAATTAACCTGGTTTATCGTCACGTCAAGCCGTCGCGGCGTAATCCCCAAGGCGGGCGGATTTCCAAAGAAATGCCTATTGACGCTTCGAACGTAGCCTTGATCGACCCCGTACAGAACAAGCCGACAAGGGTGGGTGTGCGTTACCTGCCCGATGGCAGCAAGGAGCTGTATGCCAAGCGGAGTGGCACCCGCCTCCGCTTGCTCAGCAAGCCGCGGCCCCGCTACGCCCAGCAGACAATCAACCCGACCAGTCGTTGACTTTTTCCGGGCTATTATTGCCGACTTTTTACAAGTTATTGGCTGGCACCAATCGTTTTGCAAAGAAGTGATCGGTCAGTTCTACCAACGGGGATGTCCGAAAACACATCCCCGAAGGCCTCTAAATTACCCCGAGTTGTTCATTAAACTGGGGAAGTCGACGCGTTCAGCAACGTATTACTGAAAATTAATCAGAACTATAGGCCGTCGCGACTGGAAGGATGGTGCATTGTCTAATTAGTTCCCCGCCCTTGGCAAGTTGTAGGTAACTCGTTATAAAATTCAACCTGACTTTTACGGTCGGTGAAATCACATGGCCTAATAGAGCAGTAACTCTCCGGCGTGTGCCTCTTCTAATTTAGGATGGTTGCCATGACCGCTACAACGACTCAACTACCGCCGCCACGCTTGAAGGTGCTATACGACAAGGAAATCGTGCCCGCATTGATGAAAAAGTTCGGGCGTACGAACGTGCTCAGTCTGCCCCGGCTGGAAAAGATCGTGATCAACATGGGCGTAGGTAAGGCGTTACAAGACAAGGAACGCCTCAAGCAGGCTGTGGAACACCTGGCGGTGATTGCGGGCCAGCGACCGCAGATCACTAAGGCACGCAAGTCGATTAGCAGCTTCCGGCTGCGTGCCGGGTATGAAATCGGCTGCCGCGTCACGTTGCGTGGCCGACGCATGTACGAGTTCCTCGATCGTCTGATAAATGTTGCCCTGCCACGCATTCGTGACTTCCGCGGAGTCAACCCCAAAAGCTTTGATGGTCACGGCAATTACTCCCTAGGCGTCAGCGAGCAGATGATCTTCCCGGAAGTCGACCCGGATACCGTTCATTTCACTCAGGGCATGGACATCACCATCGTCACTACCACCGACAGCGACGAAGAGGCACGCGAACTTCTTCGCCTCTTCGGCATGCCCTTCCGCTCCTGAGCAACACCCCGAAGGGCAGCTTGATTTCCAGTCAGTTCTTTCCCGTGTTGCCCGTGCCAAGGAAGCTCAAAAGCAGGGCTTAACCCCTACACAACTAGCTATGCCGTTGAGTGCCCCCCAACTATTGCGTCATTGCGTTGACAACCTACATCCGCAATCCGGATGGCACTGACCATGTTGTTATCCTTTGAAGTTCCACATTTCCGACTGGTAATTCTGGTCGCTTCAGCCGTTGGAGGAGCCGTTGCCGGGATGGAACGGTTAGAAACCCATGCCCAGGAGGCTCCGCAACGGCAGGAACTAGTTTACGCCCCTGCCCCAGTTGACAATCCCCTGAAGGGACTGGTGCCTTATCAAGGCGATGTCCGCCGCGACTTTCCACATTCGCTCGAGTTCAACTACGTTTTTTTCCATCAACTGGTCAAAGGGTATGCCGAGTTCGATTGGAAGCCCCTGGAACAAATGCTGGACGACATTGCGTCCCGCGGGCACCAGGCAGTAGTGCGGATCGCGTTGGAATATCCCGGCCGGACAGGTCTGATTCCAGACTTTCTGATCCGTGACGGCTTGAAAGTGACCCGTTGGCGCTTCCAGGAGTCGGCCGATCGCCCCGGTCAGTGGGTAGAAACACCCGATTATGAGAATCCGCGTCTGCGGCGCTGCCTGCGGGAGTTGATCCATGCCCTAGGCAAAAAATATGATGGTGATCCGCGGCTGGGCTTCATTACCGCCGGACTGCTGGGGCTGTGGGGCGAGTGGCATACCTGGCCACGCTCCGAACTGTTCGCGAGTAAGACCGTGCAACAAGAAGTGATGGATGCTTATGAGGCCGCTTTCAAAACAACCCCCATCCTTTTACGCTATCCCGCGAATGACAACCATCCGACCCTGGCAGCTAATGCTCACCGCCGTTTCGGCTACCACGATGACTCGTTTGCCTGGGCCACTTTACCTACGGGTCGCAAGGAAGATGCTTGGTTTTTCCTATCCGCTCTGAAGGCAGCTGGTCCCAATGCTGAGGCTAAGTGGCAGACCCATCCGATTGGCGGGGAGATCCGCCCGGAGGCCTGGGGCCGCGTCTTCGACGATGACCCCGGCGATCCCCGCATCCAGAATTTCCGCCGATGTGTCGAGGCCACACATGCGTCCTGGCTAATGGACAGCGGTATGTTCCGGCGAAAAGTCCCCCCTGCCCGCCGGCAAAAAGCCCTGCAGGAGGTACGCCGTTTGGGCTACGAATTTCATGTGTCAGCGGTCACTGTGCCGACCCAGGCCCACGGGTCACTGCCCGTCGAATTAGAACTAGTCAACCGTGGCGTGGCCCCCTTCTACTACGACTGGAAAGCGCAATGGGGACTGCTGGTCAACGGCAAGGCCATCCACACCTGGCCGAGCCAGGGGAAACTGACCGGTCTGCTACCCGGCGACCCACCCCGCCGCTGGCGAGAACGCTTGGACATCTCTGCGGTGCCGCCAGGCCGCTACGTCCTGGCGGTACGCGTCCCCCATCCTCTTCCCCAGGGAGCTCCTTTGCGGTTTGCCAATGCCACGCAAGATACAGACGCCCCCGGCTGGCTTTCCTTAGGCCAGATTCAGATCCGTTAAGACATCCTAGCACTGGTTGTTAGCAAGCACCCCGTCCAGCCCCCGATGCTCTTGCCGAGTGTACCACTGGGACGTTGCCCCCCGGAGGCCTCGGTTCAATCAGGGCCCTGTTCAGTGGGATTGTTTGGCCCGTTCAAGGCTCAAAGGCGGTTGCAGATGGCTAATCTGACCTGAAGCCGTTACTGGCAAGGCGAGGGAATTTTTCTCTTTGTCCTATTGGCGGTAGGGTAAACGGGTTGTAGAAAAGATAGTCTCAGTGTGCAGGAACGGCCGGTTCCCTCTTCCCAGAGCGGTGCTGGCAGGAGCGAGCCGGTACGCCCCGGGGGTATACAGCAATGTCCACTAACGCGCAAGAGGCCAAGCATCGCCGGCAGCTCGCGGCGATAATGGTTCACGTGGCAGAGATGAAAAAGCCACCGGAGCAACGGGACAAAAGCAAGTTGTTGCCCGGAAGGGTGTTAATTCGATTCCGGCGGCGCTGCCGCATCTGCGGCCGGGGACGAGCCGTTTATCGCAAATTCGGCATCTGTCGCATCTGTTTCCGAACGCTGGCTAGCGACGGCATGATTCCCGGTGTCCGTAAGGCTTCCTGGTAGCCCTGTGCTCCCTCATCGGCGGTACGATTGCCCCGGAGATACTTGCCGCTGGGCCATCGCCGATGTTGTAACCCAATCCCGAGTTAAGCCGGTGCATCGTGCCCCTCAGTCTAAAGCGCCTGCTGACTTGCAAGACCAGAGGACATTGCCATGATGACAGATCCGATCGCCGATATGCTTACCCGCATCCGTAACGCCAATGCCGTCGAGCGGCCGTACGTGGAAATGCCGGCCACGAAGATGAAAGTGGCCATTGCCCGCGTTCTGTTGGAAGAGGGATTCATTCTGGGTTATCGGACCGGCAAGTATGTCACCGTACAAACGGAAAACGGTGTCGAGCAACAGTTCCAGGAAGTCGATAAGCTCGGCGAACCTCACCTGATCCTGCAGATATTCCTGAAGTACGGTCCGGACGGCGAGAAGGTGATCCGCCACATTGAGCGATACTCCAAGCCGGGACGACGGATTTACATGGGTTATAAGGAGCTACGGCCTGTTCTGGATGGACTGGGTATCGCGGTTCTAAGCACCAGTAAGGGCGTACTATCCGACCGTCAGGCCCGCAAGCAAAAGGTAGGAGGCGAGGTCATTTGTACCGTCTGGTAGCCTGCCCACCCCCCAGGGGTTTCTCACTACCCCCGGGCTGTATCGCAACGTCGGATGACTACAGTGGCGAGATAGCCTCACATTCAAGGAGAATGTGTGAACCGGACGGCCCCAACTTGGTGGAACAATGCGGATCCTTACCTGAATCTCCACAGAGCTACCAACGCGTGAGAGCTAGTCATTCCAGGTGTGGACCACCGCTTGGAGCGACGAGCAAGGGGGAGCTAGAACGATGTCGCGGATCGGACGTCAGCCAATAGAAGTCCCTGCAGGGGTCAAAGTGACCTTGCACAACGGCGAGATTATCGTGGAAGGCCCCAAGGGTAAACTGCAGTGGAAATACCACCCAAACATGCATGTGGCGTTTGACGGTAAGCAGATCACGGTTACCCGACCCAACGACGAGCGTCTGAACCGGGCCCTGCACGGTCTGACCCGGGCCCTGATCGCCAACATGGTCAAAGGGGTAACGCAAGGGTACGAGAAGCGACTGAAAGTAGAAGGGGTAGGCTTTCAGGCGGCCTTGAAAGGGAAAGGGGTGGAATTGACCGTCGGCTATGCCAATCGGATCTATCATGAGCCTCCACCCGGCGTGACCGTGGCTGTGCCCGATCCCACCACAATAGTGGTCAGCGGCATCGACAAGCAGAAGGTCGGCCAGTTTGCCGCCGAAATTCGCGCCAGCCGCAAGCCGGAACCTTATAAGGGCAAGGGGATCCGCTACGAAAACGAAGTGGTACGACGCAAGGAAGGTAAGTCGTTTGCTTCAGGAGGCAAATAAACGGCTACTAGCAGCTAACAATCCGTGTCGTTCTCAACCCAGGGGTAGCATAGCGGTTTACTTTTAAATGCCTTTAGCCTTCATCCGGCAAATTCTCCGGAGATTGTCCGCACAGTGAATGGAGCGGCTATGAACAGGCAGAAGCAGAAGCAGTTGCGTGCCCAGCGGCGGAAGTTCCGTGTTCGGAACCGGATCTACGGCACACCCCAGCGGCCACGCCTAAGCGTGTTCCGCAGTAACATGCATATTTACGCCCAGTTGATCGACGATCTGCACGGCGTGACCCTAGCCGCGGCCAGCAGCTGTGGCAAAAACTCTGGCATCAGCTATGGCGGCAACATTGCCGCCGCCCAGGCCGTGGGCCGCAAAATCGCTGAGCTGGCCAAGGCCAAGGGGATTACTCAGGCCGTCTTTGATCGTGGCAGCTACCGGTTCCACGGTCGGGTTGCCGCTTTGGCGATCGCTGCGACCGAGGCGGGGCTCAAATGCACCGACCCGGAGGCCATCCGAGCCAAGCAACAAGCACGAGCCGAGCAACGAGCAGAAGGCCCCAAACCCAAGGCCGAAACAAAGCCCAAGGGGGGACCGCCCGCCGCTGCCAAGGCACCGGCCAAAAAGCCGCAGAAGGCCGGCAAATAAGCAATTACCCCTGTGGGGTCCGCCCTCAGTGGGCCCTTGCAGCACCGCGAACAACCGCTCGCTTTTTGCAGGACGAGTACCCTCACGGGGGGATATAACCCCAAGTATTCTAATGCCACTGATGTGACGGTTTTACAGCAGTGCGGGGCGTAACGTCGCTAATACCCTGGACTCCAGCAGGACGGGAACACTAAGACAGTGTAGTATTCAGGAGAGGCTGAACGACCTGAATGAGGGGATAGACATGGCACGCGAACGGCGCGACAAAGGGGACGTAGATACTTACGATCAGGTGGAACTGAAGGACTACGTAGTGAAGATCCGTCGCTGCGCCGCAGTAGTGAAGGGAGGCCGACGTTTCAGTTTCAACGCCCTGGTCGTTGTGGGGGATGGGCGAGGCCGAGTAGCCTACGGCTACGGTAAGGCCAACGAAGTACCGCCTGCCGTGGAAAAAGCGGTTAAGGAAGGGGAGGAAAAAGTCCGGCGTTCCGCCCCGTTTGCTCTGCGTGGTACCACGATTCCCCACCGGGTGATTGGCCATTATGGTGCGAGCAAGGTAGTGATGATCCCGGCTGGTCCAGGCACAGGGGTTAAAGCTGGGCCGGGGGTCCGCGAAGTGCTACAGGCCTGCGGTATCACCGACATTCTCACCAAGGTGCACGGCAGCACTAACCCGATCAACCTGGTCAAGGCCACCCTTAACGGACTGGAACAATTGCGCACCAAAGAGCAAGTGGCTGCCTTGCGTGGCGTTCAACTGTGAGTCAGGACAGACCTGCTGGGCTTAGTTGTCCATACGCCTGCTGCCCGCCAGCCAACCGCGAGCCAGAAGCAGTAGAAACACTCGCTGGCTTTGCTGACAAGTAGGGGAAGCAATAGATTGAAGCCGCGCGATTGATCGCACAAACGGGCAGGCCGGTCTAGCTTAGTACACCAACTAATGCTTGTGAAATAGCTAGGAGAAGGAGCTATGGATCTGACTACCGTATCCCTTGGAGTACATCGCCGCAAGCGGAAAAAACGCGTGGGGCGTGGTATCGGCTCCGGACACGGTAAGACCTGTGGCCGCGGTCACAAAGGACAGTACTCCAGTGCAGGCTCCGAGTGGCCCCACCCTCTGTTTGAGGGCGGACAGATGCCACTGTACCGGCGGCTGCCCAAGCGGGGCTTCACCCGCGGCCCTTGGAAAAAGCATTACGCTATCGTTAACGTGGGCCAATTGAACGCCTATTTCCAAGCCGGCGAAACCGTCAATCTGCAAACCCTCAAGGCCCGTGGCTTGATCGATGGCACCTTTGACGGGCTGCGCGTCTTAGGAGATGGCGAACTGGACCGTCGCCTGACCGTCCAGGCACACCATTTCTCGGCCACAGCTAAAGCCAAGATTGAAAAAGCGGGCGGCGTCTGCGAGATTATTCCCGGACCTAAAAAGCCGGTTCGCAATAAGATGAAGCCGCGGAAGGCGAAGTCCACCTGACGATCGGTTGCAAGCCGTGTCACAGTCCAGCCATACGAATGATGTGCCGGCTGCATGCAGGACCTGACGGAGCAATCCTCGCACTATTCCCGGACTTATTTTCTCCGGTCTTGTTCAGGATTACGCGTCCATGAACTGGCGATTGCTAGGCTTGTTGGTAGGCATAGTAGCGATTGGTCTGGCAGTGGTATCCGCAGCGTGGGGAGGTCCCAGCGGACTGACCTGGACGCTGAGCCTGTTCGGCGGGGCTGCTGTCATTCTCGGTGTGGCTCCCGAACAACTCTTCTTGATTTTCCGCATCCCGGAGCTACGCAAAAAAATCTTCATTACCCTGCTTTTTCTGGCCGTATACCGCATTGGCTATTACATTCCTCTGCCAGTTGTAGATCAGGCCAAACTGGCGGAGAAGATGCAACAGATGCGGACGGGCCCCCTCGGTCAGGTGCTGAGCTTTGTCTCCTTGTTCTCGGGCGGCAACCTCAGCATGGCGTGCATTTTCTCCCTAGGTATCATGCCGTATATTTCGGCCTCCATTATTATCCAGTTGCTGGCTAGTGGTGTAATGCCCTCGCTGGAAAAGCTGCGCAAAGAGGGGGAAACAGGACGCAAAAAGCTCAATGAGATTACCCGGTACGTCACCGTGCCCATCTGCATGATCCAAGCCCTGATGGTGGTCAATCAGTTGTATCGACCGGAGTCGGAGGGGGGGTTTGGCGTCATTGCTCCAGGGTATTACGGTACTTTCAACGTGTTGTGGTTCGGCTTTGCCGCCATTTTGACTATGACTGTTGGCACCATTTTCCTGATGTGGTTGGGGGAACAGATCGACGAATACGGCATCGGTAACGGCATTTCACTGATCATCATGGCCGGGATAGTGGCCCGTTTACCGGATGCAACCACCACCTTACTGATTGACAGCGCCACGGGTCGGCTTAAGGAATCCGTGCTGACTTTAGGGGGCAGCACCGGCGACATCAGTTTCGAAAAGCTGATTGTCATGGGAGTACTGTTTCTGGCCGTGGTCGTCGGCGTGATCGCGATGACAAAAGCCCAGCGTCGCATTCCGACGCAATCCGCCCGTCTGGTCCGAGGCCGACGGGTCTACGGCGGTACTCGTCAGTTCCTGCCGATGCGGGTCAACGCCGCTGGTGTCATGCCCGTCATCTTTGCCAGTACACTGCTGATCCTGCCTTACGTCTTGTTCAGTGCCATCGATAGCATTTCCGGAGGTGAGGTCCCCTGGGCCCGGACTCTGGCTCGCCTCTTTCAGGACCATCGCTCCTGGCTATACAACGTCATGTACATTGCCATGATCTACCTGTTCACTTACTTCTGGGTAGCCATCACCTTCAATCCGAAAGAGATCGCTGACAACCTCAAAGACCACGGCAGCTTCATCCCCGGTTACCGCCCGGGCTCCCATACCGCCAATTATCTGGAAAAAGTCTTGATGCGGATTACCTATGTCGGGGCTGCTTTCTTGGCGGTCATTGCCATCATTCCCAACATCATTACTAGCGGCTTGGAAATCCCCTGGCAGGTTGCCAGCTTTTATGGGGGTACTGGCCTGCTGATTGTGGTGAGCGTAGCGCTCGATCTGATCCAAAAGATCAACAGCCATCTGGTGATGCGTAACTACCCACAACTGACGGAGGAATGAGACCGTTATCAGTGTCGTCTACCAACAAAAGGGCGGTCTGCCGCCCCCTCGACGTCCCTGCCCCCTTTTCATTGCTTATGCACCCAGGTAATGCCGTTGATGGGCAAGTACCTTGAACACTGCGTTTAGACTAGTTGCCGTTAGCCTACTAACCAAGAAGTCGACAGGGAATAGTTTGTGTCTAGTTCTCAGGGCTCCCCTTCCCCCTCGGCTAGCGATGAGAAGAGCACGCTGCACTGGCTGGGGTTGAAAAGCAAGCTGCTACGGTACCTCCACGAGGCTTATTACGAGCAATTGTCAAAAACTCGATTGAAGCTGAGCAGGAAACGACCTCCGTTCAACCTTAAAGACCAGGAACAACTTTCGCGATTCGGAGCCGTCCATACCTTCGTCCATCACGTCATGAGTTTCATGGCGATATGATGATGAGGATGCAAAGTTAAAATGAGGGAACAGTCCTGATAAAACGGCAGGTGCGTGTATGCGTCTGGTGCTGGTAGGACCTCCGGGCAGTGGCAAAGGAACGCAGGCGAAGCGTTTGGCGGAACGTTTGGGGCTAACCTACATCGGCACCGGCGACATGCTGCGCGAAGCGATTGCTCAGGGCACGGATCGGGGCCGGCGGGTAGCCGACCTGATCAAACAGGGCTTGTTGGTTCCCGATGCGGAAGTTAACGCTCTGATTGCTGAATTGTTTCACGGTCCGCAGCGTCCCCGTTGTTTTGTTACCGATGGTTATCCGCGTACCCAGGCCCAGGCCGAAGCCTTCGACCAACTGCTCGCCCAATTGGGACTGCCTCTGGATGCCGTCATCAACCTGACTATCCCTGACGAAGAGGTGGTACGGCGTATCGCCGGTCGACGTTGTTGTACCAATCCAGCCTGCGGCATCTGCTACAACGTGCATTTCCAACCGCCTCGCCAAGCCGGTATCTGCGACAAGTGTGGTGCACCCCTGGCACAACGCGATGACGATCGGGAGGAAACGGTTCGCCGGCGCCTCCAGGAGTTCCACAAAACCACCGCGGCCCTGCTAGAACACTACCGCAAGCAAGGACTGGTGCGGGACGTCTCCGCCGTCGATCATGTCGAAACCATCTATGCAAACATCCTGCATGCTGCCCATCTGACCGATGGCCGTTCGTCCTGTACCTCCTAATATCCCCTTAGTTTGTGCAGCCAAGTGCAGGTTGTTAGTAATCTCGCGGGTCTGATGTGTCTGCGCCAAGTATTCCTGAAACGTTGCAGTAATAGAGTACCATGTTGCGTTCCCGTTCGCCCCGTCCGCCCGAATTGAAATCGCCCCGTGAGATAGCGTTAATGCGGGAAGCAGGTAAACTGGTAGCAAGGGCCTTGAAAATCTGCCGCGACATGGCCCGACCGGGCGTGACGACCTTGGAAATCGATCAGGCAGTCGAGGAGTTTTACGCCCGCCATCAGGCCATTCCCCTGTTCAAGGGGTATCCGGGCAAAACTCCCTTTCCTGCCGTCACCTGCATGAGCATCAACGAACAAGTCGTACACGGCATTCCTAGCAAACGTCCCCTTAAAGAGGGCGACCTGCTCAAGGTGGACACGGCCTGCAAGCTGCACGGCTGGTGTGCCGACCGAGCTATTACCATCCCTATTGGTCAGGTTTCGCCGGAAAAAGAACGCTTGATGCGTGTGGCCGAGGAAACGTTGCAACTGGCCATCGAGCTACTGCCGAAAAAACGCTGGTGGAGCGAAGTGGCCAGTGCCATGCAGCGGCACGTCGAACAGGCCGGCTTCAGTGTGGTAACCAGCTATGTCGGCCATGGTATCGGACGGGCCATGCACGAAAGCCCCCAGGTGCCCAACTATGTCGACCGGGAAACCCGTAAACAGGACTTTCGCCTGGAACCGGGCCTGGTTCTGGCAATTGAACCCATGGTCAACATGCGTCGGCCCGAGGTAGAAGTCCTTAGCGACCATTGGACCGTCGTTACCCGCGACCGCATGCCCAGCGCTCACGTTGAACACACCGTGGCCCTAACCACCGACGGAGTCGTCATCATCACCGCCGATGAGGGAGCCTTCGATGAGCAGGGATCGTCAACTTCCCCTTGAGTTCCAGCCTCAGCCAGAATGCTCCTTTACGCACCCTTGCTTCCGCCTCTCAGCGAACAGTTCATTACCAATCCGGCCACGTGGCCGCGGTTAAAAAATTGGAAAAATCGGAAAAGTCTGTTTGCTCACTTTCCCAACTCATGCCCAAGGGTGGTAGCCGACTGGGAAAAGGTTAGTTGATCGCAGGCTAAGTCGGTCCCTTTCACAAGGACGGAGTGTAAGAAAAACGCAGGCAAGCTCTTGCCGGAGCAAGCAAGCATTCTATTATGATGTTTTACCGATACCGTTCGGCAGAAAAATGCAAGCGGCACTTGGCTGTTTGCTACCTGTATTATTGCCTTATGGTGAGCAGTCATGAGGAAGGAGAAGGGGCCATGAAGGTGCGTTCCAGCGTTCGTCGGATTTGCGAGAAATGCAAACTGATCCGTCGGAAGGGGGTGATCCGGGTCATTTGCGTGGACCCTCGTCACAAGCAGCGGCAAGGCTGATTCCCTGATGATGGAGAGCTTATCGGACCCTGTGATCTGGACCACGCTGAAGTGAGAGGACTATGCCACGTATTCTGGGTGTGGACATCCCGGCGAACAAACCCCTGCACATAGCTTTGCGTTACATCCGGGGTTTGGGGCCAACCAATTCGCTATGGGTCTGTGAGAAATTGAAGCTGGATCCGCAACGGCGAGCCAAAGACCTGACTGACGCGGAAATTGCCGCCATTGCCTCGCTGCTGGATAAGGATCCCACCTTCCTGGTCGAAGGTCCGCTACGACGCTTTGAAGCGGCAAACATCGCCCGCTTGAAAGAAATCAAATGTTACCGCGGGGAACGGCACCGGAAAAACCTGCCTGTACGCGGTCAACGTACACGCACCAACGCCCGAACGCGTAAAGGACCCCGTAAGACGGTCGCTGGCAAGAAGGGCGTCAAGGAACTGCGCTAACCGGCCGAACCGCTCCGACACACAACTCCAGCGGCGTAAGGCCACGCGGACTGCCGGGAAAGCGGGCAAACCCGGGCGACGACCAATACGTCGCCGCAAGGCGTAAAAATAGTCTGCCGCTGGGCCTTGATTACTGCACTGCTGGGATTTGTGGAGGATCAGAGGCAATATGGCCAAAAGCAAAAAGAAAAAGACGCGACGGAACGTTACGCGGGGTATAGCCCATATACAAAGTACCTTCAACAATACGATCGTGACGATTACCGACACCAACGGCGATACGCTCTGTTACGCCTCCGGGGGAACGGTAGGTTTCAAGGGTAGCCGGAAGAGTACGCCGTTTGCCGCACAGCGAGCGGCGGAGGAGGCAGCGGCTAAAGCCTTGAAATTCGGCGTTAAGGAGGTCGAAGTACGGGTCAAGGGGCCAGGAGCAGGACGCGAATCGGCCATCACGGCCCTTCAGACAGCAGGCCTGATCATCAAGTCGATTGAGGACGTTACCCCGTTGCCTCACAACGGCTGCCGACCCCCAAAGAAACGCCGCGTCTGACTATTTGCCCCCAGGGCATTTATCCGACGACCTAACGAACCCAGCTTGATACCAACGCTGCCACCGCCTGAAGATTTCATCCTTCAGGCAGGCCACCACCCCCTAAGGCTGGCTGTTGGAAAGATGTATCGGAACGTTCGGAGCCAGCCGTGAGGATTGATTGTAGTCACGCTGGCTCTGACTTCTTCCCCCCTTTGTGCGTTCTGGGTCTGAGTTGGGGGTTCGCCAGAACACACGGGGAAGGGACGCTACCGTGGCCTTCCGTGGACACGGCCTACCTGCAAGCTCAGCTAATGACCCCCACCAGTAGGAAGGAACATTACGGCTATGGGACGTTACCTCGATCCAGTCTGTAAACTGTGTCGCCGCGAGCAGATCAAGTTGTATCTCAAAGGGGAACGCTGCTTCAGCAACAAGTGCCCTATCGAGCGGGATGCGTTGCCTCCGGGTATGCATGGTGCCCGGCGTGGCAAGCTGTCCGAATACGGCTTGCGTCTGCGGCATAAGCAACGCCTGAAACGGTTTTATGGCGTCTTGGAGGCTCAGTTCCGCCGCTATTTCAAAATGGCTAGCCGCTCGGTCGGCAATACCGGTGAACAGCTCCTTTCAATTATGGAGCGTCGTCTGGACAACGTCGTGCATCGGCTGGGCTTTGCCATCAGTCGCAACGCCGCCCGGCAAATGGTCGTCCATGGTCACATTCTGCTCAATGGCCGCAAGTGTGACCGGCCCGGCATCCTTCTCAAGCCCGGCGACGTGATCAAGGTACGACCCCGCGAAATCAGCCTTAAACTGGCTCGCGAAGGTTTGCAAAAAACCGGTCAGTACGGTCTGCGTGTACCCGATTTCCTGGAATTGACAGGTACTATCGACGCCCCCGAAGGACGCATGATCCGCCTGCCCACCCGCCAAGACGTGGATGAACGGATCAGCGATCAGGTCAACGAACAACTGATCATCGAAATCGTAACCCGTTAAGGCAGCATCCCAAAGATACTTGCCCGTTCATCAGTCGATGCGAAGACACTGACCCAGTTGATTGAGAAAAGTAAACCGGACACTGAGGCAGAGACTAGTGTCCGGCCCCAACTATTTGATCCTACTGAGGTCGGAAAAGAATATTGATTGAGTTGGGGGCGTCAGCGTACAACCCCCAGCGTGTGTGCCGATAGCGACCGGTCGGCGGTCTGTTCTGCGGAGAGGTGGTCTGGTTCGTCGGGCTGGGGTCGCACGGCCTGGCGGCAAACCGACTGCCCAGGAGAGATCGGCTATGCGTGTCCGTTGGCGTGGACTGGAATTACCGAGCCGGGTGGTGTGCGATCGGGCTACCCTTACGGATACCTACGGCAAGTTCATCGCCGAACCATTCGAGCGGGGCTTCGGCATGACCGTAGGCAACAGTTTGCGACGCATCCTGATTTCCAGTCTGGAAGGCAGCGCAGTTACTCGCCTGAAAATCCAAGGCGTTCAGCACGAAATTTCGACCATTCCGGGTGTGGTGGAAGACGTTACCGACATTGTGCTCAACATCAAATCGTTGGTCCTGAAAAACCTGTCGGATCAGCCCCGTATTATCCGCATCCAGAAGCATGAGGCCGGGACGGTGCGGGCCGCTGATATCCAGCACGATGAAATGATCCAGATCATCAATCCCGAGCACCACATCGCCACCCTGACCCGCGACGTTCCCTTTGTCATGGAAATGACGGTGGAGAACGGCCGCGGCTACCGCACTGCCGAGGAAAACGCCGGTAAAGAGCGGGAAATCGGGGTCATTCCGCTGGACAGTAGCTTTTCGCCCATCGTTCGGGTCAAATACGAGGTCGAAGAAACACGTGTCGGTCACAAGTCCAACTACGATCGCCTGATCATGGAAATCTGGACCAACGGCACGGTTACGCCCCAGATGGCCCTGGTCGAGGCAGCTAAAATCTTGCGTAAACACCTCAACCCCTTTGTGCAGTACACGGAACCCGGCCCGGAGGTACCGCTGGAAGAACCCGTCGAGATCGGCCAACGGCCCACCGAGGTCTACGATGCCGAACTGGAACGCAAACTAAACATGAGCCTGGCTGAACTGGAGTTGTCGGTACGGGCCACCAACTGTCTGGAATCCGAGGGGATCACCACAGTCCGTGATCTGGTCATGCGTACGCCGGACGAACTACTCGAAGTTCGCAACTTCGGCGAAACCACGCTTCGAGAAGTCCAAGCCAAGCTGGCTGAACATGGTTTGTCGCTGGGCATGAAAGTGCCATCACGACGCCATTGACGTATAATATCTGTCCTGTGTTTTTGAACTGGCCGCTTGCGATACCTGGGCCAATCCTACGAAGGGCACCCATACCTTCAAAGCGCTATATCCCTGTGGCGCCAATCAATGAAAAAGTGGGGCACCCCCAGGCACCGCTGGCCAGAACAACTTAAAGTTACCCACTCATCAGGTCTGCCGGTGGCCATGCACCGTTGGCGGGAGCAATAGTCAGCCCCGGCAGACCGCCCCCTGCCTGCCGTGGCACGGGGTGGGGGGATTAACCCGTCCTAGGAGCCTTTGCCATGCGTCATCGTAAAGCCGGCCGTCATCTGAACCGTACGCCTGCCCATCGCCGGGCCCTGTTACGCAATCTGGCCCGGGCCTTGTTCCGCTATGAACGGATCCGCACCACCGTGCCCAAGGCCAAAGAATTGCGTCCCTTCGCCGAAAAATTGATCACCCTGGCCAAGCGGGCCCATCTGGCCCTGGTGAATGCCGAAGGCAAATCGGAGGCTGAGCAAAAGCAAGCTCGCGTTCAAGCCTTGCACTACCGCCGCCGGGCCGCGGCTATCCTGGGACCAGTCGCCGAAACCCTGCTGTGGGATGACGCCAAAGACGAGCCTCTGACCGATCCGCTAAACCCCAAGGGCACCAGTCTGGACAACGTCCTGAAGAAACTGTTCCGCGAGATCGGACCTCGCTACGTCAACCGTCCCGGTGGTTACACCCGTATTATCAAACTGCATTACCGCCGCCTAGGAGACGCCAGTCCCACGGCTATCATCGAGTTGCTGAAAAAAGACGAAGAAAAGGTGCGCAAGCAGCCCAAGGCCGCAGCTGCTCCGGCACCGGTGGTCGGTCAGGAAACCACACCAGCAACCTGAACAGTTTTTTCAGAATCACACGGCCACTTATCATTTTCATTCAACTGTCCGAGCTTTCCTCGTCGGTGATCCGTTTGCGTTGCAGCATATGCAAGTAGTGCTGGGCGAAGCGATGAGCTTCGTCCCGTACGTACTGCAACAGGCGCAGAGCCGCCGAGTGGCGACTCAACCGCAGTGGCTCTGCCTGTTCCGGCCGATAAATTTCTTCCTGCTGTTTGGCTAAAGCCAGCACGCAAGGGGGCCGTATCCCTATCCATGCAAAAGCCTCCATCGCTGCGTGCAACTGCCCTTTGCCGCCATCGATCAGCAACAGATCCGGCAAGGTCTCTTCCTCGTCCCGCAAACGGCGGAAGCGGCGGCTGATCACTTCCCGGATCGAAGCATAGTCGTCTACACCCTCCACACTACGGATACGGTACCGTCGGTAACCCGGCTTGAATGGCAGACCATCCAGAAACGTGACCAGTGAGGCCACCGTGTCCTGACCGTGGATGTGGGCCACATCGACGCCTTCGATCGATCGAGGCACACGCTCCAATCCTAGCACCTTTTTCAACCCACACAGTCCCTTACGGGGATCAATAGGGAAAACCTCCGGCTGAACATCCGTGTCCACTTTGCCCCGTAGATCGAGTTGCTCCAGTGCCACAATCTCGTCGCGTAAGCGACTGGCTTTTTCGAAATTCAGCTCCTCACTGGCGGCCAGCATTTGTTTGCGGAGAAAGCGAATCAGTCGATCCTTTTTGCCGTCCAACACCAGGATCAGTTTGCGGATTTGCCGGCGATATTCCTGGCGATCGACCCGAAGGTTGCAGGGGGCCGTGCAACGCCGGATGTTGTACAGCAGGCAGGGACGAAACCAGCGCCAGCGGGGATCATTCGAATGGATGTCCAGACTACATGTGCGGAACTGGAACAACTTCTGCAAGGTGTGCACGGCCTGACGTAACCGACGGGCACTGGCAAACGGACCATATAGCCGCACCCCTCGTGGACGCGGCTTGCGCGTAATTTCCACCCGAGGGAATTCCTCTCGGGTGCGGATCTGCAGATAAGGGAACGTCTTGTCGTCTTTCAGTTCCTTGTTGAAACGGGGGCGCAGGTCCTTGATTAGGCGGGCTTCCGTGAAAATGGCGGCTACCGCATCGGAAGTCACGATGTAATCCACGTCCTGAACCAGGCCGATCCAGTCACGGATACGAGGATCGCGTTCAGCCTCAGGACCAAAGTAACTTGAAACGCGGGCACGCAGATTTTTGGCCTTGCCTACGTACACCACGTTGCCACTGGCGTCCTTCATCAGGTAGACGCCCGGTCCCGTAGGGAATTCCCGCACCTTCTCGCTCAACGCGGAGGCTGTCTCCGCCTTGTTTTCGGGAACAGAGCCTTTCATAGGAGCGTTACCATAATGCAAGCCGTAGTTGTCAATTGTAGGTTGGTGTTCACCGCACAGGGCGCTCTATTGAAAACGACGGGAATCGATTCGGCAGTTTCCGGTCGGGCATCATCTTTACTGCTGTTTCGGATCCCCTTTGGCATTAGGGATCGGGCGTCCCATGTGTCGCAGCAGCATTTTCATGTCTTCCCAGGTTTCGCGTTTCATCGTGCCGGATGGATCACGCAGCAGGGCAGCCGGATGGTAGGTACATACCAGCGGGATGCCCCGGAATTCATACATCCGACCACGCAACTTCGTCACTCCTGCAGTTGTCTGTAATAATGCCCGTGCGGCGGTATTACCCAGGGCCACCAGGTGCTTCGGCCGGACCAGAGTGAATTGCTGTTCAAAATAGGGAAAGCAATTCCGGCATTCCTCGACGGTTGGAGTACGGTTCCCTGGCGGCCGGCACTTCAAGATGTTGCAAATATACACCTCCTCGCGTTTGAAACCCATTGCCTCGATGATCCGTGTGAGTAGTTGGCCAGCACGGCCCACGAACGGCTCTCCCATGCGGTCTTCGTCCGCTCCCGGTGCTTCGCCGACAAAGCAGATCTCGGGATCCAATGGGCCGACGCCGAACACCGTTTGTGTACGCGTGGCGTAAAGCTCCTCACATCGCCGACAACGCGACACCTCCTCGGCCAGTGTAGCAAGCGCGTGGCGACGATCCTCTTTTGTCAAAGATGCTTCAGTGCATGTTTCGCTTGCAAAAAGACCGCCTTGGGCAATCTGTTCCGCGCTTTGTCTGCCTGCCAAAGAAGCTGGGAGTGGCTGAGTGGCACTGTGTACTTTGCCAACCGTTTGTCCAGGCGATGCCGCTGCAGGGGGTATTGGGGCAGAGCCACCCGCAAGTTGTTCTGCTGTCCCCGATGCAGCCCGGCCAGCGGTACGCCCGGGGTCTTCTGCGTTGTTTCGTGAAACCGGGTTTGAGGAATCTTGCTGGGCGGGCAACCAAGAGGGCTGGCGAGGAACAAACAACACCCCCTGGGATCGTAGCGACTCGATGTGTCGCTGCAATTGCCATCGCCAATCGAAACGGTTTCCTTGCATCACTGCCCTCGTTGTGCTTCCTGTCATTAAGTTATTATATTCTTGAAAAATTCAGTTTCACATCATGAGTCGGTCATCGACTGTGAACAGTTTCGATATTCTGTTTTGGGTTCAAGCACTCGAGCCTTCCCAACGCCACCAACAGCTTAAACATCACACCATACGCTCTCCATATTGATTGAGCCCTTTGATTATCAGATTGAATCGAGGAGATACTGCCCTGGCCGCGGTAATAACGGATTGCTTACAACTAGTTGCGTCGGTCAAAACCAGTCTGTGGAGGCTGGTTTACGAGTATCGACCATCCTTGCTGAAGTAACATAATGACCATCGCGCCATCTTCCGGGATGTCGTTTGATTCGGTACCAGCACCAGCTTCTACGCCGGCAGCCTTAGGCTATCGTATGCCGGCTGAGTGGGAACCACACGCGGCCACCTGGCTAGCCTGGCCGATGCGGGAATCCGATTGGCCCGGCAAACGCCACCTTATCCCCTTCGTATGCGCCGAAATCATCCGCCATCTGACGCGATACGAGGATGTGCATCTAATTGTTCCTGATACGACGATGGAGACCCAAGCCCGTGATCTACTCCAGCGCGTAGCCGCTGATCTGACCCGTATTCGCTTCTGGCAATTCCCGACCAATCGTTCGTGGCTGCGTGATTCCGGTCCACTTTATCTGGTCAACAATAGTAACAACAAAGCGATTATCGACTGGCATTTCAACGCCTGGGCCAAATACGACGACTGGGAAGCGGATGACCAGCTGGCCTGTCTCATCGCTCAACAGCAGCATCTCCCCTGCTGGCAGCCTCAGGTAAACGGCCGACGAGTGGTACTGGAAGGTGGAGCCATCGATGTTAACGGTCAGGGCTGGCTTCTGACTACCCAGGAGTGCCTTCTCAGTCCCATACAGGCACGTAACCCCGGTTGGAACCAAGCCGATTACGAACGCCTCTTTGCCGAATATCTTGGCTGTCAAGAGGTGATCTGGCTGGGTCAGGGAATTGTCGGGGATGATACCCATGGTCACGTAGACGACCTGGCTCGTTTTGTGGCCCCTCGCACGGTTGTAACCGTGATCGAAACCAATCCGCAGGATGAGAATTATCGTCCCTTGCGGGAAAATCTGGAACGACTGCGTGCTTGGCGTAGTAGTTCGGGCCAGAGGCTTGAAGTCGTGACTCTTCCCATGCCTCGTCCCCTGTATTACGAGGGCATCCGCTTACCTGCCAGCTATGCCAATTTTTACCTGGCCAACGGTCTGGTTCTGGTACCAACGTTCAACGACCCTGCCGATCGGCGTGCCTTGGGTATCTTGGCTGAGCTGTTCCCTGACCGTGAAGTAGTCGGCATTCACGCTGTCGACCTGGTGTGGGGCCTGGGCACTTTGCACTGTATGACCCAACAGGAACCCTGTTCTTGAAAACACAGAATAGCCTGCGGTCCAGCATACCGAACGTTCCTACTTCGCAGTGCAAATCCAACAGATACAGCATGTCACTCACCAGGCTTATACGCGGGTTCCTGTCGGCTTTCGTAGCTAGGAGGCAACCACGCGACCAAAGCAAGCCCTACCCCCGTCAGAATTGTGGTGCTCAAACTTAATAGCAGACTGTAACCATGCCAGACGCTAAAGGCCTCTTGGGCACTCCGGGCTACTTCTGGGTCCGGGGAAAAACGAGCTGCCCGCAATTCACTGACGTAATCGGATATAGGCCAGCCGATAAGCACGCCCCCCGCGGCCAGTCCCAACACTAAGACACGCCAACGATGAAGATGACCATGAAACCACCAGCTTAATGCTGTTAGCAACGCTCCAGTGGCACATACCCCTTGTAAAGCATAATAGCGAGGAAAAATGGGGCCAACGGCACAGCCCGCCAAGGCACTGGCCAAAGCTTTGCGGCGTGATTCGGAAGCCTCTGGTGGTAACAACGGTTCATTAGCCGTCCGGTCAGAGGGGGCAGAGGCCACTACCTGCTCAAACGAGCGAAATATCGCCGGAGCCGCTAAAAAATTAAAAAAGGAACCTGCGCCGAACCACACACCGATAGCTAAAACGTGGATCACTCGTAGCAACGGTTGCCGCATCCTTGATTCTCCAAGGCGATTCTCATGTCCGTGCCAAAGCCGTAACAGATTACTGCGGTGCTTGACCAATACTAGGAGACTGCCACTCAGCAGATAGATAGTGAGCGGCCACTGGGGGGATGCCCACGGCTGCTTGCAAGTACTTAGGTGGTACATCGTCAAGGCACAGGCAGCCGTTAGGGAGGCCAACGACACATACCGGCTGGCAAGGACAATCAGTCCCCAAAGGGTAAATGCGACCAACGTGGCCTCGGGTGCCAGCACTAGTAAGGTTCCAGCACCGGTAGCAATCCCCTTTCCCCCTCGGAATCCCAGATATATCGGAAAAAGGTGCCCTAGAAATGCCGCGGCCGCTGCTCCTACACTAAGCAAATTCGTCCACAACGGATCCAGACCATCCTCTGGACCACACGCCCAAAGGTAGAAAGGCACGATGACCAAAGGCGGCAGCATCCCCTTGCCAAAATCAACTATGAAGATGGCTATACCATAGGGCCAACCGAGCACGCGGCCAACGTTCGTAGCACCGATATTACCACTGCCCGCGTTAAACAGATTGACACCACGGGCCAAACCCAGCAAATAACCAAAAGGAATGGCCCCGATCAAATAAGAAGCCCCGATCAAACCGATACTCACAGCAAGGCAAACCATACAAACAAGTGACTTTGATTTTGACAAGATATCTTTGGTTATCTTTACACAAAGTATTGTACCTGCTAGTTAGATGGATAAACTAAGCTGCTGACTTGTGACGGCAAACCTCTTGGAACACGTTCATTAATGCCTCATAGTGCCGGTCGAAATTCCACTCCATACCACGGCGACGGGCAGCCATGGCGGCCTCACGTCGATAAACAGGATCGCACATCCGCTGGATGGCCTGACTAAGAGCTAGGGTATTGTGGGGATCATCAATAATCAGGCCTTCAGCAGGCGGATGTAGCAACTCCGCCGCACCATTATAGCGAGTCGTTATGACCGGCAAGCCGCAGGTTAGTGCCTCAAGCACGACCAAAGAACATGGATCGTAGAAAGTGGGATGCACTAGAAAGTCGGCAGCAAAAAAGTAATCACGTGGCTCCTTTTGGTGACCAAGAAAATGCACACGATCATCAAGACCAAGACGCCACGCTAGTCGCCGGTAACGTTGATATCGTGGATTCCCAATCACAAGCAAATGCAAAGAGGGCACAGTCACGTAGTAGAGTGCTCGCAAAAGGGGGGCTAGGCCCTTTAGACGATAATTCATCGCGACAAATAAAGCGACCGGAGCATCAGAAGCGATGCCGAGCCGCCGGCGAACTTCATCACGCAGCCTGAACCGATCCTCAGCCGAAAAACGCGAACTGTCTATTGCACTGTGAACGACTCGAACACGCTCACTCGAAATACCATAATACGTTTCAAAGTGACGTCGTACCAAGTGACTATTAACAATTATCATCGGATTATATGTACTACAATATTGCTTGTGTTCAAGCATTCGAAATGACCAAAAAGCAGGGTCAAGACGCTTACCCAATTTAGCGAAAAATCGCAATACTGGTGAGCGGTACTTTAATAGATTATGGTCAGCACAAGCCAAATGAAGACCGCCTTGAGGATAAAGGATATCCTGCCCCCATGTCTTATCAAATCCGATACTGATATCGTGAGGTATATATCTGAGAAGCTGTAGACAACCATAGGCAAACCGCCATGGACGGAGTAGCCGCGGTGTGGGCCGACTAACGACGCGATGGCAGTGCACACCTGTTGGAAGCGAGCGATCCCATTGACTAGCAATAAGATGTACTAAATGATTATCCTTGATAAGTCTATTTATTAGATCATAAATATACTTCTCGGCGCCGCCACGTGTTGGTAGTAGATACTCATAACATAAAATAATCCGCATCATTTTGCTCCTGCACGTTTAGCATGTCTCCTATAAAAGTATATTTTAAATTTTATTAGTACTTTCAGAAATAGCAATGCAAGTTTACTAATATTTAATTTCCAATAATACAATCTAAAAATAAATTGGCGATCTTCATTATTAATACCATCAATATATAACGAGAATAACAGCTGAGATAAGTCCTTTACCAACCAATAAAAGTATAATAACCTATGCCTACGCAAGCGATGTAAATCTATAAGATAGATATTACCTTCAAATTCTGGTATTGGATTATATATATCATCCAGCTTGATATATAAATGACACAGATAAAGATCTTTATGAAATATCCTTTTTTGATGCAATGCTGCAATCACATTGACTAACTCAATGAGTAACCGTCTCTTCCATTCGCTGTAAGAGGATGGCGAATGATATTGCATTGCTTGAGGAATAGCTTCATGTAGTGGTACCATATCCTGTAATTCTTCTACGGCCAAAAAACTACGCAACCGCAGACCAGGACCAACCCACTGACCGGCGGCGACTGGACGAGGTACTTTCCATCCGTTTTGTAATGCCCACTGCAGTCGATTCCACTCATGCAAACCCGGTGACCATATCTTATGAGGAAACAAAAAAGCTAGTAGGCGTATGTACCAAGGAAATGTATAATACCGTTTGAGAAATACAGATAGCACATTGTCATTATAAAAATAAAGACGACGACCTATTGTACGACCCTGTTTTGAATGAAAGCGATCGGTAACTTGTTGATGGAAAATATGTTTCTCCCAGTCGATACCAGCAAAGGCAGGCCAGTCTCCTTTGAATGCGACAATCATGCACCGCCGTCTTAGCAGATTAAGACGATTAAATAAACATTTTATATTTTGATAAATATCTAGTAACATTGTCATAATGATTACCATAGGACAAATTAATTCTGGGAATTTGAATTACAATATTGATTTCTGGTAGTATACCCATCAATAATAAACTTATGAAAATCAATAGGATAAAATTGTAATATATGATACAGATTATTGTGCATAACTGTTCCTGTCATTCTATGTATGACTTTAATAGCATCAATTTTTTTTATACTAATAATACCATTGTATGTACCAAAAACGTCATGAAGTTTTGTACATCTAACTATACATGATGCATTATGAAGACATTTTAAAAAATATCCTATTAAAAAATAGTTATCTGCCGTAGTAGGTATCCATGGCCGCATATAGGGAGTGCTTAAGAAAAACCATTCGACTGTTCGCTTAGTAATCCTTCTGTGCCCGAATGCTAAAAGACGTGGTGCGGGGACATTAAAACGCCGTAAATGCATCAGAATTCGTGCATATTGCATGTCGGGTGTGATCTTAGCGCGATTGCTTAATAATCTCCAAACGCATGCGATGCTGAATCTATATCGTCCACGCAATAGACATGCGAGGTCGTTGCTAGGAGTAATCCATTCCGTTTCACCAGGCGGTTCACCATAAATTGGGGGTGATGCTGGAGGAGCCGGCCACCAGCGTAAAGCCTCGTCTGTCACGCAAACGGCTTGCTCATCAAGCCAATAAATGTGTGATGGTATGTGTACAATGGATAGCTGCTGTCGTGCTGTGCGTGGTGACTCGGGACGATCGGCCAGCCTTACGATCTTTCGAGCTATTGACGCCAGAGAAGGACGCTTATGGACGGGAAGTGACTGAAGATATGGGTTGAGAACATGATATAATACTCTATATCGTTCGCGCCAGCTTACAAGATTAAATGGAACAGATATATGTAATTTTATTAATACTCTTAAATAGTCACTGAGTGTAATCTGACGCTTGACAACGCATGAAGCCCAGTCGAAAAAAATCAATTTGTTATTATGTCGACTAATGTAAACATGTTTAAGAACTATTGATGCAGCAAACCCAGCCTGCAATATGCGTGATAATGAATTTGCAAATTCATTTAAAACTCCTGAGCGCTTCTCGTATTCCTGCCTTTGCAAAAAGTAAATCGACTCAATAACATCATCTTCTTCGGCTAGCAACAAAAAGGCCTCATTGCGTCTATTTTCGCCATATACTAGCCATTCAGCAATATTGTTTGTAATTTTGGACAACCCGAACAGAATGCATCCTTCATGTGCCGCACTAGATAAGGGCCGTTGATTATGTAACCAGTTCCATACTCGTTCCTTAAATGCAATACAGTGCTGTTTTTTTAAGTATGCCCAACCGACAGAAGGTATATATACCTTCCGCACATGTCGGCTAGGATGTCCATTAACTATCACACCTGGTAAACGTAAATAATCGTCAGGTGTATTCAGATTAGCAGACCTTAGCAGAGAGGCAACACGCGGGTTAATCACTATCCATCCGCCATCTGCTCGATTCTTAACAGATTCACAATCCATATCATATATCATATTTATATATCATATTTATTTAAGTAATTTTAATATTGCATCAAAAACTTGATCTGGCTTAAGATCATGCATGCAACGATGATGATAATTAACACATTCACGCCGTTGGCAAGGACCACATTCATATTTCACTTGCAACTTTATTTCCTTATCATAAAAGGTATCGGTCCAGGAGATATGGGTTGGACCAAATAATGCGACAACGGGTCTCCCTAACGCGGCTGCAATGTGCCGTGGACCACTATCTGTAGTAACCAAAACACTGGCACGTCGTAAAAGGGCTTTCGTCAGATTTAGCGATGGTGGTGATAATTCATTCATATAATATATATGATTACTACGACTAGCCTCAACAATCGAACATGCTATGTGTAATTCGTTTGGTCCATGTAAAATAATTACAGCTGCGTCGATGTTTTGTACAATTCTGCGCGCTAGAAGTGCGAAATGTGATACTGGCCACATCTTAGCCTGACCGAATGCCGCGGCAGGATGGAACATGATCGTATATTTGTAGCTATGCAGTTTTTTTTGTCTCCAGAAATTATCAACCTTTTCTTCATATTTCTTTTGCGTAAAGAGTTGCATCTGTATTCCCGGATCTGCTGCTCCTGCTGCAATTGCAAGTCGATTATAATCAAGTATTATTGGTAACGGTACTAGGTGGCTATTATAGCGATAATGATATAATTTTTGATGTAAATACATAGACCTATAATAACGCACAAATCCAATAATATGTTTACTATTGGACAGATATGCTATAATTGCTGCACGGAGAGAATTAGGAAACAATATGGCTATATCTATTTTGTGGTATGTCAATTTATTAATAGTCGAAAATAATCCATTTTTGCCTATAAATGTTTTACTATAAGTTATTATTTCATCGAACCATGAGGTTCCTGAATAAAGATCATATACTATATGTGGCTGACCAATACCAATTATGTATGCATAAGGATATGAATAACGAATAGACCTTATCGCCGGCGTTGCCATAACAGCATCGCCTACCCAATTAGGCAATATTATGGCAATAGTTTTGTATTTACCGGTTGGTCGTATGGACCATTCACATTGCATATCAGGCTGCCTTCGCGCGATGGATTATATTTGTACTTGAATATCCATTGTGATAATTGGCTATATAGATTCGACCACCATAGCTCTCTACATAATCAGCTCCTACTATTTCATCTTTTCGATAATCTCCACCCTTTACTAATACATCAGGCTTGATTTGTTGGATCAACTTCATCGGTGTCGGCTCATCAAATATCACGATGTAGTCTACTGATTGTATTGCTGCTAAGACAGTGACGCGCGCATGCACTGGATTTAATGGCCGCCCAGCACCTTTAAGCAACCGTACGCTTGCATCGTCGTTGAGACCTACCACCAAGCAGTCTGCTTGCTGTCGTGCTTCGGCTAGGTAGCGTACATGTCCAGCATGAAGTATGTCGAAGCAGCCATTGGTAAACGCGATACGTTCTCCACGCATGCGACGTTGTTGAAGTATGGGGAGCAAAGCGTCTAATGTCATTATTTTATCAGGACTATGATAATGTGCCGCATGCAAATTTTGGAGAATATCTGACAGGATCTCTGTTCTTGAAATAGGGGCAGCTCCAATCCGTTCTACTTCTAGGCCACCTGCAATATTGGCTAATTGTATTGCAGTCTCGAAGCTTGCCTTTAATGCTAGTGCCATGCCGAGCGAAGCCATCACCATATCACCCGCACCGGTGATGTCATAGACTTGTCTGGGACGTGTTGAAAAATGCAACGTTCGTCCATCGCGGTGTGCAAAAACAATCCCATCTTTGTCCAGAGTTACAATACTAGCTTCCAGGTTATAATTCTGCCACAATTTTACAGCCGCCGCAATTGCATCATCAATTGTGCTTATACGATGCCCGGTTGCCAAACCCGCTTCATGTCGATTAGGCGTCAATGCTGTGCATCCATGATACTTCGAATAATCTCCTCCTCTAGTTGGATCTGCAATGACTATTTTACTTAATCTATGTGCATGACATATTACATATTGTAACAGTTCATGTGTACATGTACCTTTATTATAATCACTAATCAAGATGATATCAGATTTCTCGATCTGTTCAGATGCATATGTTTGCAATTGCTTTTCTATATATGTGTCGATAGGGTGGCATTCTTCATAGTCGACACGAAGCATTTGTTGCGGATGACGTGTTTGTGCTCGACCTATATAACGTTCTTTAAGCGTGGTAGGTCGTGACGGATCGTTTAGTACAGCGGTAGCTTCGATCCCCTTTTGCTCAAGTAATTTCAACACGCGTTCGCCTACTTCATCCTGCCCGATTACGCCTATCAGGTGAGTCTGTACATCAAGGGCCTGTAGCATCGAGGCAACGCTGCCAGCGCCTCCGAGGCGTTCCTCCTTATAATCGGCGCGTAATAGGATTACCGGTGCCTCTTGGCTGATGCGTTCGGCATTGCCCCATATGTATCGATCGAGCATTATGTCACCGATCACCAATATGTTTGGTCTTCTGGGATTTTGTAATAGTGTGATCAATTCATTCATTGTCTAATCCACCAATAATCTTTAAATTTATTATCACCAATTCAGGCTGCCGAGCGTTTTTGATCCTTTATGTTTTTTATACATGAATTTTTCTCGGAGGTTTTTTCCTCACTTTCATTGATAGATTTGTCATACGATGTCGCCATCATCAAGTTTGCTAGAATGCTAGCATGCCAAAGAGGTATCAAGATTTCATGATGTCCGATTATTTCGATACCCTCGCTGCCTGGACGTCGAAGCACATTCATAGCCGTACGATATTTTGATTCTTTGTCAAAATTGACTGTTACAAGGTTATTCAGCTCGTAGCCACAATTCTTAGCTACTGCTACGGCCTTCAAGAATACCTCAGGCATAATCACTGCAGAGCCTATATTAAACCACACACCTCCCTCAAGTTGTGATACCACTGTACATAGTATATGAAAATCCGTAACTGCCGCAGTTCCCAACGTCGCTCCATCGATTTGTGGGTGCATGTGAACGATGTCAGTACCAATAGCAACGTGGACTGTACATGGAATCTGGCATCGATAGGCCGTCGCTAGCAGGCTGTGTTGCGTGTAGGGGCATTTCCATACGCTATTTATGTGCCAGCCCAAGGCGTGACCGAATCCACAATGATATGATGCGGCATACTGGGCGGCCTGGGCGAAAATCTCGGCCGTCTCTCGGGCCATACCGAAATCACCTTTGGCTAGTTGGGCACCCACATCCTCACTCGTTTTGCCAGCGTAAGCGAGTTCGAAATCATGGATGGCTGCTGAGCCATTCATGGCCACCGCATGGATGATGCCCCGCTCGATCAAATCAATCAGATATGGACCGCAACCTGTCTTGATGACGTGGCCACCAAGTGCCACAGCGATAAGCTTTCCGGCTTTATATCGCTCTACCACATAATCTCGCACCTTACGCAATTCAACTGCTGCTAATTGTTTGGGAAGGTTATCTATCCAATTGGCAATCGTGCAATTTGGAGCGATCGGAACACCCAAATCGCTCACCATTACTTTGCTGGGCCGTTCATGCAACGAATAGGTACGGATTTTCGTCAGGTCAAATGGTTGCATCCTTGCCTTACCTTGCCTCAAAGTCTCTTAGTTGCACCTAGCATTCACCATTTGCACTTGGGCTTGGCAATTTTCTTGCACCTGAGCCGGCTGAGGTTCCCTATCGCTCGTTACTGTGGGTATCGTCGCTCGGATGCCATCGAGTACCGCGTGAAAGGCGTCCTTTCCTTGAGTCACGGCAAACGCTACGGTTAGGGTCCACAACGGCCGATCCCCCAGCAAATTCAGCTGCAATTTGACCTGATCCTTCTGAGTAGTGACAATCCATGTGTCTACGGGAAACTTTGACGCCCAACGGTGCAAGGTTTCAACTTCTGCTTTGGTGTAAGGGTGATGATCCGGATAGCTACGAAAATCGCACACATGTGCACCCAAACGTTTGAGTGTTCGTTTGAAGTTATCAGGCTGACCGATACCACAAAAGGCAGCAACGGGCTGTCCATTTAGCTCCTGCGGTTGACGGACCTGAGTGCCGCAACGTAATGCTACTGGCTCGTGGACAGCATGCGCTACAACTTTACCGGTAGCCCAATCGCTCAGACGCAGTTGCCAATGACAAAGTTCGGATGGGTCTACCTGATCGGTATGCGTCAGTATTACACAATCCGCACGCCGCAAGGAACGGAATGGTTCTCGCAAGCTCCCTCGTGGGAATAACAAATCGTCACCTGGTAGGCGTGCGGCATTAATCAAAACTATGTCCAAGTCACGATGCAGACGACGATGCTGGAAACCGTCGTCGAGCAAGAGGAGTTGACTGTCTAGTTCCTGAACAGCACATTCCGCGGCAGCAACGCGATCGGCGTTCTGGAGGTGCGGGACATCGGGAAGATTTTCTTCCAGGACATAAGCTTCGTCGTTGCGGCCACTGTCGGTCCCATAACCGCGGCTCAGTATGGCCACGCGAATGTCCCATTGGCGGAAATAACGGGCCACATACTCAATGCACGGAGTTTTGCCTGTTCCGCCTAGATGTAGATTGCCGATGCTGATCACAGGAACTGCCGCTGTGTGGATCTTTAACCAGTGGCGGTCGTATAGCCTATTGCGTGCCTCGATAGCCCAGCCGTAAGGCCAACTAGCCAGACGCAAAATTGCTCGTGTTAGGGGACCATACCAGCCCCCTTTGCCCTCAAGGGCGATTTCCCTCCACGCGGTTTCCCAGCGTTGTTGCCAACATACCTTCAACGTCGCCACCCTCTTCAAGCGTCGCGAATGTAGCAAACGCAAGCGTTACATGTCAACAGCAAACCTGGCCATTGGCGAAACCCGGAAAAGACAACACTCAAGGCAAACCTACACTGGAGAGGCCCCGAGAGCTGCTCTTCCCTTTCGCATGGTCAGGTCGGAATCTTCCTCTTCAAGAAGGATAGCGGTAATTGCAGGCTTGATAGCTTAGTTCTAAATAATCTCCCCAAGCGACATAATGAGCTGACATTCCAGTTTTGGAAAATCCCACCTTGTCGACTTGACATATCTCAATTTTTGTAACTTAAGTACATATTGTAAATATACATTATATTTCGTTTAGAGTCAAGTTAATCTCGGTCCAGCAAGCTCCACGAACGAATGGTAGGTTCATCGGGGTTGTTACGTTTGAAGCTCCGGATGTTGATGGAGCCGTAGTTAACATGGAACACGCAGCTAAGGTAAGTGGTTGTTTTACTCAACGAGCAGCAATAACTCGTAGAATTCGGGAATAGATAAAACAAAAAGTAGTGTTGGACTTGTCCCCAGCGGTGAGCGAGACGACAGAAGTGGCAGCGAAAGGTGAATGACCATCAGGGCAGTTATTCATGTAACAAATTCCAGTCGGGGAAGCGGAAACGGTTGGTAAGACCCGGCCAGAGGTACCAAGCGGTGCTGTTGTTTCTCGTGGTGGGGATGGTCCCAGAATGTTGGCGAGCGTTAGCCCCGTCGTAATCCGTTCTGATCCTGTCTGTAATCGTTCGACAGAGTAGAACCTGCAACTGCTGTTTGGGTGGATTTGTCGTCGTGTGGGCGTGGCGGTTCGCTCCGAGCTGCTGATCAATAGGCGGGCGTTAGAAGAACCAGTACAGGGGGCCGACAATATTTGCTCAATTACTATCATGTGCATGAGCTGAATCGGACGATGAAGAAAATGTTGTCGCGGCTTTCACTAAGGGCAGGTGCTTAAGCAGCGTGGTCGTCGGGGTGGTGAGTCGAGATGGTAGAAGGTCCCTAACATCAGTCTCTGCAAGGAACAAAGGGGGCCATAGGGCGTTGCATGCGGTTGATGGAGTGCCGTCGGAAGTGATTAACTTTGCAACAAGTTACAGTAGTATATATCAGCTCTACAATAGATCGTCAGAACACAGTACACCCGGCAGGAGTCGAACCTGCAACCTTCGGTTCCGTAGACCGATGCTCTATCCAGTTGAGCTACGGGTGCATTCAGAAGGGAACTATTTGCTAAATTAATATTACCCATGGCACATGCTATCGTCAACTACCTCACCCCGAATCAACAGCTACCGTAATTGGCTAAAAGTCCAGCTAGCGTAGGTTAAATCCCAACCCAATCACACTCTCAAGTTAGGACTGATATTAACCCGTGCAGACTACAACGCTGGGCGGAGAGAACGCATACACCTCCGAGCGAAAGGGTGTCTTACGACCTTGGCCATTTATCTGTACCGATATCAAAAATTGGGAGAGAGGATTTCGAGTCCCGAAGAGTGTCCCACGGCTTTGGGTATCGTTTCGCACGGTGGTATGATGCCGGGTGCGACACATCCATCAGGAGGTCACTGCTAGCGGCACATGCGGTGCCAGATATATTTTCATAAATTTAATTTGGATAAAAGTTGGGTTGTGCTCATCGCGTGCTAGATGGGGGGTGCTACGGGTTAAAAATTGGCATTCGCTCTTGACGATAGCCTTGTCAGAGGGCATAAGCCGGTTTCGGTCAGCTCCAGTGGGGAACAGGCCATGGAAAGGAAAACGCTGGTTGTCTGGCTGTGTCTGGCTGGAGTGGCGGGAATCAGCGGGGGTTGCGAGCATATGAACCAAGCCCAGACGGGGGCTGCGATCGGAGGAGCGCTAGGGACGGCGGCTGGGCTGGGAATTGGTGCGGCTACTGGCAATCCTCGTACAGGAGCCCTCATCGGCGGTCTGGCCGGTGCGGGGATTGGCGGCTTGATCGGTAACGAGGCTGACAAAGAAGAGAGGCAGCAACAAATGGCCGTCCAGCAAGCTGCAGTAGCGGCCGCTCCTGCCCCTCAGAAATTGGGTTTGACTGACATCGTCCACTTGACACAGCAAGGGCATGATGAGCAGGTGATCATTAATCAGATCCGAGCGACGGGCAGTACGTTTCAGTTGACCACCAGCGACCTGGACTGGCTGAAAGCGAATGGTGTTTCGCCGCGGGTGATCGCCGAGATGCAATCGCGACCGCCCACGCTGGCAATAACGCCACCTCGAACCAGCAGTGGTACTAGTACAAGTACGACGATTATTTACGAATCACCTTGGTCGCCCTGGTGGGTGCCCCCTCCGGTTGTGGCTGCACCGGTGATCGTCCGACCCGTTTACGTACCACCCCCGCGGCCGCCGATCGTGTTCGTAGGCGGGTATTATCGCTGTCGCTAACCCAATCACATGCGGCCCAAACAGTTTGGTACACGACTCGAAGCATCTGTTCCCTAGTCAGCAGCTTGTTACGCAACTGTCTTGCTTAACAGTCTGTCGATTCTACACTTCCAATAACCCTCCCCCCAGCGGACCTGAGGCGTCCCTGCCAGCGGCATTCGTTCGGGAGCGTGAGCCCAACCTGGGATCGTAGGGTGAGACGGAAGGCGGTCCGTTGCTGCAGCCGGACGTCCGCCGGGAGTTGTTTTTTCGGGAGTCGTTCCCACCAGTAAGGACTAACCAGTTTTTGCAGAAGCAGGAGAAGCTGCCCCATGAGTGCATTACACAAAGTACAGTGGTGTGTGGCGTGCGGATTGTCTCTAATCGGAGTAGTGTACGCAGCCGATTGGCCGGAATTTCGCGGTCCAAAGCGAGACGGTTATTGTCTGGAAACGGGCTTGCTGCCGAGCTGGCCGAAGGAGGGACCACCACTGGTGTGGAAGGTAGGGAACCGAGGGGCCGGCTGGGGCACCCCCTCCATTGCCGAGGGAAAGATCTTCGGTATCGGTCTGCGTAACGGCAAAGATGGCATCTGGGCCCTCAATGAAGCCGACGGTCAGGAGCTGTGGTTTACCCCCTTTGCTGATCCTCCCGCAACGGGTCCGGCCTACAAGAATCAGACCAACGGACCGGCCAGTACACCTACAGTCGCCCGGGGCAAGGCGTATGTCGTCAGTGGGGATGGTACAGTGGTTTGTGTACGGACGAGCGATGGTCAGATTGTCTGGAAGAAAAATTACGTTCAGGATTACGGCGGCCGTGTGCCCGCGTGGGCGTATACGGAGTCGGTTCTGGTAGACGGCAACAAAGTTATCGGCACGCCCGGTGGTAGCCAGGCGACGATGGTAGCTTGGGACGCCGATACCGGCAAGGAGTTGTGGCGTTGTCAGGCTGGAAACGTCAGCGGGGGCAATGGTTATTCCTCACCCGTCAAAGCAGTAGTAGCGGACGTGCCAATGTACGTGGTTCTCACCGGTAGTGCCGGTGGTCTGATCGGAGTCCATGCTGACACGGGCAAACTGCTATGGCAATACAAAGGGAATGCCGCTGCTGGTGGGGTGGCTCAAATTCCCATGCCTGTTATATCGGGAGATAAAATTTGGGTCTCCTGTAGTTACAGCGGCGGCGCAGCTTTGTTGCAGCTAGTACCTAAAACGGACGGCGGCTTCTCTGTCAAGGAACTGAAAAGCTACCGGGCAGCCGAGTTGAACAACCACCATGGTGGCATGGTACTGGTAGATGGCTATTTGTACTTCGGACATGGACAGAATCAGGGGTATCCGGTGTGCGTCGAGTTTGCCACAGGCGAGATCAAATGGGGACCGGAAAAAAATAGCAAGGCCGTCGGCGGTGGTCAGGGGTCGGCCGCGGTCCTGTACGCTGATGGACGGCTGTACTTCCGCTATCAAAACGGCGTAATGGCCCTGCTCGAACCCTCACCCCAGGAACTGAAGGTGGTGTCCACCTTCCGGTTGCCACCACCAGACAATCCGAAGTATCCGCAGAGCTGGCCACACCCCGTCATCGCGAACGGCCACCTATACATCCGCGATCAGAACATGCTGTACTGTTACAAGGTGAAGTCGTAACAGGGATTCAACCGGGAAAAAGCAACGGAAGTGCCTGCCGGGCGAACCACGAAAACGCGCCTACGGGCACTTTCTTGTTTTTCAAACGGATCAGGTGTGTGTTTTGTTCCGTTTCCGGTAGCTGCAAGCTTGGGGGGCGAAACCATGGTGAGCGGGCGAACACTAGCAAGTGCAACCGTGGCTATGTTGCTGGCCGGCCTGACCGCCTGGGCTGCCGACTGGCCCCAATGGCGGGGCCCCGACCGGGACGGCGTATCCCGGGAAACCGGTCTGCTCAAGCAATGGCCCAAGGAGGGACCGCCGTTGCTCTGGACCGTCACCGGTTGCGGTGATGGGTTTTCCTCGGTAGCAGTGGTCCAAGGTGTGATTTATGGCACCGGCAGCAATAAAGGACGCAATTATCTGTGGGCACGCCGGGAGCAGACAGGTGAATTGCTCTGGAGTCTCCCCTATTCGGATCATCCCGGAGAACCCAACAGCACACCAGTCATTGATCAGGGGAAGGCTTATGCTCTGACCCGTGACGGTGATCTGGCCTGTATAGACCTGCTTCAGAAAAAAGTGGCATGGCGGAAAAACTATGGTAAAGACTTCGCTGGGCGGATGATGTCGGGGTGGGGATACAGCGAAACTCCGTTGGTAGATGATGAAAAACTGATCTGCACACCGGGAGCGGACCAGGCTGCTGTGGTGGCCCTGAATAAGGACACTGGCACGGTTATCTGGAAGTGCGCCGTGCCGCGGTGCGGCGGAGCGGGATATGCTTCACCAGTCAAGATGGTCGTAGAGGGGGTGCCGCTGTATGTGACGCATCTCGGCCCTAGCGGCGGCGTGGTGGGCGTTCACGCCCAAAGCGGACAACTGCTCTGGCAATACACACGGGTCAGTAACGGCACTGCGAACATCCCGACAGTGGTGGCGCGGGGACCATTTCTGTTTTGTTCCACCGGTTACGATAGTGGGGCCGCTTTGCTCCGTTTGCAAGTGGAGGGCAAGGAACGGGTCCGCGTGCACGAAGTGAAACGCCATCCTGGTCGGGAATTGCAAAATCACCACGGGGGGATGGTTCTGGTCGGAGATTATCTCTATCTGGGACATGGTCATAATAACGGCCTGCCCACCTGTGTCGACTTCCGCACCGGCGAAATCGTCTGGAAGGAAGGTCGCAATCCAGGAGGTGGCAGTGGCTCGGCTGCCGTGATCGCTGCGGAAGGGATGCTTTACTTCCGCTACCAGAATGGTGTCGTTGTGTTGATACGTGCTAGTCCCGACGGTCTGGAAGTAGCAGGTTCATTCCGGCAAAATCCCCGCAGTGGCCGGGAATGCTGGGCCCATCCTGTTATTGCCAACGGTCGGCTCTACCTGCGTGACCAGGACTACCTGCTTTGCTACGATTTGCGTGCCCGCCGCTAGCTGGTCAATCCGGTATCCAGCGGGACCGGATTTCCGGCAAGGGCAGTAATGTTCGCCGGGGCACGGGGAGGACAAGAAAACGACTTGTCTGTCTGGGGACATGAACACGTCAGCATCATCAGGGTATATTCTTTGGGGCGTAGGAAACGTCATGGAGGGTACCCTGGCGTAATTCCGCCTGCCGAGGGAAGCGACGAGCGACCTCCCAGCTGTGCGTCACCACGATCAGAATGTTGTTTTCCTGGCAATGGAGTTCCCACAGCAGGTCGGCCACGGTAGCGGCGTTGTCGGCGTCCAGGTTGCCGGTGGGCTCGTCCGCAAGCACTAGCAACGGTTGCAAGATGAGCGCCCGAGCCAAGGCCACCCGCTGACGTTCGCCGCCGGACAATTCGGCAGGTCGGTGTTCCAGGCGCTGAGCCAAGCCGACCCGTTCCAGCAGTAGACGGGCTCGCCGCTCGTTGTCAGCCGGAGCACGATCACTGACCAGAGTCGGCACCAGCACGTTTTCCAGAACGTTACACTGGGGCAGAAGATGATGGTCCTGGAACACGAAGCCGATGTGCCGGTTGCGAAAGGTGGCCAGTTCGCGATGGCTCAAGGCAAACGGATCGACTCCTTGAAGGGTCACTCGCCCCCGGGTGGGGGAATCCAGAGTGCCCAGAATGTGAAGCAAAGTACTTTTGCCTGAGCCGGAAGGCCCCATAATGGCCAAAGCATCGCCCGGCCGTAAAGTCAGGGAAATCTCACGCAAGACCACCAACGGACCACTGCGGGTGGGATAATCCTTACCAAGACCGTCAACAACTAGTGTCATAGCGTGCGGTACTCCCGGTAGCTCCAGAGTGGCCGATAGACCTGCCGCTCTGGAGAGTAATTGTCATGCCGCCCGATCTTCTTGGTGGTTTGAGTCGTGCTTTGATCGCCTGTCGGAACGTACTACTTCAATAGCTACAGGTTCATTTGCCAACATCCGGGAAGCGGTAGGGAATCGACGATTGAGGCAGATGCACGGCTGTCAGGGCCAGGACGCCCAGGCCATAGAAGGTGTATTCGACGTCGGGCTGATTGTCCCAGCAGCCGGCCAAGAAGCCTCCAGCTGGTAAGGCACACGACCAGGCGTAGTGGCCCAGTCGGTCCCAGGCGAGACGCTCGGCCCAGCCCAATCGTGTCAAGGTCCAGGCTGCTGTGAAGGTGGACAGCAGGTCGGCCAGAGGGATACGGTCGTGGGCCCGCCATCCGCCTTCTTCGGGGGCGTACATTCGTAAAAGGAACTGACCGGCGGAATTCATGGTGGCGCTATCCAAGGCGTCATAAAGCTGCAGTATGGCCAGGGCTGCCGCAGTGGGGTTGGTACTGCTGCGTTTCTGGGCGGCGACGTCGACAAAGCCACCATCCGTACCCCGTCGTGCGTGCACGAACTTTATGAGTCGTTCGGCCTCCGGCAAGTGAATGTCCAGCAGTTGGGCCGTCAGGCTGACCAGGAAGGAAACGTAGGTGCTCCCGTGGGTGGCTCCGGGCAAGCGGCCATAACCACCATCGGGGGTACGGAACCGCTCCAGCAGGGTGGCCAGGCGGCTTTGCCAATCAGGGGGGGCATCAGCCCACAGATCACACCCGCACCACTGTAGTAGTGCTGCACTGCTCAGCCAGGCAAAAAAGTCGATCAGTTGGGCGGTCCCGGCCAGTCGGGAACGCAAATATGCAGCGGCATGCTGGGCCACATTGGTGTCCCATGCCTGGAGCACAGCCAAAGCTCGCAGTCCAAAACTGGTGTAGTACAGGTCGGAGTTTTCGGATCGGCCGCGGAAGCCCCCGTCGGGCTGCTGTTGAGCCAGCAGGAAGCGGCGATGTGGTTCCAATAGCTCCCTCGGCCAACGCTCCAGGCCTTCTACTAAGGCCACGGTTAACGCCGTCAGGTAGGGAAGGGATTCCTGGACCACGAGTTGCTCCGGAACAAAAATTTCTGCCGGTTACCTGTCTCTGTTGTCGGTTCCTGGCATCCGCTGAACATGAGCAGTGGTTCGAGCGATGGTGCTGCTGCTGAGGGATGGTTGGATCGCCTGATGCAAGAACCTTGACGAATGAATAGAAGCCACGGCGGGGGACACCATTGGCCCATCAAGGGACGTCGGGCAGCGGGGGAATCTGTTCGGACACAACTTCACTACCGTTAAGCCGCTGGCGGATCTCGGCGGGGATCTCTACAGCTTCCAGTCGATCTGGCCCCATCGCCCGGCAGAATACGGCTGTAATGCGGCCTACAGCAATCGTCTGACCCTGCTCATTGCTGAAGTCGAAACGATAACGTACGGACTTCTGGCCGACGTTTTCTACGGTCACCGTAATCGTGAGCAGGTCCTCGAAGCGAGCCGGTTTGAGATACTCGCAGGCCACGGCCACACGGGGGAACCCCCAGCGGCCGCCAGCGTCACGCCAACTGACGGTCAGCCCTAGTGACCGCAAAAACTCCGTCTCCGCTGATTCCATGTAGCGGAAAAAATTGGCAAAATGCATGATACCGGCCATATCGGTATCACCGAACTCGACGCGTCGCTGCGTGGTATAAGTGCGACTCATAACGTTATCGAACTCTTCTGCCCAAGCATCCCCTCTGTGTAGGCGCCACTTGGCCATGCGGAACGGTTTATTCGGTGTCATGCAAACCACAGTCGTGGCGGCTGACGGAGGGGTAATTCGTCCATCCTTGCTGGTGTCTGTGGTCAAGGCTACTTCTGGCCTTATGCTGGCAGTGTAGAGGTACAGCAACAATCTTCCAGCACCTTCAGGGTCTGCTGGGCCATGCGTTCGGCATGGAAGTAGCGTTGTACGGCGGCGGCACCGGCCTGGGCCAGCCGTTCCCGCTGGTCGGGATCCAGAAGTAGTTGGGCGATGGTTTGTGCCAAGGCGGCGGACTGCCCGGGCGGTACCAGAACGCCTCCACCGCTGAGCTCGATCAGCTCCGGAAAGGCACCATGGGCCGGTTGCACAGCCGGTACACCATTGGCCCAGGCCTCCAGCAAGTACAGTCCTTTCGGCTCGCGATAGACCGTGGGAACGCAGAACAGATCCAACGACTGGAGAAAATGCAACTTGTCGGCATGGTTGGGGCAGTCGACGTGCTCGATATCGGCGGCCAGACCTGCCTGCAGCAGCCGCTGCCAGTGGTGCTGGAAGTAATCGCGGTCACCGGCACCGAGATACCCACCGACTTTCAAACGGACGCGTGGGAGGTCTGTCCGCTGGCGGAGAAGCAGATAGGCGTCGACCAGTTGATGCCATCCTTTGTCCGGACAAATACGGGCAAAATAGCCAATGGTATAGGGTGGCTCCCGTCGTACAGGCCGGGGTCCGCTACAGCCCTGCAAGTTGATTCCTGGATGGACCACATGGATATTGGAACGTTCCAGCCCGAGATACTCTGCCATGTAGTCGGCATAGTAGCGGCTGGTAGCAATGAAGGCCGATGCCTCGGCGCAGTTGGCCCGGATCAGGTCCAGACAAACGGTCCGATGTTCCGGCAGCAAAGCATCCAGAAAAATGTCGTCCCCCTGGAGGGTCACGACGAGGGGAACCTGCAGCCAGCGGCGAATCGCAGGCAACAAGCCCGAGAGCAAGGCGTTGCTGAGCACGACGACATCGGGTCGCCATTCCACAGCCAACCACTGGGCCAGTTCATTCATCTCCTTGGCTTGGTTTCCTGCAGGACCGCGGAGCATCGAGATGGTCAGTTCGCCCAGCTCACGGTACGGGGTACGGCTAGCGAAATGTGACACAGCTCGGAGCAGCCAGCGGCTGCTCAGCATGCGATCCAGCCAGCGGGGCGTACGACGAAACACCGCATACTTCTGCTCCAGATAGACGTTGATGCCGCCCAGAAAAATGCGGGGCAGGCTGACGTCTTGTTCATCGGTCCGCAGCGGTGTATAGGTCGGAATGAGCACAGCGTCCTGGCCGGCACGTTGCAGGGCCGCTACCAGGGTGTTGTCCTTCAGGCAGCTGCCGCAAAACATCCCCGCTGCCCCGGCAGTGACGTAGGCAATCCGCATGGTCGCCCGTCCTTTCTACCGCGGTCGTTGTATCACACTCCATTACAAGTGATGAGCTTATCCCTGCACTGCCCTGTTGTCCCGATCTTTTCTTTATTCGTAGTACCGGTACAAGTATGCGAAACAATCGACCCTGTTCTGCAGGCTGCCAATGCCTCCGTATCGGTTCAGAATGAGGAATCTTGCAAGTTTGCCTAATATTGCAGCACCAGACGGGGCGGGGGTAAGGTACCGCGCTGCTGCAGCAGTGTGTCTACCACCAAGCTCAGCAAGGCCAGCAAGACCGCAAGCACACCGAGCCGTTGCCAGAGCGTGTATTCCAGGTTGTAACGACGGAGTTCCTGTTCCATGCGATAGTGCACAATGGCTTGTTTGTCGGAGTTATCACCGGCCTCGCGCATCTCATCAGCAAACTGCTGCACAATTGCGGCGTGAACCGCCCGTTCCATTCCCAAGCCGTAAAGTGTCTGGCTGACCAGCAAAAATGCGGTGATAGTAACCAGAGCCAGGAGAATCCAGCGGCGATACGGCCAGAAACGAGCCAACGGCGGTACCTGATGCCAATCCACAACTTTCAGACTGCGATCCGCCCAAGCCAGCAGAGTGGCCAATACCAGAGTCGTCAAGGCTGGTAACAACAACCCCCAATCGCTGTGCAGGTGATCGAGCCAACGCAGATTCCAACGAGTGGCCTCAGCCAGGGAATAGTTGGTCGAGACAGTGCCAACCAGCGCGCTCCATGGCGTCTGCCGATACACAGCCGCTCCACCAACGAACATCCCCACCCAGGGGAAGAAAGTACACAATAAGGCCAAGGTGAGTAACACAGCGGGTGCCCATGCCACTACGGTGGGTGACAACGTGATGCTGATCGCATGGGCGTAGCCACCTTCTGGCAAAGGAGGCGATGGCAGACGGGTTCCGCTAGCCGATGCGGAATCGGTGCGGTTGACACCCGAAGAAAAGGAAGCGGCCCCCGCTGGTGGTGCTACTAACGGTGGTGCAATGGCCGCCGCTGAAGCCGGCCGGCTAGTTACATCCGTCGACTTCGACCCAGCACTCGATCCCGAGCTACTCCCTAGCACTTCCGGTTCGTAACGCGTTGGAGCAGCAAACTCATGCCGACACAACGGGCACCGGACCTTACCATCCGTAACCTCTGTCATCTCCACCAAACTATGACAACTCGGACACATCAGGAGCATGATTACCTCGTCCTCCAGATTCGGTACGGCTCAAACCCACAACGGACTCCTTACGACATCGACATACTTCACTCCCCCAACCTGTCCACTACCCTTCAGGATCTTATTGCTTTTCAGCCATCGTCCCTTTCCGCGTTGTAAATGTGTACTAGAGTTTACTGTGTACATAAATTTTACAGAACCGTTTCCCTTTCCACAAGCCCAGTCTCCTTTGCCGCGTGTGCACCAGTTCACTAAATACTTCCGGCTTCGAATTGCGGTTTGCCATCGCTTTTTTAGGAAAAACGTGCGGGGATTCTTTACGTCCACGCAACAGCGAGCCCGCCCATCAAACTATTTTGGGGATGTATCATCTCCCGATATCCAAAATCCGAGGCCTTGCTTGAAGAAAGGCACGGCATCGACTACTCATACTCGCGGGAAAACATAGCCCGTCCACGAGATGATCAACCTCTGCGAACACTGGCTAGCAGATTTCGAGATGGAAAGAACTGATTGGAAGCCTCGCGACACAACCATCAACTGAGTAATGTTTTGCCAGGTTACTGGTTGTCCGTCCACCGGCTGGGACAAACGTGTGACGCTTTTTGCTACTGCGGCTGCGACTGGTCGGTGCTGATCATCCGACGCAGGCGTTCACAGGCCGACACCCAACGTCGGCGGACCGTTCGCACACTGACATTAAACAGTTCGGCGATCTCCTGTTGTTTCCAGCCATGATAGAAGATCAGGCCAACCACTTCGCGTTCTTCCAGAGGGAGGTTGTCGACTGCTTCATGGAAGCGGACCCATAGATCGAAATCTTCCAGACAGCGGTACAACGAGTCGGGGGACACCGGCTCGGGCAGCATTGCGCGGTGTGTGAGGGAACTGGACGAGATTGCTGTGATCCGCCGTCGGGCCTGACGAGCTAAATCAATCATTTCGCGCCGCATGTGGACGGCGGCCAGGTTGAAAAAGTCCCGGGTAGTTGCTGGCCGGATGGTTTGCAAGGTCCGGACAAATCGTACGACGCTGTTTTGCAATAAGTCATCACTGTCAATCAGGGGACGAATGTTGGGGAAACTCCGCAGCATACGTGAGGCCAGTTGTTCCAACCGGCGGAACACCCGTCGCAGTAATTCATTGAGTGCAGCTTGTTCTCCCGCACGCCACCGGCAGAGGTAATCCTGCAGTACGGCTGTCGAAAACTCGGTCTCCTCCATTAGTCCCCCCTCCGCACAGCCTCGGGACACCACGGCCGACCAGTCTTCGTCACGTTCCCATGCTAGTCCATTTTCTATGAATCGCAAGACAAAAATCAAACAGGACATTATTTTAAGAAATTCATACACATGTTTATCTACGATATAAGACAATCAAAGCTGTAAAATTATCACTCGACTTAGACGGGAAAGGAGTCTTCCGTGGTTGTGGCGGGCAGAGCTTGTTCCCCTTCTCTTCGTACGAAGGCAACTTGTAGGAACAACGATGCGATTGATTGAATGCGCTGACAAGTGGGAAAAGTAAAAGTGGCGTCGGGAAGTGTTTTGCCCCCTCTGTCTCAGCATCAATCTCGCTTAGGGAAAGATCACGACGGAGTTATCTCGTGTAGGTGATAATTAGAGCATTCGTGCAGGGTCTGATGACGTGAGACGGTCTATCTCCTCTGACGTTTCAAAGGGTTTGAGAGCTTCGGGGAGATAATCGAGCAGATCAGGGGCAGTCAGGGCGGTTTGACCTAGCTGAGCAGCGGCCAGGTCGCCGGCGCGGCCGTGGACAAAGGCTCCTAGCACCGCGGCATCGAAAGGGGTCAGTCCTTGGGCGATGAACGCAGCGATGATCCCTGTCAGGACGTCACCACTGCCGCCGGTGGCCATGCCGGGATTACCCGTCGTGTTGCAATACAGACGCTGGCCGTCACAGACCAGGGTACCGGCCCCTTTCAGCAGCACCACTTGCGGCCAGCGGTGGGTGAATTCCACCACCTGCTGCCGGCGTTCTTCGGGACTTTGGGGCTTGGGCCAGCCGGTCAGACGGGCAAATTCCCCTGGATGCGGTGTCAGCACAGCCGCTCGGTGAACTGTCAAGGGATAATCGACGTACGGGGATAAGGCAAACAAGGCATCGGCATCGACGACCAGCGGCCGTTGCTGGGGCAATAGTGCCAGCAAGCGGCGGATAAAACTAATAGTATCGGGTCGACGGCCCAGCCCAGGACCTATCGCGACGACGTCCACGTCTGTCGCCACCTCGGCCACCACCCGTTCAGCGGCGTCTGCCGCATAGGTTCCTTCACTGGTCAGAGGTATGCCCCAGGTGGTGTAGGCGGCATAAGCAGTGGCAATTACATCCCACACATCGGCCGGACAGGCGACCCGTACCAGTCCAGCGCCACCACGCAGAGCTGCCCGCCCCGTCAGGACAGCCGCTCCTGCCATACCCCGACTACCGGCCACCACCAGGACTGTACCGAATGTCCCTTTGTGTCCCTCACGTGGGCGCCGAGGCAGCCGGGGAAGGCTTTCTACTGACTGTACCGCTTGCTCTAACGGCACGTTTTCCGTCTCTCCTTGCAGCGACTGCCAACGTCTCCATGCCGCGAGCTTATTTACTATCGCTGGCACGGACCACAACGTCGGCTCCCCCTACCTGTGCTGGCCAGATCAGAAGCTGTTCGCTCTCACTTCCCAATCGCCACCGCACTTGCGGTCCGACCCATACCGGTAGCTGTGAACGGGCCGGCAAATCTACCGCTCGCCCCTCAATGCTCAGTCGCAACGGTTGGTCGGTGTAGTTAAGGAAGCGCAACAGACGATAACCATCGGGTGTCGGAGGAACCGACCAGTGCTGCACACGCACCTGCAGGCGTATCCCTGAAGTGAGCGATGTCTCTTTTTGTTCGTGGGTGACTTGTGCTGGTCGATAACGGGAAGTGGCGGGAGCCGCCAGACTGCCACTACTTGGAGGGAGAGGTGGTGGAGGCACTACTGGGGGAATTTCCGGCGGCAACGTCAGAGGGGGCAATGGTTCCTGGCCCGTCTTTGGCGGCCCAGCAGGAGCAGGAAGAGGTACCTGCGGGGGTGGAATGTAGTCGTTTGCTTGTTTCTGATCATCCGCAGGTTGGGGTGCGCTCTGAGACCCGCGGGGAGAGGAAGGCGTTCCTGGCAACACTAAGGGAGGCAGTGGCGTCTGTGCCGCTTGATTCGCTGCTGGTTGCAGGCCTCCTGAAGGTGGAGCGAGCGGCGCTAAAGGTGCGGACATTCCCCCCGGTCGTTGTTCGGCCATGCCGGTGCCGTCCGTGTTCAAAGGGGATAGGTTGGGGGCCATCCGCTGGGGATCAGGGGTCGTTTTTACGGTCCCTTCCCGGCTTGCAGACGGCTGGGTGCCCGCCTGCTCTGTCTGATGAATGGTCGGTTGGTGTCCTGTTCCCGTCTCGGCATGTGGGTTTGATCTGTCCTTGGAGCCAATGCGGGAGACCGGGCTATCGGATGACGAAGCTGGGCGGGGAGCCGTCTGGATGTCCACTTGCGGCGTACGCAGCGGTGGCGCGGCGGCAAGCGGCACCACCCAGATGACCTGCGGCGGCCCCACCATAGGCACCCCTATCCGTTCCCTCCAGCTCCACGGGCTGATAATAACTGGCGGTGAAACTATGCCCGGCCCGACTGGGTAAACATAGGGATATAACCCGCATGATTGTGCCTGCAGGGAGGAAGTGCCCATGCCTAATCCGGCCACCATTGCCCACACCAGATGCCGTCCCATGGCCTGCTGCCTCCTGCGTGGTGGTTGGACACTCACATACTATTGTCTAACTGTTGTAAAGCAGAGGCTAATATCAAGACAAGGGGAATCCGGCTGGCCTCACCCATTCGCAGGCCGAAGCGGATGGTGGGCACCAGGCATAAGTGTGGTTATTGTGTTGATGGTGCCTACCTTGGCGGTCGCTCAGGTAGAGCGGTATGAGTTAGGCCGCCGCCTGCGGTTGTTTGAGGCGGCTTGGGAGAAATGGGATTGTCATGAAGCCCGTCAACGGGCCTTGCCCTTGCTGCGACCGCTGACGGGTCAATTCTTCTCCTTTCGTTTCGCTGAGGCGGGCCGCACGTTGGATCGGGCCACATTTGCATTGCAGGCCGCCGATGGACCTCCAGCGGGACGGCGCTGGGCAGCCGCGCTACAAATCGTTCCGCAATCCCGTTTGCTGGACGAAACGACCACCGAGCTGATCGTTACCGTTCAACCCTTCTACCAGCCCGACGTGCCCTTACCGCCGAACGCCCGCCTGCGGCTGTGGTTTACTAATCAATCCACGGTCAGCGTGACCGTGCAGACCTGGCCGGTGACGGTTCGCGTTCCGTTACCTCCGTTGAATGACCACACGGGCCTGGATCGCCGACTTTATGTACTTTTGGACGTGCGGGGGAACCTGGAGCCAGCCTCCGTCGGCATTTCCCAGGTCCGGCATCTGCGGGCCCGCCTGGAGCGGCTCAAGGCCGCCTGTGACAAATTGCCCCGGCATTGCGAACTGGAAGCGGCGACCATTCGTACCCGTCTGCAGGCCTGGCAGGCCGCCTTGCAGGGCGAAACACCCATCACCGACTTTCCCTACGCCCTGTGGCTGGACAACGCCGAACTGATGGCCGCGGGCCGACCATTTTTTACTCCGGAACGCCAAGGACAATTTTGGATTACCCTTCCCACCGGCTCCGCAGGCAGTGTGCCCTGCCGATTATTCGTTCCCAAGGGTCTGCAGAAGCACCAGCCGGTACCCCTGGTCGTCGCCCTGCATGGTGCCGGTGTGGACGAAAACATGTTTTTCGACAGCTACGGTGCTGGTCAGATCGTGCGGGAATGTCAGCAACGCGGCTGGATGCTCTTGTCCCCCCGGGCGGGCTTGCTGGGACCACCTCCCGTCCCCCAGTTGATCGATACTTTAGCGCAACGTTACCCGATTGACCGCAAACGGGTCTTTCTGGTTGGTCACTCCATGGGAGCCGCCCACGCCATGGCCGTGGCCCTGCGTCAACCGGATGCCTACACAGCCGTAGCTGCTCTCGGCGGCGCCCCCCGCATTGCCCAAGTGCAAGCCCTGCAACGCCTCCCCTTTTTCCTGGCCGTTGGCACACACGACTCCCTGGCCATCAACGGAGCCCGTAAACTCCATCAACAACTGACCACTGCTCAACTTCCGCACTACCACTACCGCGAATATCCCGAACTGGAGCACCTCCTCATCGTCCGCCAGGCATTGCCCGATGTGTTTGCCTTTTTTGACAAATTCGTCAAGCCGACCCCCTAAGCCACCTGACGTCTGCTCCGCGACACGCCCTGCCGGATTTTTACCGCTGTTGAACCAACATGATGACCGGATCTCAACCCGTGTCTCCAAGGATTTGGGTCGATGAGAGAATTTTGATCCCACCTAATCCTAAGCTTGTTCAGATAATTTAATGCATCAAGATGGTATAGTTTCACAATCAGGCATTACAGACTTCATTAAGGGAGTGTTTGTTATTCATCCCATCGTTTAGCTCATGTTGGCCCATTGCGACTTGGAATTGCGAAAGAGATGACACGACCAGACACATTCCTTCAGCTGCGCATAGGAATATTTCGGATTAGCCTTGACCAACGAGCCAGAACATCCAGTACACACCCGTTGCGCAGCCGAGGGAGGGTAGCTCAGCATCGAGCCGGAGCCCAACTTCGTGCCATAAGGCCCCTTAGAGTTAGATAATACCGCCATGGATGCGATCCGGCGTCAGGTGGCTGGGCTGATCGTTGAACCAGAAGCGTCGCCATTCCCCTTCGATCTGCCGCAAATCTTCCGATTGGTACAGCAGTTGCTGCATCCGTGTGTTCGGATCACTGGAATATTGATTGAGGATGCAACCGGTGGGCAGCGTCACCGTCAGGGCCGTTCCCCCCAACAACAGCAGTTTACGGACCATACCACCCTCCATGTGTTCGGCTGGCGCCCACTGGCCGAGCGTACCGCTGATGGTTCCCCCGCGACCATCCACACGGTACGGTTGGCACATTTCCCATTATCGGCACGTACCAGCCCCGGCTTGAATCGATTCTGATGGGTTTATTGATTCGGCTTGGCAATCCTGATACAGCGGGAAAATTGGCCGTAGCGTCGATTGTTTGGTGTGCTTATGAATATGCTCAGATTAAAACTTTCCAAAGCCGGAGCATTACCGTCTGAAGAGCAACAACAAATAGCAGTGGGTAAGAGAAACTAAATCACGTTCTAGTATAGACACAGGCGGTACAAGAGGGAAAAAGCGAAAAGGCGCACTCACGCAAAGATACGCTAAATTAGGCATATGGGATTTCTTTGTTTCCCACACTGGGGGATGCTGCGTCTGACGGTGAGTCATGAGATAGTCCCATCGGCATGGACGCAGTGCCCCGTGGACTGGGCGGAGGACAACTGCGGGCAGGTGTGGTTCCGTCTCGTGACCGCTTTGCCTGCTGCGGTGCAGGAGAAGCTGAGCCGCCTGGGGGTACGCAGCCACAAGGAAGCTCCGTCGTTGGCCTTCCAGCAGGTGTGTTGCTGGGCGGCCGCCCATCCCTTGGAGCCTCAGTCACAGCCGGAGTCCCCGGCGCGGATCCTGGTGCGGTTGTCGGCCGAGGCGTTACCCCTGTTACTGCGGGGGCGGCCGGCCCTTTTGTCACAAATCCAACTGATCGGCGACGACTGGCAACAGAAGGTGGTTTGGGCAGTGGTGCTCGAGCCGTCTATCGCTGGGGCTGAATTCTGGCAGCACCATGGGCAGGTCTTCACCGAGCAGGTTCCCCATCTCTGGGTCCCTTGGGGCTGGTACCATCCGCTGGCAGAACACCTTCCCATCCCTGCTGGCAAAGAATGCATCATCACTCCCCCAGCACAGATGCATTTCACTAATTTGATGCCGATTCCGTCCGCCACTACTGCCAGCGGACAGGATCTTAATCCGCTGCCTCAGATCGATGGGACACCACACTTTGTGTGCACACCGGTTCCGTCGATCCCCCTCCCCTTGCAGTGGTCGCCGCGGCAACAAACAGAGGCTTCGCCAGCGTTATGCTTCATTCCGCGGAAAGAGATGGATGCGTTCCACCATTTTTGTCTGCATGGCGACCCTATCAGTAGGGCAGGCCTGTGGGTGGCCTTCGTAAAACAGGATGAACAGGAAGGAGTACTTGTGTGGAACCGGACCAAGGAACCGGGGGTACTGCTGGAACTGGAGGGTCGAGGGCAGGCTTACGTCGCAGACGAACGAATGCCACATTGGTTCTGGCCCCAGGGCTGGCACCTCAGACCCGTGCTAGCACGCGAGGCATACGCCGCCTTGGCCCCCGTGCAACTTTCAACTCTCGTTTGGTGGCAACAAACGGAAAAAAACTCCGTCCGCTGTCACTACGCCGACCTTTCCATCTTCCAGCCACTGGAAGCATACATCCAGTATGAGTTTCCTGCTCCCCAACAGGCTGTAATGCTAGAGCCTTTGCCATGGGAACCACCTACCTGGACCACTCAGGAGGTAAACTCAGAAACGGAACAGGGGAGACGGTATGGAATTAGCAACAGTGTCACGGCCTGGCGTCCCGGACGCCGGAGAAGCACGACAACTCCAGGGCAGCCGCTGATAGCAGCCCGGGGCCGATCATCGCAAGGATGGTTCGAATCCTGGCGTCGGTGGTGGCGGAAAATCGTCGAGGTACGGACAGAGTGGCTAGCCCGCCTCCGACAGGCTTGGACTGCCTCAACACCAAAGCAGCGTCAAGCGGAAAGTTTTTCCTTGGATCACACCCTTCAACAGCAGCTACTAGCGCGGGCCGAAGCGACGATTATCAGAATGAGTCCGAGTCATCGGCTGCCAGAAAGCTACCAACGGTTACTAGCCCATGTACTGGAGAGCGAGTCGGACGAGCGGTTGCCCGAATGGTGGGCTGAACTGGCCCGCTGGAAGCAAGCCCATGGGCAGGTCACAGACGCCGCTTTATGCTGGTTGATGGCTGCGTGGACCAGTCCGGAAGAGGTAGCAGCGGCGGATTGGGAACGACACTGGTGGCGGACCGAGTTGCAATTGGCGCAGGCTTCGGAAAGGTTGGTCTGTCAGGCGACGTTTTGGGAAGTTGGTCAGACACGGCCTGCGTTGGGTCGGCTGGCCGCCGCCGGCTTGGTACAACTGAACCGAGGCAACAAAGCCTTAGGGCGGGAGCTGGTCCCCGTGTTGCTTCAGGTCCTGGAACGTCACGCAGAGACCGTGCCACTCCGGGCGTGCTGGCTGGGGGTGCAAGCGGCTTCCCACCTCAGCGGCGGCGATGCGGTACTGCTGGCCCGCTGGGCGGAACGCCTCCTAGAGCGACTGAGCAGATGTGGCCAGTTGTCGGAAGTAGACCTGCCCACCTCCGTACGTTACTGGGGGCATAGCACGTCTGATGGATCGCTAGCTGCAGCCGCGGCCTGGTTGGTTCGCCATCGCCAGCAAGTTGTCCAGTGGATCGAGCGTTTGCCTAAAGGACCACTACGCGCCGAAGGGCTGGACGGCGAAACGGAAACAACCAGTCAGGTAGCCCTTCTGCTAATGGCCTGGGGTGCCGCAGCTGTGGGAGAGCGGCGACGGGCTGCGGAATGGCTTAGCAACGTCGGGCACTCCAGCAGTCGGCTCGACCCCGAAATCCAGCCGGCCTTGCGCCTCGTGGAACAACTGACGGCCGAACGCATCCAAGAGGTCGGAGAAGGCCTGCGACCACGTCCCTGGCCGCCCGCGTTGAAAGAAAAGGCACGTCTGAGTCTGCCCCCAGCTGCCCGCTACGCTGTTGAACGCCTGTGCGAGTACGTCCGCATTCTGGACCCCTACCCGATGTGCCGCCCCCTGCGCAGTTGGGAATTAGCCCCGCTGCGGGACGACGATCTGCTCGGCGAACGTCTGGCGGTGCTGCTGGAGCACTCGGACAGCGAAAACACCGGCGGTGAAGCAGAGGAATTGCTCCGCCTGGCTGGGCAGACTAACGAAGCGGGATGCCGCGGACGCATTCTGACGGCACTGTGCGAGGTGGCCGCTGGTCTTCCCCTCGAGTTGGTCCAACGGTTCGACTCGCTGCTCCCGCAGGGCTGGGAAGCTCTGGCCCAATGGTGGCCGGATCCACCGGCCAACTGTCCAACTCCGATAACGCACCTGAGCCGGACGGAAGTTCTCTGCCGGACGTTGGAAAATCTCGTGCGGGCCGCGGCCGAATGGCCCGCGGATCAAGCCGCCCCCTGGATCGCCCAGCTCTGGCAACACTGGCAAACAGGCACGGACCGGGCCGACTGCCTGTTACCATCTACGGCATTTCTCCTGGCCGATGTATTCCGCCGTCTGCAGTTGGACAAACAACTAGAGACTCTGGCCGAACGCTGTAAGAGGGCCGGTTGGCTGGAACCCCACGCGGACTGGCCCTGCCGCCTGGCAGCGGCTACTGTCGGACTGGCCCAAGGCATTGGCGACCCGGCCGAGCGGATCCTGGATGAAGCCCGGGACCGCTTATTTTTGCCCCCTGCTCCTCCCCCCTTGACATCGCGCCAGTACACCCGCCTGGCTTGGGACTATGCTAGCACGATCGCCTTTCTATCACTGCGTCGTCGTCTGGGCCGCTACGAGGAACTGTTCCAGCGGCTACGCCCCATTCACCTCCACGGCTCGACCAACCGCTTCTGGACCCTACAACCTCTCCGCCTCGTCGACATTGTCATCCGCGGCATCGTCGGTCCGGCCTACCGTCTCAGCCCAACATTACAACAGTGGCTGAATCTGGAAGACCTGCGCATCCGCCAACGTCTGTATCGCGACATCCTACCCTTACTTCCTGCGGCGGGCGAGTAACGATAACCGGACACATGCATCCAAAAACCGTCCCCTCTGGTACTGCTTCATTCACTACCGATGCTTCTTGTCGCCTCTTGGTTTACCGGAAACTTTCATGCCCAATCACAAATTCCCTGAAAGGTAGTTCCTGCTCGACTATGGCAGCTCGTAGGGAAAACCCCTACAATGCAAGCTGTTGCTGGCGGAACAGGCCTGCGAATCGGACAAACTGTTTTTCCCCAATGCAGTACACCCTTTAGTCGCTGGGTCAGGATCAGTCAATGCTATCCTTGATGAGGTTCTCGCTCGTTGACACCTGATGGTCGCTCCCAGTTGCTCCGTCTTGAGCCAATGGCCTCAGGCGGTGCCCCACCAACGCTGCCGGCAAAACGCAGTTGGTCATAATGAAGAAAAAATGATAACAAGTACAGTCTGCTCTCGTGGAAGAGCGTTGGAAGATCCATGGATGGTCCAGGAGGATACAGCTGTGCATCAGGGCGTGGCCGGCGTTGGATGCGAGGTGCAGGGTCGAAGTAACCGCAACCAGTTCCGGTTGTTCGGAGCCGCGGAGTTATGGATAGCGGCCCTGATGCTGGTCCTTGGTCTGGGGGGCACGGCCCATGCAGTCATCACCCGCTTAACACCCTTAGCCGAAGTCCTGGAAACCGAGCGGTACATATTCGTAGCCCGCGTGGTCCGCGTCGATGCCGACAAGCCGGCTGTTGTCTTTCAGGTTGTTCGGCATCTCAAGGGTGAGGCCCCCTTCCAGCACCTGCCGGTCAACATGAGCGGTGACGAGGAAGCCAAAAAAGCCAACGACACCCAGACGATCCTGGACCGGCTCCATCCCCGGCGTCAGGTGATTTTTTTCGTCAACAAACGGGGCAAGCGGTACAACGCCGTGGCCTTCGTCGAGGGCAGTTGGTTTTCGTTACAGGGGCTGGAAGATGAGAACGGTCAGGCGGTGCGCTGGGCTTTTCTGCATGGCGAACCGTACCTACGTCGCACCTTTGCGGGTAGCAGTGCCGAGTTGATCCGGATAATTGAAGACGGATTGGCGAAGCGGGCTACTCCTCCTCCCCCCGATGAGAAAGCTAAGCCCGGGTATGGTCCCCCGGCGTCTGCGGACCCGCCGATGGACGAGCCGGCAAAAAACAAGGAAAAATCGGAGGGCAGTCCTAAGAAAATGTCAGTACGAGGGGGCCGATTAGGGCAACTGTGGGCGGTTATTCCCTCGTTTGTCCTGGTTGGTCCCTTGGCCGTAGTGGCTGCCATATTCCCCGGGGTGTTTGCCCGTTTGGCCATCGCCTGGAAGCGCTGGCGGGCTTTCCTGACCATTGCTAGCCTCAATAGCACGCTGGCGCTGGTGCATTACTTTGTGCAGGACTATCTGCCCGGGGGGTGGTGGTGGGGAACCCAGGCCCTGACCGTATACCTGTTGGTGATCAGTCTGGTGGGACTGATCTGGGCGGGAGCCCGTTACCGGCGACTAGCCGCTTGTGAGCCGCAAACGACCCAGCCCCCCGCCCGCACAGAATTGCTCAGCCTCGGCGGAATAACCCTCCTCGCTGCGCTGTGTATTGCCGCGACCATCTGGTGGACCAATCTACACACGGCCATTACGCCACCGATGCGGGAATTTACCTGCATCGGGATCGCCTTGGCCATGGCCAGCCTGTACGCTTTTTATCGAAAGGTCACCGCTCACTGGGATAGCGGCTGTGTCACCACCGGCTCGCATCGCCTGAGCTTGTCGGGCGAATCGGTCGCTCTGGCCACACTGGCCGTTTGTACTGCCGCTGCCTGGTGCCTACAAATATCTGCCGGCCGCAGCCCGATTTCAGTGAACGTCTTAAGTGGCGAGGCCACCCAGGCCATTGGACCCCGACTGGTAAGTAGCGAGGCGATCGAAGCATGGGAAGACGACGGCGTCCAACGCACCCCCCTCCGCGGTCAGGTGCTCAGTCGCGTGATTGTGTATCAGGAACGATTGTACTTCGGCATTGTCGAAGCGGGATTGAGCGCCGGAGGACGGATCGTCTGTTTGGATAGCCGTAGCGGCAAAGTCCTGTGGAGCCATGACGGCGGCGAAAAACCTCTGCTGCCGGTGTACTGTACGCCACTAGTTGCCGACGAGGTCGTCTACTGCGGCGAAGGCCTGCACGAGCATAGCGGTTGCCGTCTGCTAGCTCTGGACGCCCATACGGGTCAACCGCGCTGGGCCGAACCATTCCGGACTGCCAGTCATACGGAAGGGACACCGGTCAAGTCGGGCGACCTGCTGATTTTTCCAGCCGGTGATGATGGTGTTTACGCCGTAGCTGCAACCACGGGTCAGCGTCGTTGGCATCTGCCAGGTGGCTGGGACCGGCAGCTCCATGTGGACGGCACCCCGGCACTCCATCAGGGTCGCCTGTTCGTAGGTAGCGGCTTGTACGCCCCTGCCGCCATCTGCTTGGACGCCGCCACGGGTCAGGAGCTGTGGCGTACACCCTTGCCCTTCCGTTCCTTCGGAGCACCTCTGCTACTCGGACAGCACGTCTACTACGGCGTCGGCACGGGGAACCTCGGGGCTGATACCCATGATTACCCTGAAGAAAAAGGCCATCACCGCGAGGACAAACCGGCGGGGGCAGTGGTCTGCCTGGACGCTACGACAGGAACGCAGCTCTGGCAATTGGACCTGCCCCGAGGTGTACATACCGGCCTGGCCGGTGATGCCTTCAATGTTTATGCTGCCTGCCGCGATGGCTCGGTGTATGCAGTGGATCGTCGCACCGGTCGCCTACGCTGGCAAGCGAGCATCGGCACCGCCATCACCAGTCAACCAGCCGTGGCCACCCTCGGTGGGTTACCCGTGGCTGTCTATGCCGTCAGCCGTGAAGGCTTGGCGGTTTGCCTACACCCGCAGACGGGACAACCCATCTGGCAACACGCTCTGCCCGGCTTCCAGTGGGACGGTCAGGAAACCTCGGGTGTACTCGGCGGACCAACCGTCGTTCAACAACTGCTGCCCCAAGGCAGCCGACGCATAATCTACATCGGAGCGATGACTGTGGATCCAAATAATCCCAACCGCCGCACCGTTGCTGTCTTTCGCTTCATCGATGAACTGACTGACGATTAACTTTCTGGAATCGTTGCAGACTAACAGATGATTGCCTGGTCTAACAACCCGTGAACGATCGATGTGTTAAAAGCACCATCAGAACTGAAAGCACTACTAATTAGAAGTGCCATGGTCCGAGCTGGTGGCCACTGAACAAAAAAGCAATCCCTACAATCAGCAACAACAGGATCATCAAGGCGATCAGAAGGAGGGAACCACCTAGTTGTACAAGATCCCACAGGATTTTGCGTTGCTCCGCCTTAGCGTCCCCCCGGGGAACACCAGTGGTATCGCCTGATGAAGTGGTCCGCTGCAGCAGTCCTGCCCTGGCTGGATTGTCTGGATCTGCCCCAGTGGTTCGTACCAATTCTTCTGCGATAGTGTTCCGGAACCGATGCCGGATTGCGGGAGGAAGATCGTCCCACCAGTGTCGCTGGGTGTTGCCGGAGTCCCGGCCGTTCCGCATGACCATAACTGGCCCTGATCCTCAAAAGTGCAGCACCGTTTTTTACGTCGTGCTCCGCAGCCCTTGAGCAGCCCCTTGTTTTCTATCTAAAAGATACTACACTCCTTTTTCCAGTCTTTCTGTGACCTGCTCTGCTTTTCCTGAAGGTACGATCCGCTTGGAGAAATGCTTGATATTCCTTTCGGCTCACAATGTCGCTAGCGAAAGTTCGTTACTGTTTGTAGCAGGTTAATCTTAACCTGAATGTACTTCTCGTTACACAGACTAGTCCAATTTCTAATCTAATGGCAAACTTTGCTGCTATGTCGTTCCGTTCACGACTTACGGTCAAAGGACGTTGTTTGCATCGTCAGGCAACATCATCACAGAGACTACACTTATAGCTTTCATGGATCGAGACATTCTTCGCAGGCGTACACAACTTGCAATACTATCAGGCATTCAGTCCAGATTTCAGCTCGACAATCGTCACCGGATTGTTCATCATAGTGAGCAGTGCTCAAACGGGTGGGAGTAGAGCCGGCTTCGAGACATACCGTCATGCGATCCGGGGCTGAAGCATTCAACCAGGTGTGCATACCTTCATCCGGAGCGGAGAGTCGATACGTTCCCGAGGAAATAGCGATGAACCGATCCGGGAAAAGTAAGTGGTGTGCCGGGGCCCTGGTGCTTGGCTGGCTGCTGACAATGGCCGGGGCTACTGAGGCTTGGGGTCAGGAGAGCAAGTCGGAGCGACCGAACATTCTGTTTTGCTTTGCCGACGACTGGGGGCGATACGCGTCGGTGTACGCCCAGTTGGAGCCCCAGGCGTGGTTTGCACCGGTTTTGCGTACTCCGCACATTGATGCCCTAGCTCGAGGCGGCGTGGTTTTTCGGCATGCCTTTGTGCCCTCACCGTCGTGTACACCGTGCCGCAGCTCGCTGCTGACCGGTCGCTATTTCTTCCAGACGGGCCGGGGAGCCATCCTGCAGGGCGCGGTCTGGGACGAGTCACTGCCAGCGATGCCTCTATTGTTGCGCCAAGCGGGCTATGCCCTGGGCAAGACGGGTAAGGTATGGGGGCCGGGTACCCCCCTCGATGCCCCTATCGGCGGTCAGCAATACGCCTTCCAGCAAGCAGGGATGGCCTTCCAGAATTTCTCGGTACAGGTAATGCGTGCCCTTGAAGGTGGAGCCACTGTCGAGCAGGCTAAAGAGCGACTTTTACGCCAGGTAGACGAAAATTTCGCTAGCTTTCTGCAGAAACGGTCTCCGCAGCAACCTTTCTTCTACTGGTTTGGGCCAACCAACACCCATCGGCTCTGGGCCCGTGGCTCCGGCAAAAAACTGTGGGGAATCGATCCGGATCAGCTCAAGGGTCGGCTTCCCCCCTTTTTGCCCGATGTACCTGAGGTGCGTGAAGATCTGGCCGACTACCTCGGCGAAGTCCAGGCGCTGGACGCGATGATCGGGGTGCTCGTGCGACGCCTGAAACAAGCGGGAGAGGCGGAACGGACTGTCATCGTCCTCAGTGGGGACCACGGCATCCCGGGTTTTCCCCGCGGCAAGTGCACCCTGTACGACTTTGGTACCGCTGTCGCCTTGATCGTAGCCGGGCCGGGCATACCTGGCGGCCGGGTCGTGGACGACATGGTCAGCCTGATGGACCTGGCTCCCACCTTCCTGGAACTGGGCGGCGTCCAACCCCCCAAAGGAACCATGGGACGTTCCTTGCTTCCCTTGCTCCGCAGTCCGGCAAGTGGTCAGATCGACCCGACTCGCCGTTACGTCATTTTGGGACGCGAGCGGCACGTCGCTGAGGCCCGCGCCGGGAATCTTCCGTATCCCCACCGGGCCTTACGCACCCACGACTGGCTCTACATCCGCAACTACGCGCCGGATCGTTGGCCTATGGGCGATCCCAAAGCCGCCGACCAGGACCCACTGCCCTCTTGGGAACAACTCACGACCAATCATCTGGTTGCATTTGCCGACATGGACGCCGGGCCTACTAAAGCCTGGTTAATCCAGCACGGCCGCCAACTGCAGTGGCAACAGTACTACCACTTGGCTTTTGGCAAACGCCCTGCCGAAGAACTGTATGACCTGCGAAACGACCCGCACCAGATGCGCAATCTGGCAGCCGATCCGCAGTACACTGCCCAACGCCAGGAATTGGCTGGCCAACTCGAACGCTTGCTCCGTGAGGCCGGTGATCCACGCCTGGTCGATAAAGAATGCCGTTACGAACAGCCACCGTTCACAGACCCAGCGCCGGTCAAGAAAAAATAGGCAGTTTCCACCGTGACACCGGCTGGCCCGCTGGCTTACTGCGGTAACCAGGATCACTACTCGCCACTTGATCCAGGCCTTCCCACGCCTGTGATTGTCCCAGACATCTGGTCAGACACCACGCTGGCCAACACCTCCTCTCTCTTTCAGTCCCGAGAAGGTGTTCATTCCCGAAAGATCCAGCGGTAGAAAATAGCAACGAGAAGAAGGTTGCTGGCCGGAGGGAGGGGTCATGAGCGCGGCATCAGCGGAGAACCAGCGACGCTCCGAACCTGGGCACCCGATGTTGGAAGTAGCGCAAGCCCAAGAGATTGTGCTGGGGAGCACCGCGTCGCTGCCGGCGGTGGACGAAATGGTCAGTCCCCAGCTAGTCGGGCGGATTCTGGCCGAAGATGTAGTCGCCGAGCGAGACATTCCTGCCTTTGACAAATCGCTCCGCGATGGGTATGCCGTATATTCCGGCGATTGTTCGGGACAACGGCCCGTGGTGTTACGGGTCGTCGGTGAGATTGCCGCGGGGGCGGCACCAGGGGCCCGGATCGGGCGAGGCGAATGCCAGCGGATATACACCGGGGCGCCGCTCCCCGCCGGGGCTGACGCGGTGGTGATGCAGGAAGACGTCGACCGACTTGACCAAGACCAAGTGCGGGTGCGTATGGCTGTGCAGCCCGGTCAGTGGGTCTATCCCCGTGGTCAGGAAATGCGTATGGGCGAAACGGTCCTGGCTGCTGGCACGCGGCTGAGTGCGGCTGCCCTGGGTGTTCTGGCCAGTCTGGGTCGGCATCGGGTGCGTGTGGTGGCCGCCCCCCGCGTAGGGATTGTCGCCACCGGCAATGAGTTGCTTCGTCCCGACCAACCATGGGTCGAAGGGAAAATCTACAATAGTAACGGCCCGATGCTGGAGGCCTTAGCTGCCAGTATGGGCCTTCCGGTCATTAATTATGGCATTCTGCAAGACGACGCCGCAGCGTTGCAAGCCGGGCTCAGCCGGATGCTTGATGAATGCACCGCTGTGATCATAGCCGGCGGTATGTCGGTCGGGGCTTACGATCTGGTCCCCCGCGTGTTACACACGCTGGGTGTCAGCGAGCAGATCCGTCAGGTCCGGATGAAGCCGGGCAAACCGTTTTTGTTCGGTCAACGGGCCCAACGTCTGGTCTTCGGCCTGCCCGGGAATCCGGCCAGTGCCTGGACTTGCTTTCATCTGTTTGTACGCCCAGCTCTGCGACGTCTGATGGGCTATTCCGAGGATGAATGTTATCCTCCGTCGCGGTATTACCCGATCAGTCAGCGTTTTGCCGCCTCCAACGACCGGCCTACTTACCACCCTGCCCGACAGGAGCGTAGCAGTTACGGCGAACGGATCCAGCCGTTGCCCTGGTCCGGTGCGCCTGATCTGCGTAGTCTGTGTTCGGCAGACGCCTTGCTTGTTCTACCGCCTGGCCAGGTTCACTACGAAGCAGGCCAACGGGTCGAAGTATTGCTGGTGGATGAGCCTTAGGATGGTACAAGCAGCCGCGGCGACGCTTCTTTTAAACAGCAGGGCCTCTGGCCAACGTAGCGGGACACCGACACGAGTAATCGGGATGAGCAGTGAAAAAACCACTGGGCACGCAATTCATCCGCCACCCTGTCTGGAGAGTACGGCAGGGTATCTGTGGCTGGCTGGACTTGGCTCGGCTGTACTGACATGGGCAGCGTTTTTTCCCATTGATGCGGGGCCGTTGGGGTTTGTCGCCTTGGTTCCCTGGCTGGGCCTGGCCGTCACGGCCGCACGCCGGCGGACGCGCTATGCCGTCGCTTATTTGACTGGCATGCTCCTGAGTGCCCTGACCACCCAGTGGGTCCGTGTCGCGCATCCGATGATGTACCTGGCCTGGCTGGCCTTTACCCTGGTCCTGCCGCTGTTCGGACTGGTAGTTCTGGCCGGTGTCCGGGCCCTGCTGGTCCGGGGTGTGCCCTTGACTGTGGCCCTGCCGTTGACCCTGGTCACCCTCGACTACGTCCGGGCGCATTTTCCCTTTGGCTTTCCCTTTCTTGAGCCCTTGGGCCTCTACCAGCGGATCGGCTTCGGCTGGTACTTTCTCGGCTACAGCCAGCACGCCTTTGTTCCCTTCATCCAAAGTGCCGACCTAGGAGGGGTTTATCTGGTCACCGCCCTGACCGCGGCTGTCAACGGTCTGCTCGCCGACTGGCTTTGGTCCAGAGGTATACGGCGCTGGCCGCTTGACCCTGCTGTCCCTTTACCCTGGCCGCACCGGCGACTGGTTGGCCTGACCTTGGCCGTTGGATTCGTGATGCTAACCAATCTGGCCTATGGTTTGTATCGCTTGCAGCATCCCCCCTTTGAAGAGGGGCCTTTGGTAACGGCCTTGCAAGGCGTCATCCCGCAGGATGTGAAAAACGAACGGGACGAAAGCCTCATCCGGGCTTATCGTGATCTGCATCAGCAAGCCCTGCAGCAGCAACCACCGCCGGACCTGATTGTCTGGCCGGAGACCTGCTGCCCGGTCGACTATTGCGAGATCGCCCCTGGTGAAACACCCCCAAACAGCTTTGCTGAGTACACGCGGCTGTGCCGCCGTGCTTTTGAACGCTTTCAACCGGGAGTTCCTACCCTGCTGGGTTTGAATGCTCTGATCTGGCAGCAAGGACGGCAGTACAAGTACAATTCAGCCCTGCTGGTCCAGCCCGGCCCGGAACGCTTCGGTCCCCGTTACGACAAGATGCACCTGGTTCCCTTCGGTGAGTACGTGCCTTTTGGGGAAACCCTGCCGTTTTTGCGTCGCCTGACCCCTTACGATTACGATTACGTCTGTGTCCCTGGGACAAACTGGACCCGCTTCCGCTTTGCCGACCGTTATGGCCAGGTCTGGTCCTTCGGCTGCCTGATCTGTTACGAGGACACCGATCCGGACCTGGCCCGTCGTTATGTGGCCACCGAGCCAGTAGACTTCCTGGTCAACATCTCCAACGATGGCTGGTTCGACGGTACGGAAGAACACGAACAGCATCTAGCGATTTGTCGTTTCCGGGCCCTGGAAACCCGCCGCAGCATCGTCCGGGCGGTCAACATGGGGATTTCTGCGGTGATCGATCCGGATGGTCAGCTGGTGGCCTTGCCGGCCTGTCAGTGGTCCCGAAGTAAAAAGGTCGAGGCCTTGGTAACTGCTAGCGTGCCGATCGACGGTCGCCGGGCCCTCTATCCTTACCTGGGCGATTGGGTGCCGGCCTTGACCAGCCTGAGCTGGCTACTGCTGGCCGTGGCGCTGCCGGCCCGACGGTAGTGTCGGGCCCTCTCCTAACCGCCCATTTCATATCCGGCTTGTAAAAGGGCCAAGGAAGCAGAAAATGACATCGTCTCAGAGTATCGCTCATGTATATGTTTGATGGAGCGAGCGGCTACGAGGGCCACTGCCGCGAGCCAGAGCTGCTTGGACCAGTTCGACGACCAGCCAGGCGAACGAGCGGCCGATCGCTTCCAGGGCGTTGACCAGGATCAGACTGATCAAATAAGGGTTCGGGTTGATCTCGAGGATGTAAGGGCGCTGGTCTTGATCCAGGCGAATGTCCAGGCGGGCGTAGTCGCGGCAATCGAACAGTCGGAAGGCACGACGGGCTAGTTGATCGATCTGCTCCTGGAGCTGGGCCGACAGCAAAACAGGGGCCTGCACCTCACAGCGTTGATACTCACCACTGTGGACGAGCCACTTAGCCGTGTAGGTGTAAATGGGGTGCCAGTGGGGCTCGCCCGGTCGATAAACAATTTCTCCCGGTGGCAGTACCAGTAGCTCCCGCTGCTGGGGTGGACCGATTTCGATTACGTTGACGTGGAACTCGCGGCCAGCAAGCAACTGTTCGATCAGGACGGGAGCACCGAACTGCTGGCGGAGCCGTTCCACGCACCCGGGCAGTTGCGTAGGGCAGACCACCACGTTGGCTTGTTCGATTCCTACGCTGGCGTCCTGGGAAGCAGGCTTGACGATAACCGGAAACGGGCCAGACCAGGACGGCGTCGCCCCGTGTTCCACCACAGCAAAGGCAGGCGTAGGCAGACCAGCGCCGCACAGCAGATACTTGCTACGCACTTTGTCCCGCCCCAGAGCCAGTGCCAATGAGGAGCAACCGGTGAACGGCACGTTGAGCCATTCCAGCAAGGCCGTCGCGGTAATTTCGCTAGCCGAGCAACCCGGTACCCCCTCATGCAAGTTGAACACCACGTCTGGACGGTAGTGACGCACCGTCTCGAGCAGCGGTTGGGGATCGTGGGCGATCCCCAATGTTTGGACAACGAAACCAGCTTCCTTCAACACGGCCTGGCACTCGGCCACGGTGTCCAGGACGTCCCTTTCGGCGGCAAATTCCGGGTGGTCAGGCGGCAAGATCGGTTGATTGTACAACAGGAGCACGGATGCTGACATACCCTGTCCCTGGGTAGAGGCGAGCGGACCCCGTGCCATCAGCCGTTACCCTGCGAGCAGGCACGGGAAGGATCCAGCCCGTAACGTTGGCACGCAGCCTCGAGAATCATGCCGAGCAGTTGCGGATAGGTCAAGCCGACGCGGTAGGCCAGGTAACACAGATCGCCCGAAGTTGGGCTGAGGCCTGGCAACGGATTGATTTCGAGAAAGTAGGGCACGCCTGCACGGATGCGGAAATCGACCCGGGCCAGATCGCGGCAGCCCAAAGCGGCAAAGGCCGTCAGGGCATCGATCTCCACAGCACGATACACCGCGGCGGGGAGCTGGGCCGGCGCCTCGTAGTCCACCTGATCATGCCAGTTCCGCTTCACTTCCAGACTGTACAAAAACCGTTGCGGATGGTGCCGAGGCACAATGCGCATCAGGCCCACCAGCTGAGGCGGATCGTTACCGACGATGCCTGCTGTCACTTCCTCACCGGCGATGTACTCTTCGACCAGGGCCGCCTGACGATACTGTTGCCAGACGCGGACAATGGCCGGTCCCAGAGCCTCCGGATGTTCAACCAGTGCCTGACGCGTGATCCCTTTACTGGAGCCTTCGCACACCGGTTTGACGACCACGGGTAAGGATAGGCCGGCCTCGGTCAGCACAGCGGCAAACTCGGCGTAGTCGCCGTTGTAAGGTAGCTGGGCAGGCAGTGGCAGGGTGACCCCAGCTGGTACATGCAGACCCGCGGCAGCCATTACCGTACGGGTCAAGCTTTTGTCCAACGCAACGGCCAACGCCAGTGGATCCGAGCCGGTATAGGGAATTCCTAGCAATTCACACACAGCGGGCACGCGGGCCTCGCGGGAGCGGCTGACCCCGGTCCCCTCCGCCAAGTTGAAGACCAACTCAGGGGGATCGTGCAACAGGGCCTGCACCAGCGGCGGACCATCGCCCAGGATAGTCACCTGGTGCCCCAACTGCTGTAACGTGGCGGCAATCGCCTCGACGGTTTCCCGACTGTCCCATTCTTCGTACCAGTCATCGGGCAGAGGAGGAGGTGGAGGTGCCGCCGGTTTGATACTACAGGCAATGCCGATACGCATAAGCCCACCGCAATCAGCACAAGCAGTGTCCCATACACCCGAGGGGAGGATCAAGTATGGGCAGAAGGGGAGCTGGCATCCGGTGACGTTGGCGGCGCGGGGGAGCCCGGCGGACGGGCCTGCCGGATCTGTTGATAGCCTAGGTACACCCACCACACATTGATGAGCGTAGCAAGGCCTGCCAGGGCGGCAGCTAACAAATAAAAGTTACGCTTCTCGTTGTCCGGCTGCATGGCATAGACGGCCAGACCAATGGTCAGACCAGCGGCAATGAGAGCCCAGACTAATCCGTTGAGCATTTGACGCCGTCCTGCCTGGGCATTGGGCGAAGGCGGTGATGGATTCATGGTCGTCTCTCCCAAACAGTACCACCTTGCAGCGCATCGGCGGGCCACCGTTGTGGCAGGCTTTGCCGTAGTAACACCTACCCAGTGTACCCTTGAAACATATTACACCCCCCCAGCCGGGACTAACAGTCAGCATGGGCCACCGATTGCCCGTTTGGGCAGCTGTGCGAGTAGCTCCGGCCTGACCGCGACGGAGCCACCTGCCAGGCGGACGCGGTCCCTCAGTGGTTGGCCGAATGACCCGAAACCAGCGGCAGAGGAAAGCGCAGAGAATGAACAAGGCTGCTTGCTGGTTGTTCGGGGGGGTCAGCCGACGGTTGACGCCGCCGTTGACGGCGGGTAGCTTGCCGACGTGCCATCCGGGCGTTACCTTCCGGAACCAGCACTCCCTGATCCCCTTGCAGCAGGGCACTGACCCCTTGGGTCGTGGTGGGCCGGATGGTTACCGGTTTGTCCTCGGCCTGGTAGCGGATCAGCAACCCTTCGTAGTTGCGTAGGACCACCGCATCGTCCGACATGGCCACCAGGTAGTTGGGCATCAACGGGATTTTGCCGCCACCATGGGGGCTATCCACCACATAGGTCGGAATACCGATGCCGCTAACGTGACCGCGTAACCCTTCGATAATCTCCAGTCCTTTCCAGATACTGGTGCGGAAATGGCCTGCACCGACGACCGGATCGCAGTGGAACAAATAGTATGGCCGCACCTTGATGCGGAGCAAGCCGCGGATCAGTGCCCGCATGGTGGCTAGGTCGTCATTGACCCCCCGTAGCAGGACGGTGTGATTGTTGACCGGAATGCCCGCCTGAATCAGTGCGCGGCAAGCTCGGGCGGCCTCGATCGTGATCTCGCGCGGATGATTGAAATGGGTATGAACGTATACCTTTTCCGCGGCTTCCAGCAGGTGGATCAATTCCGGGTCGAACAACCGCTGGGGCAAGGTGACGGGCACTCGGGTACCAATGCGGATGACGTCGACATGGGGGATAGCCCGTAACTGTTCCAAGTAGTAACGCAGCTTGGGTAGCGGCAGGGTAAGGGGATCACCCCCGGAAACAATCACATCACGCACTTCGGGGTGACGCCGGACATAGTCGATCATCCGTTCGTCATTGGGGTGAATAGTTTCCCAGCCGCCCCGCGTAAGCGTGGCTCGCTTACGCGTGCAGAAGCGACAATACATTGAGCAGTTCGGTGTCGTGAGCAGCAACACCCGGTCGGGGTAGCGGTGGGTCAGGCCGGGGACTGGGGCATCCTTGTCCTCTTCCAACGGATCACTCAAGGCATAGCCCGAGGCCGACTCCGCCTCCTGAGGCGATGGAACCGCTTGCAACCGGATCGGGTCCTGCGGATCGTCCGGATTGATCAGCGAAAAGTAATAGGGCGGAATGGCCATCTTGTAGACGCTTTCCAGGCGGCTGATGGCCTCCAGCTCCTGCCGGCGTAACGGCAGCAACCGGCGTAACTGCCGCACAGAGCGGATCGCCTGCTGCATCTGCCAGCGCCAATCCTGCCATTGCGATTCGGGGACGTGCTGCCAGGCCGGATGTCGCCGGGATGGACTAGGAGGTTCATCGTCTTCCGGAAACACCGCCGGCGTAGGCTCAGAAGACTTTAACCGCTGACGAGCGTCACGCTCGAACATACAAATGCAGACCTCTTCGGGTCGGAATACCCCGCTGTGGACCCCACCTGGTCCGACGGCCGCGGGTGCGACTCAGCCAGTAACTGCTTGCGCGAGTCGGCTTCATAAGATGAAATCTTAACACCGTCCCCAGGATAAACAAGTTACACTGACCGCTCCATCCTCCAGAAAGTTGCTAAATTTTTCCGTCCGCAACGTCTGATCCTGCGCCTACAAACAACAAAAGAAAAAGGTTCCCCACTCATTGATTGGAGAGTAAGGGGAACCAGGCACACTGTTTGTTTAGTTTGATACGTTCGGGACGACAGGCCGAATTGTCGCTGGCGAGTCTCTACTGAACAACGGGCTCGCCAAACCTGACTGGCTATCTCACTGCAGCCGGGTCCAGAACGGTACCACGCTTTGATATTGCGGCAAATGCGCGTCGAAGTACGGCTGCGGGCCCGGGTTACCCGGCACCACGTTGGAGACGCAATCGCCGTAGTAATGGCTGCGGCTAAGAGTAGCACCGCTTACGGGCCATACAGCGCTGACCGTCAGCAGCAACTCGCCGGTGGGTTGCACAGCTCCGACAGCTTGCACCTGCACAATTTCCATCGCGTTGCCCGTCCCTACGACCAAAAGCTGGCCTTGCTGGATCGGCACAGCTTGTCCTTCGCTCCAGCCACTGCCACCGGGAGCGTAAATGGTTAAGGTATTGCTGCCCGCAGGGGCGTTGGCCTTCAGGGTGGTAAAGAACGGGCGCTGATTGGCGTGGACTAGCGGACCACTACCGTTCCGGAACGCCACATAGCTGGCCGGGTCAATTGCAATCATGCTCCGGTCGACAATGGCAAAGAACTGGAACCGGCTATCACCCGGTACCTCGCGATAATATTCCCGCCCTAGCCGGGTGAAGTTAACCCCCGAGACACTAGTGGAGATTTCTTGTTCCACTTCGAAATAACCCACGGTGACCCAAACGGCGAAGGTATGGCTGACGGTAGTCAGGTTGTTGAAGATCTTGCGGGCCGCCTCAGCACTTTGATAGGGATGCAAGGCTCCAGGCGGAGGCACGGTCAGCCAAGGCAACTGGTTAGCTGGGTTGAGCCTGAGCAAGGTGTCATTGAGGGTCCATGAACCACCAAGCACGCGGGCCGAGGTTCCCGCCACGCTGGTCCCGCCGGCTCCTGAGCGGACTGTTGGTATACCGAAGGGCACAAACGGTCGGTCACCGGTGGGACTGTTGCTATCATACACTGTAGCCCCCGGCACAGGGCAGGGATGAACCGTACCATCAGCCGCTGTACGGGTTTGCATGTTCGGCGTGCGGCTACCGATCAATGCATTCCACATCTGATCGACAAAGGCCTGATCGAAAGCGTTGCCCGGTTGAGCATCAAACAAGGCGTCCCACACTCGCTTGTCGCGGATAGTGTTGATGTTGATCCGGCCGGGCACGCGGCCACCGACAGCACCACCCTCCACGTACGGTCGGATACGCAACAGGTCCAGACCTCGATACAACTGCATCCATTGCGAGTTGTTGAGCTGATTCTGCACGTTACCGGTGAACTTATCGATGCCGCCATCGTTGCGGGGTGTCAGGAACTTCAGGGTCAGTTCATGCGGCTTGCCGGCCGTGACGTGCAGCAGCTCCAACTGGTTGATCAAGGGTCGGTCCAGGTGGACGAGCCAGTCGTAGGGGATCATGAGGGTCTCATTGTTGGCCAGCGAAGCTGGTGGCCCTGGATTGTAGGTGGTAGCATTGAGCCCCGGTACACGGCTGTTCCGCCGCAGGAAGGTGTGCCGCACCCCCGGTTGCGGATTATTCGGATTAAGGTCCTGACGGACCACTAGGGAGACGGGGAACGCATAGATGGGGTAAGCCGTGTTGGGAGCCGGTGGTTGCGGATTGCACTGGCCGGCCAGGGGCTGGACCTTGCCCAACGCATGGCGGCGAACTATCGGGTCCCCTGCGGCTGGCACATCGATCGGATCATAACCCGGTTGCACCGCCATGCCATTC
>JANWVV010000180.1 GCA_025055795.1 Gemmataceae bacterium
ACTGCATTCAACACAGTGCAAGTCAGTAACCTGCACGCCAGGATCTTTTGTCCCGTGCTCAACGCCTTTCGGCATCACTGCATTCAACACAAAAGTAACCGCCGAGTCCCCCCGCGAAAGGACCCGGCGGGTGCTCAACGCCTTTCGGCATCACTGCATTCAACACTAGCGGTCAGACGATTAATAGAATTTGTGATACAATGTGCTCAACGCCTTTCGGCATCACTGCATTCAACACCTAGTGCAAGTCAGTAACCTACATGCTCGGATTTTGTGCTCAACGCCTTTCGGCATCACTGCATTCAACACACGCCCCGCCTTGCATAGTCGACGGGGCTATAGGGTGCTCAACGCCTTTCGGCATCACTGCATTCAACACGAGGTAGGCGCGATCATCGAGAAATATAGGAGTATGTGCTCAACGCCTTTCGGCATCACTGCATTCAACACGTAGACATACCGCCAGCTGCGAATGTTAGCTTAGGGCGTGCTCAACGCCTTTCGGCATCACTGCATTCAACACAAACTAGGAGGAGGAGGAAATGGCTGAGTTTTTACTGGGGTGCTCAACGCCTTTCGGCATCACTGCATTCAACACCTCCCGGGTAGACCCGCTCAAACTCCCGGGAGTATAGTGCTCAACGCCTT
>JANWVV010000181.1 GCA_025055795.1 Gemmataceae bacterium
TCGCCCGCAACGAACTGAGCAACTTGCGCAAAAGGGTGGAGGAATTCAAAGCCACCTCGCCGGCGGCGCCACCCCGAGCCATGGTCCTCACCGATGCTTCCAAGCCGGTCCAGCCACGTGTCCTGCTCCGCGGCAACCCCAACAATCCCGGCGAGCCGGTGCCGCGGCAGTTTCTGCGAGTCCTGGCGGGCCCCAATCGCCAACCGTTCCAGCACGGCAGCGGCCGGCTCGAGCTGGCTCAGGCCATCGCTTCCCGAGACAATCCATTGACCGCCCGGGTGATGGTCAATCGCGTCTGGATGCACCATTTCGGCCAAGGTCTGGTGCGGACGCCCGGCAACTTCGGCCTGCGCGGGGAACCGCCCTCCCACCCGGAGTTGCTCGATTACTTGGCGGCGGAGTTCATGGAACACGGCTGGTCCGTCAAGTACCTCCACCGACTCATCCTCCTATCGAACACCTACCGGCAAAGCAGCATCGCCGACGCGGCGAGCTGGCAAGCCGACCCCGACAACCGCTGGCTGGCCCGTTGGGGCCGCCAGCGGCTCGAGTTTGAGGCCCTCCGTGATGCCCTGCTGGCTGTGGCCGGGCGACTCGATCGGCAAATCGGCGGCCCGGCGGTTGACCTGACCAAGAAGCCGTTCCCC
>JANWVV010000182.1 GCA_025055795.1 Gemmataceae bacterium
TTCGGCATCACTGCATTCAACACACGTCCAGCGCTACCGCTACGACCAGGCTGTCGAATCTGTTGTGCTCAACGCCTTTCGGCATCACTGCATTCAACACCGGGGGAGCGGAACCAGGGTAGCCGGGAAAGGGGAAAACTGTGCTCAACGCCTTTCGGCATCACTGCATTCAACACCCACTCTAGCTGTCTAATGCGGCCGGCCCACTTGGGTGCTCAACGCCTTTCGGCATCACTGCATTCAACACTCCTGACCCTCAGGGTCTCCTCCATACAGAGATGAAGTGCTCAACGCCTTTCGGCATCACTGCATTCAACACATGACGTCCCCTTCTAATTCCTGAGTGAGGGCCAAGTGCTCAACGCCTTTCGGCATCACTGCATTCAACACCAAGTACTAATGAAATTGTCCAGAACCCCCGCTCTAGGTGCTCAACGCCTTTCGGCATCACTGCATTCAACACAGTAGAAGATTGGCTTCGCCTCTTCCCCCTGGTAGTCGGTGCTCAACGCCTTTCGGCATCACTGCATTCAACACACGAGCATAAAGCCCTCGAGCGAATCAGACAAGCTCGCTCAACGCCTAACGGCATCTCTGCTGGCAACACGAGTACCGGTACGGTCATATGTTGCACACTGGGTTAGGGC
>JANWVV010000183.1 GCA_025055795.1 Gemmataceae bacterium
ATATATTTTCGTGCACAACTCCTTTATCAAACACTCCAATAAAACACATTCCACACATGTCTATATTCATATCTCAACATGGCGTGCTCAACGCCTTTCGGCATCACTGCATTCAACACATATTCTGCGAGCTTCGAAGCAACTTCACTGATGATGTGTGCTCAACGCCTTTCGGCATCACTGCATTCAACACGTGGCAATCAGCTGCCATCATTGTCGCCCTCTGCGGCGCGTGCTCAACGCCTTTCGGCATCACTGCATTCAACACTATATTGGTACCCGCCGGGACGCCTCGCGGTGAGCGGGTGCTCAACGCCTTTCGGCATCACTGCATTCAACACTTTCGGGTGGCTAACCCACAGAGCTATGCGCTTGAGTGTGCTCAACGCCTTTCGGCATCACTGCATTCAACACCTGTATTTTAGAGAATGGCTAGGAATGTTCGATCCGGAGTGCTCAACGCCTTTCGGCATCACTGCATTCAACACAATGGACGACTGATGCTGTGATGAGCTCATGAATGCGCGGTGCTCAACGCCTTTCGGCATCACTGCATTCAACACTCATGCTACGTCCTCCAGTACAAAGTAAAAAATAAGTGCTCAACGCCTTTCGGCATCACTGCAATCAACACCGCACCGAGGTG
>JANWVV010000184.1 GCA_025055795.1 Gemmataceae bacterium
TGCAGTGATGCCGAAAGGCGTTGAGCACCCAGTGTGGTGTAGCTGAGCACCTGGGAAAAGTTTCGCGTGTTGAATGCAGTGATGCCGAAAGGCGTTGAGCACCTGTCCGAGCTGCACCAGGGCTGCGCTGGTGCGAACGTGTTGAATGCAGTGATGCCGAAAGGCGTTGAGCACATCCCGGCAGATCCGAGCCGCAAGCAGGCCGATGACGTTCCCGTGTTGAATGCAGTGATGCCGAAAGGCGTTGAGCACACGTAGAACCGCACCAGTCGCATGCATCTGTGCGGGTGTTGAATGCAGTGATGCCGAAAGGCGTTGAGCACCCGGTAGGCGGAAGCAGATACAAAGCGGTTACTGCGTGTTGAATGCAGTGATGCCGAAAGGCGTTGAGCACCTCGGCTGGGCATCAGACTTGGCTAGGTTAGCGCTGGTGTTGAATGCAGTGATGCCGAAAGGCGTTGAGCACCAATTGACGGTTGGTAAGTATCGCCTCGAATTGTTTGTGTTGAATGCAGTGATGCCGAAAGGCGTTGAGCACAACTTTGGATCGAATTTTTAAATTGAATTTTTGGAGTGTTGAATGCAGTGATGCCGAAAGGCGTTGAGCACTAAAATCTGCTTCTCATCGGCACA
>JANWVV010000185.1 GCA_025055795.1 Gemmataceae bacterium
CGTTGAGCACAACGAATGACCCCCGGTTGTGGGCCGGGGGTTTTCGGGGTGTTGAATGCAGTGATGCCGAAAGGCGTTGAGCACCAGAATTGGCTTCGTAAACGTGGGGGGAGCTATGACGGAGTGTTGAATGCAGTGATGCCGAAAGGCGTTGAGCACATTACGTTGAATCAGCCAAAAGACAAGAAGTGGTTCCGTGTGTTGAATGCAGTGATGCCGAAAGGCGTTGAGCACACGAAAGCAGCGGCAAACTGGTCACGATCTTTTGGTGTTGAATGCAGTGATGCCGAAAGGCGTTGAGCACTTGAAGACTTTATGCAACGACGTCGAGAAGTGTAAACGTGTTGAATGCAGTGATGCCGAAAGGCGTTGAGCACGCCTGTTGAAAGGATGGACGACTCGCCGGTTGTGGTGTTGAATGCAGTGATGCCGAAAGGCGTTGAGCACTTCCCAGGTCTGCCTTCTGCGTTCGGTCACTTCGAGCTGGTGTTGAATGCAGTGATGCCGAAAGGCGTTGAGCACGTGCGCGTCGACGTAGTGCCAGCGCCCGGGAAGCTGTGTTGAATGCAGTGATGCCGAAAGGCGTTGAGCACCTAGCCGCTAACCCGACTACCGTCCAGTCGCCGGCG
>JANWVV010000186.1 GCA_025055795.1 Gemmataceae bacterium
CAGTGATGCCGAAAGGCGTTGAGCACCCACACACATGTCCTCTAAACAGCCAACCATCACCCGTGTTGAATGCAGTGATGCCGAAAGGCGTTGAGCACTTCCGTGCCATTGAAACTCTTTTCGCCCGCCCGTAGTGTTGAATGCAGTGATGCCGAAAGGCGTTGAGCACCGGTCAGGTGGACCCCACAAGATCGGAACGATTTCCTGTGTTGAATGCAGTGATGCCGAAAGGCGTTGAGCACATCCCAAAACTCGACGAACTGCCCGACCCGAAGAGCGCGCGTGTTGAATGCAGTGATGCCGAAAGGCGTTGAGCACTTTTCTCTTTTATGGTGTATAGTCGGTTCGCCAGGATGGTGTTGAATGCAGTGATGCCGAAAGGCGTTGAGCACAGAAGTGGAGCTGGATTTCGTCCTGGGCGTCTTGTGTGTTGAATGCAGTGATGCCGAAAGGCGTTGAGCACATCGGGCAAGCGGCAGTGAAACCCATTACGCCATTTGTGTTGAATGCAGTGATGCCGAAAGGCGTTGAGCACTATTTATTGCGGCCTACGTATTTTGCCGTTGAAATGTTGTGTTGAATGCAGTGATGCCGAAAGGCGTTGAGCACAATCCTTCTCTGTGCGT
>JANWVV010000187.1 GCA_025055795.1 Gemmataceae bacterium
GAGTGAGCGATGTGTTGAATGCAGTGATGCCGAAAGGCGTTGAGCACATAATGTGGAGGAACTATTCTGCGATTCAGAGGGTGTGTTGAATGCAGTGATGCCGAAAGGCGTTGAGCACCCACCCCCCCGATCGTGGCAGACGGGACCGAGGTCTGGTCCCGTGTGTTGAATGCAGTGATGCCGAAAGGCGTTGAGCACTTAAATATTTCACGCATGATAGGTGGTCTACCTGATGCAGTGTTGAATGCAGTGATGCCGAAAGGCGTTGAGCACCCGTACCGCCCGATATCGATCCTCAGTCTGGATATGTCACGTGTTGAATGCAGTGATGCCGAAAGGCGTTGAGCACTCGGGGGGAGTCATGAGAGTTTTTAAAAAGACACCAGTGTTGAATGCAGTGATGCCGAAAGGCGTTGAGCACCGGATGTACACGGGGATTGTCTCAGACGCCGTCTGTGTGTTGAATGCAGTGATGCCGAAAGGCGTTGAGCACTTATGTCTTTGAGGGTATGATCGTAGTCTGACGCCTGTGTTGAATGCAGTGATGCCGAAAGGCGTTGAGCACTCTAGGTGGACAGCTATGATCTCAGGTATGATCTGTGTGTTGAATGCA
>JANWVV010000188.1:0-369 GCA_025055795.1 Gemmataceae bacterium
CTTGCCGACGCCGCGCGTGCCGGTGAAAAGGTACGCATGGTGCAGCCGCCCCTCGGCGAGCGCGTGCCGCAGCGCGCGCACGACGTGCTCCTGGCCGACCATCGCCTCGAAGTCGCGCGGCCGCCACTTGCGGGCGAGCACCTGATAGCTCATGCGCGGATTGTAGCGGCGCGAACGGCGCAAGAGGCGAGCCCGACCCCGGCACTTGCAGGCGTCGGCTGTGGCTGCTTCCTTCCGGACCTGACCAGGTTCACCGGGCCGCAATGCGGGGGGGCCCGCCGCGCGCATTATGCCCGAGCGGGCCGCGCGCCGGTGGCGGAGAGAGTGGGATTCGAACCCACGAAGCGCTTTGGGCGCTTACACGCTCTC
>JANWVV010000188.1:379-619 GCA_025055795.1 Gemmataceae bacterium
AACCGGCCGCGGTCATGCCGCCATCAGCACCAGGCGGATCTTGAGGTAGGTGAACAGTACCCAGAGGACCAGCACGATCGCCGGAGCGAGCGCCCAGAGGTACTCCTGCACGAAAAAGCGCGGCGCGATCAGGCGCGCGAGGGCAAAGACCGGCGACGTGACGGTTTTCAGGATCCGGTAGGCGAAGTTTTGCTCCCGGTTTCTGCCGGCGAGCACGTAGAGCACACCTTGCCCGATGAG
>JANWVV010000189.1 GCA_025055795.1 Gemmataceae bacterium
CGCCCTTTCGGCATCACTGCATTCAACACACCTCTGCCCTAACCTGCTCCTGCTGGACCAGTTTGTGCTCAACGCCTTTCGGCATCACTGCATTCAACACTCCGCTGGGCTGATTACCCTGATAGGTGCGATGTGACGTGCTCAACGCCTTTCGGCATCACTGCATTCAACACTAATGTACCAGAATGGCATCCAGTGTGGGTAGGTGCAAGTGCTCAACGCCTTTCGGCATCACTGCATTCAACACTCGGCTTCGGCTTCGGAGCGGGTTGCTGCCGGCAGGTGCTCAACGCCTTTCGGCATCACTGCATTCAACACTACGGATGAATACGCTCAATGTCGCCGTCTGCGCCGGGTGCTCAACGCCTTTCGGCATCACTGCATTCAACACTTGCAACTGTATATTCACCGGACACTCCGCCGTACTAGTGCTCAACGCCTTTCGGCATCACTGCATTCAACACGACCTCCGCCAGGTGGTGATCCTCTGGCTGCACTACGTGCTCAACGCCTTTCGGCATCACTGCATTCAACACCTCCGCCACCGCGACAAGGCGACGACACCTCAACAAGGTGCTCAACGACATACGGCATCACTCCATTCAACACTA
>JANWVV010000018.1:0-21732 GCA_025055795.1 Gemmataceae bacterium
GCGTATTGGACATTCGGGCTGGGTAGGGTTGTGGATAGATGGGGCGTATAAGTTAAGCTGCGGGGGCGGCAGAATCAAATTTCAACAGGGGCCGTCAACCTTCACTCGAAGTGTTCAACAAAAACATGCTGATCGAAAACAAGGCTTCAACAAAGATGGGGCGAAGGGAGATGGTGGGAAAGCATGGGGATAATCAGGTGTGGGATGAGGGAGCGGTGTAGAAAGGTTGCCAGGTCCCCGTGAGGGGGTTGTAGATTTCGTTGGGCAGGAAGCGGGCTTTGTATTCCAAAGAGGCGCAGCCCGCAACGTAGTAGCCGAGGTAGACGTGGGGCAGCTGCGAGCGTTGGGCATCGGCCAGCAGGGCGAGGATGTTGAAGGTGCCTAGGGAGCGGGAGCGATAGTCGGGGTCGTAGAAGAAGTAGATGGCGGACAATCCAGCGGGGAGGCGGTCGACGTAACCGACTCCTACCAGCCGGTCGTCAAGAAAATAGGTCCATTCTTCGGTGGGGAAGGGGTTGTGCAGGAAGGAGATGGCGTAGTCTTGGGGTCGGATGGGGCCGTCATAAGGCCAGTGTTTATGGTGATGCTGGAAGTCGTGATACCGGTGGTACAGTGAAAGTTTGTCGCGGGTGAGGGTGGGGTGGGTGGTGATGTGCAGACGGAGGGAGTTATTGGCTTTCCAGCAGCGTCGTTGGCTGCGGTTGGGTTGGAATAGGGAGGCGGGGATACGTAAGGACAGGCAAGCTTGACAAGCCGGACAGCGAGGACGGAACAGGGCGTGGCCGAAGCGACGCCAGCCCCGGAGCAGGCGTTGCTGGTATTCTTCGGGGGTGAGCTGGGCGACAATTTCGTAGAACAAGGAGGCGGTCTGGTAGGGCAGGTAGGTGCATGGATGCGGTTCGGTTTGGAAAGTGGTCAATGAGATCATGGCGGCAGGTCGGGTGAGGGCTATTCAGGCGACGAATTCGAGGGGGGGCGGAGCTGGCAGGATGCGGGCCAGGGCGGCTTCGTGCAGGAGTCGCTCGATGGCCGCTCGGCCGTGCTGGCCATAGTCGATGGTCCAATGGTTGACGTACATGGAGACGAAGCGGTCGGCGAGCTGAGGGTCCATGCCACGGGCAAATTGCAGGGCATAATCGAGGGCCTCTTGCCGGTGGGCCAGGGCATACTGGATGCTCTGTTGCACCAGATAGTTGATTTGACGCATCAGGTCGGCGCCGAGGTCCTTACGAACGACGTTGCCGCCCAGGGGAAGTGGCAGTCCGGTGCGATCCTGCCACCAGACGCCCAGGTCGATGATCAGGTTGAGGCCAAGGTTATGGAAGGTAAGTTGTCCTTCGTGGATGATCAGACCGGCGTCGCATTGTCCGGCGGCCACAGTCTGCAGGATCTGATCAAAGGGGACGACGCGATAGCGGAGGCGAGGGCGGGCATGCAGGGATTCAAACAGCAGCTGCAGGGCCAGAAAGGCAGTGGTGAGGGTGCCGGGAACAGCGATGGTAACATCGGGCAGGTCGCGTAGGGCCAGGCGTCGGCGTGCGACCAGAATTGGTCCGTACTTGTCCCCCATGCTGCAGCCGCAGGTGAGCAGGGCGTACCGTTCGGCCAAGTAGGCATAAGCGTGGATGCTGACTGCAGACACTTCCAGTTCGCCCTGCAAGGCCCGACGGTTAAGGGTTTCGATGTCTTGCAGTTCGTGGCTGAAGCGTAAGGGGCCGGTGGCGATCTTGTCGTTGGCCAAGGCGTAGAACATGAAGGCATCGTCCGGGTCAGGACTGTGCCCCACACGGATCAGGCGAGGGGATGGGGTCGGTTCAGGCAGGGCGGTCATGCGGCTATCTCCTGTCACCGGGCCAGCGGTTGCGGCCGGAGCTCTGCTTGGAAGGTCAGCTTCAGGATAGCAATTGCAACGGACAGAGAAAGAGCACGGATCGAGAAGTTGTGGCAGTCGTTCAACGTGGCTGTTCGCTGGAGGTGAAGTGGGCGGTGGGCCCGTTGGGGGCTAGCGCCTCATCGGCCGGCCCGGAGTAGACCAGTCGACCACGATCCAGAACGTGCACGACATCGGCGATGCGACGTAGCGCCGACAGGTCATGGCTGACGATGACCATGGCTACCTGAAGAGCTGGGTCATCGGCCAGGTCGTCAATGACGCGCATGACCTCCGCCGCCATACGCGGATCGAGGGCGCTGGTCGGTTCATCGAACAGCAGGGCTTGCGGCTGAACCGCCAAGGCACGGGCAATGGCCACCCGCTGCTGCTGACCTCCGGAAAGCTGAGCCGGATAGGCCGACAACTTATCCTTGAGTCCGACCCGCTCCAGCCAATGACTGGCAATGGTTTCCGCTTCGGCCCGACTTTTGCCCTGGACATGAAGCGGTCCGGCCATGACGTTCCGCAGGACGGTCATATGGGGGAACAAGTGGAACTGCTGGAAGACCATGCCGACGGTCCGACGCAACTGCAGCAGGGTGTCGCGTGGAGCGGTAACTCCGCCACGGATCTGCCAGCGTCCATGTACCCAAACTTCGCCGTGATCGAAGGGCTCCAGACCGACAATGCAGCGAAGCAGAGTACTTTTACCACTGCCCGACGGGCCTACAATGCCAGCGACCTGTCCCTGGGCAATAGTCAAGGAGACGTCGTCCAGAATACGATGCCCACCCGACTGTTTGACCAGGTGGTGAATGCGGATGATGGCCATGGCCGAGACGCTCTGTAGACAAGGGAAGAATACCCCGGGTGAACCGATGTTTCATCGTGGGACGTGTGGTGTGCCCCAGCGACGCTCCAGAGTGCGGGCCACCAGGGCCAGCGGGTAACTCATTAGCAGATACAATGCCGCGGTCAGGATTGCCAATTCAACCACCAGATCGCGGTTGAAATTGTACAGCTCATTATACCGTCGGGTTAATTCGGTGATGAGGATAACCGAGCAAACGGATGTGTCCTTGAACAGAGCGATGAAGTCGTTGGTAACGGGAGGGATAACGATTCGCATGGCCTGAGGCACAATGACGGTGCGCAAAGCGGTCAGGGGGGTCATTCCCAAAGCCAGGGCCGCTTCCATCTGACCCCGCGGAATAGCCAGCAGACCCGCCCGATAGTTTTCCGCTTCGTAAGCGGCATAATTCAAGGCCAACCCCAGGATACCCGTGTAAAGTGGATCCAGCGCCAACACGGGGTGGATTTTAGGCATCATGAAAAAAAGAAAGTAGAGTTGGAGCATCAGTGGTGTACCGCGAATAACTTCGACATACAGCGTTAACGGTGCAGCTAACCAGGAGGGGCCATAGACGCGGCCCAGAGCAATGAGCAGCCCTAAGAGCATGGCCAGAGGAAAGGAGGCCACGGACAAAAACACGGTCATGCCGGCGGCTTGCAGAAGTTTGGGAATCAGAGGTATAACCGAACCGCCCCCACTACTGCTTAGCGTTTCGATGGGTGCGTCGTCTTCCGGAGGGAATTGACCGGTCAGGGACCAGGCCAGCCATTGCTGGTCGGCATTCCACAGGCCGTACTTGCTGTAAAGACGCTGCAAGGTACCATCGCGGAAGCCATCGCGGATGGCATCATCGAGCTGGCGTTTGAGCTGTAGATCGTCTTTACGGAGGTAGATGACGTAGAAACCGGGCTGACGCCCTTCGCCCACGATTTTCAGATGGCCACGGTAGACCGGCTCCTGGAAAACAAACCAGGCACAGGCAGGGTTGTCCTGCACGGTTGCATCAACACGACCGCGACGTTTGACCTCCTCGAACATGATGGCCACGTCCTTGTTGGGCAGGACCTGACCGGGGTATCGCCGCTGGCAATAGTCGAAGGCGACGGAGCCCTCCAGCACCCCAATCCGTTTGCCGGCCCGCAGGTCGGACCATTGCTGAATCGAGTCGTCTTCCGCATGCGCGACTAGTTGCAGACGGTAGACATAGTACGGTACGGTGGCCGCATAGTGCTGCAGGAGATCGTCCCGTTGTTCATAGCCGTTAAGGACGATGTCAATACCTTTTTCGCCGTGACGGGGCTTGTCCAGCAATTCCGGTAGGGTGCTCCATTCTCCCTCAACAGGGACGGCACGACGTCCAAGTTTGTGGGCCAGGTAGCTGGCTAATTCTACTTCAAAGCCGACGTAAGGGCCGGCTGGATCGATCTTGAAGATGTAGGGGGCACCGCCCGTGGGATCCGTGCCAAAGCGGAGCACCTCCGTGGCCGGAGCAGGCTCCTGACCCGCGACTGGTGCCACGATGGCAATACACAGCGTCACGGCCCATACCAGCCGCCCACCTGAGCCGACTGGGTACGGAAACGCAGGTTCAATAGACATCGCGAGCAGTCCCGCTAGGGTTTGCGGTGTTGCACCAAGTGGCGGTGCGACCAGGGGTGACAGACCAGTGAGTCGGTTGTGGCCGCAGATGCGGGACGGTCCCTGTGGTCGTGCAGTTGGCACTCATGCGCGGAGCCCGTGCTCAGGTTCAACGGCGTCGGGACTCGACTCCAATGATCAGACGCACCCACAATCATCATAGAGTAGCGGGACGGCAGAAGGGATACCCGCCGGAGGTGTGGTTGCAGCGGTGGTCTCGGGTGACTCATGCCAACTGTCGTTGCTACAATCAGCGCCGGGCCAGGCGTTGACGTTGTAGCTGTTCCTTGAGTTGTTGCACGAGGTCACGGTAGGCGGGATCGTTGGCAAAGTTTTTGGTTTCTGTGGGATCGTGGTGGTAATCAAGCAATTGGACTCCTTGCCGGCCCTCGTCCCATTCGGTGTAGCGATAGCGTTCGGTCCGCAGAGAGTAGCCGAAGAATTGCTGGCCTTTGGCGCCGCGGCGGACCTGGGTCAGGGCAGGGCGTTCCCAAGGCGCAGAGGGATTGTCCAGCAAGGGCCGTAGGCTCACACCGTCGGTTTTCGGTGCGGTCAGTCCGGCCAGATCGGCCAATGTGGCATGCAGATCGGTCAGCTCCACCGTGCGGCTGCAGGCCTGGCCATTACCCTTGGCCCGTGGGTCATAAATGATCAAAGGAACACGAGCAGAGTTCTCGAACAGACTCATCTTCTGCCATAGGCCATGCTCGCCCAGGTGATAGCCGTGATCACTCAGGAAAACCACGATAGTTTTTTGGTGCAGCTGAAGACGCTCCAGAGCGTCCAACACTCGACCGACCTGGGCATCCATAAAGGAAGTAGCTGCATGGTAGGCCTGCAGGGCTTGACGCCGTTGAGTGTCGGTCATGGCGTCTTGCAGCTTTTGGGCGCTGGCGAAGGCCGGGGCAGGATGCACTTGCCGCAGATCCGCTGGTACGACCGGCAGGGTGAATTTGTCCGGCGGATACAAAGTAAAATATTTCTTGGGAGCCACGTATGGAGTGTGCGGTCGGAAAAAGCCACAGGCCAGAAAGAAGGGACGGTCCTTGTTGGCGGTCAGTAGCTGAATGATTTCGGTGGCAATTTTACCATCAGTTTGCTCCTCGTCGGTGCCGTCGGAGGCGTACCAACTGAGTGTGCCGCCATAGCGGGCGGAGCCCTGCGCTTTGGGATTGAGGGTAAAGATGAGGTTGTTGTCCTCGTCGTCCTTGTCGCGTCCGCGAGGATTGACGACCTTTTCCCAGCTATCGGCGTCGTCCAGGCCATTGGTGCCGATGTCGGCGGGCACACCGTAGTGGTAGATTTTGCCGACGCGGGCGACAAAATAACCGGCTTTGCGGAAGGTTTGTGGCAAAGTCTGGACATCGGGAATGGTTTTACGGAAATGGGTGACGTTTTCGTAAATACGGGTATGATCAGGACGCAAGCCGGTCATGAAACTGGCTCGACTCGGATTGCACAGCGGATACTGGCAGTAGGCCCGATCGAAGCGGACACCGCGGGCAGCCAAACGGTCGATGTGCGGAGTTTGGGCTAATTTGCTGCCATAGCAGCCGAGAGCGTTATTGGTCAGATCGTCCGAGACGATAAACAGGACGTTCATTTTATCCTGACCCCAGGCCACAGGCACAAGCAGTGCTATGGCCAGCAGGGCACCGATCTGACTTGAATCCATAATTCGGCTGCGGAACATGGCACGCCCTCCGAGAAGCAGCTTGCCAACGTAGATGAAGTGATGTCACCTTCAATCTTTGGGCATGACCCAGACGTTACGGAACACTACAGGGTCGCCGTGGTCTTGGAGATGTAGCGGTCCAGGGGTCGGCCCCTCTTTCTGACCGCCGGGCGTCTCGCGAGGAAGTTCCACATCGTCATGGATGACGACTCCGTTATGTCGGATAGTGGCCCGAGCATTTTTGACTTTCTTGCCGCTATCATCGAAGACGGCAGGGGTGAATTCGATATCGTATGTCTGCCAGGTCATCGGTGGTAAGCACATATTGATCCTGGGCTTGTGCTGGGTGTAGATACCCCCGCATTCGTTGTTCTCCCCCTTAAGCCCGAAGCTGTCGAGTATTTGGCACTCATAGCGGTCCTGGAGGTAGACGCCGCTGTTACTACGGGCCTGACCGGTGCTATTGGGCATCCAGGCTAGACGGAATTCCAGATGAGCGGTGAACGCCCCGAATTTCTGCTTGCTGCGGATGTTGCCCGTCTGAGCTACGGTCAGGAATTTACCATCCGACAGGCTCAGCAGTTTGCCCCGGTCCCAGTGTTTCTGTTCGTCTCCTTCCTGAGCGAACAACAGGACGGCTCCTGCAGGTGGCCGAGCCCCCAATGTCGGCGATTGCCTTTCCGTCTTCTTCAAGCTGGTTTGCTGGAAGCGGAATTGGCCCCCTTCGATCACGCCGCGAATGTCCGTGCCTTGCAACACAACTGTGCCGTTGTCCTGGCGGATGGCCTTATAACGTTGGGCAGAAGTGACATTGGCGCCGGCACCGGGCAGGCCACCCTGATATACCACAATTTCAAACTCGCCTAGTCCGCGGGCAATCACCTGCGCACCTAGCTTTTGATCGCCGTCGCCGCCGACGTATTCGCCCTGAATGGCGAAATCGGGATCCTTGGCGGCTTCTGCCGGATCAGCAATGGCAATGCGGGTCCGCTTTTTAGCCGACCCTTTTTCCTGCAGGGCCGGTGTGGTTGAACAGATCCCAGCAACAACCAGCATGCCAATCATCCAGGCGATGTGCCGATACCTCATCGTTGTACCCTCGGTGAACGTTCATGGACCCGGAAATCATCGTCCAATCACCAGCCCGTTGGGGAGCAGCATAATCCTGTCCCGCGGAAGGTCAAGAAAAATCCCTTGCTCATGTTGTAGGTTCGGAGGATTTCGTCGAAATGTCACGATACCCTCAAGCTCAACCGGGTAGATACGACCGAACTGGATTTGGTGACACAACAGGTACCCCTCATCGCCCGCCAACTGCAGTGCAACGAGAGATTCGACAAACGGGTTCGTAAATGGACCAAGATGGACTACGCAGTCAGGATTGATCGATAGATTGACCGTCGGCATGCTCTAACCGTGCAGGAACCAAGCGTTGTCAGTCGCGATTTTGTGTTGTGGTAGGACTTCAATCGAGCGGAGTAGGTGGTGTCCGGGTCCAGGTAGTTGCACAAGTGTGGTCCTTGACAGGAACGCCTAGTTCCCGCAACAGAGCTAGCACCTTCTGGGCAATCAGGTCCCGTACCTGACGGAATTGGTCCGGCGGTAGGTCCCGCGGGTCGGGAATGCTCCAGTCATAACGGCGTTGTGCCTGAACCAGAGGGCAGGCATCGCCACACCCCATCGTCACCGCTACGTCCACCGACTGACCGTTGTATTGCTCCAGCCCCTTCGACTGATGACGGGATAGGTCATAGCCCAGTTCGGCCATGGCGGCAATCGCTTGCGGGTTGATCCGGCCGCTGGGACGGCTGCCCGCGGAGTGAGCTTCGACATGCTCGCCGCCATAAAGACGGGCAAACGCCTCCGCCATCTGACTGCGATTAGAGTTTTCCACGCACACAAACAAGATGCGGATCCTGGGCATCATGATCGTCTCTGACGGTTTCCGCGAACGTGGTCGTTTGTCGTTGCTTGAGCCTCTGTCCAGCCCGGAGTGATAAAAAAGCGTGCATGCTGGGGGGAGAGAGTAACAGGATTCAGCTCCGCAAGGTCAGTGGGAGCACGTCGAGCGGGGACGGCTGGGGTAATTCGCCCTTTTCCAACACGGTGTCCACAAGGTAATAAAGTAGCTCGCGTAATTCGTCGGGTTGGATCTCATCGGCGATGGCCTCTGCCTTGGCGCGGAACTTGTCAACCAGTTTATCGGCCTTGGCAAAGACATCGGCAGCAAAGTAGAGGTTACGCACCCGTTGTAGCCGGTCGGTGTCATTCGGATCCGGCACTGGTGTCGAGCGGGAAGGGTGACCGTGATCGAGCAGCTCCAGCAGTTCCCCGCGTTGGGCGGGAGGTAAGGTTTCTAAGGCAAAGGCCAGCAACAGGGTGGGGCGACCAGCGAAGACGTCTTGACCGGCGACCAGTTTGTTGTGATCGTCGCCGCGCCAGTCGTGGATGTCATTAAGGATCTGAAAAGCAACGCCGAGATGCCGGGCGAAATCGGCCAGGGGTTTTTCCAGATGGGCAGCGGGACCGGCCAGGCGGATACCGCAATACAAGGCAGCCTCGAAGGCGGGGGCGGTTTTAAGGGCATAAATCTTGAGGACATCGAGGGTAGACAGGGCTTGGGGGGCCTGCCGCCAGAACAGTTCGGCCCCTTGACCTTCTGACAAGCGTGTGTGAGCTTCAGCCAGTTTGTCCAGCAGGTCGGCGGTGGTTTCCGCCCCCAGGACAGCTCGTTCGCGCGATACCAGGCGGTAGCCCAGCCCGATCAGGTAGTCACCAACATTGATGGCGGGGCCTAAACCATAGGCCCGGTGGAGGGTTTCCTGGCCGTAGCGGTAAGCGTCGTCGTCTTCAATGTCGTCGTGGACCAGGCTGGCTTTGTGGAACGTTTCGATAGCAAGGGCCGTGCGCTTAACGGCATCGGATAGTTCCCAGCCGTCGGCTTGTCGGGTCGCCGGTGCTCCGCGTAGGGCGTCGTAGGCTGCTAAAGTGATGAACGGCCGGGACCGCTTGCCACCGCGGGCCAGAAAGTCCAGGGCGATGGCTTCCTGGCGGATCAAGGGATCGGGGTGCTGTAGCGCCTCGGCCAAGGGCAGGGTGCCACGGCGAGGCGGGGCGACCAGCCGCAACAACTCGGCTTCTTCAAACAGGGCGTTGGCCGCCCGCATCAGATGGACATAGGTACGGGTCTGTTGCGTGGGCGGGGGGGTGTGTACCCCCATTGTCTCGAATACCCAGTCGTTATCGACCGAGGTGTTTTTGCAGTTGCTCGATAGTAGTGGCGTGGCCAGACAGGGGATACCCGCCACTAAGACCTTGTCGAACGCCTTTTCCAGCACGTTCAGACAGGCCACGCCCACAATGGCATCGACGTGCCCGGAAACGATGATTTTGAGCACAATCGGGGTGCCTTCGCTAATCAGCACCTTGTAGCCCAGTTGTTCGGCCTTGGTGCGAAAATCACCAACATGACAAGCGCCGCATTTCTGGCAATTCAGGCCGAATTCGTCGTAATCGGCGGGGCACCCCTCGGCGTTTTTCAGGCAGTGCGGCAACAGCATCAGCCGGCGGTGGAATGGCACAGCTGCTACCTGGTCGCGCCAAAAGGCATTGGTGATCATGACCATGGTGAAGCCGAGGTAGCGTTCACTTAGTCCCAATTGGCGCAGGACCGCCTCGGCCATGGCCCGGGTGGATTCTTTGGTTAGCGGTTTCGATCTGTCCACAGTCCGACAGTAGGCTTCGGCTGCAGCCCGGATAGCATCCCGGGTGGCACGCTCTGGGGGAACCTCCTTATAGCCGGCCGTGGACAAACGGGGTGCGGCAACCGACGCGGTGTCTGGGATGGTTCCCAAAGCATTAGTCGTAGCAGTCACAGTTCCTCCCATGGCGTCTGGTTCACAGTTAAAGTGCCCAGTGGCTAGACCATATTGGCATCCGATCGATCTTGCCAGGACGTCTATGGTGACAACGCAGGGGGCGACAAGGTGAACCCGTCGGCCATTCCATTTGTACTGCCCAGCCAGGTAGCCAGACCAATAACAACCTCCGTTATACTAATTTGAACCTACCGCGGCCGTGGACCAATACCACAAATTAACCGCTTTTTGCTAAATTACATGCATAATGCACCCCATGAGCAATCCAGGCTATCGAAAACGTTCAATTGCTGTTCCGTCCTTCTCGGTTTTGACGGTAGTGGTTGACTGCAATAAAGCCGAGGCATCAGCCCGACAATCATGTCGAATCAACCGAATCCTGGGACGGAACGGAGTTGATGGTAATTCATGAATAAGCAGGCGGTGCATATTCATTGTGTTGAATCAGTCACATTACAGGTTGGGTAGAGGGTCCGGGGGTGAAACAACGGCTAGCTCGGGCAGGGGAAGCGGATTGGCGGTATTGCAGCGGTTGATGGCTCGTCCCAGTGCTGCCACGGTGAAAATAAGGGGATAGAGCTTTTCGTAGTACCACAAACGGGCGAAGTAGAGACCGATGGGGGCCGGTTGTCGGTAGCGGCCTGTTTCCACCGCCTCGATCAGCCAGAGCAAGCCGCGTCCCACCGTAGCTGGCTGGTCCGCTGGTGGCATCAGATCGAGCAGGATTTCGACGGCCAAAGCGGTTTCCTCGACGCTGCTGGTGCACCCCCTAGCTCCGCCCCAGCCGCCATCACTATTTTGCGCGTTTAGCAGATAGTCGATCCCGCGTCGGCATTCGATCGTTTGCTGACGTTGCCAGTCCCGATAGGCCGCCAGCACTCGGCAAGTGCCGTAGACCGGGTTGGCTTCGTCCGGGGCGTGCTCGTTGCCAAACCATAAGGGTATCCAGCTGCCGTCAGGTTGTTGACATCGCTGCAGATAGTCCCAAGCCCGGCTGATCAGCAGGGGTAAACGAGAGCGAACCGGTTGGGTCGGGGGGTGCCACAGGCGAAGGGCCCGCAGGGCATGGGCAGTCAGGTCCGGTCCGCTGCGGTCGAAGGGCAGATTGCCCCAACCACGGCAGAAGGTGGGAAAGCCCCCGTCACGGTTTTGCAGCTGACATAGCCAGTGGCAGGCCTGTTCCAGTTGTGCCGGGAAGGCCGTAGGGCGACCGAGTAGCAGCCACAGGGCAAGCACAGCACCGGAAGTATCGTCTGCATCCGGGACACCACCGGGAAGGTCGGTCCAGGCCCAGCCGCCGGGCGCCGAGCCGGTGTACGGGTGTCGCTGCCGATGTTGTTGGTCCAGTAGCCACTGCAATAAGGTCGTTTGGTTGGTCAGATCATCCAGACTCCCCGCCGCAGCCAGTGCCTGAATGGACAAGGTGGTCACCCAAGTGGCTAGATTTGTGTCGATGGGCCAGCTTCCGTCGACCCGTTGCGACTGGAGCAGAAACCGGACCCCGGCCCGGATCACCTCGGCAACGACGGTGTCCCGGCTGCGAAGACTGGCCAAGGCCATCACCACGAAACTAGTCAGGGGGGTGGCTTCCAGGTACCCCCCGCTGGTTGGCTGAATGTGACGCAACAGACGCAACGTAGACCGGCGGGTCAAGTGTCGCAGTCCAGCCAGCAGCGGGTTACGCGTGCCGCGATGGACGTGAATACACTGTCCTATCGCAATTAAAGCCGGCAGGGCATAGCTGACTACAGGTAAGCGGGCAAAACGATACCAGCTTTGGGGTAAAGCGGCCAGTTCGAAGGGCAAATGGGGAACTTCATGCCAGGAGATCAACCCTGCCAAGGCACAACTCATCAGAATGGGTACCGAAAAGGTGCGATCCAGCCCATAGCGGCGTCGGATGGCCTCGGCACGCTGCTGGGGACCGACTCCTGCCTGCTGGCTGAGATACTCTTCCAATCGTTGCGTTGCGGCAGACAGCAGCTTATCAGCTCCCGTCAGCCGGAAGGCGGCCCGAACCAGCATGGCGGTGGAAATGTTAGATCGGCTACGCGGGGTATCACCCCAGCCGCCGTCGTTGTTTTGGTGCTGAACCAACCAGCGAATCCCCGCAGTGATCCGTTCCTCATGTTCGAAGGGATTGACCAGATGTAAAGCCATCAGGGCGGTAGCTGTCGACAAAGCTGAGCTGGACAACTCGCCCACCCAGTACCCTGCATCGGTCCGCTCAGCCAGCAAGGCCTGACGTGCCTGCTGATAGGCTGCTAACAATCGTTCGGGCAAAGCCATGGCGATGCTTGAAGCTTCCGGAGGGGTCGTGTATTAACATTGTTGCGATGCTTCGGTGTGCCGCAGTACCGTTGTTACAACAGGCGAGCGGTTGGACTACAATTGTAGGTTGTCCAGATCGTCGACCAGTTTATCCAGTTCATCTTTAGGTTGTCCGGGTTGTTTGTGAGCCTGGCGTTTGGGGATCCCGACACTCATCCCGACGGCAGCCCGGCCGGCGTTGATCAGTTCCCGGTCACGTTCGGCTACAGCCAAAGATAGCGCGTCGCCATCTTCGCCCCCGAAAAGCCGGCTCAGATCGATCTTCAGACCGCCGGCGGCTCCGATGTCCGCTCCGGCAATCGCCGGGGATTTGTACTCCGGGAACATGATGGCCTGTTGCGGGCAAACTCGGCTGCACGCTGGACATCCCTTTTTGCACTGATCAGGGTTTTCCACCACAATCCGTTGCCATGCATCCACTCCATAAACACCGAATAGACAAAAATCGAGGCATTCCAAACAGTTGGTACAGCGGCTGTAGTCGATCACCGGATACCAGCGGCGACCAGTGGGAGCGAGTAAGGCTTGGGCGGTGAAACTCGATGCTACGAAGTCTGCAGAATGGGTTGCGTGGTTATGGAGTCCGTTGAGGTTGGTCGTCCCGTTGTCCTGAAAGGCTAATCCGAGACTGAGAAGGACAGGCGTTGTTGCGTGCCGGCCAGGGGGTTGGGGGGGAGCGTGACGCTGGCGACGCTGACGGCATTCGGCAGCTATGCGCTCGATTTCGGCGATAAAAGGTTCAGCGCGGTCGGCGTCCCGCAGGTCCAGTGTGTAGATACAACGATCGGGTATTTCGCCGCCTGGTCCTATGCCGGCGGGCCTGTCGCTGGTGTCGGTTTTTTCATTGTCGGCCTCTACCTCTTCCTCGGCCTGCTCAGCACGCAAACGTGTCTGGCCCTGGTGCCCCTTGATGCCGTGCCGATCGAGGATCCAGAAAGCGGCGCGCGGATACAACCACGACAGCACAATCAGATCGCCGGAAACAGCTTGCAGAAACATCAAACCGGTATGTTCCGGGGTCAGGTCGTACAAATTAGGCACAACAGCCACTTCGTATTCCGGCCGGCCCAGCAAGGCAGCGACAATCGCTTCTTCCAGCGCACGCTTGCCGGGATGTTTGCCGGCTGCCTGCGATAAGACGACGGTTATGCGTGTCCCGGCCATGCTCATACTCCCGTGGTGGCTGCTGATCCGATCCTCGAGGCGGCGGTCTGTTGCAACCTGGCTGTATCGGTCCCGTTAAAACCGTGCTACTCCTCCAAACCCAGTTTATTGATCTGAGCCTTGATCAGACGCTGGGTGTTTTCCCATCCTGCTTCCAAATGCTTGTAGTATTCGTCTACGCTGAGCGTTTCCGTAGCGTCCCCCCGCAACTGGAACAGCCAACCGGTGCCGTAGCAGTCCACATTGATCAATCCGGGATCCTGGAGCACCTCATGATTGAAGGCGATTAGTTCGCCGGTTAGGGGGGCATACAGGCCGGAGGTAGCCTTCTGTGTTTCGATAAAGCCAATTTCCTGCCGTGCCGTCACACGCTGGCCCGCGTCGATCCGCCATTCCAGGAAGTACACATCCCGCATCAGCCGCACAGCGTAGGAGGTGAAGCCGAAGGTATGAACCCCCTGATCACCCAGCCGGCACCACATGTGATTGCGACAATAACGTAGTTCTGCCGGCAAGGGAGCCTGATATTTTCCCATCAGGAAAAAACGCCCGGAGCTCATCACTTACCCTTGTGTCCCGACTCTGTCAACCATTTAGCTGACTGTCCTGTTCCCACTTATGTTTAAAACAACCGTGCAAGCAAGTCCGTGTCCAGCATCAGGTATAACGGGAGCTGATGAATTGCGGATCGAAAAACAGGGGCAGAAGGCGGTCGATCTGGATCAGCCCCTCGCGGGTGCAGGTAACGTACTGATCGCTGATCTGGAGATATCCCTGCCGGCAAAGCTGTTCCAAGGGTGTGTGGAATTCCTGAAGGATGTCGACACCGTACTTGTGGCGGAAGTAAGCGACATCCAACCGGCCCGTTTTGAGTAGCAGGACAACTTCCCGGATCAAGCGGTCGCGGGGCGTGGTCGGAAAGGCCCGGCCAAAGGGCCACTGTCCGGCTTGCAGCATGCTGAGGTATTGCTCCCAAGTATCGACGTTTTGGACATGAACGCCATTGATGTGGCCAAAGGAGGCCACCCCCGTACCAAACATGTCGGCCCCGTGCCAAAGGGCCTCACGGTAGATGAAACGTGTGGTGGCCGGGTTTTTTACCGCCGTTGTAGCGCTGGTAACGGTATAGCCGGCCTTTTCCAGTTCCGCAAAGGCGTAGCGGACCCAGGCCCGCTTTGTCGGCCAGTCAGCAATTTCCAGGAGCCGTTGGGTGGTCTCGTCCCGCATGGTTAACCGTCCCGCTCCGGCCGCTGGACCCGAGACAGCCCCTGACGGTTCTGCTGCGGATGGAGAATCCGTCTGGCCCAACTGACGTAGTTGCTGCGAAAAGACCGTGTTGTACGGCAGTTCCATCTGATAGATGGTCACGCAATCGGGAGCCAGGGCGATTGTTTGGGCCACGCACCGCCGCCAATTGTCCCAATCTTCGCCCACCATGCCGGCAATCAGATCGATGTTGATCTGAGGAAAGCCAAGTTCCCGCGCCCAGGCGTAGGCCCGATAGATTTCCTCCTCGCTATGGGCCCGACCGTTGAACTCGAGTATTTCCGGCTTGAAGTTTTCTACCCCCAGACTCAAGCGGGTAATGCCGTGGTGGCGGAGGGTCTCCAGCTTGTGTTTTTGCAGGGTGCCCGGCTCACACTCGAAGGTTATCTCCCGGGCATGGTCCCAAGGGAAGACGTGCCGCAGTCGGCTCAATAACCGGTCTAGTTGGGCCGCACTCAGGTACGAGGGTGTGCCCCCACCAAAGTACACGTAGTCGACCTGCCGATCACCGACGCACGGTGTCGAACGCAACAGTTCGACTTCCCGGACCAGTGCCTCCAGATATGTTTCGATGTCCCGGGCGTTTTTGTCAGTGTAGACGCGGAAGTAACAGAATTTACAACGTTTGCGACAAAATGGGATATGGATGTACAGTCCGAGGGGTACGTCGGGGCGGGGCGGACGATGGAGCGCCTCGATAGCGGCCCCGATCCATTCCTTCTTCCAGAAGGAAAAGGGCGGGTAATTGGCAATGAAATAGTTGCCAAGACCTGTTTTCTCCTGGTCGGCCGCGCCTGGCGGGCCGTTGCCCGTTGCGGGAAGGGAAACCGGTAGTTCCCGAGGCTTAGCGGCAGCCCCGGCCGGACCGGCGGAGGGTGCCTCGGCTCCGGAGGTTCCGGGCGCTGCCTGGTTGTGCAGCGTTTCCGCCCGCATTTTTACTTTCCTCCTGTACTCTGTCGGTCGGACTGGTTGAAGATTCTTTCCGGCTGCGTGTCTGCTGCTGGCCGCTATTGCGTCGCCGGTCCCGTTTTCTGATCAGCTCCGCTATTTGTTTTTATACGTCCGAGACCTTGATCTTCTTACGCCACACCGTGTTTTTTCCGAGGTTGGATCAGTCGGGAGAGCTATTTTTGTTCGGCATAATTCCGCAAAGGCCGCACGGAGAGGTTTCAAATTCATCTTCCCCTGAAAAGGTTTTGAGGGTTAGACTGGGTGGCCGTTTGTTCGGGGGAGGTGGAGCCATGCGTGTGTGTTTGGTAGAGGACACCAAGGTAGAGGGGTTGGAACCAGTGGTGTCGACGCGGCCCGTGTGGGAGTTGCTATGTGGGGTTACGCCACTGGAGACCAAGCAACGACGGGCAGCCCGAGCCAGTGAGGTTGGATACTGGTGCCGGCCGCAACTGCAGGAGTGGGTCTGTGTCCAACGGGGTGGGGCGGCTGTCAACGATCGGCAATGGCTGGTACGCGCGGCAACACTCCTGATCAACGGTCGCTGGCTGCCCGCGGGTAGCGGTATAAGCATTCAGCCGGGGGAGCGGCCCTGGGTGGCCTGGCTTGGAGACGAGTGGGTGTGTGCCTGGTTGGAACCGGAGCAGCTGGCGGCTTGGGTACATCTCGGGCCCCAACGGGCCATGGAGCAGTGGAAAACCCAATTGCCCTCACGTCCTGCCACTGGGCGGCTAACAACCCGCTTGTGGGAATTGCTGGAATGGAACGGTGCGGAAATCGCCCGGGACGTTGCCGAAGGGGAATACTCCCGCTGGCGGACGCAGTTGCCGGAAGGCGTCGTCGTCTTGGGGCCGGCCGAGTGGGTTTACGTCCATCCCACAGCGGAGATCGAACCTCAGGTGGTCATCGATACCCGACCCGGTCCGGTGGTCATTGAAGCCGGGGCCTGCCTGCAGGCCTTCAGCCGCATTGAAGGGCCTTGTGCCATTGGCAAAGGCAGCATCGTATACAGTGCCCGGATCCGCGGCGGGACAACCATCGGCCCCCAATGCCGTGTCGGAGGTGAGGTCGAAAATAGTATCTTGATCGGTTACTCCAGCAAGTATCATGAGGGATTTCTCGGTCATAGCTATGTCGGGGCGTGGGTCAATCTGGCAGCCGGAACCCATACTAGTGATCTGCGGTGTGATTATGGCTTTGTGAGTGTATCGTGTGGCGACGGCGAGGTGGACAGTCGGCGACGGAAGGTGGGGGCGTTTCTCGGTGACCACGTCAAAACGGGCTTGGGTGTACTCCTGGATGCTGGCAGCGTGCTGGAGCCGTTTGCCCAGGTGTTACCGTCAGGCGGTTTTGCACCGCGCCGGATTTCCTCCTTCCAGCGGGTGGGGCCTTCGGGTGTCAAACTGCTGCACGACATCGAACGTCTGCTCAGGACGGTCCGCATTGTCCTGCAACGCCGCGGCTGTGAATTAAGCCCGGAGTTGGAGCGGCTCTATCGCTATCTGGCTCAACGAGCTTGCGAGCGGTCCGCTTCTGGCACGGTCCTGCCCCAGCCAGTCATTCCCCTGCGACGCACGGCATGAACGCTGGCGTCTGGCTATTGTGGTAACAAGTAGCTTGGGTGACCAAAATCGATCGGGTCGATCGGCGGGATCAACCTGACTGAGCCATTGTTCTGTTCAGCGGTGCCGCAGGCCTCGGAGCAAACGGAGCACACCCTGCCAGCGGCCCCGCCAGGTGGGGGCATGGGACATTAGCAATAGTCCTTCCAGCATTTCCTGACTGGCGGCTGGGTGTGACTTGATGGCCTCGTCATAGTGCGGTCGCCAGCGACCACGCCGGACCGTTACGACTTGCGGCACCGTCAAGGTGAGTAATCCTTCGGCCCCTTGCGTAACACCCCAACCGCTGGCACCGCGGCCGCCAAACGGCGTGGCGGGATGGGCCGTGGGTACCAGAACGTCGTTAACACAAACCTGCCCAGCCGGTAGATGGGCCGCCCATTGCTGAGCCTGACGCACATCACCGCTGAATAGCGACGCCGCCAGACCAAAACGGCATTGACGGGTCAGCGTTAACGCTTGTTCCAGCGAGTCCACAATGACTACCGCCGCCAGGGGGGCAAAACAGCTTTCCTGAAGGACGGCGGCATCGGGAGGTACGTTCCATAACCACGTCGGCTGACACGTGGACGGTTCCGCAGTAGAAGCGGCCGACTCCGCGGAGGGAGATTCCCTATCAATCCCACGAGCAGAAGACTGCCCATAAGGGGTCAGCAAAAGGGCGCCACGGGCCAAGGCGTCGCGGACCAGACGGTGGAATTGGGCTACTTGGGCCGGCGTTTGTAAAGTGCAGCTTTGTCCTGTCCCGGTTGCGGCGGCTGCTTCCAGAACTTCGTGCAATGCGACGCGGAACGCCTCGGCCACAGCACGATGGACGAAGATCCGCCGGACGGCTATGCAGGTTTGCCCGCGGTTGAACGTTGTACCGAACCAGGCGGCGCGTGCGGCCAAATGTACATTGGCGTCTGGGAATACCCACATAGGGTCGCAACCGGATAACTCCAGTACGGATGGGATCAGCCGTTCACCCAATCGCCGGGCCAACTGACGGCCGACCCCTTCAGAGCCGGTGAATAGCACCAAATCCACGTCAGCTTCTGCCAGCAGGGGTCCCGCTTCACGAGTGACTGGCAAGACCTGAAACAGATGAGCAGGACAACCAGCCGCCGCCAACAAACGGGCAATTGCATCGGCACAACACGGCGTCTGCTCACTGGGTTTCCACAAGATGGCGTTGCCAGCCGTCAACGCCTGGGCGATCGGGACGATGTTCAGGAACAGAGGATAGTTCCACGTGCCAATAATGCCGACAATTCCCCAGGGACGGCGATAGACGATGTCGTGGCAGCCCCATAACCACAGCGGTCGATCCCGCCATGCTACCCGGCGGGGGGATAGTAACTTGGCCGCCCGTCGCTCCAGGAATCGCAAGGCACTAGCAATCGGCAGCAATTCCGAGGCCAACACTTCGACGGGCGAACGGCCCGTATCAGCTTGCACCGCTTCCCATAGAGCTTGCCGCTGCTCGAGCAAATGTCGACGCAGTTGACGGATCAATCCCAGCCGTTGTCGGACGGACTGCGCCGCCCACCAGTGTTGGGCCGTCCGGGCCGCCGTCGTTTCGTTTGTCAGTGGAATCATGCAAAACTTTACCCTTTCCGTTGAACCTGTTTTCTTAGCATCCGCGGATTGTTCCATTGGGACGCTCACCAGCCGGGCTGACTGTGACAATCTTTGACAGTCATACGAAAACGCTCAGGTCCGAGATAAGAAGGGACTATTTCGGCCGGCGATTGGCTTGGCCGCTCCGATCATCTGAAAAAGTAAAAGCCAGCAATCCCCCCGGGTAGCTGGCTGGTGGGTTCAATTGTCAACAAATTTAATAAGAGTGTAGGAACGTGATAAGTAGGGACGTGAGAGAAAAAGTGGTTATTGCAAAGCCTTTTTCAGATCCTCTTCCAGTGTGGCGATTTGAGCAGCCCGGTTGATAACCACTCCCTTTTTGTCCGCGACCAGGATGTGGGGCACGACCAGGATGCCGTAGGCCGTTGCCAAGGGGCTTTGGTCCAGGCCGCCCGGAGCAAACAGGTGAATGCCGGGCATTTTATGGGTAGCGAGGGCTTCCGCGGCCGCTCGGGCGTCTTGATCCAAGCTGATCACCACCAGTTCGACACCTTTGGGACCATAGTCACGCAACAGGGATTGCAGCTTGCGGGCATCATCGGCCAGGGTGCTGCTCCAACTGGCGGTGTAGTAGACAACAACGGCTTTTCCGCGAAGGCTGGCGAGATCGAAAAGCTGACCGTTATTCAGCAGAGGACCACTGAGTGTCAAAGCCTGGCCGACGCTATCCAGTCGTTTGATGGCACCGGCCGCCTTAACGGCGTGGGGATGCTGCGGATAACGGCTGGTCAGCACCTGGTACCATTCCTTGGCCTTGGCTTCGCCGTTTGGAGTAAATTCCAAAGCCATGGCCAGCCGCAGGATGGCCTCGGGGGCTTCGTCGCTGGTGGGGTAAGTGTTCAGGAATTCTTCCAGACTTTTGCGCCATTTGTCCTGAACGGCGGCGAATCCTTCGGGCGGGGCAGTCCGCAAGGCCAGGCTATTCTCCGCCAACAGGAGACGGAAAGCGGCATGGGCAGCGAGGGAGGCTGAGGACCCCTTGGCCAGACTCTCTTTGAGCTGCCGCAGGCGGGTCAGATGCGGTCCATCGTTTTTCTCAGTCTCGGCAGCGCCTCCGAGGCTATCAATCAGCAGACGCAGCCACGGCTCCTGCTGCGGGCCTTCAGGTAATTTAGCCAGGATTTGTTCCAGCACTTTGGCCCGCTGGGCATGGTGTGCGGCCAGAGCCTCGGGGGTGGTGGCCTGCGAGCCGCGTTGATCAATCTCATTCAATTGGGCGACCAGGTCCTTGATGGCATCCGTAATGACCGGGCCCTGAGCGGCCGCCTGGACGGGTTGCAGCATCGGTCCATCCAGCAGTTTCCAGGCCCGGCCGATCAGAACCAGTTCCCCCAGCGGAAGGAAGCGAGCGGTCTCGCCCTCGTGATACAGCAACAAGGCCTGCTTGTGGACGATCCAGTCATCGCGCAGGTTCCAAGTATCGGCCGGCACAGTCTGGGGAGCAGCTAGTTCCAGGTGTCCCCAGCGCGCCTGAGGAGACAGTTTGAGCTGCTCAGCAGCCTCCAGCACTCGCTGGCGGACCTTGGCAGCCCGTTCCAGCAGTGCAGCGGCCTTGTCGGCTGGCATGCCGAGATAATCCAGATTGGCTTTGTTCAAGGCCAAGGCCTCGGCGCGACGCGCATCGCGACTCACCATTGCCTGGAACAGTTCCTGGGCCAGTTCCTCGGGAGACAAAACGACCCACTCGTCGATCACGCCGTCGCGGTTACGGTCCAAGCCCCATTTGCTCCCATTGGGCCCCAGCCAACGGTACTGCACCGGATCGGTGCTGCGGGTGGGATACACCTCGCGGAAGGCCTCCACACCGTTGTGATAGTACGCCACTATGTTGTACGTGGCTTGATCATAACTGACAAATTGCCGCAGGGGTAAACCGGCTGGGTCCCGCACGACGTAACCCATCGGCGTTTTGCCGTCCTTGGGGTTGATGATCGGCTCGAGCCGACAGGCGTTCCACTGCTCGGCTGGAGGTGTCGAGACCAGCACACCGGCTTGTTTGGGCTGTCGCTGCAACGCGTCCTCCAGACGAATCGCCGGCGGTTGCCCTTGACTGGTGCTGGCCAGTAACATGACCAGGCCACCGGTCAACGCCAATGTGCTGCTCCTGGGGCGGATGGAGGCCGCCCACCGACCACGCATCTGCATACCTTGTCCTCCTGGGAGACTCTCGTTGCTCCCGTGCACTTTTCCTCTTCGGCAAAGAACGTCTGCGGGATTGATCAGAATAAGGGGGTGCGGTGGCAAAATGAGGCGCTATGGTTCGGACAGAATCGGTCAGCGAATGGGGTGGACGGCGGAATTGTCGGCTTAGATGGCTTCCGGGCCGCGTTCCCCGGTGCGAATGCGAATACAGTCCTCCAGGGGTAGAATGAAGATCTTGCCGTCGCCAATACGTCCCTCGGGACCGGTGCGGGCGGCCGCTATGATGGCCTGAACCGTTGGCTCGACGAAGTCTTCATTAACCGCTATCTGCAACTGTACCTTGCGACGCATATTGATGGTCAGTTCGTGGCCCCGGTAGGTCTCCGTCTGTCCCTTTTGTCGTCCGAAACCGAGTACGTCGACTATGGTCAGACGAAACACCTCCACGCGGTTGAGCGCCTCTTTGACCGCGTTCAATTTGTCGGGCTGAATTATGGCGATAATCAGTTTCATGGATGGAAGCGTCGCAACGTTGATCAGGAACGCTAGGAGCAAGCAACGACCACCGTCACAATCATAGTCATCATTGCATGATGCCCGGAGGCACCGGCAAGTCCCGTTATTGAATGGCAATACGAAAGTACGGAACAATCTTCAGGTGGTTCATTATCAGCAGTAAGCCTGTGTGGATTCGGTGCCCAAGATGGGTTAATGACATG
>JANWVV010000018.1:21831-76514 GCA_025055795.1 Gemmataceae bacterium
ATTGATCAATTGTGGTTGTTGAGAACTCGTTCGGTTGTGGTCTTATTTGAGTTGTGGTCGATCCCTTAGCGGTTCGGCGGCTGGAAGGGGAGCGAGGCTATGGTCCAGACGAAGCTGGCGGTAGATCGTGGCCCGGCCGTTGCAAGACCGGTTTCCATGGCCCCGCTTCTGGTGCCAGGAGTTTTCCGGCTGGGGTTGCTGCAGGAGATGCAATCGGCCCTGCGTCTGCAGTAGGGCCAGTGGAAGGGGCTGTTCGCGGAGCAGGATTTGGGGTCGGCATGGTCACAGTCACATTTGGGCTAGCAAGGGATGTCGACACCCCTGAGTCAACTGGTGTAACGGTTATTGGAGGAGCTGGCGCAAGCGGAGTGGAGGCTGGGCTGCTTGCGGCGCGGACGAATGTGTTGGTTGCTGTTTGACCGCCAGTCGCGGGATCGGTACGCGACTGGCCACTTGGAGTATCCGACCAATGGGAAGGTGTCGGCAAAACGGCAGGGGGGAGGGATTCAGGTGGCGAGGATGGTCCGACTGAGGATGGACGCATGCTTGCGGCCGGGGAGGCTACTGAAGACGAGGTGCGTGAGGGCCCGGTACCGCTCGAAGCTGCTGGTGCAGTAATCGGCACTGGAAACGCCCCCGCAGTGGCCCCGGTAATGTGATACCAGTCGGTGGAAGCACGCGGATACTGGCCCTGTGAATGAACCAGAAAAGCGGGAGGGGATGCGGCCCCGTAACCGTACCAGCGATAGGCTGGAGGACCGGCATAAACGACTGTGCCCTGGGCCGTGGCACCTCGGAAGGGCATGGCAGCGTGGGCCGGAGAGCCGGATGCTGCGGGGGAAGCCGCCGCAGAAGAAGAGGCATTTGTCGATTGCGCAGGTAGTAATGACTCGAAAAGTGGAGCGGTACGCCGGCTTGGGCTATCAGGAGTTCCGGAGCGGGTGGATGCCGGACGCGCGGGCAGCGCGGCAGCTGCCGGTAAGATCGTTTCCGGGGGAGCTGTGCCGCTAAGCCAAGAGGGCGAGGTGGCCGGGGCGACCGCGGAGCCATTACGGCGGACCGGCGTCATTCCCAAAGACGGCAGCGGCTCCGCTTGGGCTCGGGCCACGGCTACTTCAGCAGCTTCAGGGCCGCCTGCGGCCAGAGGCGGTAATAGTTGAGCGGAGCGACACGGGGAAACAGGAGGAGCACCTGCCGTTTGCAGTGGTGTACCCAGCAGGGTCGTTATTCCTGCCAGTAGGCTGCATAGGCCCGGTCGCCATTGCATGTTTACCTCCCAGCTTCGATGCACACTACCCGGCTTGACTGCCAACAGCGGTGCTGAGGGGTCCGGCGGCATTGCATCAGCGACGCACACCGGAACGGGTGGTGCCAAACCCTGCCAAGGCCGGCCGCGCCCCACCCGCGGGTGCCAGCGGCGTGGGGAAATAACCCAAGGTATTGTTGAAAACCACAGGGTGGCCCGCTGGAGGCAACACACGGTCCGCCTCACCACTGCTGCGATCAGCAGTCGGATCAGGCGCAAACGCTAGTTGTGGAAAGAATAACGGCCGATTGCCTCCCGCCGCGACAAACGGGGCACCCCCACGCAAGCCCCCCATACCAACTGTCCCCGGACGCACCCCAAAGTAATAATTGACCCCAGGATTGATCCCCGACAAAAGGTTCAAATACGGGCTCAAGGGCTGCGTCTGCGGATTGTAAATATTAGGCATGAAGTTATAAGGATTCACAAATCCTGAAGGTGGCATATAAGGTACGGAGGGAAACGTGCTGCCATATTGCTGCAGAGGAGTCTGAGCCCAAGCCACGTTTGCTACCACCATGAAACTCCAGCAGACGATCGCAAACCGGACCATGACTAGCCTCACAGCGGCAAGCTCTGCCTTGCCAGTACCCTAGGACGTCTGAACACTTTCACATCTGGGGACCGTCGTTCTGGCAGCTGTATTGTACCGATCAACATACAGAGTTAGCGGCCACCGAAACCGAAGCCGCGGCCCTGGATCTGGTTAACCGTAGCGGCTCCAAGCAGGGTTACGCCAAAGGCTCGCTCGATCGGGGCCAGGAACCGAGCCATCATCCGGTCAATGGTAACTAGTTTCTGGGCTTTCACGTAAATACGATCACCGGGCAGAAGCTGATAATTCGTCGTTGTAATTCCGTGCTGGGTGATACCCACCCAGTCCACCGGCAGAATCTGCCATGGTTGACCGGCATGGGGTGTGCGTCGGGCTACCCAAATGTTTCGTTTGCTAGCGATATCGGACAGTCCGCCAACGTTGGCGATGGCGTCCAGCACTGTTTCGCTCCCCGTAATTGGGAAGGAAATTACCTGTTCGCCCCAGCCGGCTCCATCATAGATGATGTAATACCGCTTACTGTTGTAGGCTAATACATCCACAATGACGATGATGCTTTCGGGAGCTGTTCCATATTCGCGCAGGACAGGATTTTTAACAATGTGTTGACGGATGGCCTCGGCTGCCTGATCGAGGGTCAGACCCGCTACGGTGACCGACCCCCAAAAGCCTAAACCAACTGTGCCGTCGACACGCACCTGGAAGGGCCCGGATATGGGCTGTACCGGCAGGCGATCGGTAACGGTTTTCATAAGTGGTTTGCCGTCAGGCCCAATGCGGGGCTTGCCTGTTTCGTCCACGTCCGGGACGGTGCTGCGTTGCACGACTTCAATAAGTAGTTGATCGGGCGGCTCAATGACATAGGGAGGCAACGTGATCTTATCCAGTTCCCGCGGTACTGCCCCCGGCGGTGGCACGGCGATGGCTGCTGGAACGTTCACGGGGCTGCTTGGGGCGAGCACGCCGTGATGGCATCCCGCCGCCACCAGCAGCCAACTGTACCCCCAGGCGCGCCACCGCATAGAGCTTTCCTCCCGCTTCTGCCGCGTCATCGTTGCTGTTATCGGCGGAATCCGCACAAAGGGTAAAGAATTTTCTTCCCACCCGGACGGAACTATTGCAGGCCGGCAAAAGGGACGTTTCAGGTAAAATTCTTGTTTCTGTTTGCTGCCGCCTGTGAAGACGGTCCAGCAGAAATTACCTCAAAGTGTTCTGTGGAAAGGAGCTGTTTGGAACACCAAGTGGGGGGACAAACCAACCACTCCGTGACGCCGCCGAGTTTTGCAGAAGTGTGTATTATCATGCAGCGGCCGGTGTTTGGAGTCAGGGGCATCCTCGGCGTAAAGCCCGACCGGGGATCGCAGAAGTGCGCTGGCCCTGTAATAAGACGGGTACACCATTGACGAAAACGTGGTGCATGCCGCTGGCCAGGGCGTTGCCTTGATCGTAGGTGGCGTGGTCAACAAAAGTGTTGAGATCAAAAACGGCCAGGTCGGCAAACCAGCCTTCACGGATCTGCCCACGGTATGCCAGGCCGAAGCGTCGGGCACCATGCCAGGCACATTTTTGCACGGCTTCCTCAAGGGACCAATCGCCGCGGCGGACATGATAGCCCAGATATCGGGCGAAACATCCATAACCTCGGGGATGTGGTCGACCGCCGACATATACACCGTCGCTACCAGCCATCATCATCGGCGAACGCATCAACTCCAGAATGTCTTGTTCCTGACGCTGACGGAAATGACGAATGATGCAACCAGCGGCCAGATCCGTATCTATTAACAGGTCGCAGACGAAATCGACCAGGTGACGAACCTCCGGGGGCCCGGACAACTGATAAGCGTGGCGGCAGGCCTCTGGCAGTAGCCAGCCTTCGTAACGTTGCCAATTGGGATGCGGCAGACTACTGAAACGGATGGTGTCGATGGGGAAGCGGGGTTGGGCAAAGGCGGCTTCCAGGGTGCGTCGGGTCTGGGGCTGACGCAGCCGTTCGATCGTCGCGTCAATGCCTCCTTCCAGCACTGCTGGTGGCAGCGTGAGCATAGCCACAATGGTGCTGCCGTAAAGATAACAGTACAAATCAAAGGTAATGTCGATCCCTGTTTGCCGTGCTTGTTCGAGCAGAGGCAGCGTCTGCTGGGCCAGGCAATTAAAGTGGGAGACGTGCACCGCACAATCGGCCCGGCGAGCGATGGTAAATACCTCGTCCAGAGCTGCTGGAGCTTTTTCGGGTGTATAGCCCCGCATGTGAGTGACGTACACACCGCCCACTTCGGCAACGACCTGACAGAGTGCTGCCAACTCGGTTACGTCTGCATACAGGCTCGGGACATAATCCAGCCCACTGGATAGGCCCACGGCACCTTGCTCCAGCCCTTCGCGCAACAGTCGTTGCATCTGCCGTAGCTCTTCGGCGTCGGCGGGTCCCGGACGCAGTCCCAGCACTTCCATACGCAGATTGCCGTTAGGGACAAGCACACACACGTTGACGGCACAGCGACGATCAAACTGTTGCAAGAATTCTGCCACCGACTGCCAATGTCGATCCGGTGTGGGAAAGTTGCCGTTGAATCCGGCAGTGTAACGTCGCATGTAATGTAACGTGGTCGCAGAAGCGGGGGCGAAGGCGACACCATCCTGACCCAACACGTAGCTGGTCACCCCCTGACGGATAGCGGCTTCGTGCAGCGGATCGACCAGTAATGCCAGGTCGCCATGCACGTGGGTATCGACAAATCCGGGACTGACGACCAATCCCTCTACGTCCAGCACCACGCGGGCCGTTGCAGCCGACAACTGGCCAATCGCAGCAATCCGTTCACCCCTGAGCCCGACATCGGCCTTGAACCAGGGCGTGCCGGTACCATCAACAATCCGCCCGCCGCGTAACAGGTAATCGAACATAGGCAACACATCCGGACGCAAAAAACATAATTCCTGAATAAGTTATGTTGCGGTAATCGGTAAAAAAAGCCCCTATGTCAGAAAGGGAACACCAAATCCTGTCGCTGCACGGGCAGGGAGAGTGCGGATGGACGTAGAAATTCGTGTGCCACATCGCGGTATTGTGGTAGGCCTGATGATAGGGGCCCTGACTGGGGGCTTGGCCAACGTTTGGGGCATGCATCCGGGACCACCCCCCCAGCCGGAGCCCTGGCTGAAGGCTTTGGTGCATTACTTGTTGGAGCCACTTGGGCGTATCTTCTTGAACCTTCTGTTAATGACCGTCGTTCCGTTGGTCTTTACTTCGCTGGTGGTGGGCGTTGGTCGCTTAGGAGGACTGGACCGTCTCGGACAGCTAGGTGTCCGCACACTGATCTATTTTCTGCTGACCACGACGTGTGCTGTGTGCATCGGTCTGGGGTTAGTCCAACTGGTCCAACCGGGTCGGATGCTTGACGACACGATAGTGTCTCAACTGCAAGCTGTTTATGGAAGACAGGAAGCAGTGCGTCCAGCCGAATTTGGTATCCAGCAGATCGTGCAGATGGTTCCGCGAAACCCATTGCAAGCGGCTGTGGAAATGAACATGCTGGCCATCATCGTGTTTGCCTTGCTGTTTGGTATAGGCTTGCAACGGGTATCCTTGTCACGCCGGCAAATGCTCACCACGGTGTTAGAGGCGATCGCAGACGTGATGGTGGCCATCATCGGTCTGGCCCTGTGGTTAGCACCCTTGGGGGTGTTTGCCCTTATTTTCAGTACTGTGGCTCAGTTTGGTTTCAGCCTGCTGGTGGCCCTAGGAGTGTACGTGGGGGTAGTTCTGGTGGGACTAGCTGTCCAGCTATTGGTCGTATTCCCATTACTAATCTATTTTCTGGGCCGGCGGTCTCCCGGGCGGTTTTTCTTGCAGATCCGGCTGGTGTTGCTGACCGCGTTCAGTACCAGTTCGTCGAATGCTACTTTGCCGGCTTCTCTACGCACGGCCCAGACGGACCTGGGGATCTCGCCCCCAGTGGCCGGTTTTGTCCTGCCCTTAGGGGCTACGATGAACATGAACGGCACAGCCTTGTTTGAGGGAGTGACCGTCTTGTTTCTCGCCCAAGTAGCTGGGGTGGAGCTATCCTGGTTGCAGCAGGTGCTGGTACTGATCCTGTGCGTTGTGACGGCAATTGGTGCGGCGGGTGTGCCAGGCGGGTCGATCCCATTGCTAGCCATGGTCCTGGCCGCCGTACACGTATCTCCTGATTACCTTTTCCTCATTTTGGGGGTCGATCGCTTGTTGGACATGTGCCGCACGACCGTTAACGTGACGGGAGACTTGATTGCCGCCGTTTATGTGCAGCGATTTGTTCCTGCGTTGGACTCTATAAGCCAGGCGTTGCCCCAGGCGGATATTGACCGATCAGGTTCTGGAGCGTTGATGCCGTCGGCTAACGACGCGACGGACTGATATATTCGCCGATGGTTACTTCGATAGTGATCAGTCGTCGCTCGCGCCAAACGCTCAGGCGGACGCGTTGGCCGGGGGGAAGATCGGAAATCAAATTGATCAAGTGGTTTTCATCTCGTAGGGACACGTCCTCCAGCTTGAGGATAACGTCTCCCGGTAGCAGTCCTGCTTGGGCCGCCGGTGTGTTGGGATGAACAATTTCGACCAGGGCTCCGTTGACGCGTGTCAACCCTAGCCGCAGCGCTTGGGCGGGTTCCAGTGCTGCGGCTAGTTGTACGCCAAGGTAGCCCCGTGTTACTTTGCCGTGCTCGAGTAGCTGACGGGCAATCCGTCGGACCATGTTGGCAGGGATGCTGAACGACACACCGCTGTTGTCTCCGCTTTTGGAGGCGATAGCGGTGTTGATGCCAATCACTTTGCCGTCGAGATCGACCAGGGGGCCACCGCTGGAGCCAGGGTTGATGGCGGCATCCGTTTGCAGGAATTCCTTGATACGGATGGTCGAGCCGAGATGGATCTGACCCCGATTGGTGGCGGAGATGATGCCATGGGTGACGGTTTGATTCAATCCAAACGGACTGCCGATGGCTAGGACCCATTGGCCCCGTTGGACTTTATCACTGTCGCCTAGTTCCGCAGTGGGCAAGTCGTTGTCCTCAAAATGGAGAAGGGCCAGGTCCGATTCCGGATCCGTCCATAAGCGGTTAGGCTGTAGTATGCGGCCGTCGGCTAGGGTAACGTAGATCTGGGCTGGCGCGGCAGCGCCAATCACATGATGATTGGTGATTGCCAGAGTGCCTTTGCGGTTGGGCCATCGTAGCAGGACCCCTGAACCGGACTCTTCCACGGGCTTGCCGCGTGTTCCCGACTCCATAGCTGCCGGCTTGATGGCATCCACAGCCACTACGGCGGGACTGACGCGTAATACCACTTGCTGGAAGCGTTCCGACAAAGCCAGGGTGGCATCTTTAATGGCCGGTATGTCCGCGTTCGATACCGCTTCTGGTACAGCTGGGGCAGCCAGGGACTGCCTCCAGACAGCCAGGGGCCCAAAAATAAGCGCTCCTAACAGACCGAGAAGCAAACCTGCGCTTGCACCTGCTAAAGTCGCGCCGATTACCTGACGACGATGCATTGCGTTAGCCCTCCGGCGGAAACTAACGGCGGTCTTTCAACTACCACTGTACCGATCGGCCAAGAGAATGCGGGAGACAGGAACACTCCCACCAGGTAAATGCAGGAATGTGGTACCACGGCATAATACGCACCGTCGCCATCCGTCTACAAAACGCGCAGGGTCCGCGAAGCCGTGTCCATCGCGGACCCTGTTTTTGAACGGGGTGGGAGGGGTTCTCAGGATTGTGCCAGTATTATCGGTAAGAGCTTTTATTGCTTGCCCCCTCCTGCGAATTATCCTTCCGTCGGATTGGCGTAAACCAGACTTGTCTACCGAGGGCAAATGAAGTCGTTGTACAGCTGCAGTTCAGCCTAAAATTAAGTGTGTCATAATCCAGTGCCAACGTCAAAACATAGTTGCTTTACTACGCAGCGTCGTGTTTGAATACGGTCGCGGCTCACTATGATGCCTGTTTCAAACAGTTCCAGCGTCTACATCTGCTCTTGTTATGTTCGTTTACATCGCTATTACCGCTCCAGCTCGGAAAGATTAACGTTCAGGTCATCGGAATTAGGGTCGCGCACCCGTGACCAGTCATGCCGCTGGGGGAGTGAGTCCTCGCCCTCCGCCTCGATTTGCCTTTGACAAGCAATGCAGTAGGTGCAGTAGGGGAGGGCATTCAGGCGTGCTATGGGGATTTTGCAACCGCACCCCTCGCAACGACCGTAGGTGCCGTTTTTCAGCTTAGCCAAGGCGCGTTCGACCTGCAGGAGCTCTCGGGCTTCCATCTCTGCCAGAGAAGAAGCCAATGCTTCACTAGCGGCATCAAAGGCGGCGTCGGCTGTATCACCGCCGGACGTGTGATGCTCCGCCAGATCCTCCAACACCATGCCGAGGCGCTGCCTCAGTTCGTTGCGCCGCGCCAAAAGTTTCTTATGGAGACGTAGAAGTGCATCGGTGCGTGCCATGGAAGCCGCCCCCTCTCAGAAGGCCCTCGTAGTTATAGGCGTAGAATCCACAGCCTAGGGGCAGGCATGGAATTCATAGCCTTAAGGAAAACCAAAGTATCGGCAGGATACCATGTTAAATTCGCCCTGTTTCAGGACTATTTCCTTCTTCCAGAAGTATAGGCGCCCTAATTGTCTGCTAGTCAAGAGCCGCTGCAAAAATAACTAGTCACTCGTAACCTCTAGCAGGTGTAAGTCTATCTTCAAAATTGAGCGTTCATAGGTCTATTCCCTGTATTGCTTCTCGCCCTTACAGCGAATCAAGTTGTGTTGACGGGTTTCAGAGATGCTTGGGGGGGTCGAAACATAAGAGTAACACTACTTCGAGAATCAACCAGATGACCTGATCAAACCGTCTTGACCAAAAACAAACCGGCTATGCTGCAAATTATAATCATTAGTACATAGGTGATTATGCTAATACTAGTAGAGTAGGTTGGATGATCCAAAATGTTCAGAGCCAGCTCTTGCGTATAAGGAAGGGCCTGTCAGCAAGTGATTGCCACCACAGTGTCGATGGTTACCTAACGACGATGTATAGGGTTTGGAGTGGAGATGAGGGGATTTGAACCCCTGACCTCTTGAATGCCATTCAAGCGCTCTCCCAGCTGAGCTACATCCCCAACGTCATAGTCAAATTACGCCGCTACACGCGGAAAGTCAATGGCAAGTGCCGGTTTCTACTCAGAAAAACCACTTGGCTGTCTGCCGGGGTGGACGTACACAGCGTTTTGTTCCAAAATTGGCCAAGGCACGGACACGGCAGCTTTGTTACGTCCCAGTACTCTGACAGCGGGCATACAGCAGAGTACTTATCGTTGGTACTTATTGTCACGACGGATGAACCGTAGTTCGGCGAATTTCAATCTGGCTTAGCGGACTTAAGCAAGGGGGACGAGAGGGTGCGGCAGAAAGCGAAAGCCAGCATGCAAGTGATTGTTAAATATGGAATTGGTTTCGGACTGCTGGCTTGGGTGGTAGGTCGGTATTGGCAGGATAACGCGGTAACGGGCGCACCGGGACTGCGGACCTTGCTGGCAGGACCGATAGCCGGGGAATGGCTTGTGCTGGCAGCCATGCTCACAGCCGGGGCCTTAGCGTTGCAACTAATCCGCTGGTACTTGCTGGTCCGTGCCCTGGACTTGCCTTTCACACTCCGCAATGCTTGCCGCTTAGGGATGGTAGGGATATTTTTTAACACTTTTCTTCCGGGATCTGTCGGAGGTGATCTGCTCAAAGCCTATTTCATCGCTCGGGAGAATCGCGAGCGGAAGACACGGGCCGTAGCGACCGTCCTGATCGATCGGGCCTTAGGACTATTCGGATTAGTTCTTTTCGTTGCTGTGTTAGGAACGACCTTGTGGCTTCTGGGGGATGCACGTCTGATTGCTAACCCGGAGTTGCAACGGCTCATTCAGTTGATGGCCGCGTGCAGTGGGGTTACCATCGTTGGGTATGTACTGCTCGGCTATTTGCCGCAACGCCGGGTGGATCGGTTTGCCCGTCGCCTGCGGTGGTTGCCGAAGGTGGGAGGACCGCTAGCAGAGTTCTGGTATGCCGTGTGGATATACCGCCAACGCCCCCGGACCATCCTGGGAGGTGTGGCTTTGTCGGCCATTTCGCATGTGGCCCTGGTATTAGCTTTTCATACCGCTTCGCGGGTGTTTCCGGCCCAAGGCGGGGAGGCGGAGCAACCCGCGAGCCTGGCCGAACACATAGTTATTGCTCCCATCGGCTTCATTGTGCAGGCTTTGCCTGTTTCCCCTGGTGGAGTAGGGATTGGCGAAGCGACGTTTGCAGGCTTGTACCAGTTGTCCGGCCGCTCGGCAAGCCGAGGCGTGATCGCCCGTTTAGCGATGCGAGTTGTCGAATGGCTCATCGGCTTGTTGGGATATTTGCTTTACCTACGGATGAAAAAGGAGCTTCCGCTTACGCCCATTGGGGACGATGCAGACCGCCTCCCGGAGACCCGGCCGCCGACCCTGCAGTCCGCTCCAAGTAATCAGGTGCCCCCACTGCCTACTGCCGTGACACTCGCTCCTCACGTCGGTGGAGCTATTGGGGATCACATCTCCCCTGATGGTTCCAGGTCTGTTGCTTCCTCAAATCGCCCTTCTGCCCTTCGATCCGCTGGGGAGTCGTCAAGCGAACGTAGTTGAGCACAAGATTAAGACAGAGTTCAGTTTACACCGGCGGATACAAAGTTAACTGTTCTCGCCAGCAATTATAACTCCACCACAGGGTGGTATTTCAGAACTGTCAGGACTCTCTGATAAATCGCATAAATTCGGTTTGAAATACCAATCCTCGTCGTCGTCTTCGCAGTCAATGGGATAATGCTCCTTAACCCCCTGATCGCTGAGCAGTGCGGGGCCACTAGCAAGATCGGACACTAATTGGATGTCATAATAATTATCGTCCCTTAGTTGCTGGACAGTTTGTTTAAAGTAATTCCAGTTCCACTCAAGGCTTTGGAGTTGACGCTCTGGTTTGCAGCGACCATCAATCATGTCGCCGTTAAAGCCATTAGCTCGCAAGCAGCCTGCACAACCGAGTTTTGCTCGTACAACAGTACACGAGGCGATAGCCACTACGTCGTCACGACGGCGGCGAGCCATAACTACTGCTGCATCCGCTAACGGCTTATGATAGTGACGTACCTTAAGACCACCATGGTAGATTGAAATGACGCCCTTACAATCACTGAACAGAACAAGCAGAGCTGTCCGTCCAACTGCAGCGGGCAAACTGACGCGTCGTTTCCATGGACGACCCAAAGTCCCATTATTAAGCACGTGGTATTTGACCTGCACTTGACAAACCTTGGCCACTAACATTTGCAGCGGCTCGCACACAGAATTGAGGGAGTAGCCGGAACTCAGCTTTTCAAGGATGCTGGCGACTTCGGCTTGACCTATATGACCTGTCTCGGCGAGGTAGTCGAGAATGGGGGCCAGTTGCTCCGGTTGCTTGGCCTGCCTCAACAGTTGCACGAGATGTTGCCGCATGGTTACGTCCCCCTGAATCGGTCCCGTCTTGGAAAGAGGTCAAATATCAACTCTTGACTACTGATCCGGAAATTACCCGTCTTCCCGAACAAGTTCCTACCTGGCGGTATGAAAGATTACACTATGTTCAACAGTGTTACCCTTATCTGATCTATCACAGAGAAATTTATTAGCCGTTTGTGTGCCTGCGATAATCATTTTTCTCGGTGGAACTAAAGCAAATTTACCCAGCTCTCGTGGGAGGTACAATGTCGGTAGTCTGTGTAAAAACAAAAAATCGCAAATAATTTCTTAAGAAAACTCGCGATTGTGTCGTAGAGTGAATCGATTGGTTTAATCGAACTGCTCTAAAGGATGACAGGTGAGGTGAGATTTGAGAACTATTATGTCTTCTGTGCCAATGGCTTGGGTTTATTGATAATAGAGCGAGAACTGTGCAGCGGCGTGGACTTGGGAGGGGCGTTGATGCCCTTGGGTATACGCTTATGGCGGTGGTGGTGCAGGACCAACGGGCGGAATAAGTGTATCATCAGCAAGGGGCGTTTGCGTGGAGGGGCGTGTGGGACGAGGAGCGGCCGGACGGGCCGGAGGGGGTAAATTCTGCCCCCGATGTCGCAAGCCTTCGGCACGTTCGATCAGTTCATCAACCCGAGGTTGGGTCGCCGGTTGCAGCTCGAAATAATACCGACGCACGTCCCGGATGGGAAATGGCCATAAAACCTCAGTCAGAAAATCGAAAGGGGGATAGGCATACCAAGGGGCTACGACGTGCACACGCTGCTGCAAGGGCTCGTAGCCGGGATGAAAAAGTGTTATCTTATAGTAACCATAGTATTCAAAGGGAGCATGGGCCGGGGCGGCCCCGATGGGCTGGTCATTTATGTATACCTGTGCGTTGGGGACGTTAGCCTCGATGACAAAGCGACGCTCGACGCAACTGCAGCAGGCTACCCCCAAACAGCAAGCCAGGTACGGACGTGCCAGGAAAGTGACAGAGCGTTTCATACGACATTATGCTCCCTGCCGGATAATAGCCCATAAAGCGCGACATACTCCCTCCCCGGCGACTGCTCCTAACCAACTGATGGTGCCGAATCAAGACAAGTTGGCCCCGATCTATGCAGGGGACGATATTTAATATCTGACGTACTAAAAGGTGATCGAGCAACAGATAAGTAGCCGCGTGGCTTTTGCCAATCTGGACATTTGGTACAAACGGGGATGAAATTGCAGGAGGCAGTCCGTTGGTTCGCGGTCCGGGTGTTCTTTAAGTCATTCCGGAGTCTACCCAAGCCGAAATGGGGAAGGTACCGCTAGCGATGTCCACCCAAAAGGTTTTTTCTTAATCGTGAGGTCGCGCACAACGCTGCGATATAGCGTATGATGACATCAAGACGAAAAACTTAGGGTTGGGGGTAGTCCGTGTTGGCCTTTGAACCACCTCGCTATGCTACGCTCACCGACGTTGGGGTGAAGCGCAGTCATAATCAGGACGCCTGTGCGGCCCGACCTGCGGTGGACGCCGCCACTTTTGCCAGTTGCGGGCACATTTTCATCGTGGCCGATGGCATGGGCGGCCATGCTGTTGGCGAAAAGGCCAGTGTCAAGGCGGTTCGGGACATTCCCCATCTGTTCCAAAAACACGTGCATGAAGGGGTGGTGGCCGCCCTGCGTCGGGCCTTTGCTGAAACCAACACCGGCATTCACGAAATTGGTCAGCAAAATCCGGAATTCCGGGGCATGGGAACCACCAGCACCACGCTGATTCTTCGTCCTGAAGGAGCGTGGATCGGCCATGTAGGGGACAGCCGGGCCTACCGCATCCGTGACAATACCATCGAACAACTGACCTTCGATCACTCCTGGGTCTGGGAAATTGCCAAACGGACGGGGGTTGACCCAGAACAACTGGGTGATTTCAAGCGTAATGTCATCATTCGCTCACTCGGTCCAGATCCTGAAGTAGAGGTCGACATCGAGGGGCCTCATCCCGTCCAGCCAGGGGACGTCTTCCTGCTGTGCAGCGATGGGTTAACGGGACTGGTCAAACCGGAAGAAATCGGCGCAATCGTCCAGGCCTTGCCGTTGGAGTCGGCCGTGCGCTTACTCGTCCATTTGGCCAATCTCCGCGGCGGGCCGGACAACATCACCGTTATTCTGGTCCGCATCCCAGGCGGTCCCGATGATAGTGGCTCGCATCACCGGCACACTTCCAGCCGCTTTTGGCTAGCGTGCCGGAACTTCTTGACCCATTGGTGGCCCTTGTGCGCCATTGGCGGCGGCTCACTGCTGGCCGTCCTGTCTTTGGTGTTGCATCTACAGGAGTGGAAGACCTTATCAATGCCCCTGTTCCTGGTAGGGGCCCTTATAATCCTGATTGGTCTGATAGGTCTGGTCCATGCGGTGCTACGCCCGTCCGAGGCTAACGACGTATTCACTTCTGCTATTCCGGAAGATGATCAACCCCGGCCGCTTAACATCTACCGTCGTCACGATTGCTCCATCACTGTCGAACGTCTCAATCAGTTTGCTGAGGCGGAGAAAAGTCTGATCGAAATGCTTAAAGAGCAGAATGTACCGGTTGATTGGGATGCGTATGCCCGCTTGGCCACCCCCGCCGATGGCGACCTGCTCCAGGCATTTCGTTTGCGTTGCGAGGCCCTACTGTTACTTGCCGATGCTTATCACAAAGCCCTGCACAAGCAGGAGTCGTTCCAGCCATCCTGGACATCCCCTACCCGCAACTAGTTACTCCTGGTGATATGTCCTTTTTTTGAAAAATCGCCTACCAATCACCCCATCGTCCGATGGCCGTGCTGTTATGCCATCGTAGGAAGCGAACGGCTTGAGCGGTCGTTCTGCCTATGCGGGATGTAGCTGACACAATCCAGATAGTTTCCTCCGTCATCCGTTCAAGTCAGTTTGTGCTGAGCCGTCGGTGTATTTCCGGATGTTTACCGTCGGTGCGAACAAAGCGTACAGAACCGGGATGACGAACAACGTCAGGATGGTGGAGCTAAATAATCCCCATACAATGACGGTAGCTAAAGGTCGCTGGACGTCGGAGCCAAGCCCCGTGGCTAGTGAGGCGGGAACCAGCCCGAGAATGGCTACTAGTGAGGCCAGCAGAATGGGTCGCAAGCAATCCACCGCCCCCTGAATGATAGCAGGATACAATTCCCACCCTTTTTGGCGAAGGGCCGTGATTGAGCGGACCATCAGGACCCCATTCATGACAGAGACGCCAAAAAGGGCTGCGAATCCGACACCAGTGGAAACATTCAGATTCATTCCGCGTAGCCACAAGGCCAGCACCCCGCCGATGAAGGCAAACGGCACGGACATCAGCAGCAACAGGGCAGCCCGGACCGAGCCGAAGGTGATGATCAGCAGACCAAAAATAAGAGCTACGGTCACCGGCATGACCAACATGAAATGCTGGCGGGCGCGTTCCAGGTTGGCAAACATTCCTAGCCAACCGATCTGGTAACCGGCTGGAACCTGGGGCTGTATCGTCTGGGCAAACCGCTGTTGGGCTTCCCGGACGAAACCACCTTGATCACGGCCAACAATATCGCAACGGACAGTGATACGCCGGCGACTGTTTTCCCGCGCGATGAGTGTTTCGCCATCGACTAGTTCAATGCGGGCCACTTGGGCGAGGGGGACCGGTACTTTGTCCAGCGAATGCACGGGCAGTCGGCCCACCGCTAGCGGAGAGTTGACCACACGGCGATCCAAGCGGACGGTGATATCAAAACGCCGCTCCCCCTCGTATAAACTGCCCACGGCCTCTCCCCCCAGAGCGATGTTGATCAGACTGGTCACGTCCTCGATGCGGACATTATGCCGGGCACACAATTGCCGGTCGGGTGTGATCACCAATTGAGGCTGTGGGCCTTCCTGCTCAATGTTGACATCCTGGCTGCCGGGGATCGTCTTGAGTAGCTCCACTGTCTGCCGGGCCAACTCCAGCAGGATCTGAGGATCCGGACCGGTAAACTCAATGGCTAAATTGGCCGAGGTGCCATTGGTGTCCTCGGTGACGCTGTCGATAATTGGCTGAGTAAAATTGAAACGGGTTGTAGGAAATTCCATCCGTAAGCGTTGTCCCAGTGCGGCCACCAGTTCCTGTTTGGTCCGGAATTGGGTCCACTGCTCTTTGGGGTGGGGGATGATCAGGATTTCCAGGCGGCTGGGGGGAAAAGGGTCGGTCCCTGAATCGTTGCGACCAGCCTGCACCGCGACGTGCCTGATGTCGGGGAATTCTCGGGCTATATCGCGAATCCGCCGTCCGTAGTAAGAGGTTTGCTCCAAGGCAGTTCCTTCGGGAAAGTTGGCCCGCACCCAGATGACCCCTTCGTCCAGATAGGGCAGAAACTCGATGCCGAGGCGGGGAACAATCCTGATGGCCACGGTAGCTACGCCGCAGATCGCCGCGGCCACCACCCACCACCGTACCACCAGCAAACCCCGGAGCACCACAGCATAGCTGCGACGGGCTAGCGTCAGCAACGGATTATCCCATTCTGGGTGTTTTGTCCGAAGGACCAGCACCGCCAGTACGGGAATAACCACCAAGGCAAATATCAAGGCTCCAAGCAGGGCATACACCATCGTCAAGGCCATTGGCCGGAAAAGCAGTCCCTCGATACTGGTTAACGAGAGCAAGGGAATGTAGGCCACTATGATCATCAGGATTGAAAAGAATACGGTGCGTTCGACTTCGCAGGCCGCTTGCCAGACCAGCATTACCAGTGAAGGGCGCTGGCTATCATGTACCGCCTCGCTAAGCCGTCGGACGATGTGCTCGGTCATGATGATGGCACCGTCGACGATAATGCCAAAGTCGATGGCCCCGATCGAGAGTAGTCCGATAGGGATGCCTGTCAGGTACATCAACAACAAAGCAAACAGGAACGAAAAGGGAATGGTCAAGGCGACCAGGGCCGCGACGATCGGCCTGCCGAAAAACAATAGCAGAACGAGCACGACCAGGGTAATGCCCAGGGCGACGGAATGACTCACGGTGTGCAGGGTGCTGTCCACCAGATATTGGCGGTCATAAAAAGGGACAATTTTTACACCCGGGGGCAATTCCGCTTCGTTCAGTTCCCGGACGGCCTGCTGCACACCTGCCAGCACACGCGAGGGATTTTCGCCCCGCCGCATCAAAACGATACCTTCAACGCCCGTGTCAGTTTGGTCCTTACTAAAGATGCCCGAGGGAACACGGTGATCCACCCCGATGCTGGCAACATCCCGCAAGTAGATGGGAATGCCATCGACCGATTTGACGAAGATGTCTTGAATCTGCTGCAGGTGCTGCAGGGATCCACTGCCGCGGATGACAAATGCCATACTGCCACGGGGAAGCACACTGCCACCGGCCGAAGCATTGTTGGTTTTGATGGCCTCGACCACTTCGGTCAGGCTCAAGCCGAAGCGATCCAGATCGGCTGGTCGGAAGGTAACGGCGAACTGCTTTTCCAGGCCGCCGAAGTTGGATACTTCGGCCACGCCGGCAACGCGTAACAAACGGGGAATCACCACCCAGTCATTGAGGGTGCGTAGCTCGATCAGATCGTGGCTACCATCACCGACCAGTTCGTAGCGATACACTTCTCCGTAAGCGGTAGCCGGTGGTCCCAGTTCCGCTTCGGCTCCATCCGGTAGCTGGACGGCTGCCAGTTTCTCCTGAACGCGTTGGCGGGCCCAGTACATCTCCGTTCCCTCTTCAAACACCAGTTGCACCACCGACAAGCCGAAAATGGTACGGGAACGGATTACCTCCACATTAGGCACGCCTCGCAACGCAATTTCGATAGGTACAGTGACCTGTCGCTCGACTTCTTCGGGGGCCCGCCCGGGGTAAACAGTGATCACCTGCACGACCTGAGCGGAGATGTCGGGGTAAGCATCGATGGGCAATTGTCCGAATGCATACACCCCCCCCAGACCGAGAGCGATAGCCAATCCCACCACCAGCCAGCGGCGGCGCAAAGCGGCAGCAATCACAGGGGCCATCATGGTTGCTCCTCCGTCGCGGTCCACTGCCGCTCCCACAAGGCCTGTACCACAGCGGGCTTAAGCAGAATGGCTCCCTTGCCTAGGATCTGTTCACCCTCCCGCAACCCTTCCAGAATTTCGACCTCCCCCTGATGCGGTTCGCCGACCTGCACTTCGGTCACGCGCCAAGTGTCGTCACCTGCCGCTACCAGAACGTAATCGGAGCGACCAACGTGCAGCACGGCATCCGCTGGGATCAACAAAGTATGCCGGGGATCCGTGCCTAGACCGATTTCGGCAAACATACCAGGACGCAGTTTGTCGTGCGGATCGTCGATGACGAATAACACTCGTAACGAGCGACGTTCCCGGGATAGCACCGGTGCGATGCTATTGACCCGGCCGGTGAACGTTTCTTGCGGTATACCGAAGAATACAGCCCGGCAACCCTGTCCGATCCGCACCCGATGCAACCATCCCTCCGGCACGTCGGCCTGGACGATGTCTATGTCGGAGGTGGCTGTACGCAGCAGGTCAGGATCCAGGCCCAGTTGCTGTAATTGTCGTGCCAGGGTCGCTTCGGTTCGCCGGGCTAGTCGCACGGCTGTTTCTGCTTCGTGGACCTCCTTGCGGCCTTGCAGGTCCACTTGCAGCAAATTGGCTTTTTCCGTGGCCAGATCCTTCAAGGTATCGGTTCCCGCTGACACGAGTTTTTCCAACCTCGCCACCACCTGCTTTTGAGCTTCCAGCCGTGCAGCGGCTAATTTTTGCGTCAGGATTAACTGCGTTTCGGCGAAACTGATATCGGCTTGGGCTTTCTGCCAGTCGTTAAAGATGGTGAGCACCTCTGGTGCATCGAACTGCCAGAAGTCATTCCCCTTACCCTTACCAGGCCGTAGACTGGCCACCACCCGGCCAGTCACCGTCAGGACCGGATCACTTATCGAGCGCCGCTGCACGACGACCCGCTGAAGATTGCGGTCGAAGGGAGTGCCCGCCTGTATTCGGATCAGACGTGGACCGACGACGGTGACCACACTACTTGTTTCAGCAGCGAGGGGAGCCACGCGGGGAGGCACAGGCTGAGGTTGCAGCAGATAAACCAAAACTCCAACCGTCACGGCAACCGAGGTGACAAACTGCAGCATGAACCACAGCCGTTGCCACAGGGGCGGCCGGGGAGCAACGGTCGTAGGCACACCTGCAGCTGCCTCAACCGACAATTCCGGAGGTGCCGTTCCCATATCTAACTCCGCTCAGCGCAGCGTCGATGTTTCGATCAGTTCAACCACTTCTCCACGCCGGAACAGGTCACTGCCTGGGGCCCTCTGGCTAGTCATAGCCGGGTTAGCGAATGTCCTCTCGTTGCCGCTGCAGTGGTGGTCTGTGTCTCTAAGAGCAACAATAGTTAACGTTACGCTCCTCGGCTCTGTATGGTTTGCAACTTCGTTGCTGACAGTACAACTAGGTTCAACGACGCTGCACGAAATATGGGGATTTCTTCACGCCCCAACAATCTGCATCCCTTTTGAGGAAGCCGTTATCGCATGCTTTTGGGGCATGTGAATCAGTTTTAAGGGCGTGCCGTAGCTGGGAACGTTCAACACCGAAGCATCCAGCGTACCACTTCCTCATCCGAAACAACATACTGACTCGTTTTCCGAACAATTAGTCAAGCTTGTGTTATCAACACCATGTGGGACGAGGTAGAAACCATCTTTGACACGATAAAGTCAACTGAGACGTGTCTCAACCCGACTCTGGCGAGTTGGCGGGAGCGTTGGGTCTTAGCTGACCCTGTTGCCGGAGTATCACCCAAACTCGCCCTGCTACAGGGGGAGGAAGGTGAAGAGCCGACTGTGGGACTCGAACCCACGACCTGCGCTTTACGAAAGCGCCGCTCTACCGGTTGAGCTAAGTCGGCGTTGGCCTGAGTGGTTCCGGCCACAAATTCCCTTTTTAGGAAGCCTTTGTCGTTAGGAGGCCAATGTCCAGGGCAAACACGACTTACCGGTGATTGGTTTGGTAGTGATTTCTAAACGCTTTTATCTCATGAAAGCTCGCTTCCTCTTCTGCATGCATAATGGCGATTGATATGCCAATTCTATTACTCGAACAGCTAAGGGACAAGTCAGACTTATCTGAGTGCCTGGCCATGTGGATCAGAAGAAACCATGTTGTTCAGCAGAACAATGAGCAGATGAGCACTCCCGTTTTGCCAGACCGATACTAACAAACGATTTGATCGATACGACGGTTGAACTTCAGGATGTCACCGTAAATGTATCGTTGCGTTGCAACCCCGATTATTCATTTTGTTCATTAAGAAAATGAGCTGAGGGGTAGCAAGGCTGCATGGGGAGCACTTAGTTGATTGTCGCGACACAATCTGAAGATCTTGGAGGAAGTTACGTTTCGTGGTGTGGCTTTTGGGGGGCAGGGGGACCGCTTTCAGGACGCAACAACGGGAAGAGAATGACGTCTCGAATCGTTTGCGTGTTGGTCAGCAACATAACAAGCCGGTCTATGCCAATTCCCAGGCCTCCCGCCGGGGGCATGCCAAAACGCAAGGCCCGAATAAAGTCTCGGTCCATTCGTGCCATTGACTCGTCTTCGCTCAAGCCTGCCAATTGTCGGCTGAAAGTTTGTTCCTGCGTGATCGGGTCATTCAATTCCGTGTAGGCGTTGGCCAGTTCCATGCTGTGGACATACAGTTCGAAGCGTTCGGCAATGGCAGGGTTATCCCGCTTGCGTTTGGTAAGTGGGCACAGGGGAGCGGGGTAGTCATAGACGAAGATCGGACCGATAAGTTTTTCCTCGACGACGTCTTCAAATAGTTCATGCACCAGCACGGCGTGCTCTTTGCCGGTGGTATCGATCCCTTCGGCTCGGGCGGCCGCGGCTACCTTCACTTCGTCAAGCATGTCGCAGCCCACATATTCGCGGAATAGCTCCGCATAACTGGCCCGCTTCCAGGGAGGCGTAAAATCGATCATTTTGTCGCCATAAGGAATGATCCGGCTCGGATACAATGCATCGACGCAGGCGAGGATCAGTCCTTCGGTCAAGTCCATCATGCCGTGGTAGTCACTATACGCATGGTACAGCTCCAGCATGGTAAATTCGGGATTGTGACGTGGGCTGATCCCCTCATTGCGGAACACACGGCCGATTTCGTAGACCTTCTCCAGGCCGCCGACCAGCAAACGTTTGAGGTACAGCTCCAGGGCTATGCGCAAGTACAGATCGATGTTCAGGGCGTTGTGATGGGTAATAAAGGGTCGGGCAGCGGCCCCGCCGGCGATGGCCTGTAAAGTGGGGGTTTCTACCTCCATGTAACCCAGGCGATCCAGATAATTCCGGATAGTCCGGATGATGAGAACTCGTTGCTGAGCCCGACGCAGCGTATCCGCTGTGTAAATCATGTCCAAATAGCGATGTCGCAGACGGTACTCAATGTCTTCCAGACCGAAGACGTCCTTGGGGTGAGGCTCCAGAGATTTGGTCAGGTAGGTCAGACGGGTAACTTGGATGGTAAGTTCGCCTGTTTTCGTTTTGCCTAGTTCACCATCGACACCGATCAGATCACCCAGATCGATCAGTTGGGCGATTTGCCATTCTCGTTCGCTGACTTTATTGACACGGATCATCAATTGGATACGGCCGGTTTGATCCCATAGCTCCAGGAACAGGAGTTTGCCGGCACTGCGATAGCGGAGGACGCGTCCGGCGGCCCGAACCAAGGGGCCCGGTTGGTCCTCCCGAAAGGGCTCGGCAGGTAGGCGGCGGATGTCACCAATCGGTTGGGTGTTATCAAACCGTCCGCCCCAGGGATCGATGCCTAAGGCTTCCAATTGTCGGAGTTTTTCCAGACGAGCCTGCAACAATTCGGGGTTGGTCTCGGTCACGGCAGAACTTCCCGTTTTTGTCAATTTCGCCGAGGCTGCACACTGGCTTGAAAGTGGCCCGTGGCCCTTCTCCTCTGGTCAGGGAGTGTCATTTTAGGTTATGGAGAAGGGGGCGGTGCGGGGCAGCCGGCTGTAGAGGTACGCATAGGCTTGTCTATGAGGGATTGTGCCTGCTAGTGAGTTGTGTCGCAGGAGGACAGGGCCATGGACCGGCTGGAACTGGAGCGGCGATTCCACGATCGTCAGGCAGCCCGCCGGGCAATGGCGTTGGGCGACAAAGGGGACGCCTGGCGGGTGGATGCGGAAGCATATCTGCATCATGAAAGCTGGGTGCGACCCGCGTTGGCACGTCTGGGGCCCCTGACAGGCCGGCGAGTGCTGGACTACGGTTGCGGACACGGCATGGCCGCCGTAGTCCTGGCCCATTGGGGAGCCACGGTGACGGCCCTCGACATCGCTGCCGGTTACCTGGCCGAAGCCCAGCGTCGCGCCCGGGCCAATAATGTCGTTATCCATTGTGTGCAGGCGGATGCGGAAGCGCTGCCGTTTGCAGCAGGGGCGTTCGAGGCTATATGGGGCCATGCCATTCTCCATCATTTACAGATAGCACAGGCGGCCGCTGAAGTGGCACGGGTTCTTCGTCCAGGAGGGGTAGCTGTGTTCTGTGAGCCATGGGGCGGCAATCCCCTGCTAGAGGCAGCCCGCCGGTATCTGCCTTATCCGGGCAAAGACCGCACTCCGGACGAACGTCCCCTGACCAGGGGGCGTCTGAAGCCCCTGTACCGTCACTTCGAGCAGGTGAGTCTGGAAGGTTTCCAGTTGCTCTCGTGGGTGGGCCGCTTGGGGTATCTGCCCGGTCTGAAGGTGTTGCGTGCTGTGGAAGAGTGGGTTTTGCATCGTTACCCAACTTGGCACAACTGGTGTCGCTACGTTGTGATTACCTGTCGGAAGGGCCCAAACCCCGTGTCCGATCGCTAAAGCATCCCGCCGATCCATACAATACTGCATAACTTGGTTGCAAGGAGCGACAACAGGCCGAGGCAGTAACCGGGTAGCCCGAGCCGCCAGGGACCATCAGGCTGAGTTGCGCCAGCATGAACCAGAGTGGGGCAGCCGGTGGTTGGTCGGTTATGTACAAGGTCAGACCGATCAGATAAAGGGATATCCGAGGGGGAGACCAACTGCGCCTCAGACTGCCGGAGGGACCATTCATGAGTGAGACGTATTCATCTGCTGGCCGACCGCCGTCCCCAGAAAGTATGGGTGCAAGTATGGGTACGGGTGAACAACCTACCAGCTCTGCAGCCGGAAGCGGGGGTGTTTCGCCGCAGACCAGCCGGGAACCGGCAGCCGCTGAGGGTGGATCAGTCGGTACTTCAATGGTACCGCCGCCGGCAACGGCTCCATCAGAACGACCAGCGTCTAGCCCCAGCGAGCGTGTGCGCAAGTTACCTCCTCCAAATCCCGGTCCACCCCGTCGGGGTGGACCACAGCGTTCCTTAACCCAGCGCGGTGGGCCGTCATCAGTTCGCGCGACGGAAGATAAAGAGGAAGTCACGCCCTCTTCTTTGACGGCCGGGAGGGAGGGACGAGTGGGGAATGTGCCGCCTGTACCTTCCCCGAACCCGGCCGCTGGACCTCGTGCTGCGTTGAACCGGCGGGAGCTGGACGCCCTCATCGAAGCCGAATGGCAAGCGGCCATTGCCGGTCTGGACTGGGACAAAAGCTTGGCATCGGCCAGTGAACCACCCACTAGCAGCACGCCAGCAGCGGCTCCTGGGATGGCGGCTTCGCTCAAGCGCGGTCAGACAGTGACCGGACGGATTGCTGCTGTCCACGGAAGGGACGTGTTTGTTGACATCCCCGGTGAGCGCAACCCGGGCGTTGTGCCGCTGGAGCAATTCGAGGGTCAGACGCCACGGGCAGGCGAAACGGTGCTGTGCCGCTTGGAAAGCTATGATGCCGCCAACGGTTTGTGGCAATTATCACGTCAAGGGGCAGCCCAACAGGTGACCGACTGGTCCCAACTCCAACCACACATGGTGGTAGAGGCACGGGTGACGGGGGTAAACAAACAACGGACAGGCCTGCTCGTGGAGGTGGCCGGTGTCCGGGGCTTTCTTCCCGCCAGCCAGATCGATTTGCAACGCGTAGAAGATCTCGATGCCTGGGTACAGCAACGATTGAAGGTGGAAATCATCGAGATCAACCCAGCCGAGCGGAACCTGGTGGTCAGCCGGCGGGCAGTTCTGGAGCGTGAGCGTCAACAACAAGCCGAGGCATTCTGGAACCAGGTGGAAGAGGGGCAGGTCCGCCGTGGCGTGGTCCGCAGTGTTCGTCCCTTCGGGGCTTTCGTAGATCTGGGTGGCGTGGATGGCCTGCTGCCCGCCTCGGAGTTGGCATGGGGACGCGTCGATAACATCCAGGAGGTGATTCAACCCGGTCAGGAAGTCGAAGTCGTCATTACCAAGGTGGATCGACTGCAACGGAAGCTGACCCTCAGCTTGAAACGATTGACGGCCGATCCCTGGGCCGAATTTGCCGCGCAGACGCGTCCAGGAACGGTAGTGAGCGGAACCATAACACGTCTGACCGAGTTTGGGGCATTTGTGCAAGTAGCCCCGGGCATCGAGGGGCTGATCCACATCTCGGAGCTGGCCCCACATCGCGTCCGCCGTGTCAGCGAAGTGGTCCAGCCGGGACAACAAGTAATGGTGGAAGTGTTGAGCATCGATGCGGAACAACGGCGTTTGTCCCTGAGCATGCGGACCATCAGCCAGCGGGAGCAACAGGCCGCTGCCGCTGCCCAAGCCGAACAGGAACGGCTGGAACTGCAACAAGCCCTGGAACGCCTGACGCAACGCAAGCCGAGCCGGCCCGGTTTACGCGGTGGTATCGGGTCCGAGCCGCTCCCGCCCACTGAGTGACGCTTCGTCCACTCATGGGAATGTCCATATGCCTTCATGGACATCACAGGCAAAAAGTCCGTACCCTGTGCCGATGCTATCAGGCTGCTAAGTGGCGCCGATGTGTCGGCTGGTGAAGTTGCTGGAACGAACAAAGCGGGATGAGGCAGGCATGGGTCACACCGAGGGCGTGGCAGCGGCCATATTTCCCACACTGGAAAAGCTGGTAGCGCATGTCAGCAGTGTGTTTGTGGGCAAGCCACAGGTGGTACGCTTGGCGCTGACCGCCTTGCTGGCCGATGGACATTTGCTGCTGGAAGACGTTCCTGGAGTCGGTAAGACCCTGTTGGCCCGAAGCTTAGCCCGCAGCCTCGGCTGCCGTTTCCGCCGCATCCAGTTCACGCCAGACCTGCTGCCCAGTGATCTGATTGGCGTTACAGTGTATCGTGAACAAAGTGGGGAATTCGTCTTTCAGCCCGGGCCACTTTTTACCGAGATCCTGCTGGCTGATGAAATCAATCGGGCGACACCGCGGACGCAGTCGGCCCTGCTGGAGGCTATGAACGAGCGGCAGGTGACCGTTGACGGAATTACCCACCCACTGGGCCCTCCTTTTCTGGTGATTGCAACCCAGAACCCCTACGAATTCGAGGGGACCTTTCCCCTACCCGAAAGCCAATTGGATCGTTTCCTGCTCCGGGTGCGCATCGGCTACCCCGATCGCACCGCTGAACGTCTGATCCTCGAACAGCACCGCGCTGGGGAGCCGGGCCAGGACCTTCAACCCGTCTTGAACGCCAGTCAGGTCAGCGAATTCCAGGCAGTAACTCGGTCCGTACGGGTGGACCCCGCCCTCGCCGATTACATTCTGGATATTGTTGAAGCTACGCGTCAGCACAGGGACATTGTTCTGGGTGCCAGCACCCGTGCGGCCTTGGCCTTGTATCGCGCCGCCCAGGCGTGGGCCATCCTTCAACAGCGTGACTACGTTACACCGGACGATGTCCAGCACTTGGCCGTTTCCGTCCTGGCCCATCGCCTCATCTTACGCGGTGGGGTACATGCCCCGGCGTCCACCGCCGAGACCATTATCCAACAACTACTGCGTGCCATTCCTGTGCCCGCCTGAAAGCGAAGGACCAGCTTATGCGTCCTGGATCGACAGCTCCTCAAAAGTACTTTCTTCTTCCTGCGTCGGCTACTTGCCCGTTGATTCCTCGATTTACCTCTCCCGAATTATTATCGAACTACACCTTAACAACAAATAACAAGTTAAATTCGAATCAAACCCGGAAATTGCCCTGTTCCAGTTCCTCTAGCCAGCGGTGGGAGCAAGGGCAAATAGGTAGTTGCTGGATACACGCAATATGGGCAACAATTTGGGATAGGTGGCAATTTGGTTCCAACAAATGAGGATCGCGGTTCTTGATCAGCTTGTACATTACATATACAATTATATAGATTCCAGGTCGATGTCAACAGTTCGGTGAGTGCGATAACACTGAAACGGTTACATGGGAAATTCTCGTCGAGGGAACTGTCTGTCTTACTGCCACTGGGAACTTTGTTGTCATGAGTGGTATTGACACTGCCGCTTCAGAACTACCGTGTCGGCGGGGACGTTGGCGTCTCAGCCATGTAGGCTGGGTCTGGTTTGGGTTAGCCTTGATCATCGGCGTAGTGGGTTGGTGGAAAAGTTTTCCTGTTGTGTTGATGCTGTCTTACACAATGGTCGGACTCCTATTAGTGCAGGTGCCCGGCCTATGGCGGCGTCAGGCAGGATGGGGGGCTCAACTGATGTCGATCCCTCCTCTTTTTGCCGGGGAACGATTTGCGGTCAAGATTTTGGTCGACAACCGCAGTAGGCTGACCGGTCGGTGCCTGGTGGACTTGGAAAACGAGCAGGGTACAACGCTACTGCGTTGGTACCTGGAAGGCGTACCCGCTCAGCAACAACGCTGGCTTACAGGTATGCTGGCGTTACCGAGGCGTGGCCGGTATCATCTGCGAGTCTGTATCCGCGAAAGTGATGCTTTCGGCTGGTTCGAACGATACACATCTGGCAACGACCAGGTGGTTGTGGTGTTGCCCGCATTAGGGCACATCGATGTACCCGCGTTGCAACAATGGTTGGAGCGACAGGCAGGAAATGGAGAAATTCCGTTGCAGCACGGGATGCGGCGTCTGGTTACCGAGCCTGTCGACGTGCGTGGTATCCGGTCCTATCGTCCTGGTGATCCATGGCGTGCCATCCATTGGCGTAGCACTGCCCGTCGTCGCCGCCTGATGGTTAAAGAATACGATGCCGCCTATTTACCCCCTCTTCTTCTGACTCTGGTGCCACCCAGTCAACCTTTTTCATCTTCCCATGTGGAGAAGTGGGAGGCTGCTCTGTCGTTTGCGACGACTTTAGCGTATTATTGGCCACAGTCGAGCCATGTGCCGTTGCTCCTCGTCGTTGTCCGCCAGTCCGGCCCGCCGCTGATTCTGTCGATCGCACCGTCGGGCTGGGGCGTACGCCAGGCACTTGTACCTCTGGCAGATCCGGAGTCAAGCACAGCGGCCGACCTGCCCCGTTTTTACTCCCAAATACCTGGTCGTTGGCTCCACTTGCTGTTAGCAACGGACGCAGCAACAATGGATCCCGCTTCCTTGCCCTTAACGATGCCCGGACAACTGGTCGTTCCTTTGCAGTTGGAAAAACTGCCGTGGTGGTACACCCCTGCTGTTTTGTCAGTTACCCTGCCAGGGACAGAGAGGTCTACAACAACCCTTCAGGCACAACCATAAACACCTAGGACCGAACCGCTCACACGCTGACTGGGCCACAATACTAAATACCGTGAGGGAATAGCAGACCTCAGCCATACCGGCAGAAAAAGGTCAAGCAACAAACCGCAGGCAACCACGGGATGAAGGGGATGATACGCAACTGAGGCATAAGTGATCATGTCCATGGTCAGGCATCGATGGGAACGGGCTTTCCGGCTCAGCTTTTATGGCATGTTGGCGAGTGCCTGCATCGTTTTGGGGTACACCGAGCACGTGTTGCTTCCAGAAAGTGCCGTGGTGGCAGCACTGGTGCTAGTGGCTTTGATTTGGCTGTACTTCAAAGAGGGACGCTGGGCGGTTTTGTCTATTCCGGCGGCCAATACTGTGGGATTAGGTGTTGGTATAGTTGCGCTAGGGTGGATGGGATGGCGCTTGGGACAAGAGTGGCTTCGCCCTCGATGGGTTTACATGGATTGGGTGTCGCTACTGGTGGCGTTGTTAGGCCCGTTGGCTGTGGTTTTGATGCCGGTTAAGCTTTTGCGTAGCCACAAGCACATTGGCGACTATTGGTGGCTGCATTTGCTGGCGTTGGGCACGGTGGTCCTGGCCGCTGCGATGGTAGATGACCTGATAGGGATCGTGTTGATAGGTATTTATGCCACTCTGGCAGTAATCAACTTGCGGTTGCTGCACATGGTGCGATTGGCGGGGCTGATCGCGCCCTTGCCGCAACAGCCCGCTGTGCCAGTGCAGATGAACAATTCAGGCACGTGTCAGGGCCTGGGGTGGGCCAGAGGTGGCTTCTGTTTGTTGCTAGCCGGGCTGTTGGCAGTACCGGTATATCTAGTGACTCCCCCCTCTCCGCTCCCGCCGGTCCGCTTTGGTCGTCCTCGGATCGAGGTCGGTTATGCGGCCGATCAGATGCTCAATCTGACTGTTACAGGCCGGCTGGAGACGAACCGGACACCGTTGTTCGAAGTGCTGGCTGTTCATCCTGACGGTTCACCGGCTACCTTGCCCTTGGACTTACGCTGGCGGGGCCGGGAACTGCGTCAGTACGACAAGGGTCAATGGAGTGGCGGCACCACGCGTCTACCCACCATTCTGCCGGCGACGGACCACCGTTCCCCCTGGCAACCGCCTCAGTTAGGACCACAGCAACTTGTGCTGACCTTCCATCTGCGTCCCAACACGCGGAGCCTGTTCCTGGCCGATCCCGTGGCCTGGCGACCGCAGCAACCGGTGCCGGTGGTCAGCCTGCTGCCTTTCCAGCGGGTCCAGCCCTGGCACTGGTTGGGCGATGGTACCTTTTTTACCGATCTGGAGAACGCGGAAGTATATCCCTATCGTCAGTATTGGCATCCCGCCGAGCCCCCGGATCTCAGTCCGCCGTTTGTCATTGTGGAACCGGATCCCGGACCTCTGTTACGCTTTTTGACCGTTAATCCGCTGCCTCGTGTCAAGGACCTGGCCGATCAACTGGTCCAGCGTTGGATCCGGATTGGTCGGTTACCTCCGGATACCGTCGATCCCGCTTTGCAACGTCCGCGACGCTCTTACCATGAGCGCCTCGCCCGCCTGCTGTGTGATTACCTGCGACAAGAGGCTGGTCTACGCTACAGTACCGAATTGCGCCTGACACGTACCGACATAGACCCCGTGGAAGATTTTCTCTTCCATAGTCAGGCGGGGCATTGTGAACGTTTCGCAACGGCTTTGGCACTCCTGCTACGCTCGCAAGGCATACCCACGCAATTAGTGCTGGGCTGCAAAGGGTGTGAGCCTTTAGCCACACCTGGCCACTATCTGGTACGGCACGAACATGCCCATGCCTGGGTCGAATGCCTGATCGAACAGTATCAGCCAGCAGCGCAAGCGGGCCTTCGCCCGATTAGTCGTTGGTTGAGTCTGGATCCTACGCCGGATGCCGATCCTGCCGAGACTGCTCCAACCAATGCTTGGTGGCAACGGACCGGCAAGGATGTGCAACAGTGGGTTCATGACTATGTCTTGACCTACACTCCAGAACAGCGCCAGCAGTCCTTGGCTGCATTGGGAAGGATCGTGCGTGGGATGCTACCGTGGCTAGCTGTAGCGGTCCTGCTGATTGGCCTGATGGCACTGTTGAGACGTTACAACCAAACCCGAGTAGTACGGCCCTTGTCGCCGGCATCGCCTGGACACCGGTGTTATGAGCTTCTGGCTACGGGGCAGACGATGGGTATTGTTCTGACACCGGGCGAAACCCTGGCGGCCTGGGCCCAGCGACTGGCAACACATCTGGAGGGTTCCCCGTTGGGCCAGCCCTACGCGGATGTACCCCGACTCTGGATCGATAGCTACTACGCGGAGCGTTTCGGGGGTCATTGCCTGTCCGATCAGCATTGGAACGACCTCCGCCATCGCCTCCAGCAGCTCCAGAATCTTCTCAGGCGCTACCCTGACCTCAGAGGGCCCGGCTGACTTATCAAAGTCACCGTAAAGCGTGAGCGACGCGGCTAAGAAATCCCCACTGACTAGTCAATAATTGCTCCGGAGCGCATTCACGTCGCGGTGAAACAATACTCGAACGGAACGGACAATGGCCGGGAGCAGACGCTAAAGGACCCCTTCTCATCTCGCCATGACTGGTTGGGTGTGACTAAAACGAAAAGAGACCTCTTTAGCCATTAGCCGTTTGCGGGGATTGCTATGACCCCCTGCGCCGAATGCTTGCGACCGGAGACCAGTGTCCTGATCGTTATCGACGTTCAGGACAAGTTACTAGCAAAAATTCCCTCGACCGCGTCACTGGTCAAAAACATTGCCTTTCTGCTGGATGTAGCGGCGTTATTTGATGTGCCGGTGCGTGCCACCGAACAGTATCCCCAAGGGTTGGGACCAACAACAGCGCCACTGGCCCAGCGATTGCCGCAGCCGCCGTGGACCAAGACCGTTTTCAGTTGTTGCGGTGCGGGTACCTTCCTGGAAGAACTGGAAATGCTGCGACGGCCGCAGGTTGTTCTGACCGGTATAGAAACTCATGTATGCGTTAGCCAGACTGCATTTGACCTGTTGCACTCTGGAATGCGGGTCTATCTGCCGGTAGACGCGCTGGCCGCCCGTTACGACATCGATCACGACATCGCCTGTCGACGGCTGGAACGTGCGGGGGCTGTCTTGACCACCGTGGAGGCCGTCGCCTTTGAGTGGCTCCGCGATGCGGCCCACCCCCGCTTTGCGGAATTCCGACAACTGGTCATCCAGCGTATGCAGTCCTAAGTCAATCCCGTACTTGAACTCAAGGCGGTATCAAAAGGCGGATACAGCGGCTGCCAAATTTTAACTTAAGAGCGGGTCTTACCGAAACGGATGGGGTTATGTCTACTGTTTTACCGTCACCATTGGCTGGACAGTTGAATCCTGTGCCCCGTTTGTTGCTGGGTCCGGGTCCTGGTGATATGCACCCACGGGTCATCGCGGCCATGACCACGCCCTTGTTGGGTCATTTGGACCCGCAGTTCCTGCTGATCATGGCCGAGACCCAGGAGATGCTCCGGGCAGTGTTTCAAACCCGCAATGAACTGACGCTTCCCATATCGGCGACCGGCTCGGGGGGGATGGAGGCCTGCCTGGTCAACCTGATAGAACCGGGAGAGCGAGTGGTGATATGCACGGCAGGCTACTTCGGTGACCGCATGGTGGAAATGGCCCGCCGCTGCGGTGCCGAGGTCCACGTGGAACAGGAGCGGTGGGGCCAGACCTTCGCTGCCGATCGCATCCGACAAATCCTGCAGCGAACACGTCCCAAACTGCTGGGCATCGTTAATGCCGAAACGTCAACAGGCGCTTGGCAAGACATTTCCGAACTTGGACCGTTGTGCCGGGAATTTGATACCCTTTTACTGGTCGATTGTGTCACGTCATTGGGGTGTACGCCGGTCAATGTCGATGCCTGGCAGATCGATGCCGCCTTCAGTTGTTCGCAAAAGGGTTTGAGTTGTCCGCCGGGATTGGCCCCCATGACAGTCGGGCCGCGGGCCATGGAAGCGATACGTCGTCGCAAAACGCCGGTACGCAGTTGGTATTTGGACTTGACCGCTTTGCACAGCTACTGGGGAGCGGAACGGGTGTATCACCACACGGCTCCCATCACCATGGTTTATGCATTGCGGGAGGGGTTACGGCTGGTTCTGGAAGAGGGGTTGGACGCTCGTTTTGCTCGCCATCAGCGCAATGCCCGGGCCTTACAAGCGGGACTGCAGGCGTTGGGATTACGCACCCTGGCCGATGAACATTGCCAGTTGCCCCAGCTCCATGCCGTTGTGCTGCCCGAGGGTGTCAACGATGTCCAGGGACGTAAGCGTCTCCTGGAGGAGTTCGGCATCGAAGTCGGTGGTGGCCTAGGCGAGTATAAAGGCCGCGTCTGGCGTATCGGCTTGATGGGATATAACAGCAGACCCAGTTGTGTTTTTCAGGTGCTCGCAGCCCTGGAAAAAGTTCTGAACGATTGTGGATTCAAGTGCAGTCCAGGCAGTGGAGTGGCCGCCGCCGAGGCTGTCTACGCCAGTTCGTAAACACCGTCTGATAGCAGCTTGGACGTTCTTGATGGATTGATTAAATCCTCTGCTGCTGATGCTCATTTCTTTGAGGAGTTATTTGCTCTGTCCCCTCGCTTGAGTAATCAATAGCGCATCTCCATGCCCCAGTTAAGCATGGAGACATAGACTTGTGTAGTCCGACCTGTTAGACTCTGACTCAGGTTGTATTGATTTTGGGCCCGTGCCACATTCCACCAATACAAGCCCGTGTAACCGAAGGTCAACTTGAGGTGAGACGTAACGCGTAAACCCACCCGGGCATTGGCCTCGCTGACAACGGAGAAGTAATTGATACGGTTCCCGGAATCACTAAAGATCAAAGGAACTGTCACACCGAAGGCACTCAACAGGAGAACACGGCTGAAATCAATGTCGCAAGCATTGTTGCCTAAAGCGACGGAACCGTTTAATTGCAGCGACCAAGGTCCTTCTGCCACGGAGAATAAGGTACCGATTTGGGCACCATAGAAATTATTACTAGTGCGCACATTGTCTTCAGCCGTGGCAGTAAATGTAGTCTGAGTTGAAGTGCTCACATATTGCAGTCTTATCTCGTCACCTAATCGAAGTTGGCGGTAACCGACGTACGTCTCCCAGCGGAAATCGTCAGTTGAAAACCAAACACGTCGAAGATTAACATCACCTCCAGTGAAACTAGTACGGACGGAAGCCGCAACGGAACCGACCGCTAAACCGGGAAAGCTGATGAAAAAAGGCAACTGAATATTTGTTGCTGTATTGATCGGATTAGTTCCAGGAAATGCGGCTGTTTGCAGGAGTATGGCAATCAATTCGTCTAGGAGATTAATTCCAGATGCAGTCAAATCAATTAGTCGCGGTACGACAACGACGTTGGTACCATCGCCTATGACCGTAAGCGGATCGCTGGTAGAATACAATGAGTAATAACGGGCCGACAAACCCCATTGATGTTTGTCGCCAAACCACAATCCTAATTCTGCTCGCAATCCAGGCCGCCAATTGTCTAGCATTTTGCGTTCACCAAAGACGAAAGTAGTGGTTGGTGAACCGATGGCCCCGGCCAAAGCTCCAGCCGTTGTTGGCCCGCTCGTGATTAAAGGGGGAACGTCCACACCACTGGTGGCCCCTAACAACAGTTCCACGTCGGCCCAGACCCATGGCCGTCGCGGACCGTTGGCTTCCCCGAAAACGAATTGGGCTGGGCCAGGGTTGGCACCCGGATCAAACGATCCTCCCCGTCCCCCATTACCAGTTAACCACGCCTGTTGGCCTAGGGCCTGACCCTGCGGAACCGCCGTGGGTAACACGATCGGAGCAGCCAGAGGCCCACCCGGAATAGCCACGGTTTGCGGCGAAGGCGGCCAAGGCGTCGCAAAGATGCTACCGGAGAATCCACCGTCCGTAGGTGCACGCCAACGCGTGCCTGTTCCCCAGGCGTAGTCACTGGCATCACCAGTGCTGGTGGTACTGCTTACGGCGGGTATGCTACTAGTAACGCCGGTTGTTTCTGATGCAGCTGGTACGCTTGCGTGCGTATTGACATTTTTACCTATTGCACCGGCTGATTGCCCCTGGGCAATCGACCCTGCTTGCCATGTTGCCAGCCCGACCATCCATCCGCACAGCCATAGCGGCCACGCCTTCCGCTGCCACCAGACCATGATTTCGACCCTCTGTCCGACATGATTAGTTGGCACTATTCGCCTTATTCTCCTTATCGGCACTGCTAATGCAGTGGCTTGAACTCATCCCATCGCTGCTCTTGTGCTAGATGACAATTTCGGCATTGCACTGAGTTGGGGTCATCCGGGCATTAGCGGGCGACATCAGATAAGGCATCTATCGGGTATAAATTAACAGGCGTCAGAAAGCGAAAACTGCTTATCAGGAGTTGAGGAATTAGTCGTAACTTGCCGTGGGCAGGACTGGTCAACCCGACCCGTTGCGGTTGGACGGGTCATCAGGAAGGCTTGCGCCAGCGGAGCACGCGTCCGCCTCGCACATCTTCTTGATAAACTCCCTCACGCACAGTGATCCAGCCGTTTACCAGCACCCAGCGAACACCCGTCGGGTATTGATGGGGGCGGTCAAAGGTGGCTGTATCCCGAAAAGTTTGCGGGTCGAAGACAACCACGTCTGCCCAAAAGCCGGGCTTCAGATAACCACGCTCAGACAATTGGAGAATGTCAGCGGGTAATCCCGTCGCACTGCGGATGGCTTGTTCAACGGGCAGGAGTTTCTCTTGCAAAGCGTAATAACCGATTTTGCGGGGGAATGTACCGTAGCTGCGGGGGTGGGGTACGCCGGAGCCGGGTATCTGAACACCGCCGTCACTAGCAGTCGCCACCCAGCTTTGACGCATGTAGAGCCGGACATCCTCTTCATTCATACCGAAGTTGACGATTTGGGCCCCGCCGTTGCGTTCAATTTCCAGTACGATTTCTATGGGCTCTTTCTTTTCAGCCTCGGCAATGGCGGCTATAGTCTGACCATTCCATTGTGGACGGGCAGCGTAGTGGGCAATCTGTAAGCGGCGGGCGCCTTCCCAACCGCCTAGCTCCCTGGCAATGTCTGCACGCAATTGCGGACCGATCCGTGGATCATCCAGGCGTGCCAGAAACTCTTTCGCTGTCCCTTCGCGGTAGCGTGCCGGTACCAGAGTAGCCCGCAGCGAGGTACTGCTCGCTGTGTAGGGATATTGATCGGCGGTCACGATCAGGCCATTGCGTCGCTGGGCTTCGATAAGGCGGATGGCCTGTGCGGACAGGCCCCAAGCGGCCTTCCCAGAGGCCTTGAGGTGGGAAATGTGCACACGGCAGCCGCTTTCCCGACCGATCCGAAATGCCTCCTCCAAAGCATCCAACAGACCGGTTCCCTCATTACGGATGTGACTGACATACAAACCTCCATGCCGGCCTGCTACCCGGGCCAAAGCGATGATTTCCTCTGTCTGAGCATAAATACCCGGATTGTAGATCAGACCGGTGGATAAACCCCACGCGCCTTGTCTCATCGCCTCGTCTACCAGTTGTTCCATCCGTTGTAATTCGTTAGCACTCGGCGGACGGTTGGCATTGCCCATCACAGCAGCGCGAATGCTATTGTGAGGTGCCAGGTGAATGACATTAGTGCCAATCCCTCCTTCTTCGAGCGTCTGGAAATACTTCGCCAAGTCGGTGGGACCGGAGCCACAATTCCCCGTTACTACGGTGGTACAGCCCTGCATCACGTAGTTTTTGTTGGCTCGACCTTGACTGGTCGTCAGGCCATAGTCGCAATGGGTGTGCAGATCGATAAATCCGGGGCAGATGCACAAACCACGCCCTTCAATCTCAGTGGCCCCTTTTTCCGGGACTATCTCTTTTCCGATAGCGATGATCCGTCCTCCGCGTATGTACACGGATCCAACTACGGAAGGTTGACCGCTACCATCGTAAATAGTAACGTTGCGGAAAAGCAGGTGAGTTGATGGCTCCGCGGCCTGCTTTTTTGATTGTGTCAAACTGGCCTGCGGCTGTTCTTTGTCCTGTGAGGCCGCCTTGACCCCACTGGATTGGGTTACCAACAACGCCCCCGCTACTCCGCAACATGTGGCCAGCATGATGACCCACCGTTTTGCAGAACCTCTTCGGTATCCCTCTAGCGTCATGAGTTTTTCTCCTGTTGTCTGAAATGGGTGACGGCTGTTGGTTCCGTTCAGAGAGGCATTATTGGAAGAATTCGCAATGCCTGCTAGCGAAAAAAGCAATACGGGAGCGGTTGGGACTAGACGCCAAATGGCGAGGTGCGAATGACTGAATTTGAATCAAATCCGATTTCGCGGCACTTCTGGTAAACGATGCACCTGCCATAGCCGCTGGCGCCAGGGAAGTGACGCTTATTTGTATGCAGGGATTGGTGTGAGGGGTACGAAAAACAATCGACGGCACTAGGAGTATCCGTGTTACCCTTCGACTACTTCTTCGCCGGCGGCTGCCGTCGTGGCCGTTTCCAGGGCGGCGGCTTCCGCTCGCTCCTGTTGACCTTCGCCAAACAGCAGCAGTAAGGGGCTGGCCACGAAAATCGAGCTGTAGGTGCCCACGATGACCCCCACCAGCATGATAAAGGAGAACAGGTGGACCCCTTCGCCGCCGAAGGCATAGAGCACAAAAGCCACCAGGAAAACGGTCAAACTAGCTAAGACCGTTCGGCTGAGGGTCTGATTGACGCTATCGTTGATCATCTGCGGGGTCAGGCGGGGGTCCTTGCCGCGGACCTCACGGATGCGGTCGAATACGACAATCGTGTCATTGACCGAGTATCCCACTAGCGTCAACAGAGCGGCGACAGCGGCTAGATCGATCTTGAAGTCCTGGATGCCGAGTAGATTCATGCCGGGTACAGCATACAGGTAGTGGCACACAGCAATGGCCCCGAGGGTAAAGCACAGGTCGTGGATCAGGCACAAAACGGCTGCCAGTCCGAAGGTCCAGTTGCCAAAGCGGAACCACAAGTACAACAGCATGGCCACCCAGCTGGCCAGGATGGCAAACAGGGCCTGCTGCCGGGTGTCAGCAGCCAGTTGGCTGTCGAATACTTCCAGCCGTTCCGGTTCGGGCGAGCTATCAAAGGTCTGCCGGGCCGAACGCAAGACGCGTTCGAGCGTCTCGCGTTGGATCTTTTGTTGTTCCGGATCGGGTTTGGCTGCCGCCAGTTGTGCAAATTCCGGCGACTTGCTGACGTCCAGACGCATCTGGGTGAAGCGTCCTTCGACCGCTTCGCCCAGGCCGGTCAGCAGGAACACTCCGCGGGGATCGTGTTGCAGGACCACGTAGAATTCACGTTCCAGCAGTTTTTCAATATAGGAGCGCGAGGTGGGCCGTGAGAACGTCAAGGTGGCCGTGCCGCCCTCGATGCTGTAGTCCATCGTGGCGCCGTCCAGAATCGACTGACCGTTGTCATCCCGCAGCAGCCGTTGCAGACTAACGCGTACTAGGTCATCCTCGCGTTCGGTGGTGCGGATGGTAAACCGGCGGCTCTTACCATCCGGATAGCTTTCCCCGGTCAGGTAAAGCTGTTCGACGGACACATCAGGCAATGTGCGGGCACGGGCCAGGACGTTCTGTTTCATCTCCTCGATGTCGTGTGCACCTGGCCGTCCGGGCTTTTGGGTCAGCGTGACCAAGGCCTGCGTTGAGGAACCATCCGGGTTCTGATAAGTGATCTGATAGATGTAAACGTTGGCCGCCGCACCGCCCTCTTCCGTCTGGTTGATCCAGCGGGCATCGACCGCGTTGAGCCAGCGACGTTGGTTGTCTTCACTGAGCAGATCACGGAATCCCGCCTTACCGTCGGGAGTACGGGTTAAGGCCCGTTCTTCGCCCTCACGGAGCCGGCCGGCGAAAACGGTGCCACCACGGAAATCCACGTTCAAGCCATCCTCGCCTCGATACAAGAACAGGCCCAGCCCCAGAGCGGTCAGGAGGGTAGTAGCCGTAAAGAACTGATAGCGGTACTTCATCGGGTTGAAGTTGGGACGTTCAAACAGGCGGAGCATGCGGAGCTGGGTGATCCAGCGGCGGTACATGCCGTAGTCAAAGATCAGGCGAGTCATGTACAGGGAGGTGAACAGACTGATGACCAGTCCTAAGGTCAGGGCGATCGCAAACCCCTTGAGCTGGTCATTGCCAAAAACATACAGAACAACCGCGGTAAAGATGCTGGTCAGGTGGGTGTCGAGGATGGTGGGTAGAACGCGGGAATATCCATTACGCAGAGCTAGTGCCAGGCTGGCTCCTTTATTACGTTCTTCACGTAACCGTTCGTATATAAGGATGTTAGCGTCGACAGCCATACCCAGGGTGAGCACCAGGCCCGCCAGGCCGGGCAGGGTAAAGGCAGCGTTAACGGCCACCATGAATCCAACGGTTAGCAGCAGGTTAGCCAGCAGTGCCAGGCAGGCGACCAGACCGGCGAAGCGGTAATAGAAGATCATGAACACCAGGATGGTGACGAAGGCGGCCGCGATGGAGAAGGTACCGCGACGGATGGTGTCGGCACCGAGCGTAGGGCCGATGGTGTTTTCGCTGACCGGCTTTTCCCGTAGTTCGGCCGACAAAGCCCCGCTCCGCAGGATATGGACAAGCCGTTCAACGGTTTTACGATCAAAGCGGCCATGGATCTGGCCGTGGCTGGTGATCTCTTGTTGCAAAGTGGGGGCTGAGACGATGCGGCCATCCAGTAGAATGGCCAGGTGTCGTTCGATACCGGAACTGGGTTTGTTCCGGCGTGTGATACGGCCGAACTGGCGGGCACCCGCGGCGTTGAAAATGAAGTCGACGGCTGGATTGTAGGCACGGTCTACCCCGACGTTGGCCGTCAAGGTGATGTCGCCGCCCACGCGCAGGGCGTCTTCTGGCGAGATACGGGTCAGGAGGAAGTATTCGTATTTTTTGCGGTCTACTAGCTTATCCGCTTCCGCTTCCGATTTACCTTCGCGTATCAGGCGTTGTTTTTCCGCTTCCTCGCGTGCGAGTTGGTCTTCGTCGAGGCACTCCCGGCTGAACAATACCATGGCCGCTTGGGAGATGTCAAAGACGGGATTGCGGTCGCGGCCGATGAAAAGCACTTTGCGTTCCTGGCGGGCGCGGGCAGCCTCGGCCCACAGGCCACCGCTCCCCTCGAAACGGTTGGACAGTCCAAGGGTTTCCCGTTCTTCCGGGGCTAGCTCTGCCCACTGGTACCGCACTAACGCCCGGCTTTCACCAATGACGACTTCGTATTCGCCTTCCGGCCCCTCAGGGGGGATACCTTTGCGGGCCCGGGCATTCAGCTCCTCAACATCCTTGCGCTCCAGAAGATCCCGGGCAGCGGCTATCCCCTCTGCGTCGTCGTGCCCATTGGCTAGAATCCGGAACTCCAGCACTCCCATCTGGGATATCAGCCGCTTGATCTCTTCGATTTCCTCGGCAGTCAGATTTTCCTTGCCCCGAGCCGAGCCACCTCCCACGGGCAAAATGATTTCAATCCGGGTAGTGCCAATGGGCCGGACCGTTACGTTTTTGATGTCTGTCGGGTCGATCCGACGCTTGATCTGCGCGGCCAATTGATTCACCTCATCCTTGCTCAGGCCGGCACCATCGCTCGCCGTGGCCGATTGCTCCCCGAGCGTTTCCTTACGCAGTTTGGTCCGTTCCAGATTAATCTCGTAAACCAGAATGGTGCCGCCCGCTAGGTCGATCCCCAGTTTGTATTTGTCGAAGCGGAAGGCGTACAACCCTGCCAACACGCATGGGACCAGGCACAGTAGAAAGCCGCGCAGAAAGTTCCTTTGCATAGAAGCACCCGTCACTCGGTAATACCTTGGCCAACCCGTGTCCTGGGGCGGAGCCTATGTCTCGGCTTCTGCCATAGTTAAAAATGGGCTAGCCTGGTCAATTGACATCAGTCCTTTTTGTTGGCCTCCGCCTCATCCGCTCCAAGGATTTGCACGATAACGCTCTTTTTAATGCGCAAACGCGAATCCTCGGAACGGATGACAATTTCGTCATCACCCTCGCGAACAGAAACGACAATTCCCACTATACCAGCATTGGTTAAGACCTTGCTGCCGCGTTTGATCGAGGCCATTAGTTTTTCCTGCTCACGTTTCTGTCGGCGGGTCTGGGCCGGAAAGACTACTAGCATCAGGAATAGTAAAACCAGTACGACGATGAACAAGGGGAACAAAGGGCTGCCCGGTCCAGCCCCCGGCCCCGGCTCGCCACCTTCCTGTGCCAGCAATATCACTGTTGCAATGGTCATGCGATCAGTCGCTCCGCCGTTTGGTTGTTTAATTTCACTGTCGATCAGACGGACTACCTGTCCCGGCCGTGTTTAGTTAGGCGGTGCTCATCGGTGTGTGGGGCATCTGCCAGGAGCTACGTTGGCCCTGCGCATATCTGCCTTGCTTCTTATGACATCCCTGGTACCTCAGGGAATCCATAATGCAGCGACGGGGGAATGACAGCCAGTTTTCTCCATTCCCATCCAGGCGGCTACCTCTCTGGCAGATTATTCAGTTTAGGACTCCCCTCTGGATGGGACAAGGTAACCTACCGCTCTCGCAGTAATTACATCTGCAGCCAGCTATGGAGCAGAACCTTTCTTGAAGGGTTGATCCTTCATCAAAGCAGTATTGAGTGATGGCTCACACGGCGGGTTTAATGGCTGGGAAAGCGGCGTCTGATCGGTATCGCGGAATTGGACTTTACGCACACACAAAGGTCTGGCATATAGCCGAGCCGTTGGGGGAGGTATGCTTCAGAGAGTTATCAAACTGGTTCCGCACTCCTAATCGCCATAACGCTTCCTTCGAGCTGACAACAGTTGTATAGAGGTGGAGAAACAGTTTTTAACTGGTATGGGCCGTTGAAGCGGTGAGGGGGACAGACAAGCGGCTATCAGGAATAAGTTGTGAGGAGTAGGAACCGCTCCGCAGTAGCGAGGCCACGGTATCATTCCAAGTGGCGCTGCTAGCAAGGAGGCGATTTCCAGAGCACCTGGCCATCTGAAAGAGGGGGACGTTCACATGCCGCCGATGCGTTCTGGCTTCCGGTGGCTGGCGGGACTTGTGGTTGTGGCGCTGCCGCTGGCAGGGGTACGGGCAGAGTCGCCGCGGCCGCCGAAAATGTCGCTTTGGGATAAGCTGTGGAGTGGCGTCAGTGGTGGCTCTAAGGCTGCGGTTGTACGAACAGGTAACGGTGGCCGCGGACCCATCATCATCTCGCCATTGCCGGACGAGGTGAAAGCCGAGGCTCTGCGAGCCGAACAGGAAGCTTACCTGCGGCGTGTGGCCGTTTGCCTCGAGCTCCGTCGCGTTGCGGTGGAACGGGGTGATGAATCCTTGTATCGTCAGGCCGAGGAACTGGAGCGTCAGGCGGAAGAACTGTATCGCTTGCGGGTACAACGGCTCGGTCTGCAACAGCTGACCCAGATGCCCGCGGGAGCGACCGTGGAGCGGAACAAGCAGACACGCGAAGAGGAGATTCGTGCGGCGGCCCGACGATTAGCTCCGCCCGCGCCGCCGGCACCAGCCACGGCAGAAGCACGCATCCGGGAGGTCAAGCCATGAAACGGACGGCAGGAGAATTGACCTCGGTGATAGCACTGATCGGCGGCATGGTGGGCAGTTTTGGGGGATGCACCAATGTCCGACCCGTGGGGCCGCTAGCGGAGCGTTGGGTTACGCGGACATCCACGGTCGAATCCCCACCGCCCGCCGTAACCGTTCCCGCACCGCGGCCGACGCCACCGATGAATCTGGTCGCCGCCGATGACGTTCTGCCCGACAACCCCTATGCAGCCGTGGCAAAACTCAAAAGTGAATTAGAGGCTGACCGGCGTCAAATGCCCGATCCACCCCGGACCGCGGAAATCAGTCGAATCACCGGGCCGGTTAAGTAATGCGCACGGATGCGGTTTTTATACAACTGTGAGGACGTCTACACGGGTACACATCGGCAAAAGGTTCTATAGTCCGCGAAAACGGACTATTGAGGGACAAATGAGTAAGTTTGTGATTCTGTGCCGAGGCTGTCAGCCTTCAGCGAACTGTTCTAAGCGAAGGGCCCGTGGAGGCCGACGAAGCTTGAGAATGGCACGATTTTCAATCTGACGAATGCGTTCACGGGTGATGCCAAACTGCCGGGCGACATCATCGAGGGTCCGGGCCATGCCATCGCGCAGGCCGAAACGCAGCTCGATCACTTCCCGCTCCCGCGGTGGCAAACTACGCAGCACTTCGCGGATCCGCTCTTGGAGTAGGCGGCGGTCGGCATTCTCCCCTGGCAAGGGATGGTGTTCATCCGGTAGGTAGTCCTCCAAAGCGTGGTCTCCGTCGCCCCCGAGCGAGTCATTCAGGCTGACCGGTTGTCGTCCAACGATGCGCAACGAACGCATTTCGTCAGATTTCAAGCCAACGGCTGCAGCTAGTTCCTCGTTACTGGGATCCCGTCCGGTAGCTGCCGACAACTCGCTGCGTTTGCGTTCCAAACGGGCCAGCATGGATATCTGGTGGCACGGCACACGGACAGTACGGGCATAATCGTGCAAGGCGCGGGTGATCCCCTGCCGAATCCACCAGGTAGCATAGGTGCCAAATTTGAATTTCAGACGCCATTCATATTTATCCACTGCCCGCATCAGGCCACGGTTGCCTTCCTGGATCAAGTCCGAAAAAGGTAAACCCCGATTGCGGTACTTTTTGGCAATCGAAACTACCAGACGAAGATTGGCTTCCGCCAGTTGCTGTCGCACCTTTTGGTAAATCTGGCGACGTTTGCGGAGAATCTTAAGGGATGTAAACAATTCCTCAGGGGTCATTAAAACCTGAGAGGTGGTTTCCCGGAGCATTTTCTCCCAATGGGCACGTTCAGCGGGCGACGGGGCAATGGCATGGGCGAGCAGGAGGTGACTGACTTCGTCGGCCGTATCTGTAAGGGCATCCATCCAGCGTTCAAGGATCTCAGTGCGTGGGGAAAGTTCCTGGACCAAACGGCGGCACTTGCCCAAGCGATGCCAGCGATCACGACGCCATTGTGAGGTATTGCCGCGGTATTCGTCACGGATGCCCGCTGTAAAGATGGCTTTCTCTTGTTCTAATAGATAAGTAAGGGTGTTGAGATTGGGTTTAAGGCGACTGAGGATCTGACTGCGGGACAGGCGGAGCTCTTCGCTGGAATAGACGTCGATGTGGGGATCCAAGGGGAGGCGACCGGAAGCAATTCGCTCGAACATGTCGCGGGCGCGGAGTAAGATCAGAGGACAGATCAAGGCCGCCGCCCGGAAGCGGTTGCGGTGATATTCCAGCCGCTGCGCTAGTTCCAGCTCTTGTTCGCGGGTCAGTAAGGGGATGGCCCCCATCTGCCGCAAATAAACACCGATGGTATCATCGGCACCGCTTTCTTCTTCGGCCTCTGTCCGATCTTCCGGCTCCTCATCGGTTTCCAGAGCCGTATCTTCCAGTTCTTCGTCCCGCAGTTCGTCGATGTCAGGTTCCACGGTGTCGTTCCAATCAGTGTCGTCGGCTTCGGTGGCAGGTGGTATGAATGCGGCTGTTATTTCTCCTGCGGTTTCCCGAAGCAGTTGTGGTTGGGATGACGTTGTGGGCGTAACGGAAGCGGAAGAATCTGGGCGACTCATGGCATGCGTCTCCGGCTGGGCGATATCCGGAATGGTTCAGGTATTCAGGGTTCGTTTGGGAGCTGCTGGGGAATAATCAGGACCACTCCCGGTGTATATCGGAACGTTCTGGCCAATGTTGGAAGCTGGCAGCGTCCGTCTCGCGGTGGGTGGGTTTATCCGGTCAGCAACTCCTTACAACGGTAGAACACCCTCTACTGAACCATACGCATAAACCGTCGGAAGCGGACAGAATGACCAAACGGTCTTCCCCCGCGACCGCACGGCTGACGCTCCATTATACCCGCTAGCGGACAAGCAGAATGTCGGTTGACGTCATTTTTTGCCCGTTTTTTCTGGACGCATAACCGTAGTAACGAGCATAACATGCTTGAACGGATTTCATTGGTCATTGAGAATCACGTCCGGCATTATTGGTGGTGGGGACAGCCCCGCCAAAGGTCCTTGGTGCTATTTTTGCACGGGACGGGAGCGGCCGTGCCGTGGGCCGATACAGAAACGGGTTGGTCGTCCGCGGCTCAACGTCACGGTTTTGCCATTGCCTTACCCGAGGCGTTGCCCCTGAATCCCCGCCTACCGGCTAATTTCCGGGATAATCCCACCCGTTGGCGTGCAGAGGACGACCCGACCACACCCGCATTAATTTCCACCCCCCCAGGGGCCACAGCCAAACCCGCTGCTACTCCTTCGGTCGATGATCCAGATCCGAAGGTAAGTTCGCTTTACCCTAACGTCGACGATGTCGCCTTCCTGGACGCCGTGATCAAAGATATACAACAGCGTTTGAATCAACAGGTTACGCATGTCTTCCTGACAGGCTTTTCCAACGGTGCAGCGATGGTCTTTCGATATGCCGCCGCCCGCAGCGAGCGTCTGACAGCGGTTGCCCCGGTCGCTGGATATTGTCGCTGTTCTCGCCAGCAACAGCTCAACCGCCCTGTGACCACGCTTTATATGATCGGTGATGCCGATCCGCTTGTACCTTTGCGTGGAGGGTGGGTAACTAGTCCTTGGGGGAACCGCCTAGTACAGCGTCCCCCGGTGGTAGATTCCTTGGAGCGTTGGGCCGCCCTGTTGGGATGCTCTGTCATTTCCAAAGTGGTTGAAGACAATCCTGAGTTCCGTCGTGAAGTATATCCGGGCCCAGTACCTTTTCATGTGGTAATCGTAAAAGGACTGGGGCATCACTGGCCGGGAGGCCAGGGAGGATGGAACAGCCCCCTAGCCGGACCGCACCATGCCCGTCTGCAAGCGACCGAGTTTATCTGGCGGTTCTTTGAAGACCAATTAATAAGAAAGGTGAATGAATAGTCTACACCTTCTACTTTGTTGCATATAACTAAGTTTTATCTTCATGCAATACCACAAAGACCCATGGGCGGACAAGGCGGTTATTTGACCGTCCTGCTTTCCCATAGCTTGTGCCAAATCCAAGCAAAATCTACGGGACAGTGTAAACATTACAATTGGATGATTCCTGAGATAACGGAAAAATCGCCCATGCGGGATCACAATGGCACGCTATAATTCGCGAGGGGATCGGTGCGGATGTCGGCTCTGTGTCTTTGTTAATTTCAATCCACACAAAAGTTTTCTTCAATGGAGACAAGGTACATGGGCGGGGCACAGCAACAGCGGCATTTGCAGGTGCATAGTGCAGGGGTGCTACTAGCCTGGGTGTTGGGTGTTTTGTCGTTTCCATCATTGCCCGCTGCTCCACCTCATAATCCCGAATCGCAGAAAGAGCCGACTCTATTTGAGGGCTGGCCGGAAAGTAAGCCGGCGGCTGTGCTGATTCTGAGTGGTCAGATGTATGGATATTTGCAGCCCTGTGGGTGTAGCCGGCCGCAACTGGGCGGTTTGGAACGCCGGGCCAATCTGATCGCGCACCTGCGTGCCAAGGGATGGCCGCTGGCAGGGGTGGACTTGGGAGACCTTCCGCCGGTGGCGGGGGTGGTTCGTGAACAGCAGCTATGGAAGTATGCCATCGCCATGGAATCATTGCGGGAGATGGGCTACGTGGCTATTGGTGCTGGTAAAGCGGAATTTGCCCAAGGACTGTATGCCTTGCTCGACCAGTACGCTGGGGTTAAGGCCCGACCACCGTATCTGCTGGCGGGGAACGTTCTGGGCCGGCTTGGGCCGCAACCTACGCCGCGGACAGAGGCATTTTTGGGCCCGGATGGCCGCCCCATGGTCAAAGTGGCGGAGGTTGCGGTTGTTGGGTCCATCCCGATTGGATTGGCCGGTGTAGTCGGAGCCTCCGTGCAAAAGGAAGTCGAAAAATCCAGTGTGCAGACCCTGGTGGCCTTTGCGCCAGAAAAGGAGGCCTTGGCCGAAGCAGTGTCAGTTCTAAACACGCACCAGCCGCCCCCTGCGTTTAACGTTTTGATTTATCAGGGAAGCGAAGAGGAGGCTCGCACCATCGCTCAACAATGGCCGCAGTTTGCAGTAATTGTGTGCCGGTCTGGCGATACGCTGCCACCGGAGCAACCCCACCTTGTCCGGCATGCCACAGGAGCGGTCACACGCATCATCCACACCGGTTGGAAAGGCCAATACGTGGGCGTACTGGCTGCCTTCCCTCGGACACCATCGTCTAACATGACCAATGGTAATCCAGCCGAGGCCAAAGCAGGCTGGGATTTCTACTACCAACGAGTGCCGCTGACCGAGCGGTGGAACACCCCAGGCTCCGAGGAGGCCGCCCGTCGGGCCAATCCCATACTACGATTGCTGGATACCTACGCGCAGGAAGTGCAGCGACGAAACTATCTGGCACGTTTTCCTGAACATGTGCATCCAGTGACTGCGAAGGATCCCAAGCAGCAAGCCGCTTTTGTGGGTTCGGAAGCCTGCGCCCGTTGCCATGCAGCCGAGTACGAAGTGTGGAAACAGTCGCGCCATAGTCACGCCTACGAGACGCTCGAACGTTACGCTAAAAGACCAGCCGGACGACAGTACGACGGAGAATGTGCCGTTTGCCATACGGTAGGATTAGGTTACAAAACCGGCTTTCGGGGCGAAACAAGCACACCGCATCTCAAACACGTTGGTTGCGAAAGCTGTCATGGTCCGGGCAGTGCTCATGTGGCCGATCCCAAAAATCCCCTTTATCTGGCCTTGCAATCCCCTTGGCGGGAAGATCCAGCAGACCGCCTGCCGGAAATTGCCGTCATACAGCGTCTGGCCGCTTTGCCCCCTGCTCAGCGTGCACAGGTTCCGCTGACAGCTGCTCAGCAGCGGGGCCTGAACGCCGTGACCGCTCTGTGCATGAATTGCCACGATGCCGATAATGATCCCCATTTTGACCTGCCGGTTTACTGGCCGAAAGTCTTCCATGCCAGCAAGAGGTGATGCAGTCCTGGTTGAAATTTGAAAAGAGTGGCAGTGTTTAAACCTGGTCGGTACAAGATTACCCGCTATGCAGCAGTATAGTCGGTGTAACGACAGGTCCGTCGGCGGCTCAACGAAGTGTACGCTTTCATACGACAGGTTTTGCGAACGTGGAGCGGAAGTACTTGTTTTATCCCTTCCCGTTCAGATGAGGGCGGTCCTATTGGGCTAGATTTTTCAGAGTGTTTTTCTGGAAGTGACGTTGGATGTTGGGGTCGTTCATGTCAAGTTTGGGCAGGGCCTCACGGGCTTTCTGGCGGCGTGCCTGGAACTCGAAGCCGATGGGCGCAACAATCAGGACAGCTGCTGGGATCCACAAAAACAAAATAGTGGGAAACAACATCCAGAAACTGGCCCGCTGCGCCCGGGCGTCGGCCCGCTGTCGGGAGGTTTGCCGTAAGTGTGTGGCAAATTCCATCAAAGCATCCGTCACGTCGTTGCCCATCTTCTGACACTGATTGAGCATCAGCGACAGGTTGCGTACCTCCTCCATCTGCGAGCGGTTGGCCCATTGTTCGAAGGCGACGTTAAGGTTGAGCAGTTCGGCTTGCCGGACGACAATATCCAGTTCCTGGGCCATTTGGGGAAAGGTGTTACGAAGCTGATCAGTGACGCGTCGGAGCGCCCCGAGCAATCCTTGTCCAGCTAGCAGAGCAATCGACAGCATGTCGGCGAAGACAGGTAGGCCGCGTTCGATTTCCCGGCTGCGGGCTTTGCCTTTGAGGTAAACGTACAAGCGGGGGAGCGAGAATCCCAAGGCCGCTAAAACCAAGCCGCCCAGAGCGACATAAGGTATGTAAGAAGGGGGAACCAGTAGAGCGGTGCCCACGGCCGCAAAAAGGGGGGTGAAGACCAGCACCGTCCGGATGGCCCGGTATTCTGCCAACGCCCGCGGACTGTAAAAGCCAGCACGGATCAGCTCGGGTAGGATTTCTTCGCGATCACGGGCCTCACCCGGCACGCCACTGGCTAGTACCTCGGTCATGTCTCCTAAAATCAATTCGGCTTGTGAGTCGCCTGTGCTTGTCTCCAACGGCATACGCACTGCCGTAACTGTGGAGCGTCGAAATAAAGACACAAACAATACAAAAAATACAGCCGTGACCCCTATTCCCATTGCTATGTACCACATCCAACTCTCTATCATGGCCGGTGCTCCATACGCCTCACTTCAGCTTTCAGTATTACCATGCTCGTTGGCCGAAACAACCCCTTTATTCCATGCGACCACTTGTACTAGTTTCGGACTTCGTGGCTTGCCACGAATGCTGGATGTGGCAGCCCAGTATACTTAAACACACGATATAAGGGTCACTAAAGTCATTTTGTGTAGATCAGCCATAAAAAATATTCGAGATCGCATAACGGCTAGTATTTTGGACATGGTGATTTCCTTAGTATTCAATTTTGAGGATCTGCAACAGCCAGACGATACCGATCAGTTGCATCAGACCGCACATCAGGATAATACTCCAGCCGCTCGGGCTGTTGAGGAATCCCTGGACGTACTCGGGTTCGGCCAGGAGATAGGCGAGGAGAAGCAGAGGTCCGGCCAATCCGATGGCAATGGCCACGATCCGTCCTTGGGCGGTAGCCGCGAGGAACTGGCCCCGGTATTGGTTGCGGTCGCGGACGCTATCCGCTAGGCGTTCCAGCAGTAATACGAGGTTCCCGCCGGTCTGGGTGTAAAGCCCTACGGTGGAAACCAGCAGGTCGAAGTCCATCAGGCGAATGCGTCGAGCAGTGGATTGCAAAGCAGCCGTGGGACTTAGCCCAAGTTGCATCAAACCGACGGTGTGCCGCAACTCGTTGGCTAAAGGGGGTGCCCCTTGCTCAGCATAAAATCGGATGGCGTCTTCGATAGGCAGACCGGCCCGGACGGAGCCGGCGATCATGCGGAAGGCGTCTGGTAATTGTTCTTGCAACTGCCGGCGATACCGTCGACTGGCCCAGGCTACTACCCCCAGTGGAATCCCCAGGCCCAACAAGATCCCCACAATGGTCAGGCCTAGATTTTCCTTCCACAACCATATACTGCCACCTAGTAAGGTAGCCAGAAATACCATCACCGCCAGCACCCCCAACGGCGAGGCATCTAAACCGGAGTGCCGGACCGCTGTTTCAAACCAGGTATCAAAGCGACTCCGCAGGTCCGGTTCCGGCTCGGGGGCCAGTCGCGTCAGACCGACTCCACTATCTGGGGGGCTCAATAAGCGGCGTTCAGCCAGACGACGTCGCTCCGTAAGGGAACGGGCCACTAGAACGACGGCCGCTAACAGTGAAATGATGACGATCCCGATTCCGATCCACCCCATGGTTCCCAATGAGTCCACTTCCCCGCCCTCCCCACGTTCTGTGACGATCACTTTTACTATGTTGACTAGCTACTTAAATGGGCTGTTTGACAACTATAGCGTGGAATTTCGCCTATGATAAATTTGCTTACACTGGCTTAACGTCACCATACAGGTTGTTTGGTAATCTCATAAGGTACTGGCCGTCACTAATTGTCCTTTTGCCTTGTCCTGACTGTCTGGAGTCACAGTCCAGGTAAGCACTCAGAAGGACGATGTATCGCACTGTCCTGAGAATACACCCTTGGGCAGCGTTCTCTTCCCCCTTGGCTGCCTTTGACCCGCAATAGAGGGCAGGGGGTGTACCACAGTCGGATCGTTCAGGTTGTCGCTTCTTCCTGAAGGGAAATCGTCCTTGACGTGCATTCAGGGAATTCTTTGGGGATCGGTTATTCGTCCTTCCAGGTCCGTTGGCGGAACATTTCGTCAGGTAGTTCGATCCCCATAGCCTGGAATTTTTCCAGCACACGGGGCCGGTAGCCGGTGGCGTAGAACTCGCCAAAGGCACGGCCGTCACGAACGCCTAATTGACGAAAGCCGTAGATGTCCTTGACGTTGTACGGTGGCGGATCGGTACCCAGAAGCTCCGAGATACGAACCACCTTGCGGATACCGCCTTTCAAGCGGGCTAGTTGTACCACCAGCGTTATGGCTGTAACAATGTAATGGCGGATGACTGGCACAGGTAATTCAAAACCGGCCAGCATGACCATCATTTCCAGACGGGTTAGAGCGTCATCGGTATCATTGGCATGGATAGTGGTTAAGGAACCTTCGTGGCCGGTGTTCATGGCCTGGAGCATGTCGAGGGCTTCGCCGCCACGGACCTCCCCGACGATGATCCGATCCGGGCGCATGCGCAAGGCATTGCGGACCAGTTCCCGTTGTCGAATTTCGCCTGTCCCTTCGACATTAGCCGTTTTAGTTTCCAGACTGACCACGTGTGGCTGACGCAGCTTCAGTTCAGCGGCGTCCTCTATGGTGATTAACCGCTCTTCAGGTGGGATAAACTGTGACAGAGCGTTCAGCAGGGTGGTTTTGCCACTGCCTGTCCCCCCCGATATGAGAATACTAACGCGTGCCTCGACGGCCGCCTTGAGCAGCTGCAGGAATTCCGGCGGCATGGTGCGGTTGTCGATCAGGTCGTCTCCTGTGAGCCGAATACCGAAGCGGCGGATAGACAGGACCGGACCGTTGAGAGCCAAGGGGGGAAGGATGGCATTAACGCGGGAACCATCTTCCAGGCGGGCGTCCAGCATCGGGGACATTTCATCGGCTCGTCGACCCACGCGTGCTGCCACCCGCTGAATGATCTGTAACAAATGGGCGTTATCGTAAAAGCGAACGTCGGTCAGCTCCAGCTTGCCATTGCGTTCGACGTAAACAGTATGAGGGCCATTAACGAGAATGTCTGTAATGGTCGGGTCGGTCATCAACGGGTCGAGCGGGCCGAGTCCAAAGACCTCGGACATCACTTCCTCGACCAGTTGTTCGCGTTCCAGCTCATTGAGCAGTTCCGGGGCATTGGCACACAACTGTGTGGCCAGATGACGCACCTCCCGTCGCAGGCGTTGCGGCTCCCAACGGTTCAGTTTGGATAGATCGAGCGTTTCCACTATCCGTTTGTGGATTTCCGTTTTGAGGCGGTGATAGCGGGTATGAAACGTGTCCGTACTCAAGCGTGTCTGGCCCATCGGCTCCGTTCCTGCGCAGCGGGTGGATAAAGAGTGCCAGGTGTTATGTGGCCTTGACGACCGCGTACGTCAATATTAGCAGACGACTGTCCGTGGCGCGGTGTCATCGTGCGAGTCCAGGTAGATAATCCTGGGCTGGCCATAACAGGGGTGTAGCTATCAGCGAGTCGTGAGGGCCAGCCGGCTGTGTACAGCGGTGCTCAAACGTCGCAGTTCCCGGCCCAGACGGGACCAGCGGGCGACCCGTGTGACCGGTCGGCCTGCAATCAAGGCGTTGTTGACGGCTCGGGGGTCATCCGGTAGCCAGGCTTCCACTTTGCGTTGTAAGGCCTCCTCGGCTTTCTGCCAGGGTACCTGACCGGCTTGGCCATAACGGTTAGCGATGACAACGACGCTTTCCGCTGCCAGGCCGTTTTCGATCAGCGTGCGTACGTATTTACGGGTCAGCCGCAGGCCCGGCGGATCTAACCGGGTGACCACGATCACCAGGTCAGCCGCCCGTAGGATTTCCTCAGCGGCTAAACCGTGCTGGGGGCCGGCGTCCAGAACGATCCAGCGGTACAAGTTACGCAGGATCACTTGGAAGTCGCGCACGTGTTCGGGAGTCAGCAGTTCTGCACTCAGCGTTTCAGGAAAGTACGCTAGTACGTCAACGCCATCCGGATGGCGTACAGCCGTGCTGCGGACCATGCTGCCGTCCATCCGTTCGCCCGCCAGGATCAGTTCCGCCAGGGAATGTTTCGGCTGCAAATCCAAGGCCAGGGCCAATTCTGGAACCCGGACACCTAGCTCGGCCAGCACGACATGCTCGTCGCGTTCCGCCAGGGTAAACGCCAGTCCAGTAGCCACGGTACTGCAGCCGGCGCCACCCACTGCTGCCGTGACGCTGATCAATCGGCCGCGGACTTCGGGAACGCGACCGCTGCGGCGTAGCTCTTCGACGGCCTCGAGCAAACGGTCGCGTACCTGGTCGAAAGGCCATACGTCCGTAGCCCCCGCGCTTCGGGCGGCCTCGACTACCTCCGCATCGTGCTGATAGCGGGTGACCGCGTAAATCGGCTGCTGGGTCTGTTCGGCTGCCTGACGTACAGCCCGTAGCGCCGCGGCTGTGTCACCGTCCAGATAAACTACGATTAGGTCCCCGGGGGGCTGACGGACCAGCCGAACGCGTAGATCACTCAGGGCGACACAATCGCTGGCGGCACAATCCAAACCCAGATGCAAGGCGGCCCGCCGGCCGTGCTCCCGTTCCTGTTGTCGTTCCGCTGCCAGCAACACGCGCATGTCTGATGCACTATCCCTTTACCGTGGTGCAGGTAGCTAAGGGAGCCGTCCTTAGGGGTCATTCCGCCAGTCGGACGCGGCAGACCATCCGGTTGTTCTTCCAGAACGGTGGGGGCGGATCACGGCCCTCCGTTACCACTGCGGGATGAACCAGTACGCACGGCTGCAGCACCAGCGTTACCGTGTTGGACGTCTGCACTTGGACCAGCCGGGCAGCCGTCCAGCCGCTGATCGTTACCTGGCCCTGGGCGGCATCGTAGTAGGTAAACAAAGGCCATAACCGGGGTTCTCCCCCTCCAGCCACCTGCTGTAATGCTTCCAGCAACCGGTGTCGGCCGGGACTGCCTGCCGGGGGCAGCCCCGCCATGCCCGGGACATCCACCTTATTATCCCCACGCAAAACAAATCCGCCAGCCCCGAATTGCCTTTCCAGCTCCCCACGACGGATTCCCTGCTGAATCTGGTTGATCGTACCGGCAAAATCTTCCACCCCGATCTGAACGAACAGGGCCTGCGACGACGCCAGGCCAGTATCACCGAGCACCAGGTGTATTTCGGAAAGTCCGTCGGGACCGACTTGCCATTGCTGATGGTGGGGGTCATAACGCCATAGATCGTGGTGCCGATGCTGCCACTGACCGTCCCAGCCGCTGGGATCCGCGCCGTTGTGATCGGTGTATAGGGCAATCGGCATCAGCGGGATAGGCTGTTCGTTGCGGGGGCGGAAGCCGACAACACGCCAATCGAGCATGGCCGTGGCTCGGGCCGCGATGTCTTGCTGGGGCGGGCGACCGCCCCACAGGCCCGGCAATGGCGAACGCCGTACCTGCACCCGCACAGCATTGATCGACGCGTTCTCCCACAAACTGGGATCCGTGGGCAGCGGAGTAAACGTACCACGCAGAGGTTCGTCGAGTTGACCAACCACGATGTCCCCTTGCGGGTCATTGGCCTCGTTAAGGTCCAATCGCAATTGCTGGTCACCCGCAAAGTTCATCTGAGCGATGATTTGAGCTACTTGACGGGCGGAGCGGACCCGTTCCTCCATCGCCTTGTGATACCCCTGGCGAAGCAACAAACTGTCGTCAGCCAGTAACCGGGCGCCGGCCAGAGCAGCTGCGTCTGCTCCGGTCTGTGCCTCCTGACGCACGTCACGGAGCAGGCCGATGTAAAGCGCCAGTCCCACCAGCAAAAGCAACACAGGCAGGCTAATGAGTAGACTGACTCCGGCAGCACCTCTCCGGCGATAGTAATGGTAGGGAAGGGATGGGGCGAGCATAGGTTCTCCCTTCTATGCCCTCAGGTGGAGAGGATCACTCCGGGCGAATGACCGGGCATGCGAGCGGCAACGTATCTGCCTGCCAATCGGCGTTGATGCCGCCCGGTTTTTGCTTGATTACAAGCGCATTGAGCGACCGCACAGTGACACAAGACCTGCTATCTAGGCCTAGGCACTGTCCACCCTGGTTGTACCCGCCAAATCCAAGGGATTACCAAGGGGTGGGCGGAGCCGTTCATTGCCGGGCCTGCGCTTGCCGGCGGGCTTCTTCACAGGTTTTGCACTTTTCCCCGCCGGTGGCACTCGGCAAACGGAAGGAGACGCTTACCGGCTGCGTGGCCGGCAGGGAGCTGACTCGGCCCATGCTATCGCGACCGCTGGTCGGCAGGTTCGGTAGCGATGTCGGAGAACTTCCGTCGCGATTATACGTTCCGTTCGGATTGGGCGGGACAACCCCAGGCAACGTGGCAGGATGATACGAGCCACCATGGGGAATAATGGTGTAGCCGGCATCCTTGACGCCTGTCAGGTGGTGGATGACGGTGGCCCCGGGGGGTAAACCTTTCGGCGGGGGTGGCTGAATGTTGAAAATCCGCATCAGGTCGGCATCACTGATGGCCAGCGTTCCGTTGAGGATGTTGTCCACCCGTTGATCCTCCTGGGCATATTCGGGGCTGGAAGGATCGGAAAACACACCGGGTGGCAGCTTGGGCGGTGTTGCGGCTGGTAGCAGGCTGAGCTTGCCCCGCGTGCTGGCGTACTCGATCAGAGCGGCCCGGTAAGGATTGGCCTGCAGGGTGAAACTGAGCGGCTTGTCATCGGGGTCGGCCATCAGCACGGTCCAAGGGGTGTTGCGTTTCATGACCACCTTGCATCCCCGGGCAATACACGCGGTGCGCAGCTCCTCACGGTCCCCGATGCTCACTTCGGTGGTGAGGAACACGTCGACGTATTCACCGACGCGGATCTGACCGCCCGCGGCTCGGCTTTTGGGCACCTCCACGTTGACTGCTCGGGTCCGTGGCTCCAGACGCCGGCTGAGCTCCTCCGGCAAGCTGAGTTCTTCGAAAAAGTCCTGAAGTAACACTTGATCGGCCAGCACGTTGCGTTTCAGCACTCGCAGGGCTGCTGCCGCGGGCATCGGGGGAAGGAGCCGAGCACGCCAGTTCTCGCCCAGACGGGCCTTCAGAGCTTCGGCTTCGTCCGGCTGGAGCTCCCGAACCATGACCTGGTCGGCCATGACCGTGGTGCCTTCAAACATGTTTTGTTTGGCCACCAGCACCTTCAGAGGGGGTGGAGGCGGCGGCTCCGAAGCGGCCTTCCGCTCGAACAGGCCGGCATACTTGGCCACCGCTACGGCCCCCAAACCGATCAACAAGGCTAACGCAAGGGCGAATACGGTACTGGCTCTCATGGGTGCCACCTCAATCCGGTAGTTGATTGCATTCGGGGTGGTTTCTACAGGATCAGCAACACCGACTGTTACTGATCCAAATCCAGCGTTTAATTCCCTGGACGTAACACCACTATAAATGATGACTCGTCGTGCCTCTGCTGAGGGCTGAGAGCCCGGGCGGCTTGGTCCGCCTGAACGGCTCTGCGGTTCGTTGCCATTGGCCTCCTCATTCGCGGAGCATAACCGCGCGACCAATGAGGAGCTCGTTGGGGTTGGCCGGCACCAGCCAGGTGAGGGTGGCGTCCCGCACGCGGAGTTCCACCCGTACTTCCAGTGGCTGGCCGGGTGCCGGAGGGCTGGGCGTCCCCTCCGGACTGCCTATCAGGATGCGGGCTCGGCTGGCACGGTGCTCGCCAAGCACGGCCGCAACCACCTGTTGCACTTCGGTTTCGTCTCCGCCCAAAGCGGCGACGCGGGCGGCACGGGCGGCTGCCTCCCCCACCAGTTGCTCGGCCACGAGCAGGTCAGCCAGACCCACCAGACCCGCTGCCACCAGCAGCAACAGGGGCAACG
>JANWVV010000190.1 GCA_025055795.1 Gemmataceae bacterium
TCATAAAGGGTAGGAAGTGGCGGAGAACATTTACAACCCCCTTGATATTGGTATCGAATACAGCATCAGCTTCACTTGCTGAAAGCTCCCAGAGTGGAGCATTTTTTGCAATTACTGCGGCGTTGTTTATGAGAAGGTCGGGGGCCGGTCCCTTTTCAAGGCAATGATTCGCCCAACGGTGGACAGCAGCATCGTCACGGACATCCACTTTTGCAAAAAAATGCGGAAAAGGATATTTATTGGAAAGAGTGTTTACTTCTCGGAGATTCCTACCGCAGCCACAAACGACGTGGCCTTCAGCAATAAAGTATTCAGACAAAGCACGCCCTAAACCCTTTGTGCATCCCGTTATAACAATGCGTTTCATTTAGAATAAGATGTTTTTGGTTGAAATTGATGGCTTTTTTTCTGGTGAGTCAAGATTGCTTGCGGTTTATTTATTGAATTGGGATAAATCGGTTTTTTAGATATGCTTATCATTTAAATGTTGATTTTCCGTTGTTGTTCCTTCGACTGAATGGATGATTTGTTTTAGAAGGAGATTGCATCGGTAAGTAAATTTCATAATATAACATTGCTAAAGACGGGCCGTAGCACAGCTTGGTAGT
>JANWVV010000191.1 GCA_025055795.1 Gemmataceae bacterium
ACTGGCTACCGGACCCGTACTAGGGTGTTGAATGCAGTGATGCCGAAAGGCGTTGAGCACTCAGGTGGCGGGGAAACGCCTCTTTTCCAGCCTTTGTGTTGAATGCAGTGATGCCGAAAGGCGTTGAGCACGTCGCGCTGGCCCGTGCAGCGGAACGTGAAGCGCGGTGTTGAATGCAGTGATGCCGAAAGGCGTTGAGCACGTGACGACACCACGCAGAATGTCCTTGATGAGCTCCTGTGTTGAATGCAGTGATGCCGAAAGGCGTTGAGCACCTCTAGCAGGCAAAAAAAAAGTCAGTTAAATAGCCTAGTGTTGAATGCAGTGATGCCGAAAGGCGTTGAGCACCCAGGTATCGGCGGCGGCCCGCGCACGGGCGGCCCTGTGTTGAATGCAGTGATGCCGAAAGGCGTTGAGCACTGGGGTCCACCTGACCGCGTGATCATGGACCCGTACGGTGTTGAATGCAGTGATGCCGAAAGGCGTTGAGCACATGAGAGATAGATATGACCATATCATCCTATAGAGTCGGTGTTGAATGCAGTGATGCCGAAAGGCGTTGAGCACTGTGTATGGTAAGTACGCTGCTGATGCAGGTGGA
>JANWVV010000192.1 GCA_025055795.1 Gemmataceae bacterium
GTCGGGCAACTAGCCGACGACCTCCGCTGGCTGGAAGAGCATTGCCGGCAGCAGCCCGAGCTGGCCGCCCAGGCGGGTACGCTGCGGCTGGCCTCGGCCCTGACCCGCAACGTGATCGGACCGTTCCTGGAAGGTCAGCCGCCGCGGCCGCTGCATGTCGCCGTCGTTGGTGGAGCGGGGGCGGGCAAAAGCACCGTGGTGAACTTCCTGGCCGGCGCGGTGGTGGCCGAAGCCAATCCCCAGGCGGGGTACACGCGGCACCCTACGGCGTTCTTGCCGCCCGTGGCATCGTTCCCCTGGCCCAGTGCGAACGGCTTTCTCGGGCCGCTGCAGCGTGTCAGTGCCGAGAAACCGGCCAGTGCCGACGAAGACGTGTACCAGGTGAAGCGGATCCCGGCAGTGGCCGGCACCACCGAGTCGCCCCTGGCTGAGTTCGTCATCTGGGATTGCCCGGACATGACTACCTGGGCATCGGTACACTATGTCAGCCGACTTCTGGAAGTCGCCGCCCTGGCCGATATCCTCGTCTACGTTGCATCCGATGAACGGTACAACGATGAGGTACCTACGCAGTTCTTCCACTTGCTCATCAAG
>JANWVV010000193.1 GCA_025055795.1 Gemmataceae bacterium
TTTCGGCATCACTGCATTCAACACGGGTACCCTGCCCCGGGCGCCTCACCGCGAGGCGTCCGTGCTCAACGCCTTTCGGCATCACTGCATTCAACACATAGCTAGATTTGAAAGTTTTCCAGGTGATATCTATGTGCTCAACGCCTTTCGGCATCACTGCATTCAACACCGTGCCGTTGGAAACCAACGGGGGCTGGCTGATGTACGTGCTCAACGCCTTTCGGCATCACTGCATTCAACCCGAGAAGGAGCGGGGCGGATGGCGGCAACCAGTCACCGTGTGCTCAACGCCTTTCGGCATCACTGCATTCAACACCAGCCGCCGGGGCGGTCGGCGCCGGGGGAGGGACAAGTGCTCAACGCCTTTCGGCATCACTGCATTCAACACGCGGGTAAGGCGGTCATGGGCGCGGTTACGGACGGAGTGCTCAACGCCTTTCGGCATCACTGCATTCAACACCCGGAGGACCCGCCGGTGCGGACGAATACGCTCAAGTGCTCAACGCCTTTCGGCATCACTGCATTCAACACTCTGAAGAAGAGAAGAAGGGCGGATGGCGGCAACCAGTGTGCTCAACGCCTTTCGGCATCA
>JANWVV010000194.1 GCA_025055795.1 Gemmataceae bacterium
ATGCCGAAAGGCGTTGAGCACGATATCAGATGGTTTGACTACGACCCATAGTCTTGGAGTGTTGAATGCAGTGATGCCGAAAGGCGTTGAGCACGTGGGGCAGGCTGCGACCGGCAACCGCCCATCAGGTGTTGAATGCAGTGATGCCGAAAGGCGTTGAGCACTACATTTGGTAGCATATCGAAGTAGCTATCTACTTCGAGTGTTGAATGCAGTGATGCCGAAAGGCGTTGAGCACGACATCTGTGCGACAGGCGCTATTATGCCGACAGGGGTATGTGTTGAATGCAGTGATGCCGAAAGGCGTTGAGCACATGATTTTCTGGGTGATAGATATCACCTGGAAAATTTGTGTTGAATGCAGTGATGCCGAAAGGCGTTGAGCACTCATATACGCAGTCCAGCTAGCTCGTGTGATGAGGGATAGTGTTGAATGCAGTGATGCCGAAAGGCGTTGAGCACCGGGCTGGACTGCGGGACTGCCGGGTCAGGGGGCGGGGCGGTGTTGAATGCAGTGATGCCGAAAGGCGTTGAGCACCCAGGTGATACCTATCACCATGAAATTTTGCACGAGTGGTGAATGCAGTGATGC
>JANWVV010000195.1 GCA_025055795.1 Gemmataceae bacterium
CGAAAGGCGTTGAGCACACAGTTTTCACGGCCATAGTGCAACCCCCTCATTAGGTGTTGAATGCAGTGATGCCGAAAGGCGTTGAGCACTCAACCCGTGAGAGCGTCGATTGGGCTAGCCTGAAGTGTGTTGAATGCAGTGATGCCGAAAGGCGTTGAGCACTCAGGGTCCGCTACCAACGCATTCGAGCACATCGGGTGTTGAATGCAGTGATGCCGAAAGGCGTTGAGCACCGTCGAGATAGGATGAGATCTGTATGGGTGGCTGTGGATGGCGTGTTGAATGCAGTGATGCCGAAAGGCGTTGAGCACATCATATAGATCGTGACATGATCTGATGTATGTGGGTGTTGAATGCAGTGATGCCGAAAGGCGTTGAGCACGATCATGTCTCCGCGTGCTAAAGTGGTCGACTATCTGGTGTTGAATGCAGTGATGCCGAAAGGCGTTGAGCACCTTACCCTTAGGAGCAACATGCTCAGCGGTCAGAACGTGTGTTGAATGCAGTGATGCCGAAAGGCGTTGAGCACGTATATCACCCAGCCACCGATAGCGGCGGATGATACCGTGTTGAATGCAGTGATGCCGAA
>JANWVV010000196.1 GCA_025055795.1 Gemmataceae bacterium
GTTGAGCACTTTCGTGACAAAATTTTTTCTATTTTTTCCTACTTTTGTGTTGAATGCAGTGATGCCGAAAGGCGTTGAGCACTCACATCCTCCTTTCAGTCGGCATCATCGCCGACCAATAGTGTTGAATGCAGTGATGCCGAAAGGCGTTGAGCACTCATCCGAGAGCTGATGACCATCCATGACTGGTGGATGTGTTGAATGCAGTGATGCCGAAAGGCGTTGAGCACTTCAAAACGCGATAGCAATAATTCGGTTTATTTAATTGCTGTGTTGAATGCAGTGATGCCGAAAGGCGTTGAGCACTTAAGGAGGTGGTAATTATCTCATGTCTCAAAATTTCCTGTGTTGAATGCAGTGATGCCGAAAGGCGTTGAGCACCTCCCGCACCCACAACACGTACTTGCACGTGTCAACGTGGGTGTTGAATGCAGTGATGCCGAAAGGCGTTGAGCACTCGCTAAAGACTAGCCCCTTTGAATACATATAGTCTACTAGTGTTGAATGCAGTGATGCCGAAAGGCGTTGAGCACTTCATACACTATCCCCCTTAATAAAGGGCCATTCCCGTGTTGAATGCAGTGATG
>JANWVV010000197.1 GCA_025055795.1 Gemmataceae bacterium
ATCACTGCATTCAACACCCCTAGTCTCCTTTTCTGTAAGCCGGCCCTTGCTCCCGTGCTCAACGCCTTTCGGCATCACTGCATTCAACACCTCGCTGAATGGGCCGACGACCTACTTGCGGAAACGTGCTCAACGCCTTTCGGCATCACTGCATTCAACACAGATCACGCGTAGGATCCAGGCTGCCCAGAGTGGCGGCTGTGCTCAACGCCTTTCGGCATCACTGCATTCAACACACATTCTTCAGGAAGGGTCCGCCAGACGCCACAAAAATGGTGCTCAACGCCTTTCGGCATCACTGCATTCAACACATTGTGCGGCGCGGTGTGCTCCGAAGAGCTATTACCCCGTGCTCAACGCCTTTCGGCATCACTGCATTCAACACCTACGTGATCGTCCAGTGCGGCAGCCAGTACGAAGGTGCTCAACGCCTTTCGGCATCACTGCATTCAACACTCCTCGTTGTCGGCGCCGTCATCGTCGGCGCCATCCTGTGCTCAACGCCTTTCGGCATCACTGCATTCAACACATCAGCCGCCCCTTCTTCTCTTCTGCCATATCTTAACCCCGTGCTCAACGCCTTT
>JANWVV010000198.1 GCA_025055795.1 Gemmataceae bacterium
TCCCTGGGGTTGTAGGACCGCGGTTAGGACCGAGCTGGCGAGCAGAACGATCTGGAACGGTCGTCCGGAGAGGGTGAGAGGCCCGTATGCGAAGCTGGCGAGGCCGAGCGGGATCCTGAGTAGCGCATGGCTCGTGAAACCGTGCGTGAAGCTGGGGCGACCACGCTCCAAGCCTACATACTCCTGAGAGACCGATAGTGGAGAGTAGCGTGAGCGAACACTGAAAAGCACCCCTGGCGGGGAGTGAAAGAGATCCTGAAACCCATCACGGACAAGCGGTCGCGGGGCCATGGTGCGAGCCGGCCTTGCGGCGTGCCTTTTGCATAATGATCCAGCGACTTACCGTTGGCGGCGAGCTTAAGGGCGCGAGCCTGGAGGCGGAGCGAAAGCGAGTGTGCAGAGCGCGAGGAGTCGTCGGCGGTAGACCCGAAACCCGATGATCTAGCCATGTGCAGGCTGAAGTGGGGGTGAAACCTCATGGTGGGCCGAACCGATAGACCTTGAGAAGTCTCAGGATGACATGTTGCTGGGAGCATAAGACTAATCAAATCGGGAGATATCTGGTTCTCCTCGTATTATAT
>JANWVV010000199.1 GCA_025055795.1 Gemmataceae bacterium
TGCAGTGATGCCGAAAGGCGTTGAGCACACGCGTTCGAGTGCTGGTCGGATATCTAGACAGTTCCGCGTGTTGAATGCAGTGATGCCGAAAGGCGTTGAGCACATCGGACTAGCAGGAACACTCGGTATGCTGATCGGGTACCGTGTTGAATGCAGTGATGCCGAAAGGCGTTGAGCACGCACGTTCCACGTCTTGCATCACATCTTCACCACCGAGTGTTGAATGCAGTGATGCCGAAAGGCGTTGAGCACAGGCGGGCCGTATCGGCCGTATGCTCCAAGTCCGACCGTGTTGAATGCAGTGATGCCGAAAGGCGTTGAGCACGGCTGGGTGTGTGTGGGGTATGTATTGGGTTAGGCGTGGTGTTGAATGCAGTGATGCCGAAAGGCGTTGAGCACTCGAAGTGTGGGACGACCACGACTTTGTCCCACTTGGTGTTGAATGCAGTGATGCCGAAAGGCGTTGAGCACCCGCACCACACCCCATCACACCCCAAAAATCTGGCAAAAAATGTGTTGAATGCAGTGATGCCGAAAGGCGTTGAGCACTCAGGTGTCGCCATCACGATCGTATGGCTGGA
>JANWVV010000019.1 GCA_025055795.1 Gemmataceae bacterium
GTGAGATGGGTGAGTGGGACGCGGTGGGTGGTGGCGGGTGGGCAGGTGGTGGAGGTGCCGGAGGGGAGGGTGGTGGGGGTCGGCCTGGTCGGCGGCGTCGGAAGCGACGGCGGCGGGCTGAGGGCACGGGCCCCGTGAAGCTGGGCGTAGTGGACATAGTTTGTTGATTCGACTTATCAAATAAGACAAACGTAATTTATATATTTATCACCAAAGTACAGTCATATTTAACAGGATAGTTGAGCGAACGGTATTGTAAATAATAACCATCAAGTCACGGCGAACTATTGAACAATCACCATTGGGTTCTTCACTCAGGGCAGACGGGAACAAAATGTATGTCGTCCGATTTCTGGCAGAGAAAGGGGATAGGAAATAGTCCGGATATGAAGCGGGACTTGGCCGGCTAGTCGTTGCGGCAGTTGCGGTTGCATAAGTCGAGGTCGTAGTGGTATAAAGGGTCACCATGGCGGAGAGGTCACGTAAGGCTGCGCCGGCCGGAGAATCGGTCGGGTGGGACAAGCGAAGGAGCACGCATGAAGGTGGGCATCCCGCCCGGCGGTGTAATGACGTCACTTGAGATAGAGCCTACGGTATCACGGAAGACACCGTGTATCGAGTCTGTGTGTTCGGCGAAAATATCCGGGCGATCTCACCGGCCGGAACGATCAAAGATAACTTCAGGCGTTTCGGTGGTCATTGTGAATTACTGTCAATGGGGCAACACCAAGCGACTGGTGCGACAACTCCAGCAGTGTGAATGTTGGCAAAAAGGTCAAGCAAGAGTAGTTATCGTTGACAATGGTAGCAGCAAGAGGGGTTGGCAAGAAGCGGCACCGGGTGTGCGGGTGCGATACGAGTGGCGTAATGTGGGGTTTGCTGCCGGTGTTAATCGTGGTGTCGAAGAGTTGGTGCGTTGGAAATGGGGAATATGGCGTGGTTCCAGTGCTCTACGGGAATGGTATTTATTGCTGAATCCGGACGTAACAGTTCGGCCAGGCTTTCTCGACGAGGTGCTGACCCTTGTTGAAGAGATAGCGGAAGTCGAACCACGGGCTGGTGTGATTGGCTTGCGGTTGTGTAATCATGACGGAACTCTACAGGGCTCTTGCGGGCGATTTCCGACGTTAGGTAGCACCCTTCGCGGTCTGCTCCGTCCCCGAGCATGGCGGAAGTGCCAGGTGATAACCTCCAATAAGCGGCAGCAAGTGGACTGGGTGACCGGTGGCTGCCTGTTAGTGCAACGAGACTGTTTCGAGGAATTGAATGGATTGGACGAATCATTTTTCCTTTATTACGAGGATGTGGATTTTTGCAAGCGTGCTCAAACATTAGGTTGGCAAATTTGGTATGAACCAAGATTGTCTATAATACATCATTGGCCATTACATAACCGTAACGTACCCGCATCATTACGATTAATGACAAGACACGCCTTACTACAATATGCCAATAAACATTGGTCAAAATGGTCAATTGAATTAATTAATTTATTGATATGGTACGAGTCGTTGTGGAGACAAGGCTGGTGCTGGTTGCGACGCGATCCGCGGGAATACAAGTATTACGCCCAGTTGCGTTGTCTAGTGCGCGAGATGCGACAAGGTAAAGTGGAACGGGTTCGGCGTCGCATCTTGGCAGTCAGTCGCCATCTGCGAGAGGTCGCCGCTACCCAGGACCTGGCAGATGGTCAGGGTCCTTTCAACGGTTGGTAGATGCGGTGGTCCTGAGTATTGTGATTCCCACCCATCGCGGCGGGGAAATTCTATGTCGTTGTCTGGACAGCCTGCGAAGACATGCACCGCAGGGAACGGAAGTTATTGTCGTTGATGACGGATCGACAGCAGATACGGTAAGTGGAATAGTTCGTGCCCACCCGGGAGTGCGGTATGTGCGGCTATCCCGGCAGAGAGGGTTTTGTCAAGCAGCTAACGTAGGAATCGAAATCGCATCAGGTAATATAGTCGAATTGTTAAACGATGATGCTGAGGTAACCGCGGGTTGGGCGAGAGCGGCACTCCGGCATTTTGCTACTCCCTCGGTAGTAGCCGTAGCACCGTTGGTGCTTTATCGCAGTGGTATACCGGAAAATCCACCTCGAATTGATTCGGCGGGGGATGATTACGATCCAGGCGGGTTTGCTTGGAAGCGCGGTCATGGCCGGCCTTGGGACCATCGTCTGCCTGTACTATTGCGTCGATCTGGTCCTGTGCAAAGCGTCTCTGGATGTGCTGCTTTTTATCGACGCGAGGCCTTGTTAGCTGTCGGCGGCTTTGACATGCGGTTCAAAGCCTATTTTGAGGATGTCGACTTGAGCTTACGCCTACGCCAACGAGGGGGACAGATTATTTATGAACCTGCCTCTATGGTTTGGCACATAGGTGCATCTAGCTATGGATTAGTTCCACGACGACGATTATTAGAGCTACAATCATGTAATGAGGAAAGACTATTCTGGAAACATTGGGAATATTATGGTAAGTGGCATGTCCTACCTCGCCATTTGGCAGTTTTAGCAGGGAAGGTAATTCGACGTTGGAGTGAAGGCACCTTGGTGCCCTGGTCGTTCGGCCGTATACGAGCTTGGAGTGAATTGATCCTCTAGATATGCATGCATGTGCGAAGTGAGACAATGGTTTGAATATACAGTATGGCTATTATCGTTTCAATTATGGCTTGCTCATACCCACAAAGGTGCCGCCGTTTTGACGAGCCAGGTTCCACAGAAAGGCACCTAATGCCGGACTGTCGAAATAGAAACCAACCGCGTGGATTCGCACCCGCTGCCCTTCGGGGCCCAGCGGTTGGTTCCATTCCCTCGAGAGGGTATCCAACACGTACCGCCCTAGCTTATCGTTGCGTTCAATTTCGGACAGGGCAGGTTGACGCATTTCGTCTTCTCGGGTCAGGCCTGGACCAGTAGTAGGTAGGCCATCGGAAAATAGATAAATAGTATCCAATCCCTGTGAGCGTAGTTTGAAGGCTAAATTGAATGCTGCATATAGGTTGGTGTCGTCGAAAGGATTGATTTCACTTAATGCTTTACGAACTTCTTTGATAGACTCCTCACCACGGAATGTGCGCCAAGCGCCATTATCATTGAACAACCAACGCGCCGAACTGGAAAATACGATAACTTGGTATTGTTCCATCATTCTGGCATCATTCATAAAATTACATACAGTATCAATGACCATCGGCCATTTAGTAGGATCAGGAGTGTTAGTATCTTTCTTGCTCATGCTTCCGGATATATCGACAATGAAAACAACATTACGTCCTGCGATCTCGATGCCACCGAAGCGATTGTCCAACCGTTTCTGAAGTTGAATAACCCGTCGCTCGCTCTCGCGATGTAAATCGACAATAAATGCCTGTAATCTGCCCACTTGATTTTCTAGTCGGGCAATGCGATCCTTTAACTCTGCAACTTGTGCTTGCTCAGCTTGTAGACGCTGATAGAGACTTCGCAATTCCGCCTCGCGTTGGCTGAGTGAGGATTGCAATTGTTTTTCATTTTTTTTCTGATCATCAAGCAATCTGGTGAGTTGTTCGTTTTCTCGATTTCTTCTTGCTAATTCATCAATACTTTGATCGTATTTACTTTGTAAAATATCCTTTTCGTCTTGTAATTGCATTAAATGAATTAATAATGCATTTTTTTCATCATTTGCATAGTCAAGCAATTTCTGGTGATTAGTCAATGCTTCCTGATATTCTTGTGCTTTGTCATTAGCTTGTCGACTGTGCACCAGGAACAATAGTGAAACACACCCAAAGGCGCAGCAGAATACATCCAGCATCCACATGCTAACCAGCGTGGGCACTTTGTGCTTGATCTTCATGTCTAGTTACTCCAAAAGGATGGCAGAGATGAACCAAACTTACTCAAATGTTGCTTATGTGCACATATACTATCTATTTCATTGTCTGCATGTCAGTGTGAGGGTGCGGGAAGCAAAGGAATGTCCTTTTCCCAACAGAACGGCTTAGTGGAGTCTGACCAGTAACTAGCCAACTGGGCGGCCGCGTAGGCAAAGGCCCGCTGCTTGAGAGTTTGCACGGATGTTTCAGGTGGAATCTCGCGTTGCAAATAGCGATGAAAGCCGGGAAGACGCGCAATCTGAGTGGTCAACCATACCGTGCGGACAGGTGTACTGGATTCCATCTTCTGGATGACCTGGGCGACCGCTTGTGCGGCAGCTCGCGCCAGTTGGCGGCAGAAGCGGTCCCATTCCTTGGGAGTAAGCTCTATTTCACCGTGCCAGTCCTCTGCACGAGCCACTAGACGGACCGCGGAGTTATGGAGATTATCCCACTGGGCCAGCAATTGCTGGAAGATGCTCTGCTGGATGGTAGGGAAATGACGGATGTCCCGCCGGCACTGGTTGATAAATCGATCGGCCAGCTCATTGAGGAGGAATTCATACCACTGACGTAATCCGAGTTGGTGCCAGTATGCGTAGGCCTCGTCCACATGGCGTACGTGCGGTCCCTCGTGGGTAACGACGCTGGCCCACAAGGCGTAAGAATCACCGTCGATGACTAATGCCGTCCGCGGGGTCGCTTGAACTCGACCCGGGACAAGACCGCCGTTGTGTCCATCGGGGCCGGTAGGTGCCGGTGTAGCGGGAAATGGCGAGCTGAACACCGCATGAGCCACTCCCAGGGGTGCTAGAACGGTTCCTCGTAACGGTAAGCCCACCTGACGGATCAACCCCGTCAGATACCGACGCTGGTCGGGCTGCAAATAGGGAGGGTAGGCAACGGCCAATACCTTGGCTTCCTTTTTCAGAACCCGACCGACATGCTCCAGGACCAGGGTGAGTGCTTCATCAGCTGACAGCGAATGGTGGCCATGCTGCCATCGATGCGGGGTTAACAGGTAGGGCAGAAAACCTTCACACATGGCATACGATTTGCTGTAAGCCACAGCCAAGGCAGACCAACCGACTACTGGTCTTTTTTGGTGTAACGCGATCATCAGGGGCAGGTCATCATCTGCTGCTCCCGTTCCCGTATGGGCGGGGTCGTTTGTCAACCGCAAGGGATAAATCTGATTGTTCTCCAGGCTGACCGCTCGCATCATACTGGCGTTGAGCTCCAAACCAACGATGCACCCGGGTTGATTTTCGGGTACCGCACGCCAGCGCCACAGCCCGAACATGAACGTTCCTCCCTGCAACAGATCTCTTATCTAGCGTGGTATGGCTTGTAGCTACCTGCACAGCGACACTGGTCCGGGTTAGCGAGCAAAGCGAGTCCCGGGATAAACGCTCTGGTCGTCGTGGTTATGTTGTGGCTCGTACAACCGCTGGAGCATGTGCTCTTGGCAGTAGGTTTCAGCATCCAGCACAAGGGTTTCCTCGGCCCGTTGGACCAGGTGCAGCAGGAACATCAGCAGCAGGCTCAATAACAGGGCAATCAGTGTGCAGTCGAAGGCGATTTTGAGCTGGTCTTTGGCTTGGGCGATGTAGAGGGCAAAATCGGTGGCATCAGCCCCGAAGGCTCCCCCTAGACCGCGGACTGTACCGACAAAGCCGATCGCCGGAATGGCCCACACCAGGTAATGCACCACGGCCATGGTGGCCGCCAGGTGTGACATTTCCACCTCGGCCCGGTTATGGACAGCCTCGGCTACTCCGGAGGTCGATCGTGCACTAGCAAACTTTTCCAGCCCCGTGCGAATCAACTGAGCCAAAATGTAGGGGCGTTTGCCAGTGACATCCTCCAGTTTATGTAGCAACGCAAAGGCATCCTTCCACAGGATACGCACCCCCTTTTCGGTGGGAAGTAACCCCAAGTGAAAGACCCTCCGTTGACACCGGACTTCCCAATAGCGTCGTATCAAGATCAACCCAGCCCAGGTGAAACAGAGGTAGCAGGCTACCTGTTCCGGACCCAACAACAGATGTACAAGCCGGTCGCGGGTCCACTTCCGGGCTAATTCCTCACGACTTTCAAGCCCTCCAAAATATTGCCAACAAGTAATAACGATCGAACCGACTATTATCAGGGCCACAAACAACAACAACCACTCATGAACAGGTCGGTGCGAAGCCGTACCCTTCATTGCTTCCACTCCTTTGTCCAACTCCTGACACCTACCATTCCAAGTCATTACGACTACTTACCATAAAACGGAAAACCGTTTCTGCAAAGCATTTTTCCCAACCATAACCCTAATATGTCCTGCATTTTCCCTCTGGGAAACTAATGTCGTGAGCATATGCTAGCCGGCAACGGATGAAGATTCTGTAGACCAGGTGGTTCATTGCAAGCCTTATTGTGGGTGGCACTTGTAACAAGCGTCCCATTGCCACGGGAAACCCTTAGTATGAGCAGGACCTCCTTCATTGCTGGGTTATTCGCCGCAGGTGCCCTGATCTGTTCGACAATTTTGTTGCTCACGCAGGTGACCGGGATTGCTAACGACAAGCAGGACAAAGACTCTGTCTTTTGCCGGTTTGAAATGCAGGAATTCGACCGCGGCTTGAAGATCGGCTACGCCGTCTTAACTGTCGACATCGACGGAGACGGCAAGCTGGACATTGTGGTGGTGGATCAGCATGAGGTGGTCTGGTACGAGAACCCGTCGTGGCACAAGCGGTTGATTGTGCGCGGTCGCACCCGGCCCGATAACGTGTGTATCACAGCTTTAGACATCGACGGCGACCGTCTGCCCGAGCTGGTCCTTGGCGCGGGCTGGCGCCCCACCGACACGGCCACTGCTGGCCAGCTGTTCTGGCTTCGCCGGGGCAAAAATCGGGACGAGGCGTGGGAGCTCCACGAACTGCCCTGCGACGAGCCGACCGTTCATCGGGTACGGGCCATCGACATCAACGGTGATGGCAAGCCGGAAATCGTTCACGTACCGCTGCATGGACGCGACAATACCGCCCGCGGCAACTGGACCGACGGCCGACCGGTGCGGATCATCGCGTTGCACCTGCCTACGGCTGATCCCACCAGAAAGGAAAACTGGCGGGAAGAGGTTTTGTCGCAACAGTTATACGTCACTCACAATTTCTGGCCGGTTTATTCGGAGCGGTTCCGTCCCTGGATTGGTTTTCCTGGCATCGCGGTCACCTCTTACGAAGGGGTACACGTCATCGAGAACCAACAGGGACGCTGGCAGACCCGCTTGATTGGCCGGGGCAATCAGGATCAACCCCATGCCAGCCGGGGAGCCAGCGAAGTGAAAAGTGGCTGGATTGGTCTGCCCGTCCTCGCCACCATCGAACCGTGGCACGGGCATCAAGTGGTGATCTATCGGCCACCTGCCCCAGGCGAGCGACTCTGGCAGCGGCTGGTCATCGACGAGGAACTCCGCTGGGGCCACGCCCTGTGGTTTGCTGACCTGGACAACGACGGCAAGGACGAATTGATTGTGGGCGTGCGTGATGATCCCAATCCCAAAGCAGGTGATCGTCATACCCTGCGTCGCGGCGTGCGGCTGTACCGTAGCCTGGATGCCACTGGCAAGCAATGGCAGCGGCAGATCGTCGAAAACGGCGGCGTCGCCGTCGAAGACCTGTGCGCTGCCGACCTGGACGGTGATGGCCGCATCGACATCATTGCCGTCGGCCGGCAAACGGGCAACGCCCGCATCTATTGGAATCGCGGCCGTTGAATCGTTGGCCCCTGTTGTGGTTGACCCGTTACGATTGTGTTCCTTTTCTCCCCGGCCCTGCCACTGGCCTGGCTGGTCAGCCGGGTAGCCCTTGTTCGGCAGCATGGGTGCACCGGATTTTACCCACGCATTTCACCTTCCTTCCCTGACTAGTCAGGTCCGCTGGTAGCCGTGAAGGATATGACCAATCTGGTCACCCTTATAAAGTACCCGGCAATGCGACGTTTGGGTTGACGTATCCAGCTTGTCCTGGATGGCTGCACCGGATCTGCCGGGAAATCTGGATTGCAGGAATAGATGAATCTTTGCGATCGTACCAGCCGATAGTATCGTTCAGACGTGACTTGGGGGCGGTAGGGCAAGCGGCAGCGGGAGAGGCGCGGAGATGAGCAGAGGTAAACGGAAGCTGCCCATCTGGCAGGTGGTGTTGACGGGTCTGGGTTGGTCGGCGTGGACCTCGGCTCAAACGCCAGCGGAACCAGCTTGTTTACCGCCTGTGGCCGTGGAATCTGCGTTGCCCGCTGCACCCACCACTAAAGGTGGTACTGGGGGGATGGCTTGTGGATTATCCCCTCAGCGACGCGTCGACGAAGTGGAAATACTGCATGGCAACCAACGCGTCTGGCCGGTAGCTCCTCGACCAGCAACCTGGGTATTGATTCCGGTGCCGGTCGTTCCTGCCGCTGCCGCGGGCACATCCACCAGCAGCGGGTCTTCCCGGGATGACAAAGCCGAATCTCGACCGCCAGTGGTGGAATCGCGAACGATCATTCTGGCTTCTCATGCTGGCGTGCTTGGTCCGCTGGGCGATCATGGGCTGTCTCTGGCCCCGTGGCTAGCTCCCTCCTGGTCGGCGGCGTCATTGCCCTCAGCAACCTGGCCAGTGACGCCACCACCTGGCGGAATTCCTCCTTCGACCGGCGCGCCCAGTCCCTCACCCCCTCAGGTCATCATCGTGCGAGACCGTGAGGCCGACAGCCGGGCACCTGCTGAAGTGCCAACGGCTTCTCCCTCAAAAACAGCCGAGGCGGCTACACGCGGGATTACCGTCGGCCCCGAACTTCTGGTAGGGTTGGCAACGGGTCTGGGAGGCCTGGGACTGGGCGTGTGGAGCTGGCGACGCCATAAGGGACACAAACCCACCGTTGGTCGGCATCCCCTGGGATATACGCCCCTGGGTGGCGAAGAGGGGGTGCTGCTTATGGGTCGCTATAATGCCGGACCTCGCCCTGCTACTGCCGAAAAATTCGATATCGGGCCCAGTTATGCCACACTCCGCGAGGAAAAGAAAAAGGTTCAAATCCAAAACCAGCAAGCGCTCGTCGAATTCATCCTGGGCCAGAACGTGGCCCTGCATGAGCAGCTCTACGGTCCGACACCGGAGCAATTGCCCTTAGCCGAAGAGTGTCCGGAACCGGCACCGCCGGGCTGTCCACCAGCACAGACTCCAGCGATCAAAGAGTCACCGGGTACTTCGTGAACATTGCACCCTGCTAGCCACCCAGGCCTCAGTCATGGCAAGCTGTGTCCGCTGACGCCAATGGATGCACATACCAACCAGAGACCAGATATCCCCAAGCTTAGACACACGTTGTCACATGCTGGAAGCGTTATCTGAACGGTTCAGGACGTTCTAGTCATTTTCTGCCCAGGGAGGAAAGCGCGCATGCCCGAAAGCCATCCGTTATACATCGGTATGGACTTGGGGACATTCAAAACTTCGGTAGCCAGCTCGGCAGGATACCGCGATGTTATTCCAACCGCCGTGGGCTGGCCCAAGGATCACATCGCCCGCACCATGCTGGGGCGAGACGTTGTCTTTGGCCAGGATCTGAACGAGCATCGCCTAGCCCTGGACATCATCCGTCCGTTCGAGAAAGGAATCCTCAAATACGGTGATCCGGCCAGCAGCGGTCTGAGCGACAAGCAATTGGAAAAGCACGCCCTGGCCACGCGGTTGATCATCGAGTATGCGGTGCACCTGGTGCATCCGGAACCGCAGGACCAGGCCCGGCCGGTTTACGGCGTCATTGGAGTACCAGCTCGTGCCAGCGTCAAAAATAAGCAGTTCATCCTGGAAGCGGCTGGACATGTCTTCGACGCTGTCGCGGTGGTCTCCGAACCGTTTGCCATTGCCTATGGCATGAACCGTCTTAGCGACGCCCTGGTGGTTGACATTGGGGCAGGAACGATCGATATCTGTCCCATTTATGGCGTCTACCCTGCCGAGGACGAGCAGATCACTATCGCCCTGGGCGGCGACGCCGTCGACGAAGAATTTGAAAAACGCCTCAAGGCCAAATATCCGCGGGTGCAGGCTTCCCGGAACATGTTGCGGGAAATCAAGGAAAAGTTCGGGTTTGTCAACGCCGTCGGCGAACAGGCCCTGGTCAACTTGCCGGTGGATGGAAAACCTACGCCCCATGATGTGACCGAACCGCTCAAAGCTGCCTGCCAGGTGCTGGTTAACCCGATTGTCGAGGCCATCCGTAAACTGATTGCCCGTTTCGATCCGGAATTTCAGGAGAAACTCCGGCACAACATCATCCTGGGTGGTGGTGGTAGTCAGCTCAAAGGATTGGATCGCGTCATTGAGCAAGCGTTGGCAGAATACGGGGGAGCGAAAGTCACCCGGGTGAGCGACGCCACCTATGCCGGGGCCGTCGGGGCTTTGAAACTGGCCATGGCCATGCCACCCCAAGGCTGGACCGCCCTGAACACCCGCAAGGGCAAAAACCGCTCCACCAGCGAAATGAAACAGGCCGCCTGAACCGGTCTCCCGGCGACCCGGTTCGCTCTAACGCCAGTCGTCACCTTCTGTTCCGGGACTGACCATTCCACTTCCGGCCGACCCATCCCGAATTTTCCCGAGCTATTCATGGGCCGCGGGTCAGCTCCCGTGGCCGGTGTTGATTCTCCCTGAGCCGCTCTCTCTAAGCGATGACTACTGGTCACCTGGCCATAGGCCTGCCTCTTCGCTGACAACGAAAATACATTTTTGGCACAATCCACGAAGCGGCACGACGAATAATCCGTGTGGGTAAAATCCTTAGTGGCAGGCCAGCAGGTGCCGACCACCTTATCCGCCCTGATAGGGAAAGAGTCGCTCAGAGGCCATCACGATGTGGGAGTGGCTGGAAACGTTACTGCGTGGCGGGGTACAAGCTATTGGCGGTGTCATTTTCGGTTCACTGGTGACCTGGATGATCCAGGAGCACCGCATCCGCAAAATCCGCAAGCAAATGGCGCTGCTCCGACAACAGCGGCAGCAGTCCCAGGCCGTGTTGATTGTCTCCGTCCGTGATGACATCGAACCCCACGTCCGGCAGCATCTGGACAAAAATCAGCTAGCAACTTTGCCAATCTACCGCGTACATCGGCCCGAATCATTCCCCGACGACGAAAAGGAATGGCATCGCTTCATCGAAAAGATGAAAACCGAAGCCAAACGCTTGCGCAAAGAATGCTCGCCCGCGCAAATTCTCCTGTTTACCAATCTTCCGGTGGCCATGGGAATCTTTCTGGGGGCTATCCTGGACAACGGCCCGGAAGTAATTGTGCATCACTACTTTAACGGGATTTACAAACCTGTCGGCTCGCTGGTCCACGAGACCGTCAAAACGGCCTGAAAAAGTCGATCGATCCTCCCGCATGCGTCCGGACGACGGTTTCGTAGGCTCGTGTGGGTTCTCTACTGGGGGCAATCGATCCGTCCCGAATGTTTGTCGGCTGCTTTCCGCCTCGCCACCTTTCCGTGCACGTCGCCGGGTTTGGTTCTACAATGCCCACGGACTCCACAGCTTCTTTTTCAACAGGCAGAACAGTTGTATCAGGACAGTCAACCGGGCAGGTCCATCGCGATGGTACTGATTTCGGTTTCCGGGGTACGCGGGGTGGTAGGTGAGGATTTAACGGCGGAAATTGCCTGCCGCTATGCTGGGGCATTTGCTGCAACGCTGGGGGAAGGGCCCATACTTGTGTCCCGTGACACTCGCCCCAGCGGCTTGATGTTCCGTCACGCGGTGCTTGCCGGTCTGTTGCAAACGGGCGTCACCGTGCTGGACGCCGGTTTGCTGCCCACCCCCACCTGTGGCTTTGCCGTGCGACAGTATCGGGCTGCCGGGGCCATTCAGATCACCGCTAGTCACAATCCGCCGGACTGGAACGGTCTGAAACTATTCGGTCCAGACGGTGCCGTCCTCGCGCCAGACCTGGGGGAGCTCGTCCGACAGCGGTACCAATCGGCTGCGATCCCGCACGCCGCCTGGAACCAGACCGGCACCGTGCGCGTACCTCCCGATGCCGGAAACGCCCACCTGGAGGCCATCTGCGATATCGTTGGTGTTGCGGCCATTGTCAGCCGGCAGTGGCGGGTTCTGCTCGATGCCAACGGGGGCGTCGGCGGCGTGCTGGGACGTCAACTGCTGGAACAACTGGGCTGTCAAGTCAGCGTGCATGGCGGAGACATGGATGGTCAGTTCCTGCATCCTCCGGAGCCCACACCGGCCCATCTGGCAGAGGTAGCTCCTTGGGTTGTCCGCAATCAGGCCGATGTCGGGTTCGCCCTGGATCCGGACGCCGACCGCCTGGCCCTCATCGACCCGCAAGGCGATTGCCTGAGCGAGGAATTGACCCTGGCCCTGGCGGTCGAATGGCGCCTACGCCAGCAAAAAGGGCCCGTAGTTATCAACATGTCTACCTCTCGTCTGGTGGAAGACATCGCTCGCCGCCACGGCTGCCCCTGCTTCCGCACGCCGGTGGGGGAAGCACACGTGGTAGCAGGCATGCGTGCTGTGCAGGCCGTCATTGGCGGCGAAGGCAACGGTGGTGTCATCGATCCACGGATCGGCTGGGTACGCGATCCCTTCGTCGCCATGGCGGCTATCCTGGACCTGTTGGCAACCGAACACAAATCACTGCCCGAATTGGTGGCCGCACTCCCCCGCTACCATATGCTTAAAACCCGTCTGCCTCTGCCCGCCGAGCACCTGGACGCCGCCTACACGGTGCTCCGCCACCACTGGCCCACCGCCGCCTGTCAGTGTGACGACGGCTTACGCCTGGACCACCACGACTGGTGGCTCCACCTACGCCCTAGTAACACCGAACCCATCGTCCGCCTCATCATCGAAAGTACTCATGAACAGCTTGCCCACGAGTTGCTCGAGCAAGTACGCCAACTGCTCAGACCACTGAACCCCGACAACCACGAATCCACCGCCCAGCCATCGACCTGATAGACTGATCCAAGGCACAATCAGCACAAAGAAAAGTCGGATTTGTAGGAGCACCCGGCATGAAAATTCGCATAGCTGTTAATGGTGCCGCTGGCCGGATGGGACAACGGGTGATTGCACTGGCCCACCAGGAAAGCGATTTTGAAGTGGTAGCGGCCATCGACGCCCCTCACTCGGCAGTGGTGGGACGCGACGCCGGAGAGCAGGCCGGCATCGGTCGGATCGGCCTCCCTATCACCGCGGAACTGCCCCTGAACGTCCATCCCGATTGCGTCGTTGATTTTTCAACACCCGCCGGCACCATGGCCATTCTTGCTGTATGTGTAGCACGTCAGATTCCCCTGATTGTAGCCACCACCGGTCATAACCCGGAACAGAAAGCAGAAATCGAGGCAGCGGCCCATCAAACGGCTATCCTCGTCTCTCCTAACCTCAGTCTGGTGGTCAATCTGTTGTTCAAACTCACCCGGATCGCGGCAGAAGTTCTTAAAGGGAAAGGCTTTGACGTGGAAATCATCGAGCGGCATCATCGCTTCAAAAAGGATGCCCCCAGCGGAACCGCTTTGCGTTTTGCGGAAATTATCCGTGACGCCCAGGGGGGCGGTCGCTTCGTCTATGGTCGGGAAGGTCTGACCGGCGAACGCTCGGCCGAGGAAATCGGTATCCATGCCATCCGTGGCGGCGACAATGTCGGCGAACACACCATCATTTTTACCACCCTGGGCGAAACTTTGGAACTGGTCCATAAAGGCCACAGCCGGGACAGCTACGCCCGTGGAGCCTTGCTTGCCGCCCGCTACCTCGCCAACCGGCCAGCCGGCCGCTACACCATGGACGACGTCCTGGGACTGAATTGAACCGCCGCCAGTCCTTCACCTCACCTCGCTCCATCAGCCTCTGCCTTTCCCGAAAAATCCTGCCTGTATGTGGCCAAACGTTCTGAGACCACCATCTCGATCCGGATGATAGCGTCCCGGCTACCACGATATGACATCGTCGCCCCGGTTCGCCAGATTTCAACAAACTAGGCTTTTAGCTTTCAACAAACCAGATCTTGGCTTTCAACAAAGACACTGTTGCTTTTCAACAAGATCAGAGGATCCTGTGGCGTACGGCTGTGGTTCGGCCCAGGCCAGTAACAACACGGGTTTGAGCAACAGCCACAACTAGTAGAGTTTGCGGCGTGAGAGAAAGGACAATCAGAGCGAACGGCAGCCGGGGCGGTTTAGTGAATGATGCGCCAGGTAGTACCAGTCGGCCGGTCTTCCAGGGCGATACCCAGCTCGTGAAGGCGGGCACGGATACGATCGGCCAGTTGGAACAGGGAAGTCCGGAGCGGTGCCTCCTTGGGGGCGGTCTTGGCCGTGTCCCGCAGTTGACCCCGCAGCTCGATGAGTAATTGCAACAACTGGGCCACCAGGTGGTGATCCCCGCTCCATGACGTGGTCAGGCCCTGGAAAGTCAGTCCCAGAATGTTAGCCAGTTCCCGGACCAGCACCACCCCTTCGCGGAAGGTCTGAAGCAGGGCGGTATCGGCCGTGGCGGCGTCGTCCAGATGCCCCTGATCGGCCAGGCGGTTAAGATGGTGCACTAGCTCAAAGAGCACACCGACCGCGCCACCGGTGTTGAAATCGTCGTCCATGTATTCTCGGAAGCGTTGGAAAGCTGCCTGGTGCTCGGGGTGGGTCAGGGAGCGTGCCTCGTCGGCCCGTTGCGGTGCCGGCAACTGGTCGAAAGGAATACCGAGGACGGCGCGGACCCGCTCGGCAAAACGTACAAAGTTCTCGTGGGCCTTGCGGGCCTCCACCAGGCCCTGCGGTAGCGGCGTGGCCGGATTGTGCCAGTCCCATATGCCTAAATCGATCGGCGTACGGTAGTGCGTTTTGAGAATGAAAAAGCGTAGGGCGTCGCCGCTGAGATGACGCAGTGCGTCCACGACGTTGAGGACGTTGCCCAAGGAGCCGGCCATTTTGGCTTCGTGTCCGTCCTTGTCACGGAGCTTGAGCAGTCCGTTGTGCATCCAGATTTTGACGAACTCCGTGCCGGTGTAGCATTCGCTTTGGGCCAGTTCGTTTTCGTGGTGAGGGAATTGCAGGTCCAGGCCGCCGCCGTGGATGTCGATGGGTGCCCCTAGCAGACGGAGGGACATGGCCGAGCACTCGATGTGCCAGCCGGGTCGACCCGGACCGAAGGGGCTATCGAAGCGGACTTCAGGGGGTTCGTCGGGTCGGGCCGCCTTCCACAGGGCAAAGTCACCGGGATTGCGCTTTTTCGGATTGATTTCCAAGCGGGCCCCGGCCGCCATCTGTTCCGCGTCGCGATGGCACAGCTTGCCGTAGTCCGGATCCCGGCTGATGTCGAAATAAACGTCCCCGTCGGCGCGGTAGGCGTACCCCTGGGCTTCCAGTTGCTGGATGATTTCCACCATGAACGGCACGTATTCCGTCGCCCGGGGGAAATGATCGATGCCGGTGACGTTCAACGCCTGTAAACAGCGGAAGTAGTCTTGCGTCATTTCCCGGGCCAGAGCCCCTACGGTGGTACCCAGTTCACGGGCCCGCTCGATCAGCTTGTCGTCTACGTCCGTGATGTTGACCACCCAGGTCACTCGATAGCCCAGCCAGCTGAGGTATCGCTTGACGGTATCGAAAATGACCGGTCCGACCATATGGCCAATGTGACTAGGCTTATACACAGTCGGACCACACACATACATCGTGACCGTTTCACCCGGCCGTTTATGGAACGGCTGTTTGCAACGGCTCAGGGTCGAATACACATACAGGCTCATGCGTTCCCTCGCCTCGGATCAAAAAGCGGCATAAGCCGCCAGTTATAGCCATACTACTGTATTGGATACCCCCCAATGCCCGTCGTTAGTCGGCGGGCGCAACCGCTCCGAACGATCCGGTGCCCCCTGCGGCTGCGCGATCTCCGGCACGCACCAGCAGGACGATCACTTGGGCCGCCAGAGCCTCACCGCGACCGATATGCCCCACCTTTTCCCCCGTTTTGGCCTTGATATTGACATTAGCAATAGGTATGTTCAAAAGATCAGAAATGTTCTGACGTATGCGTTCCTTCCATGGCCCGAGGCGGGGCTGCTCGGCGAAGACGACAGCATCCACGTTGACCAGTTGCCAGCCGGCGTTTTTCACCCGCTGCCAGGCGGCCTCGACAAACCTGCGGGAGTCCGCCCCATGCCAGCGGGGGTCGGTATCCGGGAAGGCATCGCCAATGTCACCCAGGCCGGCCGCACCGAGCAAGGCGTCGGTCAGGGCGTGGAGCAGGACGTCGGCATCCGAATGCCCCTCCAACCCACGATCAAAGGGGATTTCCACTCCCCCCAACAGCAAGCGGCGACCGCTCACCAGCCGATGCGTATCGTGTCCTAGTCCCACCCGATATTCCACCGTTCCTTTATGCCTCCTTCGGGGCAAAGTGGCGATAAGGCCACCACCAGACAGCCGTTGTCGGAATTCTAGAACTTTGCCGACTGTTCAAACAGCACCGCTAGTCACGTCTCGATGTAAAGCCGAGGTACCTACCTTTGCTACAGGCAAACAGTAGCACCATTGGTCATGCCGACACCGAAGGGCCATAGCTGGCTTGCCGGTACCCCGGATTGGTGCCGGGGGCAAGGGCCGGCCGCTAGCTGCTGGTTCAACCCCCAATGGCATGCATGGTACGCTGCGGCTTGACAAATTGGGCGGAATGGATCTGATGTCCATCCCATTTGGCCCACACCGTTTGCCGAACCAGTTCCTGCACGGCTTGCGAGTCAAACGGCTGCCGACGCAACAAAGGCTTGACGTCGCTTTCTTCGAGGGCAAACAGGCAGTAGCGCAGTTTGCCTTCCGCCGTCAGACGCAAGCGATTGCAGGAGTGGCAGAAGGGACGGGAAATCGAGGCGATGACGCCCACGCGGCCCTGGCCGTCGCTATAGGCATACTCCTGCGCTGGGGCTGTCGGGTCGCTGGCCACTGGTTGCAGGGGACAGACCTGCTCGCCGATCCACTGGAGACATTCGTCAGCCGTTACTACCTTGTCACGTTCCCACTGGTCGGCCCCGATGGGCATGTATTCGATGATCCGCAGTTCCAGCCCGTTGTGGCGACAGAAACGGGCCAGGGGCACCACATCCTTTTCCGCATAACCGCGCAGGGCCACCATGTTGATCTTGATAGGCGAAAAACCAAGCCGGCGAGCCACCTCGATCCCAGCCAACACCTGCTCCAAGCCCTCACGTCGAGCCAGTTGACGAAAATGTTGCGGGTCCAGCGTATCCAGCGACACATTCAGCCGACGCAAACCGGCCTCATACAGCCGGGGAGCCTGCTGGGCCAGCAGCAGACCATTGGTTGTCAGACTCAAATCCTCGATGCCCGGCACCTGCACTAGCATGTGCACCAGTTTGTGCAGGTCTTTGCGCAACAAGGGTTCCCCGCCCGTCAGGCGGATCTTATTGATACCCAGCGGCTGCACCGTCTGAACAAACCGGGTGATCTCCTCAAAAGTGAGCAACTCTTCCCGTGGCAGAAATAGTGCTTCTTCCGGCATACAGTAGATGCAGCGAAGATTGCAGCGATCCGTTACGGAGATGCGCAGATTGTTGTGGCGGCGACCAAAACGATCGACCAGCCCACCGCGGATCATGCCCGGTGTTTGCTCACCTGCGGCTGTCCGCATCGCAGAGACTGCTTCCACTACTGGCAGGGCATGTCGCGACACAACCGGCTACCGTTTCTATTTCGGCTGCATGTGGTCATTCAGCTATCTATCTATGCTTTGTTATACGGCGGATTCGGGGCGAAAGGGATCGGACATCGAGATATCGGCGGGATGCACCCATTCGCCCGTGCCATCGGGTCCGATTTCCTTTTTCCAGATAGGTACCGTGGCTTTGAGCGTATCGATCACATAGCGGCAAGCGGCGAAGGCCTCTGCCCGGTGCGGAGCACTCACCGCCACCGCCACGCTCACCTCCCCCACCTCCAGGGTACCCAGACGATGGATCAGAGCTATTCTCGTCTGGGGCCACCGCTGTTGGGCGGCTTCCACCACACGCCGCATTTCTCTTTCTGCCATGGCCGCGTAGGCTTCGTATTCCAGCCGTGCCGTTGCCTGCTCGCCGGTGCGGTCCCGCACTGTACCCAGAAATAGTACCACCGCCCCATGCTGAGGATCACGCACCGCCTCGGTTAGGGCCTGGTAATCGATCGCTTGCCGTGTCAAAGAAATCATGAATGTTTCCTGGCTCATGCCACCCATAAAATTTGGCATTGTAAAAGCCGCTTGATACGGCGGTGCTGGCCCTTGTTTTGTTGCCCTGTTTGACGTTCAGCCTCCACTGACCGGCGGAATAAGGGCCACTTCATCGCCAGCCGTAAGCCGCTGCTGGTCAGGGGCGTAGGCCTGGTTGACGGCCACGGCACACCGCTCCAACAGGGTTCGCCACTGGGGCCAGCGTCGCACCAGGAGCTGCCGCAGATCGCCCACAGTGGCATTGGCCGGCAATTCCAGCGCCACTGTTGAACTGGCTGCCGCTTCGCGCAGGGCAGCAAACAGCCGGACCTCAATGAGCAGTGGTTTCATGTCTTCATTCTATATGGTGAGCGTTTGTTGTTGCACCACCCCGCGGTGTCGTTACGGACAGTACGGACAGATTCCAAAGGGAGGGACTCACTTGGTAAAAAAGTGAGCCACACCGGCCACTACCAGAGGGTACGGCGCACCAGACGCAGGTATTCCTCTGGTGCCGGTGGCAAGGTGGCAGGAAAACGCAATCGGTACAAAACGCGACGTTGCTGCGGCTGTTTTTCGCCCCGGGTGTAAGCACTTTCCAGCAGGGTCTCCACGCTAGCTGCCTGGGCATAAACGGGGTAATCGAGACGGCGGGCCAGAACATATGCCTCGTGCGGTACGGTCTGCGTCGAGGCGGTTTTTTCGGCAGCCTGCCAAGGATCACGGATGAGTACCCCGGGCCGCTGCAGATGGTACAACACCCAGAACGTTTCTAGCGGTGCCGTCCAATCGAACTGAACCAGAACGACGGCCGAATCAGGGATCATTTGTTCCGCTTGTTGCAGAAATGTCAAATCGCTGTGATAGTCATCGAGAAAGGCGGCCTGATAGGGTATCCACATGGCATAAGCTGCCACCACAGGAGCGAGGATGGCAGCGAAGGCCCGACGTGGATCCCTGTGGCGGCAACCCTGCAGCACCACAACGCCAGCCAGCAACGCAAAAAGGGTAGCAACCACAACGGTAGCCCACTGGCCAGGCAGGTACTGGCGAAGCAGTCCCCCTGTGATAGCCACCAGCAGAGCTGACAGTAGTCCCCCTCCTACCGGCACAGTCAACCCTGAGGGCATCTGCTGTCGGCACCATAGCCATAACGGACGCAAGCCGAGTGCGGCCAGGATCGCCCAACCGCCCAGGCAGTACAGCAAATAGTGATGGTGTTTGCCGTCGGCTAGCGATAGCAGAAGCGGTGTGGTCACGGCCCACAAAACGACGAACCGTTCCCGCCCTGCTTGATGCTGCACCGCGGACCTGCACACCAGCCCCCCTGCCAAGGCGGCCAGCGTCCAGGGCAACAACACGTACGGTAGTTGCACCGCATAGTACCACCACGGCTCACGCAGATAGCCACGATGCAACCGGCCCAGATAGTGCTCCTGCCATAGCTGCACAATTTCGGGATACTGTCCGATCACGGCCAAAGGCCAGGCCGAGGCTGCTGCTAGCGCCAGCAGAATCCCCCAACCCCACAAGTACGGCTGCAGGGGCGCCCAGGAACGCCGCTGGATCACGTCCGACAACAGAAAAGCAGCCACGGGAGCCAAGGCCATCACGCTACCAAACAGTAGCCCCTTGGCCCAATTGGTCCCCCCGACCAGCAGAAAAAACAGCACCATAGTCCAGGAGCGCCGCCCCCACAATCCCCCCGCAGAGGCAGCCGGTGCGGCACGCCGTTGACCACCCGGCGCAAATTCCAGATGTACAAACGTAGCAATAACCGCTGTGACAAGCAAACACAGGAAGATGTCAGCTTCCGGGTTAATGGCATAAGCAAAAAATTCGTGCATAGTAGCCAGGATCAGTCCGGCCATGATGGCAACTGCCCCACCGAACAGACGATAGGCAATGGCCACTGTCAGCAACAAAGTGGGTAAAGCAGCCAGAACGGCTGCCAGACGGGCCAGCGCCTCGGAGCGGTTACACCCCCCCATGGTGTAAATGCCCGCAATCCACCACATGGGTGGCGGGGGACGCTCCAGCCAGGCATCGCCACCCACAGTCGGGATCAGCCAGTGGCCACCTTGTACCATTTCGCGACTCGTCTGCGGTTGCACCGATTCGTGACCCGTCAGCGTACGTCCCCACAAAACCGGTAGCAGATATAATCCCCCGGCCACTACTCCCACGATCGCCATGGCCTGGGCGAGGTTACGACTGTTCCTCATGACGCCTTCCTTGCGTATATCCCAGCCTTGTGCAGCGCCGGGCACGACCATCTTATGCCCTGCCGCTTCTACTCCATGTCCGCTCCCGCGGGCAAGAGTGATTGCCGTAATGAAAATGCCTCGTGTGCCATCCAGCGGTCAGCAAACTGAAGCTGACAGGTCGTAAATCAGCTTTTTGTCGCTCGGACCGTTACGAAGCCGTCCGCTTCCTCACACTTGAAAACATTGGCAGCATGCCCGAAACATCGGACCAAACCTTGACGAGCACTTATACTACTGTATACTGTATACATGATACAAAAACTTGGAATAGTCAAGGAAGCGCCTAGCGATTACACGGTCACGTTGAATGGATCAACAATGTCGTCATGCCATACAAGCGCGGCAATTATCTCCGTACACTATCAGGGCGTACACGTGTCACGGAGGCAAAAATATGTAAAATTGTTCCAAAAATAAAAATTAGTCAACTGATGGCTGATGACATGTTTCGATGATCGGATGTCTTTTCGGTCCGAGAGCCCTCGGTATAGGTTGCCAAGTGCAGGAGACTGCTATGACTTGAGTTAGGGGGGGATTGCCCTTGCACCTAAGGCCAGTCTGGGCCGACAATACCACCTCCCCATAAGGAAGGGATAGGGGAAGCTCGTGCCCAGGCGGGAAAACCAGTACCGCGAGGGTACCCGGCGGCGGAGAGGGTTCCGGCGATGATCGTAGGTGTACCTAAAGAGATCAAGGCAGACGAGTATCGCGTGGCGATCGTGCCCGCCGGGGTGGAGGAGTTGACACGGGCCGGGCACCGAGTGCTCATCCAACGGGGGGCAGGCTTAGGCAGCGGCATCAGCGATGACCACTACGCCCAGCACGGTGCGGAAATTGTGGACAGTGCCGCCGAGGTATGGCGGCGTGCCGAACTGGTCGTCAAGGTCAAGGAACCCTTGCCGGAGGAGTGGCCCTTACTGCAAGCGGGGCAGACAGTTTTCACGTTCTTTCACTTTGCCGCCGATGCGGCGTTGACTCAAGCGGTTCTGCGCTCCGGCATTACGGCCATTGCGTACGAAACGATCCAGGACGAGCGGGGCCGGCTCCCGTTGCTAACCCCGATGAGCGAAGTGGCCGGACGCATGAGTATCCAGGAAGGGGCCAAGTATCTGGAGCGGCCCTTCGAGGGCCGGGGCATTCTGCTGGCGGGTGTGCCGGGCGTTCCACCGGCCACTGTGACCATTCTAGGAGCGGGGGTGGTCGGATCGAATGCCGCCCGGGTAGCCGCTGGCTTAGGAGCCAACGTCTTCATTCTGGACATCAATCTGGACCGGTTACGCTACCTGGACGACACCATGCCCAACAACGTGACCACGGTTTTCAGTAACCGTCACAACATTTTGGAATGCTTGCGATTATCGGACCTGATCATCGGTGCGGTTCTGATCCCCGGGGCCAAGGCCCCTCAACTGGTCCGTCGCGAGGATTTGAAACTGATGCTCCCCCGGGCGGTGGTTGTCGACGTGGCCATTGATCAAGGGGGATGCTTCGAGACCAGTCGGCCAACCACCCATGCCCAGCCGACTTATATTGTCGACGACATTGTGCATTATTGTGTCACGAACATGCCCGGGGCCGTGGGACGGACCAGCACCTACGCCTTGACCAACGTCACCCTGCCCTATGTTTTGCACCTGGCCAATCGCGGCATCAAGCAGGCCGTGCGCGATCATCCCGGTCTGCGGGCCGGGGTCAACATCCATGCCGGCCGGATCACCAACGCCGCCGTCGCCCAGACCTTCGCCATGCAATACGTTCCCCTGGATTGGTAAGCACGCGGACCGGTGTCTGACCACTTGCGGACCGCCGGAGTTGCAGGGATGCTAAAACGTTTATTCCAGCGACCGTTCGCCAGCCTGCAACAACAAGTCATCGGGCGGGTTGATCGGCTTCATTTCGGATGGTGCTGGCTGGGACTATTTACCTGGTGCTTGTTCTTCAACCTGTACGGGATCACCGCAGGGCCGCTGTATCGTACTGAAGGATTACGGGCGATGGTGGCCCGTTGTGGCTGGCAAGAAGGGCAGTGGCTGTATCCTGTTCTGTTCGGCGAGCCGTTCCTGACCAAGCCGCCAGGACATTACCTGGCCATTCAGTTGTGTTCCCTGCCCTGGGGTGAGGTGACGCCGGTATCGGCCCGGTTGCCATCAGTCCTGGCTTCGTTCAGCACTAGTATTGCTTTGCTGCTGTTGCTCAAGGGCGTAATCAGGCCCGCAATGGCAGCAATGGCAGCGGCCGTGCTACCGCTGTCGCTGCTGTGGCTAGACAAAGTTCCCAGTGCAGAAATCGACATGACCCTGACAGGCTGGTTGTCGCTGGCCCTGGTGGCCTGGTACCGGGCCATGCCGCGACCGGTCAGGGACGGGGAGAATGAAACGACGCGGGGGCAGCGTTGGCATCGCGGCTGGTTGTGCGGTGCGGCGGGCAGCCTGACCGCGGCTACCTTGAGCAAGTGGACCGCCCCGGCGTTTTTCCTGGTGACCATAGGCTGCTTTGCCTGGCTTGATCGACAATGGCACAGTTGGCGCCGGTGGGAACCGTGGACCGCCTTGGCCGTGGCCGCCAGTGGGTGCTTGCTGTGGGCAGCGGCTGTCGCACAAAGTGTAGGTCTGCCCTTGCTTTTAGACACACTGCAGCAGGAAGCCGCTTACCGCCTTTTGTCCCATACAGCTGCCAAAGGAGGTCTGTGGAGTGCCTGGCTTGGTTTTCCCCTGAGTGTTTTGGCTGCTTTGTTGCCGTTGTCCTTACCAGCCCTGCTGCTGCTGGTTCCGCATTACCGCCAGCGCTTGGAGCCACCCGTTCAGCGGCTGGCCCTGTTCCTTCATTGTTGGGCCTGGCCCAATCTGTTGTTTTGGACCGTGGTGCCTAACCACAACGTCCGTTATGTTCTGCCGATTGCCCCGGCAGTGGCAGGACTGGGCGTGCTGGGCGGATATTTGATCATGGCGGACGGGCAACGCCGCTGGCCGCGGTACCGACGCCGTTTTTACTGGGGGATTGCCGCTATGTTTGTCCTGGGGGTGGCCGTCAAGGTGGTTTGGGTCGAGGTAGTGATTCCCGCACGGACCGCCCGGCGCAATCCGGTTCCCGTCGCCGCTCAGTTGCGGACGCTGATCCCCGAGCATGAAACTTTGTATATTGATAAATTGAAGGACGAAGGGGTAATGTTTTACTACGGCCGGGCGGTACGCCGGTGGCGTGGCCAATCCCCTCTCCCTGTTGGGGCATACCTTGCCCTCACGGCCACCGAATGGCAGCACTGCCAACACCAGGGGTACGCACCTGTGGCGTTCCTGCAGGATCAGCAGGGGGACCCGTTGATAGTGGTCCGCGTTGCCGAGCAGTGTCAGATCGGTCGGCGATGAATAAAGGGGCTGCTTGCCGCGTTACCAGAGCTGCAAAGCGGTCAAGCAGGCTCACACCCGTACGGTTCCCATCACATTGCCTATCAGGCGAAAGGAGAGGTATGTCCGCTGGTTGGCTTTGGCCTCAATCTCCCGAGGAGATCCGTAGTGTTTCGGAACTAGTGGAGGAATTGCGGCACTGGCTGGAAGGACATTTTGGACAAGTCTGGGTGGTGGGTGAAATTAGTAATTTCAAGGCATACTCTAGCGGTCACTGGTACTTCACCCTGAAGGACGACGAAGCCCAGTTACGGGCGGTGATGTACCGGGGCCAGAATTTGCGGTGTCGTTTCACACCTCAGGATGGTCGGCAAGTGCTGGCCGGTGGCCTGGTGAGCATTTACCCGCCGCGAGGCGAAATGCAGTTGCAGGTACTCCGCTTGGAGCCACTCGGACAGGGTCTGGCCGAGCGGCAGCGTCGGCAACTGCTGGAAAAGCTGCGGGCCCAAGGGTACCTGGAGACTGACCGTAAGCGGCCTCTGCCGGCCTATCCCCAGCGGATCGGCATTGTGACAAGTGTACAAGGAGCGGCCATCCGCGACATGCTGGAACTGTTTCGTCTCCGCTGGCCCTTGGTGGAACTGGTCGTGCGGCATAGTACCGTCCAGGGTGAAACGGCGCCTGCGGAACTGGCCGCTGCTATCGCGGAACTCAACTTATTGCATCAGAGTGGTCGCTTGCCTGTGGACCTGATCATCGTGGCCCGGGGCGGGGGCAGTAGCGAGGACCTGGCCGCTTTCGACACGGAAATCGTTGCCGAGGCGATCGTCCACTCCGGTGTCCCGGTTGTCTCGGCCGTTGGCCACGAAATCGACGTCACCATTGCCGATCTGGTTGCGGACTGCCGAGCGGAAACGCCAAGTGCCGCGGTGCTACGGACCACCCCTGATCGGCAGGAGAAACTCAAGGAAGTCCAGGATCTGGCCCAGCGGCTTCGCCAGGGCCTGCTCGCCCAGTTACAGCAGCAGCGGGCCAAACTCCGCCAGTTATGCGAGCGGTCCGCCTGGCAATACCCCCGCTCCCTGATCCACCGGTACCAGCAACAACTGGACGAATCGATGGAACGCTTGTCACTCGCCTGCCAGCGGTTGCTGCAGCTGAACCGGCAGCGGTGCGGTGGTCTGGCGGACCGTTTGCAAGCCCTTTCCCCCTACAACGTCCTCCAGCGTGGCTACAGCCTCACCCTGACGGAACAAGGGCAGATAGTGCGTCAGGCCAGCCAGGTGCAGGCGGGCCACAAGCTGCTGACGCTGTTGGCCGCTGGCCGGTTGCATAGCACAGTCACAACCGTGGAGCCCGATTCGCCCAGCCCGGATGGTCCGGAAACAACAGTCCACTCCGATAGCCCCACTGCTATACCAGATCGCAACCAGAACAATCCCGCTGACCCCGTTGCCTGCTCGTGATGTCCGAGGATCGACCATGACGAACCCGACTCCTCCTGCCGATGCCGACAAACGACCCTCCCCTGCCACGCTGCGTTTCGAACAAGCACTTGAGGAACTCGATGCCATTGTGCGTCGCCTGGAACAGGGGCAGACCGAACTGGAACAGATGCTCCAGGATTACGAACGCGGCATGGCCCTGGTCCAACGGTGCCAAGAGTTGCTCGAGCAAGCCGAATGGAAAGTTCAGCAACTGACCGGCATCGATGCCCAAGGAGCCCCCGTCTTACAACCTTTCCTCCATGCCTCCCGTCTCTCTCAAGTTCACACCAAACTGAGGCAAGAAAATACACCCCATCAAGTCGATGCCACGCTGGATTCCCCACAAACCGAACCAGACCAGTGATGTATAATCTGGCCAACTCCTTGATGGTTGCTCCTTAAAAGACCTCGTCGGTCTGGCACAGAGCGCCAGCGATTAATCCGATGATCTGGGCGGCAAAGACCATCCAACCTCAGCTAAGCAGAGCCACCTCCAATAACCGTCCATGAATAGCCGTACTTCTTATGAAGAAGAAGATGAGATGAGGAGAAAGCCCATTTTGGGACAGATTGCGTCGCTAAACATTTGAGCCTTGGGAATTTTCAACGAGATTGAGTAGCGGGGGTGGGAATCGAACCCACGACACATCGCTTATGAAGCGACTGCTCTAACCGCTGAGCTACCCCGCCGAAGGCAGAGGTGTAACCACATGTTAGACACCGAAGGGATCCGGGACAAGACGCAACGGTTGAGTAATAACTTCCCTTCGACGGTTTGCCTCCTGCGTAGCTCCGGTTCTGGCTTGGGAGCGATCGTGCCGCAGCGGCGGGCGAGCGCCGGAATTACCCTGTGGGAGTGTTGAGGGCCACTGAAGACCATCGGCGAAAGCCCTTTGGCTTCCGCTTTGAAGCGGATTATAATTGGCATGCAGGGAGAGCAAGCGTTGTCACAAGCATAGATGGGTTATCGTTCTTAGCCGAGGGTAAGACAGCCCTCTTGTGAACAGGATCAATAACGGCGGTCAGGGGGAAAACAATCCTAATCGTTCCGACAGGCCTGAAGGCACAGCGATGCCCAGCAGGGCGATGCACGGAAGGGGGCACCGCCGCGGAACAAGGGTTTTTCTCCTGCTAAACGTCGCACGGAGGGGTCAAGCGGTGATGGTCGGGCATCCAGTGGGGGGGCAGTGGGGACGATGGGCCGTGCTGGCCACGCTGGTATTAACGGCGGCACCAGCGTACGGCGGCCCAGTTGAGATAGTCGAAGGACTGTTTATCACCGTTCCTAACCCGATTACCAGTGAAGCAGTCGAGCGGATCCAGAAGCAGATCGAAAGCCGGGTACATAGCGGGCGGCCTCCGGCCGTGATTGTGTTCGATTTCAATCCGGATGGCAAAGCGGCCTGGACGGCCAAGCCGGGCGTTTGTAGCGATCTGACCGCACTGATCCGTAGTCTGCGGGGTCGGGTAACCACGGTGGCGTATGTGCACAACAAGGTGAGCGGCCACACGGTCATGCCGGTGTTGGCCTGTCAGGACATTGTCATGAGCCGGCAAGGGGCATTGGGGGAAATCAGCGGTGAAGGGATCGAGCCACCGCGCAACGAATATGAAGGCTACTTCCTGCGGGGCGATCCGCGTTACGGCGAACAGCGGTTTGCCTTGATCCAGAAGATGTACGATCCGCAGGTGCAGTTGCGGCGCGGGTTTGTACGGGCCCAGCCGAATCAAGTGGTGTTCGTAGATGCCCGTGATCCGAAGGTGGAAAAGTTGTATGTAGGACTAGAGCCTGTCCCCGGCGTGCCCGACCAGGGAGTCGGTTTATACACTGCAGAAACTGCCCGGCTGGTGGGGTTACGGCGTGGCAGCCTGGCGGAGAGCCGGGCGGAACTGGCCGAGATGTACGGACTACCGGCGGCTGTGGTCCGTGACGACCCGCTGGCAGGTCGCACCCCCGAAGTATTCAGCTTTGTGCTCCGTGGCGAAGTAGACGGAGCGATGCGTGAAACGATGAACCGGGTGCTGCGCAACGTGCGTAGCCGGGGCGGCAACGTTCTGATCCTGGAGTTGCATTGCGGCGGCGACGATCTGGTTACCGCCCGAGCATTGGCCGATGACCTGCGGGCCGCCCAAGGGGGCGACCAACCGATGCAAATCATTGCCTTCATTCCCGAGTCGGCACCAGGTGCCGGGACGGTGGTAGCCCTGGGCTGCACCCAGATCGTCATGACCCTGCCCAAAGGGACAGACGGCGAGGAACCTGGCAAACCCGCTGTACTAGGCGATTTCAGCCGTTACATCGACAACATGCGCCCCGCGGACATTGAGGCCCACCGCCTCAGCCTGCGGGAACTGGCCCGGGCCCAAGGGTATCCGGAAGTCCTGATCGATGGCATGCTGGATCGTTCAGTGGAGATTGTTCGAGCCGTGCGTAAAGACGATGCTCGCCAACGACGGCTGATGACCCGGGCCGATCTGGAGGCCCACCAGGCGGAGTGGCAACTGGATAAAGTGATCAAAAACCCGGGCCAGCTTCTGATTCTGGATGCACCGCTGGCTTTGGAAGTGGGTCTGGCCCGCTACACGGTCCCCGAACCGCACCTGCGCGAGGTGGCGGCCCTGTTCGGCTTCCGGGACGTCCGACCGGCAGACTCCGGCTGGCTCGATCACTTCGCCGAGTTCTTACGCAAACCGATCGTTACGGTCCTGCTGGTCGTGTTCGGCTTCACCGGTCTGATTCTGGAACTGAAAGCCCCCGGTCTGACCTTCCCAGGAATTATTGCTGCCCTGTGCTTCATCCTGGTGTTCTGGTCTCAATCGCGCTTCAGTGGTCAGACCTTCGTTTTGGCCTTGATGCTGTTTTTGCTGGGTCTGACGCTGGTCGGCATCGAAATCTTTGTCTTACCTGGGTTTGGGGCGCCGGGAATATTCGGTATCCTGGCCATGCTGGCCGGTCTGGCCCTGGTCACGTTCGACCGGGTCCCGGAAAGCGGTGCCGAATGGAGCCAACTAGGATGGCGGGTCCTACAGTATCTTTTGGCCATGCTGGGGGCCCTGCTGGCAGCCCTACTGATTGCCCGGTTTCTGCCCAAGGTGCCGTATGCCAACCGCCTGATCCTCGAGGCCCCGGCAGAACAGGGCGAACGGGCCATCGAGTTTTTGCCGGGCGCTGAAGAAGCGGCCCAGTTGCTTGGAGCCATCGGAACCACCCATACCTCGCTGCGACCGGCTGGCGTCGTCCGCTTTGGGGATAAGTTCGTCGACGTCGTCTCCGACGGCAGCTTTATTCCCCCTGGTACACGGGTCCAGGTCATCCAGGTGGAGGGAACACGGATTGTCGTAAAGGAAATTTGAGCGGATTGCGGGGAAGGCCACCGGTCCAGGCACTCGCCCAGCGCTGTCCGCCTCATACGCCCGCTCTCACACCGACATGGACTACCTTACGCTTGCCCTGGTCCTGTTCAGCGTCGGCTTGGTCCTGCTGGTAGCGGAAATTTTCCTGCCCAGCGGCGGAGTGCTGGTTGTTGTGTCCTTGCTAGCTTTTGCTGGGGGAGTAGGCGTCATTCTGTCGCAAGGGACGACATTGGAAGCAGTAATTGCCATCACGGCACTGTCGTTGGGCTTGCCGACCGCTTTTTACTTTATCGTGGCCGCCTGGCGGCGGATGGCCATCGGTATGGTCTCGCCCGACACCGCCACTGCCCCCAGCACCATCCCGGCCATCCTCGAATTGGAAAACCTGAAAAACCGCGTCGGCAAGACGGTCTCGCCGATGCGTCCCTCCGGCATCGTCGACTTCGACGGCAAGCGGGTCGACGCCCTGACCGAAGGGGAAATGCTTGAAGCCGGGATATGGGTCCGGTGCATTGACGTCAAGCCGGGGCGTGTCATAGTCCGTAAACTGGAGGCGTCGCCGGAACTCGACGAAATCCAGCTCTCCAGTAGCTCTTCCACCCCTACGTCCCCCTCTTCCACTCCTGCCGGACTGCGTCCCAGTGAAAGCTCCTTAAGGGACACTCCCCCGGCCACGCCGGCCCCGGGCCAGGACCAGGACCTGGATCTGGACCTGCGTTAAATTCCCGCGGAACCAAAAACAATGGCGAAACTTGAACCTTTCCTGTATAAATTTAACAGTGCTGTTTCCCGACTCTGGGCACGGTTCGTGGGACGGGCAGCCCGCGACGCACGATCCGTATAATCCGGCATAAGTCCGTCTGCAGGGCTGACTGGACATTCTCTGACCCCTCTGGTTGCAGGACACGATGACCATGAACGTACACACCTTTCTCCTGCTGGCACAGCAGAAAGGCGGTGGTGAAGGAGTCAGCCAGGGCAACATGATCCTGATTGTGCTGGCTTTCATAGCCGTCCTGATCATCCTCGTCTTTCTGTTTGTGTTTTTCAGTTTCATCCGCCTGTGGATCCAGGCGTTGCTGACCAAGGCCGACATCGGCATGGGCACGCTCATCGGCATGAAGCTGCGTAACGTCGACTATGCCATGATCGTGCGTCAAAAGATCGCCCTGGTGCAGGCCGGTGTCAAGGTAACCACGCAGGACCTGGAGTCGCACTATTTGGCTCGTGGCAACGTACCCAAAACGGCCACGGCCGTGATCGCGGCCCACAAAGCAGGACTGGAACTCCCCTGGAAGACGGCGGCCGCCATCGACCTGGCTGGCCGGGACATCCTGGAAGCCGTCCGTACCAGTGTCAACCCCAAGGTCATCGACTGCCCCGACCCGTCGAAAGGCAAGCAATTTCTGGACGCCGTGTGCAAAAACGGTATTCAGTTGCTAGCCAAGGCCCGGGTGACGGTGCGGACAAAGCTGGAACGCCTGGTCGGCGGTGCCACCGAAGAAACGATCATCGCCCGCGTGGGTGAAGGTATCGTCAAGGCGATCGGCTCGGCCGATGATCACCGTCAGGTGCTGGCTAATCCGGGCATGATCTCGCAAACCGTGCTGCATAACGCTCTGGATGCTCAGACCGCTTTCGAAATTGTCTCGATTGACATTGCTCACATTGAGGTGGGGGAGAACATCGGGGCCAAGCTGCAAGCGGATCAGGCCGCCGCCGACTTGCGGGTGGCCCAGGCCGAGGCCGAAAAACGCCGGGCAGCGGCCGTGGCCCGGGAACAGGAAATGCGTGCCCTGGTCGAAGAAAACCGGGCCAAAGTCGTGGAAGCTGAAGCGCTCATCCCCAAGGCCATCGCCGAAGCCTTCCTCCGGGGCCACCTCGGCGTCATGGATTACTACGCCTTGCGGAACCTGCAATCGGATACGGCCATGCGTAACAACATTGCCGCCATGACCGGCGGCGGCAGTGAGGCAACCCCGGGACGGGCTAGCTGAACTTGCCTACCCCCTGTCCGCCCCCGACCCTCCCCCACGGGTAGGTACATGAGCACACCCGATAACCGACCCACGTTGGCCATCGCTTTAGAGTTATCGGGTGTCTGACACAAGGTGGAACAACGGGCAAACCGGCCGGAATTCGCACAGCGAACCTGAGGTAACTCCAGTCAGTGGCGGATCGGCTATGACCGGTCAAGCGCCGGTGTCCGGCAATGGTTTCAACCCCTGCACCAGGGAGGCATCATGGGACCACTGTTTTGGATTATCGTGGGCATTATCGTCCTCTCGTCGGTGGTGGGGATGATTGCCCGGGCGTTGAGCAACTTTCAGGAACAGCAGCAACAGCAGCAATTGGCGCGGCAACGGGCGGCCGGCCGACCGCGTGCGGAAGCCCCAGACGCAGAGGCGGACAACCGTGGCAATGCGCAAAAGGAGATGGAACGCTTTCTGGCCGAGTTGGATCGTTTGCGGCGGAAAAGCCAGGCAGCACGGGAAGCACCGCCAACCTCGCCGTCGGCCCCGGCTGTGCCGGTAATTCAACCGGTCAAGCGTCCGGTCCGCCCGCGGGTGGTGGTAGCGGAGCCAGCACCTCCCCCTCCGGCGACGCCTCGGCCGGTTCCGCTTCCCGAAGTACCGGTGCCGGAGCCCTTTGCGTCCCGGCCGGCTCCACCGCCTCCGCCGCCCCCGCCGCCGCCGCCGGTTCAGACACCGCCGCCCTATGCCGTTGTACCACCGCCTCCTAGTCCGGCCCCGCCTCCCGAAGCACCCGCCCCACCACCACGCTATACTACCCCCCGCCCGCGTCCGGTTCCCAAAAACCCCTTGGCGAAAAACCTGGCCACCCTGCTATCTACCGGCCAGGGATTGGCCCTGGCCGTCATCCTCCAGGAAGTTCTGGGGCCACCCAAGTGCCGGCGACCCAGCCGATTACCCCGTCTCTGATCTGCTCGCGGCTGGCTACTTCCTCAACTCAATCGCCTTCCCTCCGGGCGAGCTGATCTGCCTGTACCGCCCTAACCTGTCAACCGCCACATACCTGCCGTCAGCCAGAAGATGGTATGCCGGGCTGACGCGATTGGCCTTGAGTACCTTCACGAAAAGCCAAGCCCTCCTGATGTTTGCTGGAGGGAGGGCGTCCAAGGGGACTGAATTTCAAGCAAACTGCAGTTGCAACCCGGAGAGACGACGGACGGTTTCGGCCATCAAGGCGTCCTCGGCAGCTTCGTCGGCCGCTGGATAGGTCACGGAAAAGCGGAGGTAGGGTCCGGCATCGTCCCAGGGCACCGTACAGATGCTTTGCTCGTGGATGAGGTAATGCGCAGCTTCTTCAGCAGTAGCGAAGCGACGGGAACCCGCAGCTAGCGGTGCGCGGGTGTACAGAAAGTAGGTGCCGCCGGGCATCTGGCAGCGGAAGCCCACCTGCCGTAAAGCGGCGACGAGTTTTTCCAGGCGGCGGCGATACTTGGCCCGGATCCGCTGCGGAATGTCCGGTGTCCGCAACGCCAGGGCCGCAGCCTGTTGAATTGCCATGAACTGGCCACTGTCGGTATTGTCCTTCACGTCGGCATATGCTTGAACGATCTTGGGATGGCCCGCGACAAAGCCGAGTCGCCAGCCGATCATGTCGAAGCCTTTGGACATCGAGTGGACTTCCACTCCTACCTCCTTGGCTCCGTCCACCTGCAGGAAGCTGAACGGTTCTCCCTGATAAGTCAACAGAATGTGAGCAGCGTCCTGGATGATCACAATGCGGTGGCGATGGGCAAACTCGATGACCCGCTGGTAGAATTCACGGGTCGCCACGGCACCTGTCGGACTATTAGGATAATTCAGAACCAGCAGTTTGGCCCGGCGGAGCACCTCGCCCGGAATACTTTCCAGATCGGGATAAAAGCCGTTTTCTTCGCGTAGTGGCAAGCGATAGACCTCACCTCCCAGATACCGCGTCCAGGTACCGGCTACCGGATACCCCGGCACGGTCATCAGCGTGACATCGCCTGGATTGATGAAACAGGCGGGCAACAGAGCATACGCCGGTTTGGACCCGATGCAATGGCAGATTTCCGTAGCCGGATCCAGCTGGACGCCGAATTGCCGGTACATGAATTCGGCGGCGGCCTCCCGGTATGCCATGATACCGTTGTCGGCGTAGCCACGGTTTTCCAGTTTGTTGGCTTCGCGGGCCAGGGATTCGCGGATGCGTTGGTCGGCCATGTCGTCGTTTTCGCCGATGCCGAAATCCAGCAACGGCCGCTCCGGATGCTCCGCCAGCACCTTCCGCTTGGCCCGCTTGATCTTTTCGAACTTATAGATCTCTGTTCCCTTGCCGTAGTTGGCACCGCCAATCCGTTCCGCGAATAGGTCCTGGAACCAGGGGTCTGCAGCCATGGCCCGTTCCCTCATCGTCTGGTCCTGATAATCCTGCCTGCTACAGGACAGCCTACCTGCGCGGTGGGTCCGGAGTACTTTTTGCCTATTCGTTTGGGCAAGTTGACGGCTGATTGCCGGCACCGTTGTCTGCCGTTGGCTGCCGAATCGTCTCCGGAACACTGAACCACCTCAACTGTTGTCAGGAGCAGTTGTTGTAGGGAATTGCTGGAGGCTGTTTCCAGTAGCACCCTTGCTAGGGGGGCAATTGTACTAGAGAGACACCGCGGGACTTCCGTTCAACGGCATCGTCCGAGTGCTGACAACAATCCAAGGTAAGGAAACTTTGAGCATTCCCCTGCGGGGAACAAGTGGGTGTGTAGGGTGTCGTTGGTAGTGACCGGGGCTGGGATTGGTTCCATCAAGCAGCTTGTACCAACTCAGCCCGGCCAGAGCCGTCGCCAAGGCGTTTTGTCTTACAGGCATAAAAAAGCCACACCGGCGGGACAAGGGAAGGGTCAACACGGGACCGGTTACAGGTGGCCGTCGAGGGCCTTGCGCCCTCTGAGCATGTGCCACGAACAGGAGCGACAGACGTGGCCCCAGATGGACAGGGCACAGGAGCGTTAATCTCAGGTCGGCCGAAGTGGTGGATTCCCTGGCAACTGGCGGGGATGATGTTTTTGCAGTATTTCGGTTTGGGGGCGTGGGTGGTCCCTTTGACCCGCTATCTGCAGGCTCCGGTCAGCGAGGGGGGTTTGGGCTTTGTTCCTTTGCAGGTAGCGTGGATTTACAGCACCTTTGCCTTCGGAGCCTTTGTTGCTCCTGTGCTGGTGGGGCCTCTGGCCGATCGCTGGTTTGCCGTGGAACGGGTCATCGCCGCCACCCATGCACTAATGGCCCTGCTGATGGCCCTGGCCGCCTGGGCGTGTCACTCACCCCTGACCGGCCCGCAAGAGACCTTTGCCCTCCTGTTTGTCAGCTTGTTAGGTTATGCCATTGGTTGCCAGATCACCCTGACATTAACCAACGTCATCAGTTTCCGCAATCTGGACGATCGGATCGGTGCATTCTGGTATGTGCGTCTGACCGGCACATTCGGCTGGATTGTCTCCGGCTGGGTGATTGGCTGGCTATTGGAGCCGGTATCGGTTCAGCCATTGGTGATCGCCGCTTTAGCGTCTGCGTTTTTGGCGGTTTTTGCGCCTACCCTTCCGCACACGCCGCCCAAAGGGTATGGCCGGCCGATCCGCGAAGTGCTCGGGCTGCCGGCGGTCCGACTTTTAACACAACGTTCCTTCCTGGTTTTTGCTGTGGTCCTGTTCGTCGGCGGAGCGATGAACCAATTTTATACCGTTTTCACCTCGCGGTACCTGGCGGACCTGGGGGTACAGGTCCCAAGCGGACCACTGGGTCGCTTGACCCCTGAACTGATTATGACCTTGGCCCAATGGTGCGAAATGGCATGCATGGCTACGACCCCTTGGCTTTTGCGGCAGATGGGTCTGAAAAGCGTCATGGTCCTGGGCCTGTTCGGCTGGGTGCTCCGCAACGCTGCCCTTTACAGCGGCTGGCCGTCGCTTATCGTTGCCATCGCCCTACCGATGCACGGCTGGAGCTATGCCTTTTATACTCTGGTGGGGATGCACTACGTGGATCGGGCCGCTCCGCCACACCTGCGTGCGGGGGCCCAGGCCTTGGTCACCTTCCTGGCCCACGGACCAGCCATTTTGTGCGGCAACCTGCTAGCCGGCTGGATTGTCGCCCTGCACCGCCAGGACAGCTGGACCGATTGGCCCGCTGTCTGGCGGTGGCCCCTGGTTGCTTACCTGACCATCCTGCTACTGTTTGCTATCTTGTTTCGTCCTGAACGTGACCATAAGGTGACCGCAACTGCCTCTGGGTCGACCCCCTGAACCAGCCAGCGGGCCGCCGATACCCCTTTTTGCGCGAGCAAACCCACCATGGCCACCTTCTTCCACTACAAAACCATCGCCGATCTGGAAGCTGAAAATACGCGGTTAGGCATCGACCTGCGCTTTACTTTGGATTTGACACCGCTGTGGCAACCGCTGGAGATCGCCGGCCGACGCGTAGGTAACCGCTGGTGCATCCATCCCATGGAGGGGTGTGATGGCGAGCCGGACGGTCGGCCGGGCGAGCTGACCTACCGCCGCTATCAACGGTTCGGGGGCGGTGGGGCCAAACTCATCTGGGGCGAAGCCTGTGCCGTGGTCCCGGAAGCTCGGGCCACCCCTCGGCAACTCTGGCTCAACGACCGGACCGTCGACAGCTTTGCTCGCCTGGTGGAGGTCTGTCGTCAAGCCCATCGTCAGGCTGGCGAGGACGACGCTGACCTGCTCATCGGCCTGCAACTGACTCATTCCGGCCGCTACAGTTACCCCCGTCCTTTACTGGCCACTTATGACCCGTTGCTGGTCGGTCGCCATGGCGTTACGGCCAACACGCCACTGCTCAGCGACGAGGAGCTACTCCGTCTGGTCGACGCCTATGCCACGGCCGCACGGCTAGCCGTCCGAGCGGGTTTCGATTTCATCGACGTCAAACAGTGTCACCGCTATCTGTTCAGCGAGCTTCTGGGAGCACGCAACCGGCCTGGTCCCTTCGGGGGGTCACTGGAAAATCGCACCCATTTGATCCGTCTGGTTCTGCAGGCGGTCCAGGCCGTGCTGCCCCGTCATGTACTGCTAGCAACCCGTCTCAACGTTTACGACGGCATCCCCTACCAGGCCGATGGCCTGCCCGTTCCGTTCACGCCCCCTCTGGTCAACGGCTGGGGCATGAACCTGAACGACCCGTTCCAGCCGGACCTGGATGAACCCCTCCGCTGGATTGCCCAAATGCGTCAACTAGGCGTGGTCCTGGTCAACGTTAGCATGGGCAATCCGTATGCGCAGCCTCACATCGGCCGACCGTTTGAGTATCCACCACCGGATGGTTATCCGGCCCCAGAGCATCCCCTCCAGGGGGTGTACCGTCATTTCGCCCTCACCGCTATGGTCCAACAGAACTTTCCCGATTTGGCCGTTGTGGGTACTGGTTATAGCTATCTGCAGGAGTTTTTCCCCTATGCCGGGGCTGCCAACATACGCGATGGCCGCGTCACTTGCGTCGGGTTGGGTCGGCTTTCCTTAGCCCAGCCGGACTGGGTGCGTCAGTTACGGGAGCACGGCCGGCTCGACCGCAAGCGGATTTGCCGTACCTTCAGCTATTGCACCGCCCTGATGCGGGCCAAACAGCACCCCTTGGGCCAGTTCCCCACAGGTTGCCCCCCTTTCGATAAAGAAGTGTATGGCCCGATCTGGAAAGAGGTTCAATCCCTGCAACCTCCCCGCAAATGACAAAACGCATCAGGGGCTAAAACAGAACAGCCCACCGAACCGTTGGCTGATACGAACACATGTCAGTTGTCCCCGCGGCGTGCCGCAAAGCAACGGACCCGCTGCCCACCCCCAACGCGTGAACCAGGAACAAGGCCAGGGAGATGTCAAGGGGGAAATTCGTGCCGCACCAGATATCAAAGACGAGTTGCCCAGACGCTCTAGCGTCTCTCACTATAACAGTCACACAAATGTCGGGCTGACTGGATTTGAACCAGCGACCTCTTGGTCCCGAACCAAGCGCTCTAGCCAAGCTGAGCTACAGCCCGAGGTGGAAATTGCCACGCTCCACGGCCCTACTCGCTACGGCCGCTCGTAGCGTTTATATCGTAGCGATCAATGACTGAAAGTCAATGCCCCCTGCTCTGTCGACCGTGGAATAATGAGGATCCACATGTCCGGATTCCACGCGACAATCACTCTGTCGGCACCCAGGGCATTGGATAAGTGATTTGATCTTGAATGCACATCAGGCACTGCCGAAATGTTCTGATGAAAAAGCAAGCATCTATCAGGAATTGATACTAGTATGGGTTACATAATTGGGCTGAGGTGCATTGGAAGTTCACTTCAGGGAGCAACTATGCCGAAACGTTATGCAGCCGAGGAGCGACGTTCGGCAGACCGATTCGAATTGCGGGACCGTTTGGCATTTTTCCGGGTTAAGGCAAAATCGCCTCGACAAGGCAAGCGGGAATGAGTATGAGGGGCATCGGTAGCTGGTGGCGTGGGAGGGGCCATGGTGACGGAAGAAAGCAGCCCCTGGATTGTCGAGACGCAGCATCTGACCAAGATTTACCGCAACCGGCAGATCGCTCTCAACGATGTTACCCTGACGATTGAGCCCGGGTGTGTGCTGGGTCTATTGGGTCCTAATGGGGCAGGTAAAACCACGTTACTGCGTCTGATTCTGGGCTTGCACCGTCCGACGGCTGGATATGTGCGGGTTTTTGGACGCGTGATGACGCCCAACGCGGCCGAACTACGCCGACGCATCGGCTACATCCCAACCAACCCACAATTCCCCCGCGGGATGACCCCCATCAGTTACCTGGATTACGTGGGGCGTCTGTTCGGCCTGCCCCGAGACGTGCGTAAGCCCAAACTGGCTACACTCATCCGGGCCGTCGACCTGTTGCCGCACTCCGGCGAGCCGATTGCCCATTTCACACCGGGTATGACCGCCCGCCTGGCTGTGGCCGCCAGCCTGATCAACGAGCCGGACCTGCTCATCTGGGATGAACCGACCCATGGCCTGGATATCGAAGCCCGACGCTCCATGCTGGAACTGATCAAACAACTGGCCTCTCAAAAAACCCTCATTCTTAGCAGCCACAATCTGAGTGACGTTGATGAAGTGTGCAATCATGCCTGTGTGCTCAACAAAGGTCAGATGATCTTCCACGGGACCTTGCAGGATCTCAAGGGCCGCATCCGCCGCAATCATTATGAATTGGACGTGGATGGTGAGCATAAGGCGATCAGTAAAGCGGTCGCGCTGCTGCGCGGTCTGAAAGATTTCCTGCACGTGGCATTGCGGCACCGGCGGGTAGAAGTCAAGCTGGGCGACGAAACTCCCAACACGGCCCTGCTGGCCCAATTGTTCCAGGTGTTGCACGAACACAAGATCACGGTGATCAGCATCCGGACGGTGGGCATGCAAACGGAACAAGCCTATCTGGACCTGGTGGAACGCGAGGAAAGCCGAGGCTTCGTGCGGTTATACAGCGTAGCGGAGGCGGCATAGCCGGTTGTTCGGATCCGGGGGGACGGGCCGAGGTAAGCTACTGGAACATGATGAATTGAGGATGACCACTCGATGTCGAGCACGGCAGCAGCACGCACGGAGACGGGACGCAACAGTAGCACGGGTCGGCGTTCGAATACGACGGCTGATCCTGCCGCTGGACCGATCATCAGTTTCCATCGTTTCCTGCCGTATTGGGCTGTTCTGCAGACGGATCTGCGTCAAACTGCCCAGAGCTGGCTATTCAGTTTGTGGATGGTATTGGCCTTGGCCGGGGTAGGCGGGTTTTTCTTGTACCGTGTGGGGGTACAACAACAGGCGGGTCTGGTGCAGGCCGCGGCGGTACAGTGTGGCGAGGCCTTGCGGGCCGTGTTCCTGGGCAGTGTCGCTGTGGCCGCGATTCTGGGTGTGGCGGCCATCAGCAGCGAACGGGGCAGTGCCGCCGATGCCGTTCTGGCCCGGGGTATCAGCCGCCACCAGTACTTTCTGGCCAGACAACACGCCCGAGTGCTCCTGGTAATCCTCGCGTTTGCCGTGCTGGGCACCATAACGGTGCTCACGGGCACGCTCCTGTTCCGCGACAGCGGTGTCGAAATCTCCTTGAGCGGCGCCGTGGTGGCCATCGGACTGCTCTGTTTGCTCTTGGCCGCCGTTACTGCAGTGGGGGTAGTTATCGGTGCTCTGGCTAACAGTGCCGTCCTCGGCATCGCTATTTACTGGTTGTTACTGTATGGCGGAGGGCTGCTGCTGATGCTGGCCCCGGAGTCCTGGCCTGCACCCGAACGCGAACTGGCCCGCTTGCGTTACGTCCTGCAGGGTTACTACTCGACCGCTTTCTACGGCCGCGTCGCTCTGGCCACCCTCATTGTCGCAGGAGCCGCCACTCTCGTCGGCTTGATCGGCTTTAGCCGCAAGGACGTATAATTCCGTATCACATAAACTCAATTACATATAGTCCTCTCCTTAGCCGTTAAGATGCTCCTTGATCGTGCCACGACTGTTCACACGTCAGAGCTACCATTCTACTATGCTCTCTGACCGGACATGTTGATCGTTTACTAAGTTAATTACATCGATTGCTAGAACATTGTATTAATAGTATTGCCTTAATAGATGTCCTTTATGAGCGTTATTACATAGGGACATGTTATGCGAACATAGATGAAAGAAGCGGTGCCGCTGGGTCATTCTGTTGATGACAATTGATTGTCAAGTGTCGCCAAGGGATAGTTGCTGCCTACACTGAAAGATGAGGGATCAAAGCCGGCAGTTCGCGTAATGTGCCGCTATGTACTCTCTGTGCGGGGGAAATCGAACTGCTTGGCAGCGTTTTGGTAGGCCATCAATCGGGCGGAATAGCATGGCAACAGCAAGTGCGGGCAAGGTACGTCATCCCAAGGGGCGCGCCATTATCCCGACGGAGCAAAGCGGACTGACCTGGTTGACGGCGTTTCTGGATTCCAGCGTCGGAGCCAAGGTGGTCGTGGCCTTGGGAGGAATCGGGTTGGCATTGTTTGCGATTTTTCACATGTTAGGCAACCTGAAGATTTTCCAGGGGCCAGACGCCCTGAACACCTACGCATTTTTTCTGAAGCACGATCTGGGGGCGTTGCTGTGGCTGGCCCGAGGTGGTCTGTTGGGCATCTTCCTGTTGCACGTGGTGCTGGCGTTGCGGTTGAAATGGCGGACGGCGGCCGCACGGCCGGTCGGGTACGCCTATCCGGGACATGTCCAGGCCCGCGTAGCGGCCCGCACCATGGCCCTGACCGGTATCGTTGTCGGTTTGTTCATCCTGTTCCACCTGGCCCACTTTACCTTCGGCTGGGTCCATCAAGCCGAACAGGACGGCCGCCTGATCTCGTACCTGGATTTACGCGATGCCCATGGCCGCCACGACGTCTATACCATGGTCCTGGCTGGCTTCCGTACCACCTGGATAGCGGCCTTGTATCTGCTGGCGCAGGTGGCTCTGTTTGTGCACCTGATCCATGGGATTCCTAGTGCCTTCCAGACGTTCGGTCTGCAGAGTCGCCGCACCATGGAAATCATCCGCGGCCTGGGCTGGCTGACCGCCGGTGTCATCCTGCTGGGGAACGTGCTGATTGTCACCGCGGTCTGGCTCGGTTGGGTGGGCACGTCCTGAGCCGAGCAGCCGGACGCCGGCACGGCTGGACCACCCCGCCCTCTGTTACGACCCGGTCGCTCACCGGCACAGTTGAAAAGAAACACCCCGTTGCCGTATCCCCCAGCGGCCGACAAGAGGTGCTGCAACCATGATATTGGACGCCAAGGTGCCCTCGGGTCCGTTAGCGGAAAAATGGACCCGCTTCAAGCGGGAGCAGCGATTGATCAGCCCGGCCAACAAGGCCAAATACACGGTTATCGTGGTTGGCACGGGCCTGGCAGGCGCCAGCGCCGCAGCCAGCCTGGCCGAGCTAGGGTACAAGGTTCTGGTCTTCTGCTTCCACGACACCCCGCGACGAGCCCACTCAATTGCAGCCCAAGGAGGCATCAACGCCGCCAAAAACTACCGCAACGACGGGGATAGCATCTTTCGGCTGTTCTACGATACCATCAAGGGGGGCGATTTTCGCAGCCGCGAAGCCAATGTCTATCGCCTGGCCGAAGTCTCCGGCAACATCATCGATCAATGCGTGGCTCAGGGGGTGCCGTTTGCCCGGGAGTACGGCGGCTTGCTGGAAACCCGTAGCTTCGGCGGTGCCCAACTGCAGCGAACGTTCTATTGTCGCGGTCAGACCGGGCAGCAGTTGCTGCTGGGTGCCTATCAGGCCCTGTGCCGCCAGATCAGCTATGGCACCGTTAAAATGTTCCCCCGCTGCGAAATGCTGGACCTGGTGGTCATCGACGGCCGGGCCCGCGGCATTATCACCCGCCATCTGGTTACAGGTAAAATCGAGGCTTTTGCGGCCGACGCCGTCGTCCTGGCCACGGGGGGCTATAGCAACGTTTTTTACCTGTCTACTAACGCGATTGGCTGCAACGTTTCGGCCACCTACCGAGCCTATAAACGCGGGGCCTTTTTCGCCAACCCCTGTTTCACCCAGATCCATCCCACCTGCATCCCCGTCAGTGGCGAACATCAGTCCAAACTCACCCTGATGAGCGAAAGTCTGCGCAATGACGGACGGGTCTGGGTACCCAAACGTCGTGAAGACGTTGCCAAGCACCCCAACGACATTCCCGAAGCGGACCGCGACTATTTCCTGGAGCGGAAATATCCCAGTTACGGCAATCTGGCCCCGCGTGACATCGCCAGCCGAGCAGCCAAGGAAGTATGCGACGAGGGCCGGGGCGTGGGCCCGTCCGGCCGGGGAGTTTATCTCGATCTGGCCGATGCCATCCGTCGCCAGGGGATCGACCGCATTCGCGAAAAATACGGCAACCTCTTCGACATGTACGAACGCATCACCGGCGAAAATGCCTATACCCAGCCGATGCGCATCTACCCGGCGCCTCACTACACCATGGGCGGCCTATGGGTTAACTACGAACTGATGTCCAACCTGCCGGGACTATTTGTCATCGGCGAAGCCAATTTCTCGGACCACGGGGCCAACCGCCTGGGAGCCTCCGCCCTCATGCAGGGCCTGGCCGACGGTTACTTCATCCTGCCTTACACCCTAACCCATTGGCTAGCGGGCGTCAAACCCGGCTTACCCCCTCTTGATCACCCCGAGTTCCGTCGCTGTGCCGGTGAAGCCCAGCAGCGGCTCAAACGGCTACTGGCGATTGGTGGCCAGAAGACCGCCGTCGAATTCCACCGCCAGCTAGGTCATATTTTGTGGGACTACGTCGGCATGTCCCGCAGCCGCGACGGCCTGCTACGAGCAATCGACCAGATTCGTACCTTGCGGCAACAATTCTGGGAGAACGTCCGTGTTCCCGGAAGCGATACCGACCTGAACATGGCCCTGGAACGGGCCAACCGCGTGGCGGACTTCCTGGAATTTGCTGAGCTGATGGCCCTGGATGCCCTGCGTCGCGAAGAAAGCTGCGGCTGCCACTTCCGGGTCGAATATCAGACACCAGATGGCGAAGCCAAACGCGACGACGAACGCTTCTGCCACGTGGCTGCCTGGGAATACGCCGGCCCGGACAAAGAACCCATTCGCCACGAGGAACCGCTCGTCTTTGAGACGGTCAAACTGACCGAACGCAGTTACAAGTAAACCGACCAACGGCCCTACTGACCCGACCGGCAGCCTACCTCTCAGCCGTGTGTCCGGCGGACCGATTGGAACCTTACAACCTCCCAAGCCTTATCTGAACCCTTTGACAACCCTCAACCCAACCATCAGGTGATGCCATGAAAGTGACTTTGCATATCTGGCGACAGAAATCCCCAGCGGACCAGGGACGTTTCGTCACCTACTCGCTGGATCAGGTCAGCCCAGACATGTCGTTTCTGGAAATGCTGGACATGCTTAATGAACAGTTGATCCAGCAGGGGGAGGAACCGGTGGCCTTCGAGCACGACTGCCGCGAGGGGATCTGCGGTAGTTGTGCCATGATGATCAACGGTCTGGCCCACGGACCAGAACGAGGCACCACGACCTGTCAATTGCACATGAGAAGTTTCCCGGATGGTGCGGAAATCTATGTGGAGCCCTGGCGGGCTCGCGCTTTTCCCATCCTCAAGGACCTGGTGTGCGACCGCTCCGCCTTGGACCGGATCATCCAGGCCGGCGGCTATGTGAGCGTGGGAACCGGTGGCGCCCCCGATGCCAACTGCCTGCCGGTACCTAAGACGGCCCAAGACAAGGCGATGGACGCTGCCCAATGCATCGGCTGCGGAGCCTGCGTGGCTGCCTGTCCCAACGCCTCGGCCATGCTGTTTCTGGCGGCTAAAGTGAGCCACCTGGCCCATCTGCCCCAAGGGCAACCCGAACGCCACGAACGCGTCCGCAAAATGCTGGCCCAGCACGACCGCGAGGGCTTCGGCCACTGCACCAACATCGGGGAATGCGAGGCCGCCTGCCCCAAGGAAATCTCAGTTGAACACATCGCCCAGTTAAATCGCGATTACATCGCCGCCTCTTTGCTGTCTTTGGTCCGTTAACCTCACTCCACTTGTTCTCGAAATTCCCAAAACCATTGATCTTACCATCCCCTAGCTCCTCACGCCGGCCAAGGGCTTGATGCCTCAAAACCGCTTCGCTATTGCTTCTCTGTCCAGAATCAGATCTATTATTCTCCAAAGTTATTAGCATTATTTTTACAATCCGGAATATAACAAACAAATCACTAGATCGGTTTATAATGCTTGTTCTTGCAACCTTTGACCATTGCTTCCGCCACCCTCTGTCGTTCCTGAGTCGCTTTAAGCTGTTCGTGCAGACTGATCGTGGCAAGGTGGAGTCGATTTACTGTGTTGCCCTCAATCAGCTTGTAGCAGAGGCAGAGCTATACCAGATATTTTTCAGCCCTTGCTCAGACGTGCAATGGTTTGTAGAATCAGAATAGGTAATACAAAGTAATTCTGGAGAGATAGCTATGCTACCCCGGGCAATGGTCGCAGGCTATGGCAGTGGGCACTCGAGCTGGCCGAGGGGAATGCTTGTCTGCCTTGCAATGCTCAGCGTAGCAGGTTGTCGCGGTAGCGATGAGGTCTGGCCAGCTAACCATCCGGGGCCGAAGGTGGTAGCCTCCTTTGCTCCGCTATATTGTTTTGCCCTTAACGTCGCTGGTGACGACGCGGTGGTCCGCCCTCTGATGACCACTGCCGGTCCGCATCATTTCAATCCTACCGACAAAGATGCCCGGCTACTGCGACAAGCCGATCTGTTTCTCATCAATGGCTTGAACCTGGAAGGGGACCGCCCTGAAAAATTGCGTCAAGCCAGCCACAACACGCGTCTGCGCATTGTCGACCTGAGCAGTCGGATACCTGCTTCCATGCTGGTCGAAGGCAGTTGCTGTCACCACGAACACGGGGATGACGACGAGGAACATGAGCATGAACACGGTTACGATCCGCACGTGTGGCTAAGTCCGGAATATGCTATCTGGCAGGTGGAAATGCTGCGGGATGCCCTGAAAGAGGTAGACCCCGCCCACGCGGAGGGGTATCAGCAACGGGCAGTGGAGTATACCCGCCGCCTCCGTCAACTGGTCGAAGAGGGGCGTACCCTGTTGCTCAGCAAAAAGGATCGCAGCCTGGTGACTTTTCATGAATCCCTGGCCTACTTTGCCCGAACATATCAGTTGAACGTGGTGGGCGTGGTGCAGAAAAATCCGGGGGTGGAACCCAGTGACAAACAATTGAAAAAACTCATATCCTTATGTGCGGATGACAAGCGTCCGGTGCGGGTCATCAGCGTCGAGCCGCAATACAGCAATTCCCACTCAGGACACGAACTGATTAAAGAGTTGCAGCGTCGCGGCGTACCCCAGCCAGTGCTGGTCGAAATCGACACGCTGGAAACTGCACCGTTACATGACTTGACGCCGGACTGGTACGAGCGGCGGATGCGAGCGAATCTGGAGGCTTTGGCCCGGGCATTACGATGAGTTCTGCAACTGGAGTTGACCTGCCGCTGCCCGTCGTAGCTCCCCCGCTGGTGGCCATGCGCGATCTGTGGGTGGAACTAGGGGGTCGAGCTATCCTATGTGGGGTAACGGCCGAGATTGCCCGTGGCCGGATCACGGCGGTTATCGGCCTGAATGGCTCTGGTAAAACCACCCTGCTGCGGACACTAGTCGGTGAGTACCCTTACCGAGGTCAGATTGTTTTTCGCTGCGGTCATGATCATTCCCGCCCTAATCCCGAGCATGTAGGCTACGTTCCGCAGCGTCTGATCGTCGATGCCCGCATGCCCTTGACGGTACGGGACCTGTTCAGCCTGGCTCTGAGTCGTCGGCCGCTGTTTTTCGGGGTGCCTCGCTGGGTGGTGCAGCGTGCCGAGCAACTGCTGCGCAAAGTAGGATTGGGAGCCATCCTGGATCAACCGGTGGATGGCCTTTCCGGGGGGCAGTTGCAACGTGTCCTGCTCGCTTTGGCCCTGGAACCCTCCCCGGAATTGCTCCTGCTGGATGAGCCGGCAGGCAACATCGACTTCAAGGACCAGCAACGATTCTACGAGTTGATCGCCCACTTCAATCAGGAGACAGGTATAACCATTGTGCTGGTATCGCACGACCTGCACATGGTACGCACCGTGGCCGATCATGTCCTGTGTCTGCATCAGGGACGGATCGTCGCCCAGGGTACACCGCAGGAAGTGTTAACGGCTGAGCAACTGACCCGTCTGTTCGGCGGCAGCGGCAACCTCCATCCCCTCCCTGCAGCCCTGCCTGCATCACCCCTCACAGACTCCGTAACCCCACAAGGCTGACTCGAACCGGTTAATACCGGAACTAACGCTCCCTCCGTTTTCAAGTTCACCAACAGACAGGTCCTGCCTCCGACCAGCCGTACCCCAAATGAGCGATCCGGCCTTTTCCTCGACTGAGCGGAAAAACAACTGACAAGGCATTGCGTACTGAGATTCGACAGCCAACAGCATGCAGGGCCAGCGATTTACCCTACGGGATTGGCCCGGCCCGTGACACGGTGCCAGGTATTCTGCCGCCATTCGAACACGACCTCATCATGATCCCGCCAAGCAACGCAATAGTTGCCGTAGGAAACATCGATGTTCCAGCCCATGCTGCGGAGCAGTTCATAATTCGGCTGCTGGGTCGCCGGTTCTTGCTGGGACAACGGACCAGGCGTAGTAAACATGGCTCATCCTCCGCAGGAAAGTGGCCGTCATCGCTTTCAAGCTCAAAACTTTGTCTACTAGTCCTCTATCAACAGGATCGACTCGGATGGGCCGATCATTGCACACGAATTGTTTGATCTGGCGATCCGTTCAGCGTTGGCCCTCCGCACGCTCAGGTTGAGATGGTTGGAGCGATGGAAGCGGAACAGCAGGGGATGTCTGATTGGGAAGCGTCCGCGAGGGCGGTCCAGCGGCTGGAACATTCGGTGCCGGTCCTGAGGTACCGGAAGAAGCCGTCGTCTGCGGCGGCCAGGTTCCCGTCCACAAGCGGTATCCCAGAGTCTCGAAAAAGCCGGCGTAGGGTGACGGGACCGGGGTGTCCGCGTCGGCGTAGTAGCGGGGACCGAGCTGAGCAGTAACATCGGGCTGTTGGGTCTGCTGGTGCAGCAGGTCAGTGATGGTGGGGAGCGGTTCGCCGGCCAGTTCAGGACGTTTGCGGATGCTTCCCTTGCTGAACGGTCCGGCCCCTAGTACCCACAGATCCTTGAGCCGACTGACCGACTCGACATTGCCCGATTGCCACACAGCCCGCCCCGTGTGGCGGTTGTAGGCAAACAAAGCGATTTTAGCCACGCCTCGCTGGTCATTCTTTTTGACCAAGGCGATCTCGGGAATGTTAGTGGGCATGCCGGGCACCACACTGGGCAGTTGCAGGGCCGGTGTGCCCACCAGGACGCTGTGCCGATCGGTGCCGATTCCACCGCTACGCACTTCAACGATGTAATCCGCCTTGTTCCGATCGTCATGCAGGATGGCCCCCGCCGCAGCGGCCTGCTGTCGGACCAGACTGATCAGATAGGCCTTGTCCACTACGTCCTTGTCCAGCCCCGCCGCGTCCACATAAACGTGCCGGCCGGCCAGGGGCGAAAAATCGATCTGCCCCACGGCACTGTCGACCGCATGAGACAACAGCAACATTTCCGTGGCTGTACGTGGCGTATCCGTCATGCGGGTGGTACCGCAGCCACAGCAGGCCAGCAGCAGCACCATTTCCACCAGCCACGCCTCGTGATGCCAGGTGCTCATGATCTACCAGCACGAACGGGGGGATCTTGTCCGGGCCTGCGTTATATCCCACTTGTACCAGCATGCAAGAGCAACAATGCTAATGGTAAGGCGTGTAATTTCACTCCTTGCTCGCAACGATTAGCCAAGCGGCGGAGGCAGCAACAACACCCGCCTAAATGGCCCATGCATCGGATGAATTGATCTTGGGACTTGAAAAACGTACAATGGTGCGAATAAATCTAGCTGGTTACCCTCAACGGTTTGTGGAAGATGGCCGGTTGACGGTGGAGTCGAGGTAGCGGCGATGAGGGGCAGCCAGCTCGGGGCGTCCTTGCTGCTCGTAATATTCTGCCAGGGTTTGGTGGGTAGCATGGTGGTCGGCTTGCACTTCCAGGGCGGATTGCAACCAGCGCAGTCCCTGGGTGTGCTGACCGTTACGCAGGAACAGTTCGCCGAGTTGGCGGCGTAGTTCCGGGTCCCAGGGCTGCTCGCCGATGCGTTTGGCCAATTGTCCTGCCCGTCGCAGGTCGTGGTCGCAGCGTCGCCATTTTTCCTCGGCCTGCCGGACCTCCTCGGCCGGGGCGCCGGACTGCTGAAGGGCCTGGAACAGACAGTACCAGTTGTCCGGCGTAGACGGGTCTCGTTCGACGGCTCGACGCAAATCACTAATGGCCTGCGGCAGATCGCCCACCTGCAAGTACCAGCGCCCTCGTAACCAGTAAGCCCGCCCCTGCTGGGTGTTGTCGTGGATCAGAGCATCCAACAGGGACAAAGCCGCATCGGCCTGACCTTGAAGCAAGTGGCACTCGGCCAGTAACAAGCGGGCCTCCTCATCGGCAGGGTGGTCCTGCAGCAGTTGCTGCAACAGGGTAGCAGCTTCGTCCAGCTGTTCACGCCGCTGGATCAGCAAGCGGGCCAGTCCCAAGCGGGGGAGTGGGTCGGCAGGGGCCCGACGGGACCACTCTCGCCAGGCGGCTACCGTCTCGGGACTGTTGGGATGCAAACGCTCCAGCACCTGCGCACGGTACTTCCAAGCGGTCGCTGAGGCGGGACGCAACTCCACCCAGCGGGCCGTAACAGGACCGGCCTCAGGCAGCCGGAACTGACTCAGCAAACGCGGGGCCAGCACCGCGGCTATCAGAGCCGCCTCCTGGGCACCTCCCTGGTGATACCACGTCCATAGCTGGGCCTCGACGCTGCGATCACCTTCCGCATACCGTAACAAGGCTTTTTCCAGGGCTACTTGCCGCTCGTCGTATCCGAGCCGTTCTGCCTGCAGCAGATGCTGCCGCGCCCGGGTCAATTCCCCCACACACCGCAAGGCGCGGGCATACGCCCCTTGCCAGGCGGCGGTATACTCCCACAAAAACCGACACGCTTCTAACCGCTGGCGTGCCTCGGCCCAATCGTCCCGTTCCTCCGCCTGCAGGGCCGCCTGCCAATCACTGACATAATGGACATATTTTATCAATATCCAAATGAACAAAAAAGATGAAATTGTCAAAACAAGCGATTGGGCCACGCGTCTGCGATTGAACCAGCGATTCATTATCGTCGCGGCCTCGTGTAACCGTGTGCTGGCATTTTCAGGGTGAACTCAGACTAGTCCCGCTCCCGGACCAGGGTGTACCACGTTTTATTGTAAAGTAAAAAATCCACTTTGAGGATAACCTAGCGGGGGATCTGTCAAAAACATCCAATCTGCGGGCGTTGGGCAAGGGAGATGGCAACCTGGAAGGCGTAGTGGACCGGATCGGTTCAGATGCGGTACAGGCCCAGTTGGTACAGGCGGTTGTAAAGAACGTGGCGGATCATGTAGCTTCGCATGTGACGGCGGATATCCTCGAGGGTAACGGGCCGGCCATGCAAGCGTTGTCGCAAGCGGTCCATTTCCGGCGTTCCTTTGCTAGCCAGTTCCGCTGTGGTTTTCTGCTCGGCATGAACGCGGAAGGCACCCAGGAAACGGGGCAGGCGGACAAAGCGCGCCCCTGCTTCCCGGAAACGCAGCAGCAGGTCCCAATCCAAAGCAAATTGGAATGATTCGTCCAGCCCGCCCACTCGTTCCCACAAGCGGCGACGCCAGAACAGGGTTTCCTGAGGCACGTAGTCGGCCCATTGGAGCATCGTGTCACTATGGGGGGGGAGCACCCAGCGTCCGACTTCTCGCCCTTGGGTATCGATGATAATACGATGGCCGTAAACGACATCCACGTCGGGATGACAGGCAAAAAACGCGGCCACATAGTGCAGGGTACCGGGTAGGAACAGATCGTCGGAGTTCAGCCAGGCCATGATTTGTCCATTTGTAGTTTTCTGGAATCCTTTATTGATGGCATGGGCCTGGCCCCGATCCTTGCCGGATTCAACGGCGTGCAAGCGGTGGCGATACCGTGCAAGAATCTCTCCTGTCTGGTCGGTGGAGCCGCCATCCTGAATGACGTATTCCAGGGCCGGATAGTTCTGATCCAGCACACTGCGGATAGTAGCCTCTAGAAAGCGGCCCTGGTTGTACGAAGGGGTGACAATGGAAAAAGAAGGCGGGGGCTGGGGTAAAGGCGGCAGACGATAGTAACGTCGGGGCAGCCGCAGCGGACGCGGGGAATAATGCACCAGGCGGTTGAGTTGAGCGCCTACCAGCAGTGCCAGGTAGCGTCGCCAGCGGCCACGCCAGGTCATGCTGTGCACAAATCGTTCCAACTCCAGCAACTTAGAGCGCAACTGTTGCACTTCCCGCTGCAGCTCACCGATCAGGGCCGTGGCGGATGTTTCTGCCTGATCTACCGTCTGTTGCTCTATCGTACTGGCCATCGAAATCATCCATCCATGAAGTAATGCCCTGACTGCGTTGCAGGGCACGCGGTCCTCGCCATTTTCCCCAGGCCGGGGGGACCAATGTGTATCCCCATAAAAGCCCGTTTGCGGGCAGCGGATCCTGACTTACGGCTACAGGCAGGGCCGTTTCGTTTGTAGCTTGTCGTTGGGGTTTTCCAGAACTCGTTCTGGTATGGGTGGAAATAGACTAGGCTGCTTTGGCCGCACGACGGGCAGCTTGATACCAGGCGATGGTCTTTTCCAGTCCTTCCTCCAGCGAGGTTTTGGCCTTAAAGCCGAGCCATTGTTGGGCACGGGTAACATCGAGGCAGCGTCGTGGCTGACCATCCGGCATCGAGGGATCAAATCGTATTTCGCCTGTGAAGCCGGTCTTGCGGGCTATCAGATGGGCCAGATCGGCAATAGCAATTTCCTGACCAGAGCCGATGTTGACCGGCTCCGAGGTGTCCAGCACTTCAGCAGCCCGCACCAGGGCTTCGGCGGCATCTTCCACATAGAGGAATTCGCGAGTGGGCCGGCCCGTCCCCCACACAGTAATCGCCTTTTCGCCTCGTTCGCGAGCCTCCAGACATTTACGGATCAAGGCCGGAATAACGTGGGAGGTTTCCAGATCGAAATTGTCACCTGGGCCATAGAGGTTCACCAGTAAAACGTTTACGCCATTAAAGCCAAACTCCTGGCGATAGGCCTGTAACTGAGCCAACAGCAGTTTTTTGGCCAGACCGTAGGGGGCATTAGTTTCTTCCGGGTAGCCATTCCACAGATCGGTTTCCTTGAAGGGGACCGGGGTGAATTTGGGATAGGAGCAAATGGTGCCGACCATGACGAACTTGTCCACTCCCAGGCGGCGTGCCGCCTCGATTAATTGGGCCCCCATGATCAGGTTCTGGTATAAAAACGTCCCCGGGAACTTGCGGTTGGCCCCGATGCCGCCCACCTTGGCAGCCAGATGCAAGATCAGATGAGGACGCTCCTTATGGAGCAGACGAAGAATATCCGCCTCGCGGGTCAGATCGTATTCTTGCGAGCGGGGAATCATCACCTGGGTGCAGCCGTGCTGACGCAGGCGTGCCACTACGTGCCGGCCAAGGAATCCCGCACCCCCCGTGACCACAATCCGTTTATTACGGATGTCCATCGCTGCCTCCTTGCCTATTGCTCCGCAGGGCGGTGAACCGCCACTGGGCCACCGCCGCTGCTGGCCCGGCCCCCGTCCGCCAGAGCAATTGTTGTTACCGCATTCCCTCGCAACCGTCAAGCCTGTCCGCCAAATGTCCGTATGGCAATCCGCGATGACCAGAAGCAACACTAACCCTGAGGTATTGCACTGCGTGCCACCAGACCAACTGTCGATGTGGTTAAAGTCCTTCTCCCTACCCCGACGAACCGGTGCCAGGTTGACTCGATTGTGCCTTCAGTGCGATCCTGTCGACCGGTCAAGGAGCTGCATTGGTCCGGTCTAGCGGGTTCATTCGAGTCGCCAGGGGTGGCGTTGCAATTCGTTGAGGCGGACGTGATCGGTCAGGTCGAATTTCAAGGGCGTGATCGTGATGTAACCTTCGGCCAGGGCCTCGACGTCGGTGCCCGGGTGCGGATCGGGACACAGGAACTCCGGGCTGGCCCAGAAGTAGGTACGTCCGCGGGGGTTGACGCGTCGGTCGAATTTTTCTGTGTAGGGTGAAACATTCTGGGGCAGGACCTTGATTCCCTTGACGGGGCCCCGCTCCAGCACCGGGATATTGACGTTGAAAAGCGACCCCGCTGGCGGTGGCAGGGCCAGGATCTGCTCGATCACCACACGGGCATACCGAGCAGCGGTCGGAAAATCATAAATCTTTTTGTCATATTCCAGAGAAATGGCAATGGCTGTGTGGCCATAGAAGGCACCTTCGATGGCCGCGGCCACCGTGCCGGAGTACAGCACGTTGATTCCCGCATTGCTACCGGCATTCAATCCGCTAATGATGACATCGGGACGTTCCGGGAGCAATTCCAGCAGTGCCAGTTTGACACAATCGGCCGGCCGGCCCTCTACCGCCCAGCCAACGAAGGTCACCCCATCGTCGTCGAAAACTTCGCTTATGAGCAGGGGATTCAGGAGCGTGACCGAGTGGCCGGCTGCACTTTGTTCCGTAGCTGGGGCCACCACCGTCACGGTGCCCAACTTGAGCAGTTCCTGGCGGAGAAAACGTAAGCCGGGGGCATAAATACCATCGTCGTTAGTCAGCAGGATCCGCATGATCGTCCACCAGAATGCTTAGGATAAAGGCCAATAGCTCCAGGTTTTATTCAAGAAAGCCACTGGCGAAATGTCTCCAATAGCAATGGCCAAGGGTCGGGCTCGCCAGGGCAGCAGAGGAGCAGCGGAGACTACCCGCAGGAGTGGGTGCGGGGCAATGGGGAAGGCCCCCTCCAGGGGCATCACGCCAGGTCAAAAAGAGAAACAGCCAGCCTATGCAGAGGTGCGACAAAAAAACGTCAAATGCCACTTTCTTTGTGAGCACATAATTGAGGTATGGACACAAGGGGATTGTCGGAATTGGCAGCATTGCGGGAAAAAGCTACACGGAGCGATTGGACAGAGTTGTGGTCGTGCATTAGGTTTGTTTGAATGCTGCATGAGCAAGGGCGTGTGGGTAGCGACAGACTCGCCGAGCCGGTTGCAAATTTATGAACTGGATGCGCGAGCCGGGCACAGAACCTTTGCCGGGGTATCGCCTGCTGGAACCAATTGGCAGTGGCGGCTTCGGTGAGGTATGGAAATGTCTGGCCCCCGGTGGCATCCACAAAGCCATCAAGTTCGTCTATGGCAACCTGCACGACCTGGACCTGGAAGATCGACGCGCTCAGCAGGAACTCAAAGCCTTAGAACGCGTCAAGCAAGTCCGTCATCCCTTCCTCTTATCCATTGAGCAGATCCAGGAAATCGACGGTGAGCTGATCATCGTCATGGAGCTGGCGGATCAGAACCTGCATGAGTGTTTTTTAGGGTATCAGCAACGGGGTCTGCCCGGCATCCCCCGGGAAAAACTGCTGGGCTATCTGGACGACGCGGCCGTAGGATTGGACTATCTCATCGAAAAGCACGGCCTGCAGCATCTGGACGTCAAACCCCGCAATCTGTTTCTGGTGGCCGATCGAGTCAAGGTAGCAGATTTTGGTCTGGTCAAAACGCTGGAGCGGTCGAGTGTGTCGGGCCTGATGGGCGGGGTGACCCCGCTATATGCCGCCCCCGAAACGTTTGCCAACAAGATCAGCCGGCACTCGGATCAGTACAGCCTGGCCATTGTTTACATCGAATTGTTGACTGGACGGCGACCCTTTGATGGTAAGAATATCCGGCAACTGGCGTTGCAACACATGACGGCTGCGCCGGACCTGTCGATGTTGCCGGAAGCGGAACGGGAGATTGTGGCTCGGGCCCTGGCCAAGGATCCCGAGCAGCGTTTTCCCAGTTGCACCGCCTTTATCCGGACACTGGCCGCACTCTATCGTCCCGTTGGCGTACTGCCCTCGTTGGATAACTTGAGCTGGGGCACCCTTTCGCTTCCCTCGATGGCCCAGTTGTCCATGCCGGAGATCCCCGCGGCGGTATCTCCGGAGCAGGATGGGACAGGTTCAGCTTCCAGTACCACGCCTCCGACCCCTGCACTGGTCCGTTCGCCGTCACGGAGAGTCTCGGAAGAACAACGAGCATTAGAGGCGACCGTACCCCAGACCGAAACGGGCACTCTGCGTCCGACGCTACTGCTCGGGATTGGTAGTTTCGGGCGGCGTGCCTTGCAGGAGATCCGGCGACGTCTGGTCGACCGGCTGGGTGAAGCCTCCCAATGGCCCGCCTTACGGTTTGTCTACGTTGATTGCGATCCGGAAGCGACGGTCAAAGCCTTGGCAGGCCCACCCGAAGCCGCTTTGCACTCCGAGGAGATCCTGCTGCTACCTCTGCAACCGGTGACCCAATACCGGCGGCGGCAACTGGACCAGATTCTGGAATGGCTTCCGCGGGAGAAATTGTACAGTCTGCCCCGCAGCCTGCAAGCAGGAGGGGTACGGGCTTTCGGACGGCTCGCCTTTTGTGATCACTACCTCCGTTTTGCCGCCCGCCTCAAACGGGAGGTCCACCTGGCTACCCATCCAGAAGCTTTACGTCAGACGGCTGCCCAAACGGGCCTCAACGTCCGGGATGCCGTACCCCAAGTACTGGTGTTTGCTAGTGTCGGTGGCGGATCGGGCGGCATGCTGCTGGACGTCGGCCATGCCATCCGTCGTCTTCTGCAGCGGTTACCCAGCGGGCAAGCGGCACCTCTGACGGCATTTGTATACCTGGGGGCGCCTACCGATCCCTCCACCCCGGATCAGGAACTGGCCAACGTTGTCGCTGGCCTGACCGAACTACATCACTATGCCGATCCCGACGTGCTGTTTGTGGCCCAATATGGTGGTCCCGATGGTCTGCGGCTCGAAGCTCACGGGCTGCCCTTCAGTGCGACGTACCTGCTGGTGCTGGAAGAACGCAGCGGGGCGGCTTTCCGCCGTTGTTTAGCCCGTCTGGCTTCGTATGTCAGCAACGAGCTGACCACGCCATTGGGTAGAGCCCTGGAGGCGCACCGTGTCCGTCCGCCGGCCCCCGGACGCACCCCCTTCCGTAGCTTTGGTGTGTACAACCTGTGGTACCCCCGCGGACTGCTGCTGCGGGCCGTGGCCCACAAATTGTGCGTCCAATTATTACAACGCTGGGCGGATGATGGACCGCCGGACGATCTGACGGCCATCACAGCCCTCGTTACCCATCTGACTCAGCCCAGTAGTTTCCTGCCGGAGGTTGGCCCTTCGGCTCCAGCGAGCCCTGTGCCACCGTGGTGGCAGGAAACCACCGAAGCGGTCAGCCGCTGGTTGCAAGAGCTGGAACAGCAATGGCCGGCGGTTGCCAAAGTGGGTCAGGTAGCTCAGTGGGCCCGCACCGTCTGGGAACAAACCCGGGAATGGATCGGCTTGCGGGGTGGGCCGTCCCGGGACTCCACCTTTTTCCGGAGTCGCCTGCACCGGCAACTGGAGGAACGGCTCCGCCGCCTGGCCGAAACCTGGGTGCAGGAGTGCTGGACGCAACTGCTGCCCCTGGCCGAGCGTCCAGGCCAACGGCTGGCTGGGCTGGATCAGGCCGTCCAGCTTCTGGGCGAGTGGTGCGACCGTCAGGCAATGGTTGGTGAACAGCAGGCGGAACAGTTGTCCGTTGCGGGGCGACAGGCCTACGCCGACCTGCAGGCTGCCCTCGACGCCTGCCAGGATGGCACCGGCGCCTTACCCTTGCTGGGCAGCCGGGGGGCCCGGTCGCTGCGTCACTTCGTCGAGCAGCATCGCCACTTCGTCCAGTTACGCCTGCGGGAAATCTGGCAGGAAGCAGCCGCAGCCTTCTACCGACTGGCCCGCCAGCGATTGGAAGAAAAACGGCGCGAGACCGAAACGGCCCGGCTCCGCCTACGCGAAATTGCCCGCCGGCTCCAAAGTGATGGTGATTGCAACACCGCTACCGACACTCCCGGACGCCTCGGCGGAAAAGGACTAACCCCTCCAGCAACCGGTAATTCCGCCGAGAGAAAAATGCCAAGCGGGGATAAACTCCTCGAAGAAGGAACCGGGCAACTGCTGCTGCCAGAAGGCGAAGCCCATTGGGAACAGGCTGTCCAACACCTGGCGGCCCGCTGGACGACCGAACAATTACTGCACCTGGAGCAAACTCTGGATCAGCTCGTACTTGCTCCCCGCGGGGGACTGCTGGCCGTATGCCGCCTGCACGCCGATCTGGACCGCCTGCTGGTTACCCCGCTGATCGATCAAACCGTGGCCTACCTGGCGGAACAACTGCCGAACCACGACGTCGCCGCTGTCGAACGGCGGCAGGCCGCTACCTGTCACCCCTCTAGGATCCAGCAGCTGCGGGAATACGTGCGCCTGGCCGCTCCACCACTGGGAGCTAACGATGGCGAAGAGCAAGTCTACCTGACCGCTCCTGCCACCGAGGCGGGACGGCAACTTGCCCAGGAATTACGCCAGGTGATACCCGGCAGTCTTTTCATCGAGGTCCATGGTTGCGTGAGTGACATTCTGTTTTGCCGCGAACACGGCGGCCTGCGCTGCGAAGACCTTGTCCCTTTACTTCTGCCGGCACTACCCGCTTACCAGGAGGCTTGTAACCACATCCTAACCAACCCCCACTGCCGCCACGACGTTCTGGAATGGCTGCCACTATGGGAGTAACAGACGCCCCGTTTATGGAAGAAATGGACGCGGCGGGCCACCGTCAAGCAGAGTCGCCTTCGGGTCGCAGGACCGCTGATCCGCCACCAGCACGCTGCCCACGATCATCCCCGGCAGTAAGGACTTTTTAATCCTCATGGCAACTTATGGTAAAGGCACCTGAAATTGTGTTAACGCCAGAAGGAAGATGCCCACCCGCTGCTTAGCCAGGTTTCACCATGCTGGTGCCAAGCCTCTGTGACAACAAGTTTTGGTGAAACCTGGAAAACCTCGCAGAACCAGGCTAGCCGGGATCCACATCTTCAGAAACTCAGAAGGGACCTCCAAGGGGTAACAAACTCAAGCAACCGCTTAGGTAGTAATCGGAACCGGTGTGGTCCTTTGGGGAACGTCGGGAAGTCGTGCCAAGGGCTATCGTCCGCCGATGGTCCCTGGTGTGGCTACTGGGTCGGAGGGGGTGTGGTTGCCGGTCAGCAGCCAGCGTTTCCAAGCTGCTTCCAGGGCCGTAGGGGTATCGAAGCCGTACTGACGCTTCAGGGCGGACGTTAGGCCGTAGCGTTGGGCATCGCGCAGGAAGAGGGTGAAGTTGCGTTCGCCCCCACCGGTCTGAATGAGGAAGTCGGTCAGGCAGACACTTTGGCAGCAGAAGGGGGTAACCCGTTCGGGGGGACAATCGCGGTAAGCCAGCAGTGTGGCCAGGGGTAAGGTCTCGCCGTTGTGCAAAAGACGCAACAGGGTACGGCGGTAGCGGTCCACTTCGGCCGTGCCGGTCACTCGAACAGCCATCCCTTCAATGGCCCAGCGGGGCGGAGCCTGTTGCGGAAACAGGTCGGCTAGTACCACATGCATCAGTTCCCGACGGAGCAATTGGTGGAGTTGCTCCGTCGTGTCGCTCCGCAGATCCACCCGTCGGGCGGTCACACGACCAGCCTGTAGCGTAACCTGAGCGACCCCTCCGTAGGAGACCGGCAGGCCGGTGGCCTGGCTGAAGGACGCGTCACTGGCATGCAGGACGACGTCACACTTGGGCTGCCAGTCTGCGGCGGGCGGACCGCTCCAGCGGTTGAACAGTTCGTGCCGGTATTGTTCGGCGGCCCGGCCCAGTTGTTCCAAATATTCCCGCGGCCCGCTGCCCTGGATCCGGAAACTGGCTGTTTCGATTTGCAAAACGGGTGTGTCTGCTGTCGGGATTCCTTGCCCTGCTGGTCGGGGGCGTCCCTGTTGGGCCTTCTGCTGAGCGGCGGTGGCCAATCGCTCGGCGTAGCGACGCAGTTCGCTATCGGTAGGGAGCAAGGCAGCGGCCGCCTGCAACTCGGCCGCCACCGTGGCGTACGTCTCGACTGTCACCTCCGACTGCTGCAGCCGTTCGACGGCCTGACACACCCGACAGTACGCCCAAGCGGCTTTGTGTTCCGCCGACAGTTGGGGAACCTGGGCAAATCGTCGGGCCGCCTCGGCGTATCGCTTCTGCTGAAACAGCAGGACGGCTTCGTTGAGCAAGCGGCTCTCATCTTGCTGTTGGGCTGGTGTCGTTTGCGAGGGGGGTGGTACGAACGTGGTCGCTGGTGCAGGTGGGGTGTCTTTGGCAGGAGTGCTCTCTGTCTCAGCGGTCTGCCTCTCGGGAGGCACTACTTTCGCTGCTGCCGGCAGGCTCGCTGCTCCCCCTCCTGCTCCCAATGGCGAAACCGATGCCCCACCTGACGCACAGGGCTGGAGCAACTCGATGTAGCGTCGCAACTGGTCAATGCGTTCGTCCCGGCTCCCCGCCTGCTCCCATTGGGTCAGTTCCGCCTGGTAGGCCTGGCGTAGCAGCTCAAGATAAGCCGAGTTGCCGTCAGCCAGTGGCAGAACCGCTTCCAACTGGCGGACCGCTTCCGATGGCTGGTGTTGCTCCAACAAGTGGCGTGCCGCTGCCATAGCTCGCTGGATCGCCAGGCGACTTTCCAGCTTGTCTGGATGGGGGGAAGCAGCGGGAATTGGACCAGGTGATTGGCCTGTCTGTGCCCCTGACGGGGATGAGGCCCAAACGACCACGGTCGACGCGACCAGTAAAACACTCCGGCTTCGCATAATCGGGCTTCCCTGCCGGCAAAGGCTGTCCAGAGATCTGATGGACACTGGGGAAGGGACCACGGGTCTTCCATAACCCGCTTGCCACAGTTGCCTCCGGCACCTTTTTAAAGCTACCCGCCAAGGCTATACCCGGACTGCGGGCAGCTCCGCAAGAGGAACCGGCCCGTTCCGCATTCCATCAGGGGTTCCAGGCACGGCGGAGCCACTCGTCCAGGGTCAAATACAATTCCCGGTTATCGGTGGCTCGGATCACGGCCGCTTCGGCCCGACGACGCAATTGATTCTCAAAATCCGGTTTGAAGCGGCGAATCAGCTCCCGGATGGTATCACCCACTACCTGAGCCGCTTTGCCATCCAGGCCCAGAATGTGATCCACTTTCAGATCGGCGTAGTCGAGTCGGGCCTCGTGGACATGTACTTTCAATACGTAAGTTGGTAACAAAGCGCCCAGGGGACGTTCCTGCCGGCTGCTAACTGCAGCCTGCAGGGTCAAACCTGCTTTGCAATGAGCCCGAATGTCACAGGCATACAGCCGCAGACCGTTACACCAGTGCTGCTGTTCCAGTTGCAGCGCGACGTTTTCCGCTACCGTTAACACAGTACCCTCAACGCAGCCGCGGCGCGGAAAGGAAATGTTTTGCACACCGACCTGCAAGCGGTCGCGTTGGGGAACCCGCAGAGTCAGTCGCCGCCACAACCCTTCATTGCGACGCTCCTGATATGGTTCAGTGATAATCCGCCAGTCTTTAATACGTCGCCGTGTACCACTGACTTCCTTCTGGTGTCCCCAATTCTCGCTACTTTGTGCCAATGGGTCGGGCAGGTGCCGGCGGAACAGATCGGTCAGGATACGGGTTAGGGCCATGGCCTCGGCGGCATAAGGTACCGTTGTCGCGGAGCATTGAGGAGCCGCGGGCCATAGAACCGCCCCTATCCCCAGCAGTAAGCCGCCGACAGGCAGGCCACGCCACCACCTGCTTGGTTTCTTCATAACACCCTCAGCCCGACCGGGCCGGACACCAGCGGTCGGTTGGAATCGCCCTCCAGAAACTATCTCTCCCCGCTGGGTCACCCACAAGTACCAATCGTAAGTACAAGCTCAAATTTAAATACAAAAAAGCCGACATCACCGCCGACCGGGTAGCACCACCAAGCCGCTCCCTCTGCATTAATTCTAATACAGCAGGGGCAGTTCTCCCTAGAAAGGGAGTTCGTCGACCAATGCAATTTCTTTAGTTCCAAATGTCTGGCTTGGCGTTTTTTGGCCCAAGGGAAAAAGTATGAGTTATCTGCTCGACAAGTGTAAGATTGTGGGTACTTTGCGTGACTCGCAAAGTCACGAAGCGAGAATCCAAATTTCTATACCGCAATAAATCAAAAAGTGAGCGACAGACCGAGTTGGATGGCAACCGTTTCAGACGAAATTGTCCCGAATGATCCTCTCAGACTGAGCCGGTCTTTTGACAAGAGCCGTCCCGAGCAACATTTTTGCTAGTGGTTGGTCATCCAAGATTATTGCACAGCGTAGTATATAGATGTACCTTGCTTTTTAACACAGTCAGGAATTGAGTTGTGCTGCAGCGACAATCTATTTTGGCATGAAAATTGCGTCGCATTTCGTGTTCGGTTCCACCTTATGTGACGCGTTACATTGAGAAAAATGCGTGACAAAGGGCGGCGGCTGTGTCAAAATAAGGGTTAGTCCCACCGGATGCCCGTCTGCAGGCATCCTTAGCGCCTGACGGATGGTAAGGGTGATTCTGTTTTTTCCATAGAGGCACAGAGAGGGTACGGCTGATGAACACGGAACCGAATCGGCGGGAATTTCTAGGGACGGCCGTAGCGGCCGGCGTAGCTACAGCGGCTTTGCCCCACGTGTATGCCGGTGGCAGTGACCTGCTACGGGTAGGTCTGGTGGGTTGTGGTGGTCGGGGGACAGGGGCCGCTCGCGAAGCGCTCCGGGCCGATGCCAATGCCAAGCTGGTGGCCATGTGCGACGTCTTCATGGACCGGCTGCAGGCCAGTCTGGACAATCTGATGAAGGTCTCGGACATCGCCTCCCGCATCGACGTGCCACCGGAACGGCGCTTTGATGGTTTCGATGGCTACAAAAAGTTGTTGGAATGCGTGGATGTCGTTTTGTTGTGCACGCCACCGGGTTTCCGACCGCTCCATTTGCGGGCCGCCATTGATGCCGGCAAGCACGTCTTTTGCGAAAAGCCCCTGGCGGTGGACGTACCCGGCGTCCGCTCCGTGCTTGAAAGTGCCCAGCTGGCCAAAAAGAAGGGCCTGGCGTTGTGTTCCGGCTTCTGCTTCCGCTACGAGCGTGCCAAGCGGGAAACCGTACAACGGTTGCACGACGGAATGATCGGCGACATCCGGGCTTTGCACATCACCTACCTGACCGGCCCCCTCTGGTGGCGCGGCCACGATCCCAAATGGACCGAAATGGAATACCAGATGCGCAACTGGTACTACTTCACTTGGCTGTCGGGCGACTTCATCGTCGAACAACATTGCCACAACTTCGATAAGGCCAACTGGGTGCTCCAGGGAGCAGTACCCATCTCGGCTATGGGCGTAGGTGGTCGCCAGGTCCGTACCGATCCCAAATACGGCAATATCTACGATCATTTCGCTGTGACTTTGGAGTTCCCCAACGGCGTCAAGATCTTTTCGATGTGCCGCCAGATGCCTCAGTGCCCCTCCGACGTAAATGATCACATCATCGGCACACAAGGGCAGTGCCAGTTGATGCAGCATCGCATTGAACGCTATGACGGAAAGGTGTGGGAATTCAGCGGCGAATCCAAAAACATGTACCAGGTGGAACATGACGAGCTGTTTGCCAGCATCCGTGCGGGCAAGCCGATCAACGACGGGGAAAGTGCCGCCCATAGCACGGCCCTGGCCATCTTTGCTCGTGAGGCGGCCTACACCGGTCAGCGTCTGACCTGGAAGCAATTCATGGCCTCGCAGACGTCGTTAGCTCCCAAGGTGTATGCGTGGGGTCCTAACCCTGTGCCACCACCGCCGACCCCAGGTGTCTACCGCTTGACCTGATTGCACGCTTATCCGCCGGCAGCTAGCCACCCGGCCACGAATAACCAGGACAATTCCGCCCGCCCAGTAGCGGGCCGAATCGCGAAGCAAACGCTGTTGCGTGACTTTCGTCAGGGTCACGACACGAATAAGGCTACGGACCTGATACGCCTCGCGATGGGGTGCAGGCAGGATGCCCGCCATCATCGCCCAACTCGCCCAAAGCAGTAGCCAGGTCTGTTGTTCAGTCGGCCGAGCCACCAGTGGCTCGACCGCCAACGGGGCTAAAACCACACCTTTTTTCCGTAGCGATCGTAGCAATTTGTAGACCCGATCGCGTACAAACTGTCGCCCAGGCATGATTATAACTGAGGGGAAGCCTATCCACGGGGAAAAAGCAGGAGCCAGCCATGATCCGACCGATCGGACGCCGTGATTTCCTGCGTCGAGGTGCCGGCCTGACTGCCACGTTCATGTCGCTGTGGGGCGGCCCCTCCTTGGCTCAGGAACGCCGGCCAAAGCTGAAAAAAGCCATCAAGTACAGCATGATTCGTTTGCCCAACGGCTCGCACCGGGACAAGCTGGAGTTGGCTAAAAAGTGTGGTTTTCAGGGGGTAGAAATCGACAGTCCCGGTACCCCCCACCTGGACGAGTTGGTACGGGCCAGCAAAGATACTGGAGTGATTGTGCACGGCGTAATTGACTCGGTGCACTGGCACCAACCCTTGTCGGATCCGGACGAGAAGGTGCGGGCCAAGGGGCTGGAGGCCCTGCTGACCGCGTTACGCGATGCCCAGACGGTCGGGGCCGAAACCGTCCTGCTGGTGCCCGGCGTGGTCAAAGAGGGGATGGTCACCTTCGAACAATGCTGGGAACGTTCACAGGCGGAAATCCGCAAAGCCCTTCCCACGGCGGAAAAGTGTGGCGTCAAAATTGCCATCGAAGTCGTCTGGAACAACTTCATCACCACCCCGGAGCAGTTCATCGAATACGTCGACAGCTTCAAGTCCCCGTGGGTCGGCGCCTACTTCGACTGCTCGAATATGATCCGTTACGGGGTTCCTTCCGCTGAGTGGATCCGCAAACTTGGCAAACGCATGCTGAAATTCGATTTCAAAGGGTTCAGCCTGAAACGCTACGCCGCCAAGATGAATCCATGGGTGGAAATCGGCGAAGGGGACGAGAACTGGCCGGAAATCCTGCGAGCCCTGGCCGAGATCGGCTACGACGGCTGGGCTACCGCGGAAGTCCAGGGAGGTGGTGAAGATACGCTCCGCAAAATCTCCCGGCAAATGGACAAGGTGCTCGGCCTGGCCGAATGACCTCCGTCTGCCGATGAAAACCAGAAACAGTCTGACCTGTGGATCAAGGAACTAGCGACTTCTCACATCAAGCGACACGGCAAGCCATGTCCCTGTCAGATGCCTTTGCGACGACGGTGTACCCTCCTTTTCCAGTCTCTCGTCCCCGGCGGCTACGCGCTAGTCCGTTGCTGCGGTCTTTGGTACGAGAAACGGAGCTGCGTGTCGACCATCTGATTCTGCCTTTGTTTGTCCGTCCGGGCAAGGGCGTCCGGCGGGAAATCCCGTCCATGCCGGGACATTATCAGCTGAGTATCGACGTCCTGGTGGAGGAAGTGGGGGCCGCTCGCGATCTGGGATTGCACGCCTTCATTCTGTTCGGCATCCCCGAGTCGAAAGACGCCCGCGGCAGCAGTGCATTACGCGAGGATGGGATCATCGCTGAGGCGTTGCGGGCCTTGCGTCATGCCTATGGCTCCGACGTGCTGTTGATCACCGACGAATGTTTTTGTGAATACACCGATCATGGGCACTGCGGCCTGTTGCAGCGTCGGGGTTCAGGCTGGGACGTGGATAACGACGCCACCCTCAGCTTGCTGGCCGAGCAGTGTGTTTTGCATGCCCGTGCCGGGGCCGACATCGTGGCCCCCAGCGGTATGCTGGACGGTATGGTGGCAGCCATTCGCAAAGGGCTGGACACCGCTGGCTTTTCTCATGTGCCTATTCTCAGTTACGCCGTCAAGTACGCCAGCGCCTTTTATGGTCCCTTCCGGGACGCCGCCGAGAGTCCCCCGCAGTTTGGTGACCGGAGTACTTACCAGATGGATCCGGCCAACGCCGCCGAAGCGCTACGCGAGGCGGCCTTAGACGTGGCCGAAGGGGCCGACTTGCTCATGGTCAAACCTGCCCTGGCCTATCTGGATATCATCCGACTGGTGAAAGACCGGTTTGGGTTGCCCACCGCTGCCTACAACGTCAGTGGGGAGTATGCCATGGTCAAAGCGGCCGCGGCACGAGGCTGGTTGGACGAACGCCGGATCACTCTGGAAATTCTCACCAGCATCCGGCGGGCCGGGGCGGACCTGATCCTGACTTACCATGCCCGCGATGTGGCCCGTTGGCTCCAGCAGGGCTGACTGTTTCCTTCGTCTCGTCTCCGGTCCTGTTGCTCAGGTCAGGGCGCTTTCAAAACTCGACGCCTCCCCCACAAAGCGTAAGCTTCCGCTTGCTTGATCCTTGTCCGGTGCAACCCGACACCGCGAGTATTTTACGGATCGCAGGAAGGTGGCTGGATTGAGGAGGATGCCTGGCGACGCAACTGATGCAACAACTGCTGGAAATCAGCCGGTAGCGGGGCGTCCCATTGCAGCCACTGATTGGTCAGCGGGTGGTACAGTCCCAACTGGACGGCGTGCAACATGGGGCGATGGGCCCCACTTCCATCGGGCAGCGGTGGTCCGTGCAACGGACGGTCGTAGATGCGTTCGCCACATAGGGGTGTGCCGGCCTCGCCGAGGTGGATGCGGACCTGGTGCGTTCTTCCTGTTTCCAGGGTGCATTCCACCCAGGCGTAGCGTCCGAATGTTTCGCGCACACGCACGTGGGTAATGGCGTGTCGGGCTCCTGGTGTCTGGGGATCGGGGGTGCTGCCGCGGCGGCCGTCGCCCCGGTCGCGGATCAGCCAGGATTCCAACCGTCCCTCCGCGGGTATGCCCCGGGTAATGGCCCAATAGCAGCGGGCCATGCGGTGCTGCCGGAGCTGTTGGGCCAGACGCTGGGCGGCGACAGCACTGCGACCGAAAACGACCAGCCCGGACGTATCCCGGTCCAGCCGGTGGACCGGATACAGTTGCGTACGGGACAATCCCAGCAGTTCCAGCAGGTAATCAGCCAGTGTCCGGGGTAGGTAACGTCGGGCACGGGCCCCAAACTCCGCCTCCTCGTAAGCGTGCCGCAGGGTGGTCAGGCCGGCCGGCTTGTTGACCACTACCAATGCCTCATCTACATGGACGATGCTGATCGCGTCTGGTAATGCGGAGCCATCCGCTTCCTTTATCGAGCGTGCCCGCTGCGAACGACTTGGTGTCCCCACAAAATTGGCACACCCAGCACTTGCCAGAGGCTGATAGTCCAGGTGAGAAGAGAAAGAGGGCACGTCGGGTCGACTTGTCGAATGATGATCCGAAGCTGCCGGTGAGGCATAGTCCCCCGGAGAGGATGATTGACCCACTCCCGTAGCAGAACTAGCATCATCGGGGTGACGACGGGAAGAACCGCTGGTTGACAAGTTGCCCGCTGATGCTGGCCCCGTGTCGGAGGAGCGGGAGCGTTTCACCCTTTTCTGGTTGATCGACGATGGGGCAGGCCGTGGAGGCAGTAGGAAACTGGCGGCCGGCTGACCACGGTTGCCTCGGCTCGACCGGGAAGCCGCTGGCGGCTGCGACTGCGCTAGACCCGCGGCCGGCGATACCAGACCGTCGGCAATACGAATCTGCTGCCCCTTTTTGACACGCCGCGCCACGTTAGTTTCAATCTGCTGTCCGATGCGGACGTGTCGCCGTTGGATCAACCGCTTGACCCGTGACCAGCTCCAGCCCAGCCGCTGTTTAAGTACGGCAGCCAGGGTTTTTCCCGCTTCCTGACGCTCCACAACAATAAGCACGGCTGTCATCCCTACCTTCGTTCCAATCGCTAGTCTCTGTCGGGGATCTACGCCTTCGCCCCTGTTGCGTCAGCTTTCTGACGCGCTGCTTGCCTTAGATACCATGTTACCATAGCAGCAGAACGATCCGGAGGAAAACCACCATGGTGACCAGGCATGTGCTCGACGTGATTTCTCACCGCCGTACCGAGATGATTGACATAACCGCGGCCATTCAGGAGTTGCTCCGCAACAGTGCTTTCCGCAACGGTCTTTGCGTGGTGTACTGTCCGCACACGACAGCCGCTGTCACCATCCAGGAACATGCCGACCCGGACGTAGCCCACGACCTGCTGCTGTGGCTGAATCAGACGGTCCCCCAGCATCTGCCCGGCTACCGCCACGGCGAAGGCAATAGCGATGCTCATATCAAAAGCGCCTTGGTCGGACCCTCTGTCACAGTGCTTGTTCAGGAGGGAAAACTATTGTTGGGTACCTGGCAGGGGATCTTCTTTTGTGAGTTTGATGGCCCCCGCCGACGTCAGATATGGGTGCAACTGCTCGGCCAACCGGACCAGCCGTAGGACTCACTGCTTTCTACCGCACTGGTGCACAATCTTAAACGTCCGTGTTAATAACCCGACGAGGGTGAGGGTGGGAGCATGAGCGAATTCAGCCTGATTAGCGGGGAGGTTCTGCAGGCAGCTCGGGGAATGAGTCCAGCCCTGTTGGGAACTTTCGTGGCAGGCGGACTGGCCTTATGGCTGTGGGGCTGGCGAGGGCATCGCCTCTGGATCAGTTGCGGAGCAGGACTAGCTGCTGCAGGCCTGGCTTGGCAGTGGAGTGGTACCCTCACGACCACGCCACCGGCCGTGAGCGCGGTGGTTGTTGGCCTGGCGGTGGCCTACATCGCAGTCGAACTGGTTCGCCTGGCCGTTTTTCTGCTGGGATGTCTGGTGGCGTTTGTCGCCACCCAACATCTGATTCCCCAGTGGTATGACGTATGGCTACTCTACCCCTTGGGCGGTTTGTTAGCAGTGGCCTTGTTCCGCTACGGCTGGATGATCGTCTCCAGCATAGTCGGTACGCTGGTAGCTGCCCACGCGGTCCTGTTATTACTCCAACCACTACTGACCATCGATGTCTGCCAGTGGGGCCAGCAACATGCCCTGATCCTCACTGTCGGACTTGGTTTATGGATTGTCCTGGGAGTCGTCGTTCAGGTCTGGTTAGATTATTGGCATCGGCGAGCATCAGAAGCCGAGCCGGAGCAGCCGCACCATGTGCCGGTGCTCCTACCGGTGCAGCAGGTCCGGGAACCTTTGTGGAAGCGGCTTTGGGGCAAGCGTAGCACGACATTGCCCGCGTAAAATCTCCTGCAATAGTTATGCCTCGAGCCGTTTTTCCTGCAGATTTTGCATACCCTCTTGCCCAATCGGGCCCTTGTTGTCTCTCTCATGTTGCTAGGGTAATCGCCCAAACCCGGACCATCATCCCATAGGGATGTGACGGGAATCGAGAATATCCATAGCCCTGGCTTTCTGACTGGGACGATACTGAGCACTTTTGGTACTTGGCTAGCCGGCTCGACTCCTCACAAGAGGGTGACTTAATGACACAGGATTCGCTGCCTGGGGCATGTTCGTACCTCGGGTTGAGCAATCGCGTGAATTTCACTGGGTGGAAGGGGTTACGTTATCGGGCAGGTTCAGACGTCGCCCGCGACCGATACCGTAGTAGGTAAACCCCAGGGTCTCGACTGTGCGGGGCTCGAAGATGTTCCGGCCATCGAAGATGACGTGTCCCTTCATGAGTTGCCGAATGAGGGCGAAATCGGGATTACGGAACTCCGCCCATTCGGTGACGACCACGAGGGCATCGGCCCCCTGCACAGCATCATAAGGGTTACGGGCATAATAGAGGCGTTGGCCGTAGAGAGTCTGCACGTTGCGCATAGCTTCCGGATCGTGCACGCGCAGTTGTACCCCTTGCTGCAACAGGGCATCGATGAGTACCAAGGAGGGAGCTTCGCGGATGTCATCGGTGCGGGGTTTAAAGGCCAGCCCCCAGATGGCGACCGTCAGTCCCTGCAATCGCCCCTGATAGTGAGCAAGCATCTTGCGGAACAGAATCTGTTTCTGAGCGTTGTTGACGGTGTCCACCGCTTGCATCAGGTGCATCGGGCAACCGGTTTGACGACCCATGGCAATGATGGCCTGAACGTCTTTGGGAAAGCAGGAACCGCCGTAGCCCGGACCGGGAAACAGGAACTGGAAGCCGATCCGCTGGTCGTGGCCGATGCCACGACGCACGTCCTGGATGTCAGCGCCCAGCCGGTCGCACAGGTTGGCCATCTCATTGATGAAGCTGATCTTGGTGGCCAGCATGGCATTGGCCACGTACTTGGTCATCTCGGCCGATTCGGGGGACATGACCAGAAAGGGACGGTCCGTCCGCAAAAACGGGGCATACAGTTCGCGCAACACCTCGGCTACTTCCCCTCGGCGTACGCCTACCACGACGCGGTCAGGCTTCATGAAGTCCTCGACCGCAGCTCCCTCCTTGAGAAACTCCGGATTACTGGCCACTTCCAGCCGCTGGGCACATCCCAATTCCGCCAGGCGAGCGGTCAGGCGGGCGTTGGTCCCCACGGGCACCGTGCTTTTTACCACCAGGATCCGCGGCTCCCAGGGGCACACCGGCAGCCCGTTGACCAACCGACCCACTGCTTCCGTCACCGCGAACACCGCCGACAGGTCGGCCGAACCATCCGCCGTCGGTGGCGTCCCCACAGCGACGAAAATCAAGCGGGCCTCCGCTACCGCTTCGCCCAGATCGGTGGTGAACCGCAAGCGGCCCTCGCGACAATTCCGCTGCACCAGTTCCTGCAATCCCGGTTCGTAAATCGGCAGTCGTCCCTCTTGCAATACAGCGATCTTGGCTGCGTTGTTATCAACGCAGACCACGTCGTTGCCGCTTTCGGCTAGACATGTGCCGGTGACCAGACCTACATACCCCGTTCCTACCACTGCTATCTTCATGATTCCACCGTCAACGATGGGTATAGATCAGCCGGGCAGATACCTCGGAACGTCGCTGCGTTGCGGAATCTTGCCGGCGGATCTGCTCCACACTTCGGGTCGCTCGATAGAGCGGTGCACGCCATCATAGAACTGATGTACCGCAGCTCGCAAGAGCGAGCTGGAACGTTCGTCCTCGCTTCGGACTATCCATCTGACTGGCCTGCCCGTTGTTACATGTTGTTACGCCTGCCAAGCGATTCAGTTGCTGTAGATGACGAAACGGGCTGCCCTGCCAGTAAGCGTCCAAGCCAAGGCCCTGTGCGGTCGCTGCGATGGGAAGGCATTTGTGGGCTCAGGATCAGACGCCGGGCGAGGCCGGCGGTGTTGTCCGCAAGCGAATGTGAATCGCCTGCTAATTTGATTGACACGTATGCTGCTAGACCCAAGGGTATTTCGCAAGGCTCACCAGGGTCATGGCCGAGGCAACTCGAACAGATCGGTGGTACGGCACCAGAAATTGCCGCCTAGCCGAGCCACGGTTTGCAGCCGGCGGGGATCAACCCCTCCTCCCCCCTCCAGCAGGACGCCTTCGGCCACGTGGATCATGACTACTTCGGCAATGACCAGATTGGGAGCAATGGGACCGCGACCAAACGAGAGAATCTGACGGACCACGCATTCCAAGGCCGTGGGCGATTCCACCAGACGAGGAGGACGCACCTTGACACTGGCAACGGTGGTCAGGCCGGTCAAAGCCACTTCACTTTCTTCTGGTGGCACTTCCTTGGAAGACAGATTGACCTTTTCCGCCAGCGAGGCCGTGGCGGCGTGGATCACGCATTCCCCGAGATGTTCCAGATTCCGCAGGGTATCCTTTTTGCTCCCATCGCGACGCAGCGTAGGTGAAAAAACCACTATGGGGGGATTGGCCCCAAACAGGTTGAAAAAACTGAAAGGCGCCAGGTTGACTACTCCCTGAGCCGACAGCGTGGTCACCCAGGCAATCGGACGCGGTGTGACAATCCCGACCAGATATTGATAAACTTCCAGCGGCGACGCCTGGGCTGGATCCAGTTGCATACGGCTGTCCTCGCGGGCCTTCGAGGATTCCCTCATGCCTACCTTGGCCTCGGGGTTCCGCTGGAGAAAGTATAGTAATTTCCTGAAGAACCGCTAATCCCCCCCTGTTCTGCCAGTATTACTTACATGGGATCAGTGGAGGAGTTAATGGTTATGAGTCGGACGCCCCGAATGGAACAGTTGGAAGCCCTGTTGCGTGAGGATCCCGACGATCCGTTTCTGCGATATGGTCTGGCCATGGAGTACGCGGCACTCGGAGAGGATGACCAATGTGTCGAGCGACTGATCGATCTGATCCGACGTCCCGCGGGACCGCCGTACATTCCGGCCTATCTCCAGGCGGGCCAGGCGTTGATCCGCCTGCACCGTTATGAGCAGGCCCGGCAAATCCTGCAAGAAGGGATTGCAGCGGCTCAAGCAGCCGGCGACTGGCACGCCGCGGGCGAAATGCAAGGATTTCTCGACTCGATTTGCTAGTATGGCGGCGTCGACGGCACCCGACCCAGCCGACCGCGATGCAAGGCCGTGGCGACCAGCACGGCATCGGCCCCAGCGGCCAGCAGTTGCCGGACATCCCTCGCATCACGGACGCCACCGCCAGCGACAATTTCCAGCTCGGGCCACTGCCGGCGGACGCACCGGACCCAGTTAGCCAGCCTAGCCACGCCACATTCCGTACCCACCTGGCTCACATCGACCATAATCACGCTGCGATAGCCCACCGCCTGGACGCGCTCCAGCAGTGGCAGGACGTCCCCCGCTGTTGCGACAGGCCAGTGCCGATATCCTTCATGAAGTCGACCGCAATGTAAATCCAGCGAAAAGAGGGGACGCCAAGGACACAGGCGAGCCACCAACTCGGCATGCTGACACTCGGACCAGCCGGCCTCCAGGGGGAGCACTGGACGGACGTGCCCCGGCATAGGTGTCTCGACGTACCGTCCGCGATCGAGCAAAATGGTCACCCCCGTCAGGTCGTGCACTAGAGCAGAAACGGCCGAATCGGCACCTGCGTCCAGCAAAGCATTCAAATCCGCGACATATAAACGATCCGAGTCGGCGGCCTGTAACAAGCGGCGGGCCGTCTCTAGCAACGTCGAACCCCGCAGGGGTGAATCGATGGGAGCATACGCCTGACGCAGTCCAGCCCGTGCATGAACCGCCTGCCCAGTGCGAACGTCTAGTACCGGAACGACCCCTCGGAGCCCCACCGGCATCGTTGCTGCCTCCTCATATTCATCTTTCCAACGCAAAGATACACACTCTAGGCCTGTTGGTAGCGAACATGGCCCATCAGCAACCCCAGATGTAGAGTACAGAAGCCTGATTCTTGGACATTTTTTCAATGGTGACGAGCAGCCAGCCGGTCCAACCCTGCCTGCCAGTCCTGACAGCGGAAACCAATGCGTATTTTGTTTCGTTGAACAGCGCGGAGGGCAACGCAACCAAGGCGGTTACGCAAAGGAGTTGGACAAATGCGGAAAAATTCTTATACTACCAGTCTTCGGCCCCTGAAAAACGGGTGTGGGGCGTATCTGGGTTTGTACGGAGGGTTGGCCTCGTCATGGCACAGGCGTGCGTGAGGGTAGCCGAATCCTCGGAGGAGGCACCGTGACTACTGCACTGAGCAATCTGGTCGACGTCAAAGCACTATTGGAGGCTGGCGTTCATTACGGGCACCGAGCCAGCCGCTGGAACCCCAAGATGCGGCCGTACATTTACGGCAAGCGTAATGGCATCCACATCATCGACCTGCGGGAGACGGTCCGAGGCCTGTTGCGGGCCTACAAGTACCTGGTACGGGTGGTGTCGACGGGCGGCATCGTCCTGTTTGTCGGAACGAAACGTCAGGCTAAAGAGATTATCGAACGGGAAGCTCAGCGTTGTGGCATGCCTTACGTCAGCGAGCGGTGGTTGGGAGGCACGCTGACCAACAACCGGACCATTCGGGCACGTGTCAAGCGTTTGCAGGAACTGGAAGCGATGTGGCTGCCGGCCGGGGCCAATCCCAACAAAGAAGATCTGAACGCCTATATCGAAAAGATGATGACGGAAACGGGTAAGCTCGATCCGGCCAAGGCCCCCGAGACGGCCGACATCCGCACCCACTCCAAAAAGATGATCGCCCAGCTGAGTCGGGAATTACTTAAAATCCGCCGGAACCTCAAAGGCATCCGCGACATGATCAAGCTACCGGAAGTGCTGGTGATTGTGGATCCCAAAAAAGAACATAACGCCGTACGGGAAGCCCGGCGGATGGGCATCCCCACCATTGCCCTGATTGATACGGACAGCGACCCCGACGAGATCGATCTGCCCATCCCCGGGAACGACGACAGCATCCGTTCGATCGAGGTAATAGTGGGCAAGTTGGCGGATGCCTGTCTGGAGGGTGCCGCTGCCCTACCGCCGGAACAACAGGCTTTGATCCGGCCTCGTCCCACTCGGGCTACCCCGTCGCCGGTTGCTCCCGCCGCCACCACGGGTAATGGCAGCCATACAACGAGCAAAGGACCGGCAGCTGAACCCGCCGTCCCCTCGACCCCGGCCGCCCCCACCGCTTGAGGCTTTCGACCTAGGAGATCCCTGGCCATGAGCACTCCAATCACTCCGCAACTGGTCAAACAGCTTCGTGACCGTACCGATCAGCCCATGGGTCTGTGCAAGCAGGCCTTGGAACAAACTGGCGGCGACATCGATAAAGCCATCGAATGGCTCCGTGCCCAAAACGCCAAAATGGGGGTCAAACGCGAAGGCAGCGAAACCGCCGAGGGACGTATCGGACTGTTCTACGATAACGTCCGCCGCATCGCTGCCATTGTGGAGGTCCGATGCGAAACCGCTCCCTCCGCCAAAAGTGATCCCTTCATCGCTCTGGTCAACGACCTGGCCAGGCACATTGCTTGTAGTCAGGCCGACGATGTCCCCGCCCTGCTGGCCGAACGCTACGACGAGCGAGGAACCGTCCAGGATCGCCTCAACGATACCATGGGGGTCGTCCGCGAGAAAATGGTTGTACACCGCTTCGCCCGCCTCACTGGCGGCATCTATGGCGGTTACATCCACTTCGACGGCACCGTCGGTACCCTCGTGGAATGCCAAGGCACTGGCCCTAATGACGAACTGCTACGGGACGTCGCGGCCCACATCACGGCCATGAATCCCCTCTATCGGACTCCCGCCGACGTGCCCGCCGACGTCCTGGAAAAGGAAAAAGCCCTCATCCGGAGCGAAATTGAAGCGGACCCGAAAAATGCCGGCAAACCGGCCAACATCCTCGATAAAATTGCCGAAGGTAAACTGAAAACACGGCTAGCCGAACTGGTTCTTAGTGAGCAGCCAATGGCCAACGCCCAGAAGTACCCTAACCTGACCGTCAGTGCCGCCCTGAAGAAAGCCGGCCTGGAGCTAACCCGCTATGTCCGCTTCAAGGTTGGGGCCGTCCGGCTCGGCTGAAATCTGCACTGCCATGGGGCGTTGGTACAACGGCCAGTGGCCGCAGAGGAATCCCACTAACGGAGTCGTGACCCCCTGCTGGCCACTCTGAACTACGCTGATTAGTACAAACGTTACGGAACCGCGCACGAGAACGTTCTATGATTAGTGACCAGCTACTATCCGAGAAAAAACGACCAGTGGCTGTGCAATAACTACGCTGCGGGAGGAATAACGGAAATATGCCACACACACAAAGTGCTTGGAAGCGGATGCGTCAGAATGAGCGGCGTCGCCGACGGAATCGTGCCTGGTACAAGCGCATTAAAAAGCAACGTCGGGCAACGATCGAGGCGATCACCACAAGCGATCCGAAACAGATTCAGGAACAATGGCGGCTCACGCAACAGTTGCTGGACCGTGCCGCGGACAAGGGGTACATTCATCCGAACAAGGCGGCACGCCTCAAGTCTCGGCTAATCAAGAAAATCCGCGCCGCTCAAGCTCAAAAAACCTCTCAAGCCTGAACGGCACAAACATGACCTCTGGATTTGCTGCCAAGAGCCACCCTAGCATTTCTCATCCAGGTTAAACTGATCTTTTCCAGCCATAGCAGCAACGTCGTTTGTCCCCATAGCGTGTTGGTTTGCAAACCTTAATGTTCCGCGCTGCCAGGGGATGATTGTGGCGACAGTTTCTGGTTACATAGGGTGTCCCAAGTCGCTCAACACTTCACCCCACCACCTTTCCAACGTCTCTGTCAACAGCATACCGATTGCGGGAATCCAGGCTCAGCACCGACTCATTCAATCATTCAATCGATAGCACACCTGACATTTTTGAATAAAGATGCTGCAGGGCGCGTCATCAAGGTAATAGCGTTCGCCGCAGAAAAGTAGCCAGCCGCACCACTCACTAACTGGCCTGCAGCATTGAAACCGGTAGGAAAGTAACTAAATGCCAGACAAGTGAGGATGTTTCAGGCAGAGGGGGACCGAGATGAATTTCAGTTACACAAGTGGCATACTGGCTGGAGTAGTCGGTGTGGTCTGGCTGGTAACGTTCAGCAGCGAAGGTCGAGCCGAATCGCCGCAGGAATTGCCGCAGCCAGGTACCGTGCTGATCGACCGGCAACGTGGCGAAGTGATTTTATCAGCCAAGGTGCAGCATCCGA
>JANWVV010000001.1 GCA_025055795.1 Gemmataceae bacterium
CCCCAGCCGGGGCTGTCTGGCTCCGCACGCCACAGGGGTTTCTGCAACTAGCATGTCAGCTCAACTTGGACAAAGTGGGGCTGGACGACAAGCGTGGATGCCGACAATGTCATAACGAGTTACTCCGTCAGGCTTTCCAGTCGCAGCCGCCACGACCAGTACTGCTGGAGCCAAATGGACGTCTTAGTCTACCCGGGAACGAAACCGGTCCGGTTCCGGCGGCGAATCTGACAAACCTGTTCGTTTTGTTGGCACCCATTCTGACGCCGGACAAACAAGCGTTGGGACTGCTGGAAGTTTTCCAGGAACCGACACACGACCCACGTTTGTATCCGGCGTTTCTCAACTACACGGCCCAGATGGCAGGCTATGCCAGCCAGTACCATCACTACTTGAGCCAACGTGCGGACCCGACCATTGAGCGGACCTTCACGCAAATCGAGGCCTTTGCCCGCTTGATTCATTCCTCGCTGCATCCCACGGAAGTGGCTTATCACATTGCCAACGAAGGGCGAAAGCTGATCGAGTGCGACCGTCTGAGTGTGGGGGTGCGTTACAGCCGCAAACGGGTGACGGTGGAGGCCATCAGCGGTGCAGACGTGGTGGAAAAAGCCAGCACGCACGTCCGCAGCTTGCGCCGATTGATGGAAGTCGTTTTGCAATGGGGCGAAACCTTGGTGTTCAAAGGCAGTAAAGAAGCAGGTCTGCCCCCGGACGTAGCCACCGCCCTGGATGCCTACCTTGCGGAAAGTCATCCGAAGTTCCTGGTGGCTCAGCCGATCCGGGATGAACGGGAGAAAGAGACGCAACCGGTCCGTTCCGTGCTAGTTCTGGAAGTGTTCAACCCGCCGGAAAACGTGGAGCCATTGGTCCAGCGGCTGGAGGTGGTAGGCAAGCACGCGGCATCAGCTCTGTACAATGCCGCGGAAATGAAGCGCGTGCCCCTGCGTGTGCTGTGGAAGCCACTGCTAGCCGTGCAGGACGGCCTGGGGGGCAAGGGCCGCTTCTATGCCGCGACCGCTGCTGTGGTGCTGACTCTGCTGGTGGGTGCGTTGATTGCGGTCCCTTACCCGTTGCGTCTGGACGCCAAGGGACAGTTACTGCCCGAGGAAATTGCCCAAATTTTCCCCCGCACCGAGGGGGTCGTCGTCGACATCCGTGTGCGGCCGGGGCAGAAGGTAGCGCCGGATTACGACGTCGTTCATTTGTACAGCGTTGAATTGGCCCAACGGCTGCAGCAGGCATTAAACACACGCAATGAAGCACAGGGACAACTGGAGGCTGCCGAACAGATACTACGGGAGGCACGCGAGGTCCGCGACCGAGCCACTTATGAGACGCAACGGGAAACGGCCCGCTTACGGCGGGACGCCGCCGAGCGTGAATACCAGGCTCTGCTGCGGGAATATTTGTGTCTGCCCGAGCCATTGGGAAAGTTCCGAGCCGTGGCTCCCCGTTTCGACCCTGCGGTGCCCCGCCACCGTCCCCCCATTTGGACTGTCCTGGATGACGACCGTCGTGACAAACTCCTGGGACGTACGGTCCGTCCGCACGAAGAATTGCTCCGCGTAGGTAATCTGGAGGGAGCCTGGCATGCGGAACTGAAAATCCCTCAGCGTAACATCGGACACATTCGCCGGGCCTTCGCCGATCCCCGTTGGCATCAGGTAGAAGCGGCCAGTGGTCGTAAATACCTGGACGTTGATCTGCTGTTATCGAGCATGCCGGATACCCGCTTTCTCGGACGATTGTACGAAGATGGCTTGACGGCTCAGGCAGTACCTAATCAGCACGAGCTGACGGATAATGAACCGGTGGTCACGGCTTACGTCAAATTACAGGCCCCCGACATCCCGTTGCACCTGCAGGCCCCCCGCAACCAGTTCGTTACTGGCCTGGAAGTGCGGACCCGTATCCGTTGCGGCCAGCATGCCTTGGGCTATTCCCTGTTCCATGGCGTGTGGGAATGGTTCTATGAGAAAATCATCTTTTTCTTCTAAGGAACTGCCGCCGGGCCAAGGGGAGGTCGTTCGCTAGGTCTGCACAGCGTCATCGCGCAATTAACACTCGCATGAATGGACATCGCAAGGGACGACTGATTCCAACAGCGTATCGCGTGAGGGTGATTCTGTGAGCAAGGTATCGCTCAGGCTCGGTTGCTGTTTCTATCTGTGTAACTGCTCCCAGACGGGAACAAGAGTAGGAGTTCTAGCCAGTCTGACCCTGCTGCTGGTGGGTTGTGGTCCGACGGCCCCTTTGGGAGAGTCAACAGGGGAAGCGCAAAGTTCAACGACTACTCCTTCCGTATCCATCGGTGCCCCGTTGTACACTCCGGAGACCGTTCCTCAGTTTCCCCCGCTCCGGATTGGGCCTGAACCGATTGTCATTCCCAATTGTTTTGTCCAGTATGAAGAGCGACAACAGGTGTCGGCGGAAATTGATGGGCGGATCGAACTACTAGCTGCTCCCCTGAGCCAGCGGCCCGACGGCCGCTACGAGTGGCAGCCCGCCGAGGGTGAGCCAATCCTGTACGACCCAGAGCATCCGCATCCCAACATTGTTTTTCATCCGCGTGACCCCAAGCGGCTCTATCCCTACTGGCGCTTGCGTGAAGGGGACGTCGTCCGGGCGGGGCAGATCGTCTGCTTGCTCGATGATCAGTTGGTTCAGACCCGGCGTGAAGCAGCGGAAAAGAACCGCCAGGCCGCCCTGGAAGTCCGCCAGCAGGCCCAGAAAGGTGCCGAATTCGCCCAGAAAAAAATCGACCTGTACAAGGACAAACCCGACGTCATTCCGCAGTCGACCATGCTGGATGACCAGATCATGCTCAGCCGCTTCCTGGAAAACCTGGCGCAGGTCAATCAACAGATTGTCAAGGCGGAGCAGGAACTAAAAGAAGCGGATCTGTTGATCCAGAAGCATCGGGTGACAGCCTCTGTCAGCGGGGTTATCCGCAACATAGCTCGCTGGCCTGGGGAATTTGTCCGGGCGGGTGATAAAATTCTGGACATCCAGTCGACGGACAAGGTACGTCTGGAAGGCCAGTTAGACGTGCAATACGCGTCTCGGCTACGACGGCACATGCGTGTCAGTGTGGAACCAGCTGTTCCCAGCGCACCGGTGGTCAGTTTATATGCCCATCGCCAACCGGTAGGCGGTATTGCCATCTCGGGTCATACCGACCGTCCGTTGGTAGTATCGGTTGGGCTGGATGGTACAGCAGTCATCTGGGATCCGAACCTCGATCAAGCGGCTGAACGCTCCAGCTTGGGGCACAATTTGCCGCATCCGGCCCCGGTCCGTGCCGTGGCCTGTACCCCGCCTGGCGGTTCCCGCCAACTGGTTGTAACAGGGGCTGACGACGGCCACCTGCGCATCTGGGACATTACCAATCCGGAACAGCTTCCCACACAACCCAAGGCCGAAGGAACGGAAAGCCACCTGACCGCTATTCTGGCCGTGGCGATCAGTCCCAACGGTCGCTTTGCCGCTTCGGCGGCCGGCCGGGACGTCTTCATATGGGACCTGGCCACGGCCCAGAAGTTGTATAGCCTCCCCCTGGAACATCGGGATACGGTAACCTATGTGGCGTTCACGCCGCAAGCCCGGCTGGTGACTGTCAGCCGCGACCGTACCTTGAAGGTCTGGCAACTAGGGCGCGACGGAGCCGCTCTATTGCGAACCTTCGAACATCGTGCTGGATTAGTGGACGTGCTGGGCGTCAGTCCGGATGGGGTCCGCGTCCTGTTCGATCACGACAAAAATCGGTTGGATCTATTACATCTTGAAGATGGTCAGACGATCGGTCAGGTGGCGCATCTGAGTCCGAACCTCGGTTTTGCCACCTTGGCTATCTTCCAGCCGCAGACACTGCCCACTGATACGCCGCCGGAACAATGGCCCCCTTATACCGTAGCGACCGTGGGGGGCGAGGGGGATCTTAAAGGGGCCGCCCAGCTGTGGCATCTCTCCCGCAGTGGCGGACGCGCTGCCGAAATCGCCCGCTTGATTACCCCCGGCCGCAGTGCTATCACCGCCGCTGCCTTCAGCCCCGTTGCGCAGCACCCCTATTTCGTGGTCGGTACGGAAAAAGGAAGCGTCCATCTCTGGTTGCTCCCCAAGGAACCGCCCCACCGCCAGCAAGGACACATCGTCACTATCGATGCGGTCGACCCGCGCTTCGTTACCGTGCGTGTCGAGATGGATAACCGCCTCCTACGCCTGCTGGATAAAAGCACCGCGACGGTCATTGTGCCACCGGCGGACAAACGCCCCTGAGGGGAAACGTCGTATGTGAAAGCGCCCTTTCCGCTCCGCCGACCGACGCATCTGACCAGGCATATTCCGGGTACATCCAGCCATGAGTCACGCTACCGACAGCCTGAACGATCCTGCCGTACGTCGCAAAGCCGTCCGCCTGCGTGTCCGGCCGGATCTGCAGGTCTTTGAACAAAAATACGAGGGGAAAACCTACCACGTCGTCAAGGATCCGGTCTGCCTGCGCTATTACCGTTTCAACAAGCAGGAGTATTTTGTTTTTCGGTTATTTGATGGGGAACACACCCTGGAGCAGGTCCGCGACCGTTTTGAGGAAGAATTCAAGCCGCACCGGCTGGAGTATCAGGACCTGGAAAGTTTTGCCCGCCAGTTGGTCATGGCCGGTTTGGTGCAGCACGAGGCACCCGGTGCGGGGCGTCACCTTTTCCAGCGGCGGGCCCGACAACGTCGCCTCAAACGTCTGGCTGCTCTGACCAACATTCTCTACATCAAAGTGCCGGTTTTCGACCCGGACCGCATTCTCTCCTGGCTTTATCGCTACACCTGCTGGATCTTCACCCGCTGGTTTTTCGTTCTCAGCGTATTGTTTATTGCAGCCGCTGTTTTCCACGTCCTGCTTCATTTCGACGTTTTTTACGCCCGGCTGCCCGCTTACCACGAATTTTTTACCTGGCGTTCCGTCCTATATATCTGGCTGTCGCTCGGTGTGGTCAAAATCATCCATGAATTTGGCCATGGATTGTCCTGTAAAGCTTTCGGGGGCGAATGCCACGAAATGGGCTTTCTGTTCATGTGCCTGAGCCCCTGTTTGTATTGCAACGTTACCGACGCTTGGACCTTGGCCGACAAATGGAAACGTATCATTATCTCGTTTGCCGGCATCTACGTCGAATTGATGATTGCGGCGGCTGCGACTTTCGTGTGGTGGTACACTCCTCATCTGCCCTTTGTCAACAATGTGGCGATGTGCCTGATGATTCTTTGCTCGGTATCGACCATTGTCTTTAACGCCAATCCTTTGATGCGTTTCGATGGTTATTACATCCTGGCCGACTGGATGGAGGTTCCCAATCTGCGAGAAAAATCCAATCGCTTTCTCAACAATCTGTTTTTGTCCAAATGTTTGGGGATCGAGGTCCCTCCGGAACCCTACATGAGTCCTGCTCGCAAGCTGGGGTTTGTTATCTACGCGGTAACCAGTTGGATTTACCGTTGGGTAGTGCTTTTTGGGATTCTCTGGATGCTTTCCGACTTTTTGGGTCCGAAGCTGAAAATCCTCAGTCAGATGCTGGCCCTGGCTTCATTAGTTTCGATTGTTGCCTGGCCTGCGTACCGGATCATCCGCAACATCCGTCAACGAGGGCGATTGCCGGACATGAAAGCCAAACGTGTGTACGCCACACTGTCGGTAGTGGTTCTGTTGGTCGTGGCCTTTTTCGCTTTACCTTTGCCGGTCAGCCGGATCCATGAAACCGGTCTGGTGGCCGTTCACCCGCAGGCGATCGAGAGCGTCTTGTTGCCGGAGCCGGCTCGATTAGTCCAGCTACACACACGGGCTGGCCACTTGGTGCATAGGGGCCAACTGCTGGGAGAATTCACTAGTGAACCTCTCCGGGTAGAAATCGAGCAGGCACGGGCGGCCGCTGAGGCCGAACGCCAGATTGCCGAACGGTTGCAACAGGAAATCAGTCGGCAGTTGGGTACCGCTGAGGAGGCCACGCTAGCACAGTTACGTCTCCAGCGGGAAGAAGCCCGCAAAAAGGCCGACAGTGCCGAACGCCGCTTGCAGCTGTTACAACAGCGTCTGGAAAAACTGCGTGAGTTGCGGGCCCCCCGTTCCGGCACCGTTCTGAGTGCCCCGAAGCCTGAAGACGTCGGCAAACTTTTCGACAAAGGGTATAGCGAGGCCCAGCCCATTTTTGCAGTGGGCGATCCCCAACGGCTGGTGGTCCGTGTCCCTGTGACGCCTCCGGACTACCGCTTGCTCCAGGAAGATCTGGCCCACCTCGATGTGTTGGAAGCTTCGGTTCTGGTCAAAGGCCGCAGCGATCGGATCTTCCTGGGTCGGTTGGTCACTCTGCCGGCGCAAAATGCCCAGACCGTGCCGGTGCAATTGACGCAACGAGGCGGTGGCCCTTTGGCCGTCAAACCCCACACGGATCCTAACGTGTTGGTGCCAATGGCGCAGGTGTACCTGGTTGAGGTGGAGCTTGTTGATCCCGATGCTGCCATTGACCCAGGCCAGTTGGCCAGTGTCAAGATCCACACGCGTTGGCGGAGTGCCGCCTGGTGGTTGGCCCGTACCTTAGCCAACGCCCTCGATCTGGGACTCTACTAACCCCGCTCTTTGACAGGTGTTAATTTTGATCCCACCCAGATGTTAATTTTGATCCCCGCCAAACCCCTGGCTTGTCTCCAACTAGCATGGACTATTGCACGGCGTAGGGCTGTGCTTGCCGACCGAGTAATCAGTGTAGCAAACCCTAAGTGCTCTTTTGCGCTGGATAACCGAAATTCACGGGGGCGGTGGCAAACTGATTGTCAGTGCAGTCATGAGATAACTTAGCGATCGTCGTCCGGGATGACCTCACCGCCAGCACGGGTAATGAGAGCCTTGATGACATCCGCCTTAGGTAATTTCGAGAAGTTGCGGACCGAACCATCCACATAAGCCGCCTGCCAAACGTTACCGACCTTTCCGAGCAACGTCGACATGTCTTTTTTAGGATCAAAGGGCAATTCGCTGGGTTTAGTCCAGGGCACGGCCTGGTCCGCAACAACTACTGACCAGGTGTTCGCGGCACCGTCAGTAAAATCCCCGATGCGGAACCCTTTGCCCAGTTCCCAAGCGGCTCCATTGCCCACGAACACCCGGTAGTACGTCATTCCTGCTTTTCCTTCCTGGTCTTCCGTCCCGGGTAATGCGTAAATCTTAGGCATCAGAGGGATTAACTTTTTGTTGTGCTCGCTGTCCCATGGTTCATTCAGTTTGAATCTCCTGAATAACTGTTCTTGCTCCAGAAAGGGAAGGATCAGGACACGCCAGCTTAATAACGGTTTGCCGTTTTCGTCGACTGTGGCCGCGGGGGGGAAGCGACCTTGCGCGTCATGGTAAATGTGAAGTGCCAGAACAATCTGCTTGAGGTTGTTGGTGGAGCGGGTACGCACGGCTGCCTCGCGAATTTCCTGAACGCCCGTTATAAAGGCAGCGGCCACCGGCAAGGACGAGGCATCCAGCTCCAGGCGCAACTGCGTAGTAGTGTCCCGTGTCTTCAGTTCACCCTTGTCGATGGCTTTGGCCAAGGCAGCCAAGCAAACGTGGATCGATTCCAGGCTCGGCCTATCCGCCAGCGACTTTTGCATGTCACGCAAACTTTCATCGAGGGCCCTAAGGACAAGCTGACGTAACTGGGCGACCGCCTTTTCAGTTCGGGCAGCTCCATCGGCTGTGGCCGCATGCAAACTGAATTCAGCGGTGAGGGGCTGTTTGAGACTGACGGTCAGTGATACCAGACGGGTGTTACGGATCAGATCAGCTACTAATGGTATTTCCTTGTCCAAGGCTTCAAGGAGCTGATCAGGAATTTGTCGGGATTGCAGGGCAGCGAAGATGAAGGGACTCTGAGTACGTGCTTCCTGAATTCGTTCGTGGAGCGGTCCGCGGGCTTCCGGCGGTACAGGCTTTAGCCGTCGATGTCGCGCCTTCAGATTGCCGCCAAACAGTAAGGTGCGAGAATCCAACCGCTCAAGTACGCCGCCTTCTCCAAAATTTTTAGCAGCCCGGATGCGTTCCAACAACTGGTCCTGTACATCGTTACGCAGGCGAAGCAGAACGCCGATTGATAGATTCGATTCTAGTTGCGGTACAAACATGGCTGCACTGTCGATCTCTTCTAGCGACAAACCGAGCTGTTTGTCCAATTCCTGGTTAATCCGCTCGTGCAGGGCGAAATTATCTTGGCGCCATTGCCGGTATTGAGCGTGGTTCCACAACTGGTTTAGGTCGAGGTGGGCGACCAGAACCGCGTCGCGTGGCAGATAGTCGTAAAGAGAAGTGGGTGACGCCGGTGGCTGGGGCACCAAACTCCGGGCCGGTTGGCCACTCATCAGCACAGCGCCCAGTCCGCTAAACACTAGCAGAAGTACAATGATGCGATGCGTTGTCATGGCCTGGTCCTTCCTCAAAGGGAAATAGACAGGGTCCAAACAGAAATGCGCAACAGATGCGAAGCAAAGTTAATTTAACAGACCGTCTTGATTCCTGCTAGGAAAAACGCTAGCAATTTTCTAATTTTTTGGCGGATAGGAGTGGCCGAGATCAACCTGTAAATGGGGGTATGGCCTGATGTTACGGATGTGGCTTCCTTGGCGGTCCTTGGGCAAGTCGGCAAAGGCAACTGAGGCTGAGGGACCATTGCGGGGACCGTTACCTTTTACTACGGAACACTATCAGCGGATCAATCACCGGCGATTAGAACATTTGGCTTCGTTACACCTACCTCTTGAGGGGAGTACCGTACTGGAGGTGGGAGCCGGAATCGGTGATCTGACAACGTTTTTTCTGGACCGTGGCTGCCGGGTTACCACCTCGGATGGTCGACCGGAAAACGTGCAAATCCTGCAATCCCGTTACCCTGACTTGGAAGTTATCTTCCTGGATCTGGACGCCCCTGACAGTCTGTCCGACCGACACTTCGACGTTGTGTTTTGCTACGGTGTGCTCTATCATCTACGACGTCCCGCGCAGGCATTGGAATATCTGGCTGAGCGTTGTCAGCGGTTTCTGCTGTTGGAAACGTGTGTCACCTGGGGGGAAGAACAGGAGATACATCCTTGTGAAGAAAACCGTATGGATCCCACACAATCGATCAGCGGCCAGGGATGCCGACCAACGCGGCGATGGGTCTTCACGCAGATGCGTCGACACTTCCCCTACGTCTATCTGCCCCGAACACAACCCTATCATGAGCAGTTTCCGACGGACTGGCGGTTGCCTCCTTCAGATCCTAAGGCCCTGATTCGGGCTGTTTTTATCGGCAGCCGTGAGCCGCTGACCAACGACTTGCTCGTCGACGAATTACCCCTGTTGCAACCCCGGCGGACGGCAAGGTGCTGGGCCGCCTAAAGAGCTGTTCCCTAACAAATAGCAAGTCTAAAGATTACTACTGACCGATTTGGTCTGATCAACAAGCCACCAGGGGGGTGTGAGGGGGACATCCCCCTCGTTAGCAGATAGATCAAACCGAGGGACAGCAGACCCACTGGTCGTCCACGCTGGTGTGCCATCCGTATTGCCCAATTTCTGCCCGCGAGCCAGAATCGATCAAGCTTGCCGTGTGGAATAAACATGCACTTTCGCTTGACCCTGGGGTGATCGTCCCTGGCCCAAGAGTTTGATGCCGAGTGGTCGATTGCCCTATCAGGGACGCTGGAGCAAGGAGGGGTCGGCCATGTGCAATTCAGCGGTACGTCGGGTAATCCGGCCAGTGCGGTAAAGCTGACGGATGGACTCATCAAAGGTGATCATGCCTTCATCCCGGCCGGTCACTAGGTAGTTGTCTATACTTTCGATTTTGCCGGTGCGGATAGCACTGGCAATCGGGTGGGTATTCCACAAGACTTCCAGAGCCAGAACGCGGCGGCTTCCCCGTTCCGGTCCAGGTAACAGCCGCTGACTGATGATGGCTCGCAAGCTCATAGCCAGTTGGGCCCGTACCAAAGTTTGGACTTCCTGGGCGAACAAATCGGCCAGGCGGGTGATCGCCCCTTTGGCATCGCGGGTGTGCAGAGTGGTGAAGACCAGATGGCCAGTCTCGGCGGCCGAAAGCACCATCTGGGCCGTCTCGCGATCCCGGACTTCGCCGATCAGCAGGACGTCGGGATCATGACGAAGACCGTATTTGAGTCCATCAGCGAAACTAAGAACGTCGACACCAACTTCACGTTGGGTGACCAAGGAGTGGGGACGTCGAGGAAACAAATACTCGACCGGTTCTTCCACTGTCAGGATGCGGCGGCCCCCAGCCGCGTGAATCCGGTCGACCAGCATAGCCAGGGTGGTTGTTTTGCCCGAGCCAGTGGCCCCGGTAACGATGACCAGGCCGTCCCGCAATGAGCAGAGGCGATCAGCTAACGCCTGGGGGAAACCCGCCCACGCGAAATCGGGAATACGACCCGGAATGATGCGAAAGCAGGCCGCTAGCTGGCGACCCGCATGGAACAACGCTGCCCGGACTCGGACAGTTTGCTCTCCCAAGGAGGCCGTCAGGGCAAAGTCGACGTTTTTATGGATGCTCAATTGGTCGGCCAGGTCCGGAGCACACAGCGACAGTAACACCGGTTCCAGCGTGGCCGCATCCAGAGGTGGTTCTGGCAGTTCGGTCAGTTCGCCATGCAAACGTACCAGCGGCGGGTGGGCGGGCACCAGATGGAGATCCGAGGCCTCTACCTGCACCGTCCACTCCAGATAGCGACGGAGCAACTCCGGCACTGCTCCCGCGTCTTCCTTTGCTTCCACCATGCCGGAGGTTCCTCCCTGGCAGTTCAATCGTCGGGCATGAAACGAGAGCAAACTCGGGTCTGATCCGCGTAGTCACCCGCTCTGCTTGTGCCATCATACTCCACGACCGGATAAGGCTAATCGATTGCTCCAAGCCGATGACCAGGCTGACAGTGTTCGCCGCAGGCTCCTACGGGCTATTGCAGGAAAGAACATAGGCCGGGCAAGGTTCGGCCTCTGCCCGGCGTCGCCTGGGAAACAATCCCATCACCAAAGCTGTGGTTCGAGGCGATTCTTTTCTCAATGATTGAACAGGAAGGCCGGTGTGTTGATCAAGGCCCAGACCAGGTCCTGTGCGCCGACTACTCGCGGGTCGGCCGGCGGCACCTTAGCGGCCTCGGCTGCCAGACGCTGATATTCCTGGTCCTGGGCCAGGTACATCTGGCGGAGGCGGGCCTTCTGCTCCGGTGTCCGCTGCTCTTCGGGTGTTGACAGCAGCGTCACCTGTTCGGGAGTCAGAGGGCTGGTCAGTCGCGGATTCGGATCGGTGGTGTACGACAGGCGGAAGCGACCAATGGTATGGTGCGCGGCCTGCTGATAGTGCTGTTCCATTTCAATGGTGAAGGTGACGCCTGCGGGTCCGCTTACCGGTTGTGTCAGGCGGAACAACGCCGCTTGATTACGTCCGGTCTGCGGGGCAATGGCCCAGCCGGTGGCCCGGTTGTTGTCCAAGGTATTGGCGAGAGGGAAGCCATCCTGCTGGAAGGTGGCAGCGGCCGCATTCAGGGGGACAGCGGCTGCCGGTCCATCCGGCTGGTCCAGGCGCTGGTATTTGATGCGGAACTCTGTCAGGACGAAGTTGCCGTTGGCGGCCCGTCCCGGCCCTTTACTGGGCAGGCTTGGATCGCTGAGCACTTCCAGCCGCAAAGCGGTGATCGGTTGATCGGTCTCGGCTAGGCCGACGATTGTATAGACGTCGAGGGAATCCAGCCGTCCACTGGCCAGCAAACTTCCATCGTTTTGCAACGTGAGGATGGCTCCGGGTTGAGACTGGGCATAGGGCCCCTGACGGGAAACGGCTCGCCGGACATCCAAGGTGATCCACTGGGTGGGCCGTTGGGCCAGCATGGCCGCTTCCCAGGCCTTTTGCCGCTCCGGGATCGTCTTTTCGTAGGCTTCAAAGGCGGCTTTACGCTTGAGATGTTCCTCCACCAGGTATTTGTGGTCGGCCTCGGCGGAGTGCAGGGCCTTGATACCGGCCTGTAATTCGGTCGGTGTCGGCCGCCGGTTCAATACGGACAAGTAGATCTCCTCGACTACCTTGGCGTCGTCCTTTTCCTTAAGGACGAACTGGTTGAGGCGGTTGGTGGGATCGCGTAAGGCTTCCCCGATGATCGGTCCGTTGACCATGGCCAGAATGGGACCGAGGTTGAGGCTAGTGGAACGTTCACATTCGCAGGGGCTTTCCCGGGGGGGCTTGCTGAACAGTTCGAAGAAGCCGCCGGGGACCTCGACGTTGCTGTCGAGTAGCTGAGCGGCGCGGGCGCCGGGAGGCAGGCCGGGCAGGCGGCTGAGGGCCCCTGTGGCCCGGTGAATGGCGTCAAAAAGAACTTCCGCCGGCAGTCGCCGAGGCAGAGCGTGCGAATAGTTGATCTCGTCATCCTTGTTCCAGCGATTGGTCTGTACGGAAAGCTGGTAAGTCCGGCTCTTACAGATTAATCGCATCAGGTGCCGAGTATCGAAGCCGGAACGGATGAACTCCTCGGTCAGGCGTTCCAGTAGTTCGGGGTTGGTCGGCGGATTGCCGGCCCGGATGTCGTCCACCGGTTCAATCAGACCGACACCCAACAGGTAGCTCCAAATGCGGTTGACGTAGCTGCGGGCAAAGTATGGATTTTGCGGTGAGGTAATCCAGCGGGCCAGTTGGATCCGGCGTGGCTCAGCCGGGTTGAGACTGACCGGTACTGTAAAGGGGAAGCGGGGGGGCGCGATCTGGCCCGTCCGTTCGTGCCTGACCTCACCTTGCGAGCCGTCGCTGACGATTTCCACTAATGGCTTGGCCCCTTCCACAGCGGTGCCACCGATCCTCTGGCCCTTGTACTGGGGGTCTTCTTCCAGTTTGACCTGAGCGAAATAGGCGGCCAGGCCGTAGTAATCATCCTGGGTCCAACGTTCGAACGGATGATCATGGCATTTGTTGCAATTGAAGCGAATGGCCAGGAACAATTGGGTGGTGTTCTCTACCAGAGCGTCGGGGGTACGCAAGATCTTGTGGTACGCCGCTGGGGGATTGGTCAGGTTGGAGCCACTGGCCGTCAGGATGGTATAGGCGAAGCGGTCGTAGGGCATGTTGGAGGCGATGGCCTGGCGGATCCATTGCCGGTAGGCGGCGGCTCCGTTTTCACCCAGGAACTTGCGGTTGACCATGAGCAGGTCGGCCCATTTGTTGGTCCAATGTTCGACGAAGGCCTCGCTGCCGATGAGGCGGTCGATGAGTTCCTCCCGCTTCTGACGGCTGTCGCGCGGATCGGCCAGGAAAGCACGGACCTCGTCGGCCGTAGGCGGCAAACCAGTCAGATCCAGATAAACCCGGCGGAGAAATTCCTCGTCGCTAGCTAGCGGACTGACTTGCACCTTGATCTTTTTCAGTTTGGCATCCACCAGTTCGTCGATGAAGTTGTAAACGGGCCGCTGGATCCATTCGAAGCCGGTGCGATCACCCAGCACAATCAGGGTGGAAGCGGCATAAGCGCCCTCGTAGCGCACCAGCATAGTGGCCTCTCCTCGCCGCAAGGTGGTTACCAGGCCGCGGCTGTTGGCCGTGGCTACTTCTGTGTTGCTGCTTTCCAGGAATGCCTCGGCGGTCACGTCCCGCACACGTCCGTCGCTGTAAGTGGCATACACGGCAAACTGTTGCTTCTGGCCGATCCGATGAATGATGGGATTTTTCGGAAAAACGTCGATGCTGCGTACGCGGGGGGTCTGCGGATCAAACCGTACGCCTTGGGCGATCCAACGGCGGAGCAGTTCGTAATTGGGATCACCCAGTTGAAGTAGCACGCCCCCCTGATGGGGAACCACACCGGCTGGTTTCATCAGCATCAGGCTTTTTTCGGGTGCTGCCCGGTTGAAGCGTCGGCCTTCCAGATCATCGGTCAGGCTGCGGTAGTCGAAGAGCGGGTCGTAGCCGCGCAGCGATAGTTTGAAGCCGTTTTTGCCCTGGGCCGCGCCATGGCAGGTGCCGGCGTTGCATCCTAATTTCGACAAGACTGGTTGGACATCGGCTACAAAGCTAACGGGGAAATCGCTCTGCACCGCGCTGGCCTGTACGGGCACCTGTACACTGTGGTTACCGAGGCGAACGCTGATAGTGCCGTGGACGTCCTGACGAGCCCGGATCAAACCAGCATCGATGGTCAAACCAGCGGGCAGGTCGTATTGCGCTAGGCGGGTGACGTCGGCCGTTTCGCCGTTGCTGAGGGTAGCGGTCACGATCAACTGGGCATAAGCAAACGGTCCCCGCAGTTCCACTCGGCTCGGATGAACGGCCAAGTGGGTCACTGTGGTATCCGGTGGTAGCTTTTCTTCGACTGGGGGTGCAGACGGTGCCGGTTCGGCCCCTGTTAGTCCCCCGCATACGAGCCACAACAGGGCTGCACACGTGAAAAAGGTATGTCGGCTTTTCATGGCACCTGGTCCCTGTTTATCCATCACCTTCCGATTGAACGCCAAAGGAGACTCCTGAAGATTCAAACCGTGGGGATTGTGTCTATGCAGGTAAGCAAACAAGGGCTAATCAGGGTTGCTTTGTAATCATTCTGACAAATCTGTGGTTGGGAATCCACCAAACACCAGCAATATCTTTTGTGTTTGGTCTTTACGTCCCTTAAAGTCGCTGATGACGCTTTATTTAATGGTTACCGTTATTGCGCTAATCAGGGTTATGATCCGCGTTGTGGAAAGCGGTTGATGTCTAGGGGTGGTATGACGGATTGTGTGGTATGTGTGTGTTAACGGCTGGGGGTTGGGGTTGTGGGTAGGACCACGAATTTTTGCAGCAGTTTTCCGGTATTTGCATCGTGGATCCAGACGATGCCATCAAAACCGCCTGAAGCCAGCCGCTGACCGCTGGGGTGCCAAGCGACGGCGTATACCGGTCCGGTAATTTGCTCGCAGGTGATTTTGCGCTGGCTTTGGCGCACGTCGTAGATACGCACTTCGCCTTGGCCATCCAGGCTGCTAGCGGCAGCAAACAGGTAACCGTGGGGATGGAAGGCCACGGCGGAGATACGGCCGGGCATCGCCTCGTAGTCGCGGATTTTGTTGGCGTCGTCGCCGATTTCCCGTTTTTGCTCCCGATGGATTTTGTAGAGGCGTGGTGTGCCATCGGAGCCGGCCGCCACTACTTCGTCGTACAGTTTCGGTGGCACCCCTGGGGTGTCCGGTGGCACCTTCTGGTAGCGGGGTGGCCGGGGTATTTGCAGTGTCCGGCCGAAAAACCGGACGGTGATCGTCTTGGGCCAGGGGCGGCGATCCACGGCCATCAGGCCTCCTTTAAGGGCCCCGGGGGTAATGCTGGTGACATTGTCAATGAACCGTTGCGTCGCCACTTCGGTCAGACGCATGCTCATGTCCCGGCTGACCGAGACCAGATGCTGACCATCTTGAGAAAAAACGGTGCCGAGCACCCAGTCGGTATGGGTTCCCATCTGCAGGACTTGCCGGCCATTAAGGGCGTCGATGGCCCGTACCGTGTTATCGGCGCAGCCAAACGCGATCATTCGACCATCGGGAGACCAACTGACGCCGTAGAGTGTATCAAATGTATAGGGGGCTGATAACAGGAGTTTGCCTTTGCGGTGGTCCCAGACCTGGACTTCGCCGAAGCGGCCGGGTGCGCCCCCCACTGCCGCCAGGCGGTCCCCCTGGGGAGAAAAAGCCAGTGACTGGATCCGTTCAGAAATGCCGATCAGTCGTGAACGCATTTGCAATGTTTCAGCGTCGTAAAGCAGGATTTCGTGGTAGCCCGTGACCGCCAGGAACTGTCCGTCCGGCGAGTAAGCCAGGGAGGTAATGACGGGGGGCGAGTTGTATTTAGGAGGGTGGTCGGCGTCCACGATTTCCGTCCGTGCTACCGCCGGAGTGTCGTCCTTAGCTCCTTGGATGATCCAGGCAATGATCTTGTCGATTTGGACCGGCGACAGGGGATCGCGACCTTTGGGCATTTCGGCTTTGCCGTTGGGATGGATGCGGATTTGCTCCACTAGGTAGCTTTGGTCTGGTCGACCGGGGACGATACCGGGCTTGTCCCGCTCGCCCGCTTTGAACAAATCGGCATAATTGGTAGTCAGGTAACCGCCCATTGGTCGGGCAGGCTGGTGGCACCCATTGCAATGTTGCTGCAGGATTGGTCGGATCTCCTTGTAGTAGCTGACCGGGGCGGGGGGGGCTCCTTTAGGTGCACTTTGTTGCGACCAGCTTGTCGTGCCTCCCACAAGCCATCCAAGGCCGAGAAACAACCCCGTCCAACCGATCCTAGATGCTCGTGAGATCATCGACATCACCTCGTGCTATTGTCGTGGACCAAAACCACGGAGGCGATCAGCGTTGATACAAGGACGCAGGCAGGTACAGTTGTGGCAACTGCGTTCACGCGTGTCCACGCGCAAGGGCAGGGCCGGCACTCCACCCATCGGTGAGACAGTGCCGGAAATTTAAGGTCGCACAGTGGTGACCGGTAACCTTAGAGTTTACGGGTATCCTACCATTGGCTCGCCGCACCGGTTTGTCACGGTACGCTATGATTGATTCGAAGGCGTGCTCAAGTAGTATTATATCGTTCTCCTGCTGGGTAGGAAGCTCTGTTCCTTACGGACGACTCCTCAAATATTTACCAAGCCTTTATCTGGGATTGATGTACAGTTCAGGCACGGCATTGCTCAGCCGCTGTAGCTTATCAGTTCCGAACCGCTTTTTGTCACGTTATGATTTTTCTGCATAAATATTTGAGAGTGGTATATTCCACAAGTGGTCACAGGCGGGGGGTATGTTTGGGGCGGTCTGGAGGGGCTGAGTTTTAGGGCAGCGGGAAGGCGGCGGGATGCTTGGGCGGGGACTAGTAGCGGGATTGGCCGCTGTGGGGGTGCTGTGGCTGGCCCAGCAGGCGGCAGCGGGAGCCAACGGAAGGTGGTACAGCATCGCGCCACCGTTGCTGGCGGTTTGTCTGGCGTTTGCCACGCGGCGGTTGTTGCTTGCGTTGGCGATAGCGGTCCTGGTTGGTGGAATGCTGGCCGTGGTAGCCGAGCAAGGGCTCAACGGCCTCGAGAGTTGGCTGGGGGGAGTACAGCGGGCGGGTGGGTTTGTATATGCCGCCGCTTGGGACCCTGATCATGCTGTAATTCTGGTTTCCGTGTTCCTGATGTTAGGCATGATCACAGTAGCGATGGCTGCAGGTGGATTTGCTGGGCTGGTTCAAGCGCTGAGCCGGCTGGCCCGTAGTCGTCGGGCCACCAATGGCTGTACTGTCCTGATGGGTCTGGTGCTTTTTTTCGACGATTATGCCAATTCGGTCCTGATCGGTTCGACTATGCGTCCCCTGACAGACCGGCAACGAATCTCACGGGCCAAACTGGCTTTCTTGATCGATGCCACGGCCGCTCCCGTGGCAGGCGTGGCCATTGTCAGCACCTGGATTGGCTACGAGGTTGGCTTGTTCCGGGAGGTCGGGCAGCAACTCCACCTGGGACGGGACGGCTTCGCTATGTTTTTAGATGCATTAGGTTTCCGCTTCTATTGCTGGTTGATGCTCCTTTTTCTGATAATCAACGTGTTGTGCGACCGGGACTTTGGTCCGATGGCCCAGGTGGAACGGGCGGCAGCCTGTGGTTACGATCCAGCCCGACCGGCGGTCGAACCGGCCAGCACGACCGTGGTCGGCCGGCACAATCCCTGGACGGCTGTACTGCCGCTGGGCGTTTTTGTGGGTGGCATCCTCATCGGCTTGTGGTGGGATGGCGGCGGCCTGGAACGCCTCTACCACCAAGGGCAGTATCTTTGGCAAATCAGTTATTGGCGCGACGTGTTGGGCAGCGTGACGCGTTCCGTCCAGGTGATTGGCCTAGCCGCAGCAGTTGCTTTGATAGTCGGCGTGGCTTCTGCGCGTGGCCTGGGGGGCATGAGCGGACAGGCCCTCCGGCGGGCCTTGTCCGATGGGGCCCGCTTGGCCGTTTATCCCTGCTTGATCCTGGTGCTCGCCTGGTCGTTACAGAAAAGCTGTGCCGCCTTGGGCACAGGACAATTCCTGGCAGCCGCTGTCCAAGGGAATGTCACCCCGGTGTTGTTTCCCACGCTTTTGTTTACGCTAGCTGGTCTCATCGCCTTTGCGACCGGTACCAGTTGGGGTACCATGGCCATTTTGATCCCCACTGCCATCCCCGTCGCCTACCAGCTCGACCAACAAAACTATGGCCTGATCACGGTCATGTCCTTGGCGGCAGTGTTGGACGGTGCTATCTTTGGTGACCACTGCTCGCCGATTTCCGACACGACCATCCTGAGCGCTACTTCCAGCGGCTGTCCTCTGCTGCAGCACGTCCAGACGCAATTACCCTACGGTTTGGTAGTGGCTGGCGCTGCTATGCTGTTGGGGTATTTGCCAGCGGCGTTATGGAATTGGTCCTGGCCCGTGTCCGTGCTGGCGGCCGCGTTGCTGTTTGTGATCTTACATTACTGCTGGGGGAAGACGCCCGAACCTTCGTCGATACGCCCTCCCGCTTCGCCGGGTACACCACTCCCACAATCGATGCCTCCAGCTCATGAGGCAGCGTCAAGCTCATAATCCACAATCATGATGCAACATCTGACCTTTCTGTGACTGTTCAAACCTGGCGGCCCGTACCACCGAAGCACGGTGGTTACGATTTGCCAAACGTCCCAAGTCTTGATAGCGAAGTAATGCCCAGGTTGCTGCTTTCTCCTCCTGAAGAAGAGGGGGCAACACATATCGCTCGATAATCTTTAAAGGCTATCTCGCCAGAGGCAGGCGGTGGGAACAGCTACAAGACGCCGGGTTCCTTAGGGTCGACCATTAACACGCCGGAAAATGACTTGAGCACCTCGATGACGCTCAGGTAGGTATTGAAATGCTCCATGAACGGATCAACGTCCTCACTTTGGACGTTCAGTCGGCGGAGGGAAGCCACGTAGGTGTCGGCTTCGTCCGGTTCGATGCCGGCGAGCCGGTCGACCAATCCTTCGATTTCATCCCGGAGTGATTCTCCGCTTTCCAGTTCTATACTAATGGTCCAGCCCTGGTGGCTAACGGTAATCCGGTGATCATAGAGCTGTACCTGGTGGTCTGGCAGCCGTTGTTGCAGGCGGCGGACCGCTTCATCCAAGCTGAAGTCGCTCTGCGGCGTCATCAAACCAATGGCTTGGTACATAAATGGGTCGCCTCCGCACAGCTTCGCAATACTTGACTAGGATTGTCCCGTAATACTGACGGACCTTGTCAGTTTGCACTCTGGTTAGCCAGGGAAAACATGAACAACGCGTAAACGGGGTCCAGCACGGTCTTTCAAAACAAACCATTACACATCGGGGATTTCCAGGGTGTCGAGTGGGTCGGGGGAGGGAGTCTGGGCAACGCCGGCGGCGGAAGCCCTCGCTGGCAATTCCGAAGCGGGGAACGATGCGGTGGTGCCAGTCACTTCCGCTTCCCCTGACCGCGTAAGCAGTTCGGTGGTGGCAGGGGGTGAGAGTTGCTGGACGGCCGCCCAGTCGACACGCTGCAAGGTCTCTTCGAGGGTACGCACCACTCCCCGTAGGGACGATGCGGCCATGACATAGTTGGTATGCGTAGAGAAGCGGGCGTAGTGTTCCGTAAAGTAAGTAGCGATGCGTCGCAGCTTCGGTAGTTTGCCTTGCAAGCGGCGGAGGTAGGTGGCCGGGTCGTTCCGCTGCCGAGCTGGTTCGACGGCCCGAATGCAATCAAACAGCGTGCGGGGGACGGCCAACATCTCTGGACTGCTCTGGATTTCGTCCGCGTGTTTCAGGAAGGTGCGGATCATCCAGGCGTGGGCTAACACCTCCTCCAGACGTTCAATCGCCTCGTGCGGCGTCAGCAGGGGCAACCCAGCCGATGACGTCATCACCACGACCCTCCATTACTTGCCGGCTTGGCCTTCGTTCAAGCTGGTAGTGATGTCCTGTTTCGCCCTTGATCTGGCAGTGGCAAGCGAGGCGAGCTGTTTAGCACGGCTTTGGCATCTTGTTCAGCGATGCCCCACAGTTTGTGCCATTCACGAGCCCCCCGGCGTCACGGAAGACGGCGGAGTGGGAGCAATGCTAGTCGCTGCCTCGCTTCCACCGCTCACGCGGACTGCCGGCGACGTCGGTACTACTGGTTTGCCTTTGCGGGCCTCCAAATCTTCCTTGGAAAGCAGCACTAGAAAGGTGCCGACGGCTGCCAGCAAAATACCGGTGGGCAGCTTCCAGCCGGGCGCTTCCCAGGCAAAATGCCACGGCTGGCCTGGCTGCGGATGCCAAACCAGACTGAGCAAGGTATTGATCAGGGGAGCCAAGGCAAAGATCAGTGGGGCAATATAGATGCGGTAGGAAGCGGGGTCCAAACCATCCAGTTTGGCCTGATCCACAGCGGCTTTGCTGGCAAAAATGACACAAATGGCACCAATTGCCCCCGCTGCACCAGCCAGGCCGCTGAAGACCAGACCAGTCAGCCGCCACTCCGGTTTGGCATCATCCCGCGTAAGCATCAGGGTTACGGGAATCACCACGGCCAGGATGAAGTAGGCGACACCAACACACAAAATCGAGGCCAGCCGACCCCCGATAGTGCCTGGCCGTGTGGTTAGTTCCGTACCACCGTAAAAGATGAGCGGCACATAGGTGCCCCACGCTAAACCGGCCAGTAACACATACACCCACCACGGGATGGTAGCCATACGCCGTCCTTTCTGCTCGTCGTAGGCGGTGGCCGACAGGCGCGCCTAGGTGCGGGCTGCACGGAAACTGTACAGCCACGGCGGAGTTCAGCCAAGCAAGCAACTATTCACCCGCTGGGCCGCCCGACTTGCAGGATGTTTTAGGAGCGTCCGTCGAGGACGTCCCGGACTTTACGAGCCAGACTGGCCGGTGTGAATGGTTTCTGCAGGAAAGCGACTTCCGCATGCACCAGACCATGCCGCAGCACAGCGTCGCCGGTGTAGCCGCTCATGAACAGGACCTTCAATCCGAGCAGACGTTGCCGCAATTGTTCCACCAGTTCCCGGCCGCTCATCCCCGGCATGACCACATCGGTCAGCAGTAGATCAATCTCCCCGGCATGTTGTTCGGCCACGCGCAACGCTTCCATGGCATCTGCGGCCAGCAACACGCGATAGCCGTATGTTTGCAGAGCCGTTTGTGCCAGGCCGCGGACGGCTTCGTCGTCTTCGACCAGCAGGATGGTTTCGTGACCGCGAGGTATGTCTTCCACGACCGGCTGAGTGGTACCCGTCTGTTCTGGAGCAGCCGGCAAGTAAACCTTAAAAGTAGTACCATGTCCCACCTCACTATAGACCTCGATGTGACCGCCATTCTGGCGGACAATTCCGTAGACGACGGCCAGGCCCAAACCGGTGCCTCTGCCGAGTTCCTTGGTGGTAAAGAAAGGTTCAAATATGCGTTCTTTGACTTCGGAAGTCATACCCGTGCCCGTATCACTGACTGTCAAGCATACATGCCGTCCGGGGCGGGCTTCCGGGTGTGTCCGGCAGTAATGTTCGTCAAGTTCAACCGTGCTACATTCCAGCGTTAGATGCCCCCCTTGCGGCATGGCATCGCGGGCGTTGACAGCCAGATTCAAAATCACCTGGCTGAGCTGACCCGGGTCGATCCGCACCGGGGGTAGGCGACCGGCCGAAGCGGTCGCTAGCACAATGTCTTCCCCAATCAACCGACGGAGCATCTTTTCCATGTCGTGGATGAACTGACCCAGGTGGATCAGCTTGGGTTCCACCAGGGTTTGTCGGCTGAAAGCCAGCAACTGTTGTGTCAGGGTCGCTGCCCGCTGGCCGGCGTCGGAGATGGTTTGCACCATCTCTCGCAAGGGATCATCTGCAGGCAAACGCTGCAACAGCATCTGGCTATAGCCCAGAATGACAGTAAGCATGTTATTGAAGTCGTGGGCAATACCACCAGCAAGTCGGCCGATGGCTTCCATCTTCTGAGCTTGCAACAGTTGTATTTCCAGGCGTTTACGGTCCGTAATATCGACGATGATACCTCGTAATCGGACCACCCGTCCTGCCTCGTCTTTCTCGACAGTGACGTAATCCTGGACCCAAACGATCCGTCCATCGGCTGCCACTAGGCGGTATTCGAAGTGGTGGTCTTCACCGCGGGCGGTGGCCGACTGACAAAACCGCACAGCCCGTTCGCGGTCTTCTGGATGGATGTGATTAGCCCAGAAATTCTCTTCGTCGTACCACTGCTGCAGCGGGTAGCCCAGCAGCCGCTCTGCCCGTTCGCTGACGAACGTGAAACGGAACGTTCGCGGATCCGCTTCCCATACCACTCCGTCAATCGAACGGATTAAGGAGCGGAGAAAGTTTTCCCTCTCCTGCAGGGCGGTTTGTGCCTGATACTGTTCTGTTATGTCCAAGGCAGTGCCGAGGATGGCGGGCCGACCCCGGAACAGAATGCGCCGACCCATCACTTCAACTACTCGGCGGGTACCATCGGGACGCAACACACGAAAACTATAGCGTGTCTTTACAGTTTCTCCCACCAGTCGCCGGCGCAAATTCTCGGCAACGAGAGCCCGGTCTTCGGGAGCAATAACGTTTAGCACCAAGGGCAAGCTTAAGATTTCTTCCCGGGGGGCCCCATAGATTTGTGCGATGGCATCGTTGATGTAAATGAAGCGGTCATCCTGGATCAGGTAAACGCCAGCCAGGGATTCCTCGGCTAGTAACCGGAATTTTTCTTCGCTCTCGCGGAGGGCTTCGCGGTCGCGGTGTCCGACAATCGCGAGGCTGGCCAGGTAGGCCCAACGCTCCAGATCTGTCCGTTCCTCACTGGTAGGGGCTCGCGGTCTGCGGTAGTAAACGGCAAAGGTTCCCAGGACTTCACCTTTCCGGCCGCGGATCGGAATCGACCAGCAAGCTAGCAGCCCGAAGCGTAAAGCCAGGTCACGGCCGATATCCCATAGCGGATCGGTGGTGATGTCACTGACGATGATTGCCTTGTTGTAGTAGGCGGCCGTACCACAGGAACCGACGGCAGGGCCGATCTGGACACCATCGACGCTGCGGTTGTACTCGTCGGGCAGGTCAGGGGCAGCGGCATGGCGAAGCCGCTCCCCTTCCAGCAATAGCACCGAGGCTAGAGCTTCGGGATAAAGCTGTTGGTATTCGCGACAGAGCAGCTCTAGCCATTGGTATAGATCTAATCCCCGGGCCAGTTGTTCGAGCAAGCGACGTTCGGCCTCGCGACGTCGTTGAGCGAAGCGTTCCGCCGTCTGATCGCGGAACACCAGCACCACGCCGGTGATGTTTCCTTGATCGTCGCGGATAGGCGCCCCCGAGTCGGCTATGGGAATGGCCCGGCCATCCGGACGGAGCAAAACCGTGTGATTGGCCAGACCTACTACCACTCCTTCCCGGAGCACGCGTCGGACGGGGGATTCCACGGCTTGCAGGGTTTCTTCATTGGCGATGTGGAAGATTTCTTCCAGGGGCCGGCCCGCTGCGTCGCGATTGCTCCAGCCGGTCAGTTGTTCGGCAATCGGATTGAGTAATTCCACCTGTCCTTGGGCATCGGTGGCTATGACCGCATCCCCGATGCTTTGCAGGGTGGTGCGGTAGCGGGCCTCGCTGCGTCGGAGTGCCTCTTCGGCCCGTTTTCGCTCGGTCAGGTCCCGAATGGCCACGCCGTAACGGCGTTGACCGCCCACTTCCAGGGGATTGACGTTAACCAATCCCCAGAACCGCCGGCTATCCTTACGAACCAATTCCAATTCGCGTTCCGCAGCTCCTCTTTGTTCAGCGACAAGCAGCAATTGGGACATCAGGTCGCGGCTTTCGGCCGGGCACAAGTGTGTCAACGGCTGCTGGTCCATCTCCTGGTCCGTGTAGCCGAACAATAGCGCAGCCCCGGCATTCCACCAACGGATGGCTCCGTCCGCCCCGGTTAAAATCAAGGCACGGTCCTGAACCGATTCGATCCAACGACGAGCCCAGGCGCCGTCGTCTACAGGTTCCCACGGTCGATCGTCACCAGAGAAATGTGGGGATGACATAAAAATCCACGAGGACTGTTGATAACCTGCAGGACAAGCCGGAGTGAACAGACGATATCAGTAATGACCTCTGCTAAGCGTTTTTACTGCTTCATGTAAACAACTTGAAACCAAAATAGCGGTTTATCCCTAAGCATACAACGATTTTCTGCTGCAGGGTCGGCCTTTGTAACACCGCTTGGTATAGTACGGTCGGACTGAACTTTTGTATCAACTGATGAAGTCAGTTGATTGACGATGCAAATGTGCGCTGCCGCCCCGAAAATCCTTGACAATCAACATGCGGGATTTAAATTAAACAAACAGGAGACTTTTAGTCAGGGCCACAGCCTTGTCGGCCTCCGCGAGCCCTACGATCCTTCACGTTCGGCCTGTTACTTTTTGTCAATTTATCCGCATTGCCCTTTTTTCTATTGACAATGCTCATAAAATTAAGCATTGTTAAATTAGCACGCTTACCCACGGAGGCCGCTGTGCCTCCGTCTGGTAAGGTTGGTTTTCCCGCCTCAATGTTTCTCTCTCCTCCCCACCACACCCTTACTTAAAAAGGTATCGAGAGGGTGCCCGCCATGCTGAAGCTTTTCACCGGTCGAACAGAGGACTGTTCAGGGGTATCACGCCGCACGTTTTTGCAGTTGGGCGGTTTATCGGTCTTTGGCTTGACGCTGCCGGGGTATTTGCGGCTGCGGGCGGCGTCGCCCCAGACACCGGCTAGCGCCAAGCGCTGCATTTTGTTGTGGATGCAGGGTGGGCCTAGCCACATCGACACGTTTGATCCTAAGCCCGATGCACCGATAGAGATCCGTGGCGAGTTTGGCACCGTGGCCACGAGCCTGCCGGGGGTCCGTTATGCCGAACCGTTGCCTTTGCTGGCTCAGCGGGCCCACCAGATGGTCACCATTCGCGGCCACGACCCGCAAAACGGCTCCCATGGCGTGGCTGATCACTTGATGATGACCGGCCATAAATTTAATCCTTCCTTGCCGTTTCCCTGTTTCGGGTCAGTCGTGGCCAAGGAGCGGGGCTACGTCAACGGCATGCTCCCCTTCGTGCAAATTGGCCGGCATATCGACCGCCGCTTCAACGGTGGCATCGGGGGATTTTTGGGCGATCAGTACAATCCGTTCGAAGTACCGGACGATCCGAACTCTCCAGCCTTTCGGGTGCGTGATTTGAGCCTGACCTCTGAGGCCGAGCGGCAACGGCTGGAGCGCCGCTACTCCATGCTGGCCGACTTGGAAAATTATCAGCGGCGGGTGGAACGGACCGATGCAGTACTAGCCCGTGATGAGTTTTATGCCAAGGCCCATGGAATCATCACAAGTCCGGCCGCCAAAAAGGCCTTCGATCTGACGCAGGAGCCAGCCAAGGTACGCGACCGCTACGGCCGCAATTACCTCGGTCAATCGTGCCTGCTGGCACGGCGACTCATCGAAGCAGGGGTCCAGTTTGTTACCGTCAGCGACGGCGGCTGGGACACCCACACCGACAACTTCCGCAGCCTTAAAGGGCATCTACTGCCTCGGCTGGATCAAGGGCTGTCGGCTCTGCTCGACGACCTGCAGGCCCGTGGACTCCTGGACGAGACACTCATTGTCTGGTTCGGCGACTTCGGACGCACCCCTAAGGTCAATCCCACCGCTGGACGCGACCACTGGAGCACCGCGGGCGTTGCCCTGCTGGCCGGGGGTGGATTACGCGTCGGACAGGTAGTCGGTGCCACCAATGCCTTGGGTGAGTACGTCATTGATAATCCCGTTACCCCCCAGGACCTGGCCGCTACCATTTACACCGTTTTGGGCATCAACCTGCACACCTGGTATCGCACGCCCGACGGTCGGCCTATTGAACTGTGCCCTGAAGGCAAACCAATCCGTCAAATCCTTTAAAACTCACACCGTGAGTGGAACTATCATGTCACCCTTTTCCTTGTTGATGGGATAGGGTGACAGGTGGTTCATGTTCACACAAGTTGCCTCACGTACCGTTGTAGCTCTTTCAGGCGGCCCGTCGGGCGGGCTGGGGTAGACGCGCCACAAAGGCGGCGCAGGCGTCGATGACCCGTTGTTGCTGTTGTTCCGTGATGCCGGGGAACATGGGCAAGGCGAGCACTGTGGCCGCGGCCTGCTCTGCCTGTGGAAAATCGCCCTGTCGGTAACCCAGCCGACGGAAACATTCCTGTTGGTGTAAGCAGAGGGGATAGTAAATCTCCACGCCGATCTGCTGAGACTTGAGGAACTGTGCCAGGGCATCGCGATAGGAGGCGGGCACCCGTACCACGTATTGGTTGAACGTGTGATAGCGTTGGGGAAGCACTACAGGCGGGCACAGGAACTGTTCCAGTCCGGCTGCTGTGATCAAGCGACGATAGCGGTCCGCCGCTTGCCGGCGTTGTTCGAGCCAACGCGGGACCTGCGGCAGTTTAACGCGCAAAATAGCCGCCTGCAGGGCATCCAAACGCATGTTGTAACCCACTTCCCGATGGTAGTAGCGTACTTCGGAGCCGTGGACGCGTAAAGCTCGCATGCGGCGGGCCAGGCCATCCTGGTCGGTCAGGACCATGCCGGCATCCCCTGCAGCTCCCAGGTTTTTGGTGGGGTAGAAGCTAAGCGTGCCGGCGTGTCCCAGGCTGCCGCAGGTACGCTCCTGATAGCGGCTACCGAAGGCCTGGGCCACGTCTTCGATAATGTACAAGGTGTGCTCTTCCGCAATGGCCCGAATGGCCGTCATGTCGCAGGCTTGTCCGAACAGATGCACAGGGATGATGGCTCGGCTGCGAGGACTAAGCCGACGCACAACGTCGGCCGGGTCCAGTCCGTAGGTGTGCGGTTCAATGTCTGCGAACACAGGGGTGGCACCCACCCGGCAGACCGCTCCGGCCGTCGCGAAAAAGGTGAACGTGGGGACAATCACTTCGTCCCCAGGACCGATGCCTAACGCATGCAGAGCCAGCACCAGGGCATCCGTACCCGAAGAGCAGGCTACAGCGTGCCGCACCCCACAAAAGGCGGCCACCTCCTGCTCAAAGGCGGCCACCTCCGGCCCCAGAATCACCTGTCCCCCGGTCAGTACCCGCTGCAGGGCGGCCAGAATCGGCCCGGCGAGTGCCCGGTTTTCCCCTGCGATGTCGCACAATGGCACATCCGTGCCTGCTTCTCCGCTCACAGTAGCTTCTCCTTCCTGACAAAGTGGTCCGGCAGCCGCTACGCCTCTGAAACTATCCGCGGCGATTACCTGAGAGGCAGCTCCGCTTGAGACACCCACGGTTCGTCAACCAGCTTTTCCTTGCCTAATCGGCGTAACTTCCCTTTGTCAAGATGAGTCCTGTTGGCGGCTTATCCCCTGCAGCCCCACAGGGCTGTACCGCAGAGCAGATGACATACGGCAGGAAAAACTACCTACCAAGCACCTCCACTGATTACTGACAATGGCCCATCCTCACGATGTGCGAGCGCATGTTGGCAGACAATGGTTTGGGAGTGTTGGATGCTGGAGAGCATGCTACTTGCGCCGTGACCCCACGTTTACTTGGAGATGACCGTTTCTAATCAGTGAGGCACCATGAGGGTGAACGGCCATAGAAAAGCCTGCAGGACCGTCATCAACCCGACAACACATGCCAGGAAAACGCTGTGCCAGATGACAGCCTTGAAGATGTCGGCTTCCCGACCAATCTGATTGGTCCCCGCCGTGGCCACGCAGATACTTTGTGCATCGATCATCTTTCCCATCACGCCACCCGTACTGTTGGCGGTACAAATCAGGATCTGAGTCTGTTCCAGACTCAGGTGGCGTAGGGCTGAGCTACCGTGTGCGTTCCACACTTCGGTGGCCGTGATTTTCTGCAAGCTGCCAAACAAGGCGTTGCTGCCGGCGTCGGTGCCGGTCAGGAACACTCCCAGCCATCCTAGCAGGGCAGCGAAAAAGGGGTAAAGTACACCGGTTTCGGCGAAGGCCACCCCCAGCGTCGCATCCATGCCCGCGTATTTGGTGACGTAGCTCAGACCCAACATGCAGGCGATGGTCGGTATGGGAATACGCATCTGATAAAGGGTCTTGCGGAACACTGAAACTATCTCGGTAGTTGACAAACGGAGAAACAACATCGATATGATGGCAGCAAAAAACACGGAGGTGCCCGGGGCCGTCAACCAGTTGACTTTGAACAAAGCGGCCTCTTTGCGTTCATCGCCTACGGCTCCGGCGGGCACCAGACGTTCGGCCCGCTCGACCTTTTTGTGGAGCGTGGGCACGGGGGCCTCCCAATACGACGGAGCAAAGCCCAGATCCAGCGGCCCGTTCTTTTCCATCTGGCGTACGATGCCGGAGAGGATAAGCAGAGCGGCCATGACAACCCAAGGGGTCCAGGCCCGCAGAACCATGCGCCGCGTCAACGGTTTTTCCCGACTGGTGAGGCCTTCGCCGGCGGGCAGCAATTCGCTGACTTGCTCTTCTGCCTCAGCCACGCGGGGATCTGCAGGGCGAACCGGTTCGACCGTCTGTCCAGCTCCGACCGCTGTAGCGGGGAACCGCCAAGGGTGGGGAGGCTTCCAGACAAATTTGAGAAACGCCGCTAGGCAGACCATGGAAATGAGAGCCCCACAAATGTCGGTCAACGGCCAGATGGGCGGCAAGCCGTAGACATGAGCAGTGGCAAAAAAGAACTGGGCCAGGGCAAACGAGCCGCCGCCCACTACCAGGGCAGGCCAAATGGCTAAGGTTTCCCGCCAGCTACACATCGTCTTGACCATGTACAACGGGATCAAACACGACAAGATGGGTAGCTGGTGCCCACACATAATACTGATGCTGTCGCCCGACAGACCGGTCACACTAGCCAGTGTCAGGATTGGCACGCCCAAGCCGCCAAAACATACAGGCGAGGTGTTGGCAATCAGACACAGAACAGCCGCCTGAAACGGCGGTACGCCCAATCCCACCAGCATGGCCCCGCAAATGGCCACGGGTGAACCCGCCCCGGCAGCTCCTTCCATGAAGGCACCAAAACAAAAGCCAATCAGCACCGCTTGCACACGCGCGTCGTCACTTAAATTGCCAATCGATCGACGGATGATGGTAAACTGACCGCTGACCAGCGTTGTGTTGTACAACAACATGGCAGCGAACACCGTCCAGCCGATTGGCAACAGCCCAAACGACATGCCATGCACAAAGGCCCAACACGCCATTTCCAGGGGCATCGCGTAGGCCAGCCAGGCAAGCACTATGGCAGTTATTGCCCCTGCTGCCCCCGCCCACGGGGCCAACCAGCGACGTGCCACTAATAGATAAAACAATACCAGTACTGGCATCCCAGCCACTATCGTCGAGAGTACCCGATGACCCAATGGATCCAGATTCTGTACGTACAGTGCCCACACCATGGGAAACTAACCTTTCCGTGATAGCGTCTCGTGCGAAGGTGCCAGAAGCCGGGGTTGTTTCAGGCAGGATGTTCCTCGATGCTAGCGTTCCGCTTGGTTTTTGGCTAGCTCCCACCGACATCTTCTATTTGGGATTTCTGCTTTTGCTCTGACTAAACTCGGTCTATGCGCGGCCCCGGTTCTGCTCCGGGTAACGCGTCGTTCCGAGTCACCGGACTTGAACTTGAATTTTTGTCTAGCAACGATCTCATCAGGGCCGCAAGCGGGGTCGATAGAATCGATATCCGCGTTGCAAACACCTCCAGATTCTGCTTTTTCTCTGAGCCTTTTATTTCCGCCACATTTCCCATTTTTCGTTAAGAGTAGGGTTATCGATAGCCGAAACAATCAGCGGAAAGTCTCTAAACGTCAGGTGCAAAGTTAAGACAAAGGGGATTCTGCCCGGCCTGGATTACTTGGCATGGCGGTTCCTGCATCAGGGAGAAAGCTCCATGACTGGCGCCCGTCGCGTCCTCGGTGTATTGGTGGTGATTATTTTCGGATTGTACGGTTGTGCCCAGGGCCCAATGCCGGCTACCGACAAGGCGGCATTGGAAGCCAAAATCCAACGACTGGAAGAAGAAGTACGTCAGGCCCAGACAGCCCAGCAGCAACTACGGCAAAAACTGTTAGCTGCGGAAGAACGGCAAGTGCAACTGCAAAAGCAGCTAGAACAATTGCAAGCCCAAGCCGCGGCCGAACGAGAGGCTTTACGTGCCGAGCTGAAAATCCGTACCGCTGAACGCGATGCTATCGCCGCTCACTACGACAAGTTCCGCAAGGATCTACGCGATCTATTACAGCAGACCGAAGCTAACCTGCCCGGTGGCAGTCCGGCAGTGGCCCCGCCACCGGCTACGGCCACCGTCGGAATGCGTACCACCTCCGTGCTACATCCCTAAACACAACTCTGCAACACTCATCCAAATCTTGATCCCTCATAATCAACATAGGGTAGTTGCATAACATCGGCAATTTGTGACTTCGTAACTCGCACAGGGATGTCATTATTCAAAACCAGGTGTTATGCTTTACTAGCAAAACCGATATGACTTATCCGCGGGTGGCAATCGGGATGGTTGATTTTCGCTCAGGTAGGCGGAGGTCAACCACTAGGTCACATTGGATGCCTAGGACTATATTTGCAGCCTCTTGACGGCTAGTTTTGTAGTGTGGATTGATCCATGTGTCATTTGAGTTAGGCCCTAGTGGCACTATTTATCTTCGGTTGGCTCCGGCTCAGACTGTGGTGTGTGGCAACTCAATGATTGATTTAACTTCAAAGCGACGTTATCGTTACAGAGGTCAGCTCTCTTGGTAACTGATGCGATTGGCTTTCCAAGACATGCTAAACTTTGTGGTTGATCGCGGTATTGTTGAACTATCTAATCGCACGATGCATAGATGGCGATCTGAAAGCTAGTATTTTATGGCTAAAACGTGTGTGACCAAAGCAGTCACCTATGAGCCTATTCAGTACTGCGTGGAAAACACGAGGGGGGCCGTTGATACATGACCACTTACAGCGGTCGGATCGTGGCTGCAAGCATAACAGCGGCAATCCTGGTACTTTCGCCAGGAACGGACGGTACCGTGGAAGGTCTTTGTCTGGTGCAGGAGGGTTCGAACCGCTCGCCGCTACAATTGAGCTGGCGGAACAATCTGCTGCAGATCCGCGGTCCCCAGATACCGGGAGAGGTGATCGACGTCTGGTATTTGGAGGCATATTGTCGGCCTGGCTCGGCCGATCGCGACTGGCACGAAACGGTCATTGGCCACACGACGGAACTACTCGAGGCAGCCACCGATGGTTCTCGCTTGCGACTGCGATGTACCCTGCGCGACGGCGTTCGCGTCGAGCATGAGATTAGCGCCACGGCAGACGAGGTTTCCTTCCGCCTGCGTGCCCACAATCCCACCGACAAGCCCTCGCAGGCGCACTGGGCCCAACCCTGTATCCGTGTCGACCGCTTCACCGGCGAAAAACAGGAGGGATATCTGAAGAAATGTTTTGTTTTCTTGGATGGCAAACTGGCTCGCTTGCCGACGCCGCAATGGGCCACCAAGGCCCGGTACACGCCCGGACAAGTCTGGCGTCCCCGCCATGTGCCCGTCACGGACGTCAATCCCCGCCCTCTCAATCCCGTCATTCCCACCTACGGATTGATTGGTTGCTTCTCCGCCGACGAAAAGATGCTGCTGGCCACGGCCTGGGAACCCTATCAGGAGCTGTTCCAGGGAGTTATTGTCTGTATCCATGCCGACTTCCGTATCGGCGGACTGGCCCCGCAGGAAAGTAAAGCCATTCGCGGCAAAATCTACATCCTGCCTAATGACGTAGTGGCTTTACTCCGGCGCTACCGACAAGATTTCCCCGAGCACCTTGCCGCGACCATCAAACCTTGAACAAACAGGGGTTACAAGTCCTGTCGTGCTGGCACACCAAAGCGTTTCGGACCTGCCGATACTGGCCAGAGAGGTATGCCCGACGTGCCGAATCTTGCGATGAAAAGGAAATTAAACAAAGATTGGCTAGTATGGGCAGGCAGTTCGCGAGCTAGCTGGTTACGAAGGTACCAGCCGGGGTGCCGGCGATGCAGAAGCGACATCGCTGCGGATACGGGCGCGTAGTTCCCCAGCCAGGAACACGCTTCCTGTGATGCAAATCAGGTCGTCGGGACGGACATCGGTCCAAGCTGCCGACCAGGCCAGGTGGCTTTGGGCGAATACTCGAACCCTGACGTGCTTCGGCACCAGGTCAACCAGGATTTCCGCCAGACGTTCTGGGGGGACACAGCGGGGATTGGTGCCATAGCGGGTCAAGTAAAATTCGTCGAAGGCCTGGGCCAGCAACCGTAGCATGGTCGGGTAATCCTTGTCGGAGGAGACAGCAAAGATGAGGCGTCGGCGGCCGCACACTGGTGCCGTCTGTTGCAAGGTCGCCACTAGAGCCTCGATGCTGGGCACGTTATGAGCCGTGTCAAGAATGACCAGGGGTTGGCGATGGAGGCATTCCACTCGGGCCGGCCAGTCAACCTGAGCCAGGCCCTGGCGGACGGCCTGTTCCGGGATGTGCCAGCCGGTTCGTCGCAGGCAATCGATCACGGTGAGGGCTACCGCTGCATTGTCCCGCTGATGTTCGCCGGCCAAGGCCAAGGAGTAGCCTTGAGCAGCCCGTCGTAGCGTTTCCGGTACTTCGATGAGAGGGGCTGCCTGTTGTGCCGCTACTGTTTGGATCACAACGCGCGGTCCCTGCTGGCGTTCGCCGCTAACGACCGGTACACCCCGCTTGATGATTCCAGCCTTCTGATAAGCGATTGCCTCCAGCGTTGGTCCCAACTGGGCCATGTGATCGTAGCCGATGTTAGTTATTACGGAGACCACGGGACGGCAGACGTTGGTGCTATCGTAGCGGCCACCAAGCCCTACTTCGATGACGGCTACGTCGCAGCGACGATAAAGGAAGTGCAAAAAGCCCGTTGCCGTGCTGATTTCGAAGAAAGTAACCGGTGGACTGAACCGTTCAACAGCAGCAACGGCAGGTCGGACCTCGCTCAGACGAGCGGTCAGTTCGGGAGCTGAAATGGGCACACGATTGACCTGAATCCGTTCAGAGACGTGCTCCAAATGAGGCGAAGTGAACAGCCCCACCCGATAGCCGGCACTTTGCAAAACCGCGGCCAGCATTGCACAAGTTGAACCTTTCCCCTTGGTACCAGTTACATGGATCAGACGTAGACGATCCTGAGGGTTACCGAGCAGTTGTAGCAGGGCTCGCATCCGTTCCAGCTTCAGGTCCCGTGGCGTAGCACTCCTCACCTCGTAGTTGATCCGACTGAACCACCATGTCAATGCTTCCTCATAAGTCATCGTTGGCACCAAAGTTTCTGTCCCCTGCAGTGACCATTCTGGGTGCGTGCTCGGATGACAGCACTGATGAAATACAACTTTGCCACGCGAGGCGTAGAGCCGTTCCGCCTGGGGGACTACTTTTTTCCGGTTGCTCCCTTACGCTGCTTAAATCCGACACGTTGTTGCCGAACTATGCGTTTTGCAGCTACGCTGCCCATTTCCCATGCCGACGGGGGTAGATACTGGTTGACAAACACTTGCTGTACGGGATCCCTCTGTTCTTTGGAATGGAACAACCGGCTCTACGGGTTTTCTACTCGATGTGATGTGTGAGTGATCAGGGCCAGATGTGCGCAGCAGAACGTAGACATAAATCAATCGGGTTGACCAGGATGGCCCGACGTTGCTGCCCCTGATCGTACCGGTGGACAATGGCCTCAGGCGTTTTGCTCAAGCGATTAAGACGACGCTCGGGTCGACTTGGTTTATTCTCGAGGGTGCGGAGACTATTTTTTCTTTTTGGATTCCAGTTCGATGATGATCGGTTTGCCGTCGCCAAGTACCGTGTAAGAGAGGATGGTATCGGCAGGGCTGCTGTAGTAAGGGGGGAACTCGTCACGCAGGTCAAGCTCGGGGATAACGGCACCGACCGGTTCTTCCCCCGTCGCGTTCTTGAGAACTCCTTTGTTGACGGTCACTTTATACTTGCCAGGTGCTAATCCGGGCTTACCCTGTTTGGTGTCGGCGATGACGAAGCGGCCATCGCTGCCTGTTTCACCAAAGCCTCCCACCCCTTCAGTTCCTTTTTCAGGGATGAAGGTAACACGAACGTTGGGCAACGGCTTACCATCTAACCGCACCTCTCCGTTAACAGGGACCCGCGCCCCGGAACCGCCTCCACAACCGGCCATGCCTGCTACTATCACAAACACGACAGATATACGGCACAAACGGCACATGCTAAGTATCCCCAAAAAGATGTCAAAGAATGTAACTACATGTAGCAAAGTAGCGACAAGACAAATTAAACCACTTCCTGCAATATTACACAGCAGCAGTTTGCTGGGTGCAGGAAGAGGTCGTGTAAGTATTAACCCTTATACTAAAGTGCGAATCAATCGAGGTTAACAACCGATCCGTCGCTCATCAGTGCGACCAGGCGCAGGGTCGTTGCCGGGATGGTCTCACGGACGAAGCGGACCGAACCATCACCCATGGCGAAGTTGGCACCGCCTGGATGCAGACTGCCGATACGGCCCCAGTCACCCAGACGCCCTGGACGAGGGGGATTCGGACCACCAGGTGTGCCGCATGTGGTCCATGTCGCAATCAGTGACCAGTCGTTGATTCCCTGACCGGAAGTAGTCCGCTGTGGGTCCAAACCTGTTTGGACCCAGCCTCGGTATCCCCAGACCGGTCCCCAGCCGTTGCACCGCGGCTCCACTGTGGTCTCTCCGATCAGGAAAGTGTTGCTGGAACCATCGGTAGCAGCGGCAACGGTGGTACGGCTGTTTTCACCGAAATAATATCGGGCTCCCGGTGAGGCGGTCCGCCACCAGTTGCAGGTCGAGAAATCGCTGCCGGCTACTGTGATGAAATCGTAATTGGATCGTTGCCCCGAGCGGCCGCCGCTAGCTGGGCCGATCGCCCCATACCGGTTCGGGTGATTCTGGGGGGTACTTTCCCGTGGACCGGGATCCGACGGACAGGCAAAAATCGACAGGTAGGTATTCATTAACAGCATATTTGGGGTCGGTGTCCCAGGAGCACTGGTATTACCGTTCCAAGGCGGCCCGGTATAAATGCCGTTCTGATTACGAATGGCACCCGCATTGTCCCAGATGACGTCGCAGAACGGCAGCTGCAAGTTCATCTGCTGAAACAACCCCTGCTGTTCGATAAAAGGCAGCACTAACACCCAGCCACTCATGTTGAGGACCTGACGGTCACCCGTACCACCGGGGGCAGAAAAGCAAAAGCCGTAGCCCACCCCCGCCGGTGGTAGCGTCTGGTGCGCTGCTTCATAATTGTGACAAGCCAAAGCCAACTGCTTCAGATTATTCTGACAACGCATCCGGGCAGCGGCTTCCCGCACCTTCTGAACCGCTGGGAGCAGTAAGCCGATCAAGATGGCAATGATCGCGATCACCACAAGTAACTCAATCAGCGTGAACCCACTTTGTCCAAGCCTGCATTGCTTACGGGGTACCATGGCAAAGTCTCCTGCACAAAAACGATGAAATTAACATTACACAATGGGACCAAATCAGGAGAAGGTAAATAAAGGGGGAGGCTACCTTCGAGACCACAAACATTCTAACACAACTACTTCGAGTCGGGCAAGGTAATTCGTCACATTTACAGGCATGCACCTGTTGTTTCAGAGGCAGGTCTGCTTTTGCTACCAGATGGTCAATAATCCATCATGCCGAAAATCAATGCTTGCTTCAAACAGCATACACATAGGTGCTAGGTAGATGAGGGCCCAGCGGTTTCCGCCAGCTACGACACATTTCGGCTAGTTTTGTCCATTGTTAATACGCTGGATGCCTAAACTGTGGTATGGTGCGGAACATTAAAATTAAGTAGGGCCGGGGGCAGTTTTCTGTAGGGTGGGAAGCTTGTGGGCTGCTGCCCAGCTCGATAGGTCCTGCCGCTGGATAGCCGCCGCCATCAGCTCTGGGAACAACGACGGTGTACATGCCAGGCACGGCACCCCTTGCTGCACCATGAAACGCGCCATGCCATGGTTGTACTGGGGCTGACCTCTGTCATCTAACGCCAAAAGCGCAATCATCTGAACCCCTGCTTGCACCAATTCCACCACACGCTGCTGGCATAATTGTTCCGAACCACCTTCATACAAGTCGCTAATCAGCACCAGGATCGTGTCTTCCGGCCGATTGATCAACTTTTGAACGTAACCCAAAGCCCGCCCAATGTCCGTGCCTCCCCCCAACTGCACCCCAAAGAGCAGATCGACCGGATCACGCAATTCCGCTGTGAGGTCCACCACGGAAGTGTCAAACACCACCATCGAAGTGCGTACGGCGGGTAACGATGCTATCACTGACCCTAAAATCCCGGCGTAGACGACTGATTCAGCCATCGAACCGCTCTGGTCCACGCACAAAATGACGTGTTTCAACTGGACATGGCGTTGTTTACGCGGAAAGCCGAAAACTACTTCCGGGATGACGGTACGATAGTCATCCTGGTAGTTTTTGAGATTGGCACGGATGGTGCGGTTCCAATCGATGGCGTTGGGGGACGAAGGACGGCGTGTGCGACGAATACGGTCCAACCCGCCCAGAATTGCTTGTCGGACGCTATTAGCCAGTTTTTCTATAAGGAGGTCGACCAGCCGGCGGACTACCTGTCGGGCTGTCTGTTTGGTTTGCTCCGGGATCAGATCTTTGTAAGAAAGGATAGTCGCCACCAGATGTACGTCGGGCTGAATGCTTTCCAGCAGCTCGGGACTACTCACCAGAACCTGGATGCCGAAACGTTCAAAGGCATCCTTTTGTACAACCTGCACCACCGGTGCAGGGAAATAGCGGCGGATGTCTCCCAGCCAGCGGTGAATCTGCAAGGCTGTAGGAGCCAGACCGCCCTCACGCTTAGTGCCACTAGACGCAGAAGGTGCTGACGGCACAACCGTTGCTGTTGTACCTCCGGCGCCTTCTTGAGGATGCGGACCGTACAGAAAAGTCAACGCCTGATCCAGCTTCTTGTCCGTTTTGCTCAGTGCCAAGGCCTGGTCTAGACCAGCATCGTGCGGATCACCCAGGACTAGTCGCCAACGCCGCTTACGCTGCTGCTGGAGTGCCAGGGGAGTGGTGCCGTCATTCGGGGCGTCCGGGTGGGGGTCAGCAGCATGAACCTCGGTCATGAAGTCGTCTCCTGTTCCCATTGGGCAAGCATACGCACCCAAGTGCAGGCCAGCTCAGCTCGCCGGACATCCAGTTTCTCATCGGTCCGGGAATCCATCGAACGGGAAGCCTGTGGCAACGCCAGCAGCTGTAACAACTGACGCCGCACCGCGTCGTGGGGCGTAACAAAGGCCCGCCGCAGCAGCGGCAAATGGGCGATGAAGACTTCCTCCGGCAGCTCGATCAGCCAGGCATCCAGCAGATGGCGTAATTCGTCCACATGCAGCAGAATGGTCAGACCACTGTACAAAAACCCTTGCAACCAGGCAATTGCCTGTTCGGCGGACATACCTGGCGATAACAACCGTTGGAAACGGATTAATAACGCGCTTTTGTCTTCCTGATGAGCGTCGTACAACAAGCGGGTTATCAATCCCTGGAGGTAGCCATGACCGGCTGTGTCGGCCAACTGCTGCAACAAGTACCACCATTGCTGCTGCATGGGTTCGGCCAGAACGTCCACCTGTTGGTGCAGCCGGATTAGAAGCTGGCCCAGCTCAACGGCTACTTCCTCCTTGACCAGGGCGCATGCTTGGGGGATATGCAGACACAACCGCACAAAAATGTCATGCACGATCCGGGCCAGCATACTTTTGTCGCTTTGGCGGACATTGCCATAACGCAGCTGCTGGGCAAAGCTTGGCCAGGATTGCAGCAGATCAATTACATCGGTGCTATGGGCTGCCAGTTCCTGAACGTGCTGCAACACTTCGCCTAAAACAAAGGGCAGGTCGGCAAATAACAACGCCTCGATCAGTTCAGCCGAACGTTGCAGATTGGCCTCGGGGAGACTGTGGCAGACATAGCGAGAGGTGGCTTGCACCAGGTCGTTGCCGTGGACGCTTTTTTCCACTAGTTGCAAGACGGCCTCGGGGCCCCATCCCCGCAGGTCCCAGACTTCATGGAAAGTACCGCGGGCCCCACTTTTTTCCTCCGGCTCCAGATCGAACCCTAGCAACCTCAAGCGATGGTAAAAAATGCTCCGCTGCTGATTCAGCTTCTGACGTAAATCCAGGTCCACGTGCCGTTGCTCTGCTGACGAGCGGACGGGGCAGAGGGTAGAAGGATCCAGGTGCAATTCGTGGCAGGTGCGAACTATATCTCGGTGCAAGGAGGTTGAGGTCAGCGCGGCGGGCACCTTGCCTGTCCGCTCGCCGATGATCAGACGCTGACGGATCAGTTGCAAGGGGCGATCATCGCGATAGCAGTAAACAGCCTGCATGGCGTGTTCCAGGTCATTGAGGTCCGGAATCGCGTGTCCCCGAAGGGCAGCCAGACTGCTGGCCAGTCGTGTCGCCTCGATGGCATGGGCCGGACCAATCTCCACCCCCTCGTCGCGCAGCAGACGAGCAGCACGTGTCATCCATTGAGCTATCAACTGGTGACCCTCCTGCTGCCACAGGTATTCGTACCAGGCAGGACTGACGACACCAGAGCGGTAGCCGGAGGTAGTGCTCAGCCGCTGGTAGCTCCAGGGGATCCACGTCACGACGACGTCCGGGTGGTTTCGCCCACACCGCTGCAGGTAGTTTTGCACCAGATGCTCGTCGCTTTCGGCGCTATTTGCCCAACGGAGCAGGGCGGGCGCATGCCAGGCACCACATACCACGGCAATCTTCGTGAATCCGTCCTGCCGAGCCTGCCGGATCTGCTGACGCATGTAAGCCTCGCGGACCAGCGTCAGGGCATCGGAAGGTATTTCCTTTTCCACTTCTTCCCGCAGGGCGGCCATCAGCTCTAATATCGCGGTCGGTAGCTCCTCCAGCGAACGCCGGTGCTCAATCAAGGTGTCCCACCAGCCCTCCGGATCAGTGTATCCAGCGGCGCGGGCCAGCAGCCGGAACGGATCTGTTTCGTCGCTCCACAGCGAGGTTTCGTCTTGGTCGGTCCCTTCGGAGTGAATCTGGAAATCGCCGTCGCTCTCCTCCCCAGTTTGATCAAAAGCAGCGGCTTTTTCCACGTCGTCTGTGGACTCTCGGGTTGTGGCTTGCGTGGTGGCCGATTCCTGCGAGTCGGCTGTTTCTTCTTCCGGTCCCGTACCCAGTTGATACCTTTGTGGCAGATCGATGAACCGTGCGGTGACCTTGACCTTATTGGCATACAAGAGGGCCTGCCATTCAGGTGAATACTCGACCATGGGGAAGAAGGCCGCTTCGGACGGGGCCTGCTCGCGGTAGACTAGCAGGGCTACGGGCGGTTGCAACTGTTTGTTGCCCACCCAACCAATCATGTCGTTGGCCTCAGGCGGGCCTTCTACCAGAATGCAGTCGGGCTTGTGCTTTTGCAGGACCTGTCGCACACAGCGGGCAGAGGCCGGTCCATGATGCCGAATCCCGATGATTTCTACCTGCACGCGATTCGTGCCTTTGCCTTTGGGCGAGCGAATGGACACCTTGGGTGCCTTGGCAGGCATCGTTGTAACTCCCTGTTCAACTCAGCAAAGGTGCGGTGCAAACATCTCAGGTTCGCTTCCCTCGGATCAGTCTCCGCATCCAGCGAAGCACGGTATGATCCGTCTGGATGCACACGCCTGTCAGACGGCGAAACTGTCGCATCCTGATCTGGGCTTGTGTCCGTGAAGTAATTCTCCTTCGATACCCGATTGTTGAGCGAGGAGCGATGGCACCACTGGTGATCATTTCGATTGTTTCAATAGTTCTGTGCTCGCCTTATAGAGGTCGTTCCAATCTTTGCGGTTTTTGACGACGGTCTCCAGGTATTCCTGCCAGATGACACTGTCTTGTACCGGGTCGCGGACGATGGCGCCATACAAGCCAGCGGCAACTTCCGGTGCCTGGAGCTTGCGGTTGCCAAAGTGGGCAGCCAAGGCCTGACCATTGGTCACAACGGCAATGGCCTCAGCGGTCGACAAGGTGCCGCTCGGTGTTTTGAGCTTGGTTTTGCCATCCAGGGTCAGGCCGGAGCGTAATTCGCGGAAGATGGTGACGATGCGACGGATTTCCTGGATGGGTGCTGGTTCGGCCGGTAGCTCCAGGGCTTTGCCCAAGGCCTCGGAGCGTTGCCGGACAATTTCCACTTCCTCTTCCAGGGTAGTGGGCAGAGGCAGAACCACCGTGTTGAAGCGTCGCCGCAGGGCAGAGGACAATTCGTTGACGCCCCGATCCCGGTCGTTAGCCGTGGCAATCAGGTTGAACCCTTTGACTGCTTGCACTTCCGTGTTCAATTCGGGTATGGGGAGTGTTTTTTCGGAAAGGATGGTGATGAGGGTGTCTTGAACCTCGGCCCCGATGCGGGTCAGTTCCTCGACGCGGGCAATTTTGCCCGTCTGCATGGCTCGCAGGATGGGGCTAGGCACCAGGGCCTTTTCGCTCGGTCCCTCTGCCAGCAAACGTGCGTAATTCCAGCTGTACCGCAGCGTTTCTTCGAGGGTACCGGCGGTCCCTTGCACCAGCAGAGTCGAGTCGCCGCAGATGGCAGCAGCCAGATGCTCCGAGACCCAACTTTTGGCCGTGCCAGGTACACCGAGCAACAGCAGGGCGCGGTCCGTGGCCAAGGTGGCCACTGCGGTTTCGATAAGGCGTCGCGAACCGATGTATTTGGGGGTGATCACCGTGCCGTCTTTGAGCTTGCCGCCAAGCAGATAAGTGACCACTGCCTGCGGCGACAGCTTCCAATTGGGCGGACGAGGACGATCATCCGCCTTGGCCAAGGCGGCCAGTTCCTGAGCAAAGGCCTGTTCGGCATGCTCACGCAACAATTGCTTCATCGCCTTGTCTCCTTTCCATCGTTAAAGTCATCGGCATTACCATCCAGTCAACAGTCGATAGCCAATTCGTTCAGAACATTGGAATGGTGGCGTATACACATCTGTGTTACACGTATGAAATTCATATCGCTATGAAGATATATCATGAACTTGAATCACAAGCGGATGACAATTCCTCTAGGGCGACACGCGGTGGAAGATGGCCTCCCCGATCTCTAAGTACCGCCTCGGCTGCTTGACAAAGTAAACCATAACCGTCTGATGTGCCCCGCATGGCCAAAGGAACTAATGATTGCAGCGACGGATATTGATTTAGATATCCACTGATAAGATAAACTTTTTCCTTATCATATTTCAAATTTTTAAAAATATCATAGGGATTCATGCTCATAATTTTTCCATGTTTATCCCAAATGCTATGTAGAACAAAGCAATGGTCACTCCAAACACCGAAGAAGGTGTGAGCATTCTGGATCTGCTTTATAACATCTTCGTTTGTGAAACAAACGTTATACAATCCGACAGGGAGCAATTGTCCTTGGGAATCTCGTAACCACCACAGTTCCTTCCATTGCACAAAGTTCATGTCAGTGCAAATGGCGGGCAACTGATTTAACCAAGGGTTTTGTCCGATCCCCTGGGCAAAGGCCTCTAAGAGATCATTGATGTATCTGTAACCAACGGGAACAAACGAGAAAGGTACAAAGTCATAACTCAGGGGCGCTACCCGCAATGGGTAGAGTGTCGGATAGTACACCCAGGTAGCTGTCAACGTATCACCTACCAACAAGGAAATGTCTTTGATCTTAGTACCCTTTCCAAAAACATGATACCGATAGTTAATGATGCGTCCTTCGGAATTAGTTAGCCAATAATCATATGTGAATAATTTGGTATCTTCATCATATGATTTTTCATGTCCAACGACTAGCCATTGTCCATCGCATCGCTGTCCCAGGGCTCTGACTTCCTCTTCACGAAGATTTCGTCCCAGCTCAATCCACAGTCCTAATTGTTGCTGGGGGCTGAGACGATGCATCTGCCGGTAAGACCGAGTGGCTAGATGAAGTAATGCTAGTTCCATGAGAGCTAGTCGACACAAATTCTCATCTTCCAGTGTACAGAGACTCTTACATGTCGTAACGTATCCCACAAGACCGCTCAATTGGCAGTCTACCAACCGCGTCGTTATGTGATTCCAGAAATCATCACTTTGACGAGACAAGGCTGCTAGTCCTTGACGCATGGCATCCTTGAGCCACTGTTCCAGCAAGGTGATTCCCTCGTCTGTCAACTGGATGCGCCGCTTGTCGATGCGTATTGCCAGGCCGCTCGAAGGGGTGGACTGTTCTACTGCGGAAGGAGCCGTTCCATTTGTCTGTGTGCCCTGGGATGAACCTGCGGGATGAACAGTTGCCTTTCCGGCAGGAGGAGAGCCGGTCTTAGTGTCGTTTGTCCCGGTAGGGCCATCGCTACCGGTATCCGATGGGGTCGTTGTTGAGCTGTCGTCGCTGGTTGACGCCGTGGTCGACGTTTTCTTGCTGGACGTTCGGCTTGTTTGCTGCAACCGTTTTTGGGCCCATTCCGGTGGTGGATCCGCGTGGATCGCGCAGGCTTGCTGCACATACCGCAACAGCAAACCAACGACATGTTTGCACGGCTGCTGACGGCTCGGACAGGTGCATTTGTATTTGCGGTCGTTGAGGCGGAAGCTGACTTCGTAAGGGGTACTCCCGCTACCCTGGCATTCCCCCCAAACAAGCTGATCGGTCATCACCCCGTAACGGACCCAGTTCGCGTCGGCGGCGAGCTGCTTTCCCCGGGAGAATGCGTCGGGACTTCCAGCAAAAGCTTGCACGGCTGCCTGGTCGAGCGTCATCGGCACGTCCCCGCGGAATCGTTTAATCAACGGTGCCATCTAGAATAACCGCCCTGACGGGATTGTCCAAGCATCGTAGGCCAATTTTCTCGTACTACTGGATAATGATCGATAAAATATTTCTATCTACCAATATTATGTATTCTATAGCATAAGCTAGCTGTAATAGTCGTCCCCTGCTTTTGTGATAATGACAGGTATCAACTCTGGTGGTTCGGGGAGTCGTGGTTATTGCTGGAAGCTTCGGACTTGAACGATATTTGAAGAGGCGACTCGCTTGCGATGGCTTTTTGCGATGTCGGGGTTGTTTGGCAGACCGGATCTGTGCTTCAGACCGTTTGTAGATGGGTGAAGTGCCGCGGGGTTCGGCAGAAAGTGGAGAGGAGTGTGCAGCCTGGATCCCTAGGAGCGACAGAGCGAGGAGAAACTCTCACCGTTGAACGCGGGCGGAGCCACCGCGGGCGAAGGCCTCGACTTCGGCCAGAGTGGCCATGGTGGTGTCACCATGGTAGGTGGTAAGCAGGGCACCATGGGCCCAGCCCAGGTTGAGAGCCTCTTGCGGCGGGCGCCCTTGCAGCAGCCCGTAGAACAACCCGGCAGCAAAGCCATCGCCGCCACCGATGCGGTCCAGCACGTCCAGATGGCAGGTAGGGCTGACGTAACGCTCCCCCTGAAGCCACAGCACTGCAGCCCAATCGTGCCGGTTACTGGAGTGTACCTCCCGCAGAGTGGTGGCTACCAACTGGATATTGGGGAACTGTTTAACGGTGCTTTCAATCATCTCAAAAAAGACGGCGGGATCCAGTTTGGAACTTTCCGGTCGGCTGACTTCTGGTCCGCGAATTCCCAGGCCCTTTTGCAGGTCTTCTTCATTGCCAACCAGGCAGTCGACATGAGTGACGATGCGGCGAAGCACTTCGACGGCGCGTTGTTCGCCCCCGGCTGCCTTCCAGAGCTTGGCCCGAAAGTTCAGATCGAACGAGACGATGGCTCCGGCCGCTTTGGCCGCCTGCATTCCTTCAATAATCAACTCGGCGGTGGTTGGGGATAACGAAGCGAAAATACCACCGGAATGGAACCAACGCACGCCGTTGCGGAAAATGGCCGGCCAGTCGAAATCTCCGGGCCGTAACAGGGCAGCAGCTTCGTTGGCCCGATTGTAGAAGACGATTGGGGGACGGACGCCGAAACCCCGGTCGCTGTAGACCGTGGCGATGTTGGGGCCACGCACACCGTCGTGATCGAAGTATTTGTAAAACGGCTGTACGCCCATTTCGCGCACGCGGGTTTGAACCAGGTCACCGATGGGGTAGCGAACCATCGCTGTACAGATGCCCGTGCGCAGGCCGAAGCAGTCCGCCAGATTGGCCGCAACGTTGTATTCGCCCCCGGAAACGTGAATTTCCACAGAGCGTGCCTTGCGGAAAGGGGTCACTCCTGGGTCCAAACGATGCACCAATGCCCCCAGGGCCAAAAAGTCCAACTCGCACGCATCGGTCCGAATTGTCAAAGCCATTTTGCTGCTTCTCCTGTCCGTAAGACTCTAAAATCATGATTCGACAACCTAATCCCCTTGAATTGGCTTAGGCTATCGATTAACCGTTTGACAAGATGGGCGACCAACAAACGGACCGCAGTTCATGCGCATCGGAACTACCAAAGCAATAGTATTCGAATAAATTATCAGTGTACAGTAAAGTAAATCAGATGATATATCTCATATATCTTAGTAATCTACTAGCTTAAAATATCATATTATCGATGTCAATATATCTATTTAGATTATATATAATTTCATAAACATTTGCCTTTATTCATGTTTTTGAACAGTTTTGCGAACTCTTCATTGGCGAAAGAGAATTCATGAACGGTTCCATACCAACCGTTGTATTCGACTGCTAGCACATCTAAAGTAGCACAATTTGAACAACGGTACATATGAAGCCGTTGTTCTAAATTTTGCTTTTCAGCCTCCCTAGTAGCTTTTTCTTCTTCGTAGATTCGTTGAAAGTATGGATATGTCATAAGAATTAGACCTATCGTAGCAAGAACAACTAAACCCGTCATCACTTTTGCCAATGATGTTTCGTTATCATCAAGCGATGTATAAATAATTATTGCAACAATTAAGCCACATAAAGCTATGAGAGACGAGCCGTGTCCCACCGCGGTTGAAAACTGTTTAAGCTCTTGTACAACTTTTATATGTTCGAGGCAGTTACTACAGTAAGGTACATGCCATGATTTGCTTTCAGTTTGAATGACTCGTTTGCCCTTGGTACGTGTAGCAGTTACTAAAATCGTTGTATCTGCCGGACGACAGCAACAGGCACATACTTCCGGCCAGCGAATAATGCGTGCTGAAATTTGTACTATGGGCATGCTTTGACTCCTATCAACGAATTATAGTCTAGATGGTATATTCTGACTTGTCCACACTTATAATCTACTCTGATTTTAGCCGATATTGTGCCTTATAGTATACTCATCGCCGATCGAATTGATTCATCGCAAAATAGCTGATATTTGTGTGAATTATCCAGAAAATACCGGCAGGAAGATGCTCCGACTAGGCAAAAAGCGATATATCCATCATCGCTATCGATACCACCTTTGTAGCATTAGGTAGATAATTTTCTAGTCCCTCTTCTCTTCTGCAGTAGCGTATATATAGCGGGTGAAACATATCCAACATAGGCACTCGCTGAGCTCTAATGTGCTGACGGCTCAGCTTAGGAATTGTCATCGCCTACCTCCTGCGGTGCTTGACGCTCCGCAATACGTGCCTCAACTTTCACAAACAACATCACTAGGTTACAGGCTGGACAACAACCTCTGCTGCAAGTGCATACCTCTCGTCATTGACTTATCAAAGACCGCCGGAGCCGTCAGACCCCTGGGTTGGAAAGGTAGCAACATGCGTTGTCTTCCTACAAAAGTCCTCTTCCTACAACTATGCCGAATTTGCCGGCCTAGCCGTGTCCTACGGAGACCGTTGATGTCTCGTCATGTTAGTGCTGGCCCGAATTTCATCGACCAATCCAACCATGACTGATCGAGTTAGGGTTGTTGTTACTAGTGTTCTTGTTGGACCGAGACATCCGGCCGGCATTGCTCCGCTACTCGTCGGATTTTCTGGGTGAGTCCCAACTAATAACGCACGGTGTGCCACAAGGTGGTCAAGTCGACTATCAAACCGAGTTGGTTACGGAATTGTTGCGAGGTCAGATCATTGCAAGTTGGGATCAGTTGTTCGGAGTTAGTTGTAAGGCGTTTGTGGCATGAGGGTGTGGAGCTTGTACTGACAATGTGCTGAGACTTGCCTATATTTCGGCGGCGTTGTTTCAGTCTACGCGGCCACAAAGTACATGCATCTGGTATTTGGTAGCGACCATTCAGATGAGCACACCGCAATTTGGGGCGGTCAATAAAATGCATTCGGGAAGGAAGATTGTTGAACGACGCTTGTCGATTGTATCACAAGGTTATTTTACCGTTTTATCCAAAATCTTCTGAAGAGATCGTTAGAGCAAAATTGAAAGCGTACCGGGGGATCTGAAGGAGACGGAAGGGGGCTGTTGAGGGTTAGGGGAGAGGGATTTTGCAAATCCCTGCTTGACTTCTGGGCAAGGCGCGGGGAAGATACTAGTAAGATGAAGTCTAAACCTTCATCTTATCAGGTAGGGCATGGTCTGTCAGGACCCCGGAGGTGTAACCACGATCCAGCGACAACAGGTGAGTGTCATCAACGCATGTAGCACCGGTAGAGACACCTCCGGAAATGCATCCCCGACCCTGAAGGAGGTGTCTTGAGTACTGCCGTGATGATTGCTCCTGCTCCGCGTTCGGTTTCTCGTTCCCTTCCCAGTGCCCTGCAACGGGCTTGTCTCGCTGCCAAGGTGGCCGCCGAGAACAAAGGTCAGGATGTGCTGGTCCTCGACATGCGTGGGCTGACACCGCTGTACGACTTTTTTGTCATTTCTACCGGTCTCAGCCGCCGGCAAATGCACACCGTGGTCGAGGAAACGGATGCCGCCTTGCGTGCGGTTGGCGACAGCCGGCTAGGCATCGAAGGCTATGAGTCCAGTCGCTGGATCGTGCAGGACTATGGCGATGTAGTCGTGCACGTCTTCGACCCAGATACACGCGATTACTACAAACTGGAGGAATTGTGGGCGGACGCCCCGCGCATTGACTGGGAAAACGAAATCGTCTGATCCCGTCGTCGTGCCCGCACCATTTGTTGACCGTTCGCACCAGGAGCAACGGCCGGCACCAGACTGCGTACTTTGCACCCCCAGAAGGCATTCGGGGGTTCACTGCCTTTTGTGTCTTCTAGATATGCGCTATCAGTCAGGCTGGTATTGTTCCGTCCTGGTGATAATAACCGTGGCTTGGTAATCCCGCCGGAGGGGATTGTTGCGCCATGAATCAAGAGGATAGGGTTGCTGAAACCATGTCTCCACCAGATTCGGCTGCTTCGAACTAATTTTTCTCCATAAATAACTGCAGACGCTGCCGACTAAACATTGCTCGCAACGAAGTGCCTTCGCTAAGGCAAAGGGCCAACCATTTCCAAAGCCGGATGATCGGCCTTAGGGGCAAGGACCCATACCGGCGGCGGCATGTTTTTGCGGATCCGGCACGATAAAACCCTGGTTCACTAGTGCTTGGAAGGATATGTTGGGCAATACATGCCCAGAAGCGATCTGCACATACAGTGAGCTTTTGAGCAGACGGAGTCTGATGAGGGGTTAGCCGAGCGGTGGGGAGAAGGCCATGACGACGGGTAACGCTGCCATGCCCCAAGGGGAGCGGAAAGGATGGGCCAGTCTGCGGGATTTGAACGGGTATCAGTGGTTTGTCTTCAGCGTGGCTGTGCTGGCTTGGATGGCCGATTGCATGGATCAGCAGTTGTTCAATTTGGCCCGTATGATGTCGCTGACCGACTTGTTGGGTGGGGCGCAAGCGGATCGGGATGCCGTCACACGCTGGGCGGGACGTGCCACCTCGATTTTTCTGATCGGCTGGGCCACCGGTGGGCTGGTTTTCGGCATGTTCGGTGACCGCCTGGGGCGTGTCCGCACCCTGACGCTGACCATTTTGCTGTACTCGGTATTCACCGGCCTGAGTGCCTTGTCGTTTGGTCCATACGACTACTGCGTGTACCGATTCCTGACCGGTTTGGGGGTGGGAGGGGTTTTTGCCGCGGCGGTGGCGTTACTGGCCGAGACCATGCCCAGCCACGCCCGGCCGTATACCTTGGGGTTGATGCAGGCGTTGTCGGCTGTGGGTAACATCACAGCGGCCTTGTTGTTTATCGCCTTGGGCCTACTGGAACTCAACGGTCAGTTGGATCCGCTTAAGCCATATGGTCTGAGTGCCTGGCGGATCCTGTTTCTGATCGGCATCCTGCCCGCGGGGTTGGCGATTGTCATCCAACGGCGGTTACAGGAGCCGGAGTCCTGGCGGGCGGCCAAAGCCGCGGCAGAGTCGGGTGTGGGCAAAAAACTGGGATCCTACCTGGAGCTATTCGGCGGCGGTTGGGTCACACGCCATGCCCTGCTAGGCATGCTGCTGGCTTTTGTGGGGGTTGTCGGCTTGTGGGGGATTGGCTTTTTTGCCATCGATCTGACCCAACGGATTTCCAATACCGCCTTTGCTGAGGAAGCAGCCTCGCTGGGTCTGAGCGGGGCGGACAAAGACCGTTACATCGCAGGACAGCGGATCATCTGGGCAGGCATGACCTCGTTGGCGATCAATGCGGGAGCCTTTCTGGGGATGTCGTCCTTTTCCTGGCTCGCTGCCCGGATTGGTCGGCGTCCTTCGTTCACACTGGCCTTCTTGGCAGCGGCCGCTAGTGTCGCCCTGGTTTTCACCCAGATGCAAACCCGCTTGGACATCCTGTGGATGAACGTGCTGATGGGTTTCTGCCTGCTAGCTCTGTTTGGCGGTTATGCGATTTATCTGCCGGAATTGTTCCCCACCCGTCTGCGAGCAACAGGCACCAGTTTCTGCTACAACGTTGGACGTTTCATCGCGGCTAGTGGACCGCTGATGCTGGGACTGCTTACTACCGAAGTGTTCGCCCATACAGCAGAAGGCGGCCTGTACCCCGACCGGCCCTTCCGTTATGCGGGACTAACCATGTGTAGCATCTTCGTGCTTGGTCTAGCCGTACTCCCCTTCCTGCCCGAAACCAAAGATAAACCCCTGCCCGAATGAGAGGATAAGCCCTGGAAACTATCCGTCACCATGCTGGTGACATCCCACGAAACTACCACGCTGGCATTGGGTAACTAAAGACCGAATCCCAGCAGGGGATTTTCCTTGGGTGGTCAGACAGCGGCCAGCAACAAAGTCCGCGGTGGCATTGAATGGAGATGGTATGGAGGAGTGAGTAGCGATGCTGGAGGTGTATGGTCTGAACATTCCTGAGGTAGCCGTACCGCCTACTCCGGCCTGGCTCCAGCGTCACGGAGGGGAATTACGCCCAGCGTTGTCTGCGAATGTGGTGGAGGTGTGGGTGGCAGGTCAACCCTTGTACCGTCTGGAGGTGCGGCCAGCCTATGACCGCTACAGTTGCGCGATAGTGGACATGATCAACGGTCGCCGCTTGGACGATCCCCGCAGCGTTTATGCCACGGCCGCACAGGCCCTCAATGGAGGATTGGAACAGCTTCGTCAGTCTCTGGGTTGGTAGGTCGTGGGCCTTTTGGAAGGAGTGATCTACGGGCGGCTTGCTTATTTACGGTTGCAGGGACCTAAGGAACACGTTCATGATCTCCAGCCCGGCGACCGGTGTGAAGATGATGGCTCCCGTGCCGGTGGTGCGCAAGGTGTGGCGACGCCATTGCTCAGGTTTGCCCTCGGCAGGTACAGCGACGGTGTAACGTTGCCCACCGGCTGTAACGTGCCACTGACTTTGTTCCGCTCGGGCCGGTAACCGCCAGTCAAACAGGAGTTCGCATGGGCCGTATTCCTTCACGCTGGTCAGGGGAGTGTTGCCGCTGGCTACCAGGCGTTCGCTACTGACCTTCCAGGCTTCCCCTTGCGTTTTCCAGCCGTCAAGTGTCAGGCCGTTGAAGAGGCTGACGTGGCCTTGCCATGTCTGGGCCGTCTCCTCCGGCTTGGCCTGACCGCCCGGCAATTCCTTAATGCGTAGGTTTTTGAAGTGGCATGGGGCCCCTTCGCTTTCCAGAGCCAGATACCCCTTGCGAGGAACACAACGGCTCACCCCGGAGACTTCCTTGCCGTTGACGTGCAACTTGATCGTTCCATCGATGGCGACAATGCGATAGTGATTCCACTGACCAGCTCCCTTAACTCGTTCTTCACTCGGCAAGCAGCGCATGTAACCCCGCGGATGGGGCCGGTCGGGCACACACACTGCCCCATGAATGGCAAACACATCCCCGTGGTTGGTCGCCCAATCCACCTTCGGATAGTTGATCAGCACCTGGACCTCAATGCCGCGAGTGTAAGGTGTTCCCACTGCCGGCAGCGGATCTGCCCAGACGAAAATCCCCGAGTTGGCCACCTCCTTTTTGTTGACGTGCATCCACTCCACTTCCAGGATGAAATTTTCGTACATCCGTTGGGTGCGTAGAAAGCCCGTCGGCCGCCCCGTAGTGATGATCTGGCCGTCTTTGACATAGAAAGTGTCCGGATGACAATTAACGTTGACCCAGCCTTCGAGGTTCTGACCGTTGAACAGGGGGACAAACCCCTCCGAATCGGTCTGACGCTGCGTTGCAGCAACGGGAAGTGCACCCCCCTGCCAGGCAGGGCCAGGAACCGCACAGGCCAGCCAGGCAGTGAGTGCCGTCAGACCGGCCAGACACCATATCCGCTGCGTCGGCATAAGGCTTTCCCCCTTGCAACCTCTACAGACACTGACCAACAATGGAGATCAACCAGGCATGCAGTTTGGATAGCGTCAATCGAAAAGCATTGTACTGGCCAAGACAGTGGGATGCGAGGAGAAAAGATGCGTCGTTTGATAACGCTGTGTGTTGGAGTGATGGGGTTGTGGACCGTCGTTGGGGAGCAGACGGTGGCAGCCAGGGATCCATCCCCCGCGGCTGGGGGGCGGATCAACGTGCTGATGATTGTGCTTGACGATTTGAATGACTGGGTAGGGCCGTTACAGGGGCATCCGCAGGTACGCACGCCATACTTGGACGCCCTGGCCCGTCGCGGCTTGACCTTTACCAATGCCCATTGTCAAAGTCCGCTGTGCAATCCGAGTCGGACCAGTGTGTTAACAGGCTTGCGGCCAAGCACGACGGGTGTGTATGCCCTGCAGCCATGGTTCCGCAGCGACGGCCGCTTCCGCGATCATCCCACGCTTTTGCAATGGTTCCGCCAGCATGGCTATCTGACGGTCAGTACAGGTAAGGTATTCCACAGTGGCTATCCCCCCAAGGAACAACAATCTCAGGAAGCGGACGTGTGGGGGCCGGAGGCCCGTTTCGCCCCGCGACCCAAAAGTAAATTCGTTACCACTCCCGATCCCCATCCCCTGGTGGACTGGGGTGTTTTTCCCGAACGGGACGAAGAGTGTTTCGATTATGACCTGGCTAGCTGGGCCTGTACCTGGCTCCGGGATGCACCCCGCGACAAACCCTGGTTTGTAGCTATAGGCTTCCAGCATCCCCATCTGCCTTGCTACGCCCCGCGCAAATGGTTCGACCTTTATCCGGAGGACCAGTTGATTCTACCAGTAGTCAAGGAGGACGATCGGGATGATCTGCCTCGCTTTGCGAGTTTTTTGCATTGGAAGTTGCCGGAACCCCGCTGGAAATGGCTGGTGCAGCAAGGACAGTGGCGACCCCTGGTGCGCGCTTACCTGGCCAGTGTCAGCTTCGTGGATGCCCAGATCGGCCGGGTGCTGCAGGCTCTGCGGGATAGCGGCTTGGAGCAGCGTACGCTTGTCGTCGTGTGGAGTGACCACGGCTGGCATTTGGGCGAAAAAGGAATCACTGGCAAAAACAGCTTGTGGGAACGCGCCACGCGTGTTCCCCTGATGTTAGCTGGGCCCGGTATCCCCGCTGGCAAGCAGTGCCGCCGCCCGGTAGAGCTGCTGGACCTGTACCCCACCCTGGCAGAATACTGCGGCCTGAAAATACCGCCCCAACTCGAAGGAATCAGCTTGCTGCCTTGGCTCAAGGATCCCCAAGCACCTCGGGAACGGCCCGCTCTGACCACCCACAACCCCAATAATCACGCTGTCCGCACCGAACGCTGGCGGTACATTCGCTACGCCGACGGTAGCGAGGAACTATATGATTTACAGGCCGATCCGCACGAATGGCACAATCTGGCCCAACGCCCTGACCATGCCGCTGTGAAAAAAGAGCTGGCCCGCTGGCTGCCTGAACATAATGCGCCGCCCATGCGAGGGAGCGCTGGTCGACTTCTAGTCATCGAAAACGGTGTACCCCTCTGGGAAGGGCGACCGATCCGACCCGACGATCCCTTCCCCGACCGCTAAAGTTTGGATCTCCCCAGAGCCACCAACCCCAATAATAGCACGCCCGGATTGCATACCTATAGACTTCAGCACGCCCCGGGTTGGGGTTCTAGCAATGGATGGATGCTCGCAGGACCGCAAGCCGACTGTACATCGTGCTTCCCTAGTTGCTTGGTTGATATTTGCTTTCCTCTAGATAACTCCGAATCGACTCGACTTTTCCCGAGCGATCCGTCAGAGAAAAACATCCGGATTTGTCGCTAATGGGGATGATGGAGGCAGAACAACCGATCCATCGACCAAATTCCGACTGCGGGGTAACTAGTGCCCTTGGTGCTTTCCGCAATAAACGGTCCTGACGGCCGGATCCCTGGCCCATTAGCGGCAACCAGTCCGGCAACGCCGGATGCCATCTGACCATCAGGATGGGCAGAATTGTGACGGTTATTTATTGGCTGGATTGACCACGCGGCCCATGAACAAGATACTGCCCGTCCCCCGATCACGGATAAAGAACAGGAAAGGTCGATCGACGCGGAACACCGGCGAAGGCGGGGGTAAACCTCTAGTTTTTATGACCACCGCGGTGGCCGCGGCCGCTTCCGTGCCTTCTTCATTTACCTCCACAAAAGCTTTGTGTAACACCGCCGAAATGAATAACTTTTCCCGACCTGTGTGCATGCCGCTAAAGTCGGCTGTTTCTGGAGAAAAGGCCGCTTTCATCCCCAGTGCTCCTAAAGGTTCTTTCAGCGAGTAACTCGCCTCGACCCGGAAACGGGGGAGATAGACATCCACTTTTATTTGCGGCCGCAGAGCTCGACGGATATTGTTAAGATAATCAAGCGTCAGTCGCTTCTCCAAGGCAGGCAGCTCGTTGTAGGCCCGGGGCAGCACAATCAACATGCTTAGTTCCTTGCCCTGATAGGGGATGTCCAGGGCCTGGAAATCTTCGCCTTCCGCATAACTGCACGAGGGCAAGGCGGAATGATGCATCAGCGGTACCCGTACCGTGCTCCCATCAATCTTGGTGAAATCCTGTTCCTGAGTTAGTTTTTTGTCAAATTGCGTTAGCCAGTTCCCCTTGAAGTAGATAGCATTGGTCAGCACTAGCCGCGTCAGAGGAGTGATTATCCCGGGGGGCAACAGGTTTTTGATTTTGTCATGGGTCTGCCGTTCTACCCAAGTGTTGATGGTAGTACGGGAGCCTTCCGGGTTGCTCATGAAATCGACGTCGAACAAGCCGGCGTCGAATTTCTGCTGGACCGATTGCTTGTATTCTGGCCGCCAAGGGTAGCCTTGTTGAGCCCAGAGGGCGTTTGCGGTCGACAGGGCGAAGCCACGCTTTTGTGGATCACCCGCGTTCAGAGCGCGCAAAATTATTTTGAACTCACCAAGCAGCTCGGGCCGAAGATGCAAAACCTGGTACATTTCCTCGGCTGTTTTGTTTCGTGCGCCGGCAGCCGTCATGGCCAGAGCGGTTGAGATGCTGAATGGCGATAGGAAGTGGTTGTCGTCAGGCTTGTCCTTGAGTAACTGATGGTACAGATCGGTGGCAAAACGAGTGTTGCTTTCGACCAACACGGGCCAACTCGGAGCAGGGGCCCCGCCTCCCGGCGGTGGATCCTCAAATGGTCGGGCACCAACTATCGCATGCCTTGCGGCCAGCGTGCTCAGAGCACCGACGCCGGCCCATTGGAGAAAGCGTCGTCGGTTCCACAAACGACCGGCCTTGCCATGTTTCAGTTCCATGAATCTGTCTCCTTAAATCCGCAAGGGGGCCTCCGCTTGATCAATGAGCGAGAAAGTTAGGGTGGTACTGTGGCGAAAGATGCAACCCCGCTCCTACCTCATCATCTTTCCGACGTATCAGCATAAAGTTTGGTTTGCCATTGTGGTACGAAAACTGTCTACTTTGTTCTCCTGTATCCCGAAAGATGGTGCGGCTTACGGTAGACCGTGGGCAGGGGGTTGCCCGATAGGTGTGTGAAAAAATATTTACATAGGACATCAGATCAGATACAATACATTGAATTAGGAGGCATACCCTGCGGAGGTTGGTTGATCGAAAAATGGAGGGTTGTTGGGGAGGGGGATCCGGGTGACCAGACACCATATTTGAAACAAGGCATTCACAAGCTGTGAGCTAGTGCATTTGGAGGGGTAAGGTGTCGGGATATTCGCCGGAGTAGGCGGTCCAGAGGGCGTCGACGGGGTGAGCGACCCATAGGTGTGGTGTGCTTTGCTGCAGACGCCGCAGGTGACGGGTGATTTGCATCAGGCAGCCGACGTTCCCCGTGAAGAGGGCCTGGGCACCGGTACTGAGAATATGCTGGGCTTTGCGGTGTCCCAGGCGGGTGGCCATGTCCGGTTGCGTCAGGTTGTAGCTGCCTGCCGCTCCACAGCACAGTTCGCTTTCAGGCAGTGGTACGAGTTCCAATTCGGGGATTTGGGCGAGCAGGGTGCGAGGGGCCTGGGCAATCTGTTGGGCGTGCCGTAGATGACAGGCGTCGTGATAGGTGGCCCGCAGGGGCAGAGGATAGCGAGGAGGTGGTTGCAAACCCAGTTCATGCAGAAACTCGTGGACATCACGGACCTTGCTTTGGAAGCGTGCCGCGGCTTCGGCCCAAGGGGTGTCGTGCAGCAGATGGGCATAGTCTTTCAATTGGGCTCCGCAACCGGCAGCGTTGGTAATGATGGCATCGACCGCAGCGAACCGCTGGGGCTGGTCGGCGGCAAAGGCCTGGCAATTGAGACGCGCGAAGTATTGGGCGGGCCCCTCCTGGGCAGCGTGATAATGCAAGGCCCCGCAGCAGGCTTGCTGCGGAGGGATCCAGACCTCGCAGCCATTGGCTTGCAGCAGGCGGGCGGTAGCGTAGTTGGTTTGCGGATACAACGCGTCGGCGACGCAGCCTAGGAACAAGGCCACGCGAGCCCGACGCGGTCCGTGGGCTTCCAGCACCTCAGGCAGGCGTCCGTAGTGCGGCTGAAGCGGCGGGAGCATCTCCCGCATGATTTGCACCGTGGTCGGCAGCAGACGGGTCAGACCCAGTTGGTCGAGCACCCTCTCCAGTCCGGTCCATTGCAGGAGGCGGGCGGGAGCCAGCAGCAGACGATTACGCCAGCGGTAGGGGAACACATGGAACAGCAGCCAACGTTGCCAGCGGCGGAGTGTGCGTACCTGGCGATCAGGGGCTCGCTGGGCCATGGCCAGCCGGAATGGTTCCAGGATCCGTCCGTATTGCACCCCCGAGGGGCAGGCCGTCTCGCAGGCCCGACAGTTCAGGCACAAATCCAGGTGTTGTTCGACGTCAGCGTCCAGAGGCAGGGTACCTTCCAGCACCTGCCGCATCAGATAGATGCGACCGCGGGGCGAGTCCGCCTCGTTTCCCGTCTCGACGTAGGTCGGGCAACTGGCCGTGCACAGACCACAATGGACGCAATCGAGCACCAGTTCAAAATCCAGGCGGGGCCGCAGGGCCGGTCCTCCCTGGGGCAAAGGCCAGGTGCGGCGGTGGTCCCCCCGAGGCTGCTCGCCGCCAGAGAGGACCGGGGGGGGCATTCCGCTGCTGGTTGTCGATTCCTGCCGCGGTGACTGGTCGGACAACATGGTGACGCTCATGGCTGGACGTGCTCCATTGGCGGGGGTAGCCGGGGGCATAAACGGGCGGCCTTCATGTCCGCGATAGCCGCGGGCGGCTACAAATTTCCGAATAACCGTCCAGGGTTGAAAACATTATGCGGATCGAGGGCGCGTTTCAGTTCCTGCATGAAGCTCCAGGTTGAGGTGGCCTCGTCGCGGCCCCATACGGGACGTTGCCGTTTGTATTCCGCAGGTGCCCGCCAGAGGATGCTGTCCGGTTCGGGATGGTCAGTCCCGGCCTCTGCACGGTGCCACCAGATGATGCCCGTTAGAGCGTGAGCATGTACCAGCGTCTGGCGGTCGGTGTCCCCGTTAGCCGCGTATTGCAGCAACCGCTGTGCCATCTGACTGGGGCGGACCCGCACCTTCTCGACAATGGGCCACGGCGAAACGTCGGGCCAGTCGGTCAGACGAGTCCAGATCGCTGCGGGTTCTGCCAATTCCATTATGTCGGTCAGTCCAGGCCCTTGCTGATGCAGGCGTTGGATTTCATCACGCAGGGTGGCTAGTTGCCAGCGGACAGTGCTAGCTTTTTCCTCGAAGCCGACCAGCAGCAACCACGGGGCGGATGGGGCCGATACAGCCAGTTCCATAGCCTGCCAGGCAGCCCGGCTGAGGACCTCTACCGCTACGGGACGCGTCCGGCTGCTATGCACCGTGTCCAGCACTTCCGACAGACGTTGCTCGGAGCAGCCCCAAACGACAGCGGCAGAAGCCTCGGGCCGGGGACGGACCTTCAGAGTCACTTGGGTGATCAGGCCCAGTGTTCCCAACGCGCCGATGTGTAGCTTCATCAAATCGTAACCGGCGACATTTTTAACGACGCGGCCCCCTCCTTGGATTTCCACCCCCTCATCACTGAGGAAGCGGATGCCGATGACATAGTCGCGTAAGGTGCCGTAGCCATAGCGACGTGGCCCGCTCAGGTTGACGGCTAACGCTCCGCCAAGGGTGGTTTGATCAGCCAGGGGAACGTCGACGGGCAACCACTGGCCTTCGCTGGCCAGGATCTGCTGCAGGCGGGCGAGCGGCAGGCCCGCTTGCACCGTAATGGTCATGTCCCGGACGGGGTAGTCCGCTACTTGCTGCCAGTGTTGAGTGCTCAACAGCACCCCGGGCTTTGCAGGCGGATAACCGACGTGACGGTGATGTCCCCCACCGTGAGGAAAAACGCCTTCCCCACAACTACGTGCATGCCGGATAACGTCGCCAGCGGCCGCCACGCTTTCCGGTGTGACCACCGGATAAACGTTCCACGACGCTGTACTGTTTCCCTCGGCCATCGAGTTTGTCCTGGTGATGGACAACGCCGATCCTGCGGGCCAATAACCGTGGCCCTGCCCCCTTGCCTCTCTGTGATACGTTTCCTCATCGCGGCTAGAGGGCCGCTACCCGCGGGATTTTGCCCGTGTCACGCAGGGGCATGTGACGTTGAAGGATTCTTCCTAAAATGTTGTAGCAGTCGAGCGATAAAATAGCGATAGTAACCGGCCGAAAAACGTCGCGTCCTCCCGTTGGGGAGTTGTTACTCCCCATTTCCATTGCTAGCGGAGGGAATTTTGCGAGGGATTCCGTTCTGCTCGCTAATAAAGGAAAGCGGGTGCCCCGGCGGCATCCATGGAGCGGTGTGAGTTGGTTGCTCATTGCATTGTGCGCATCTGATCCAGTGGTTGATCGGGTTGATAATCGTCTTACCGTAGGTGAGGCGAATCGTGGCAGAGGCGGCCGTTAGCTGGCAGCCTGGGAGGTGCGTCTGTTTGCCAGTTGGGTGAGCAGACGGAGCAAGTGGGCTTGCTCCAGTTGTTCGGTTGCTGTCAGGTCGAAGCGTAACAGGGCGGAGGACGAAGAGCGGGCGGACCGGACCAGGTAGGCTTTCCAGGGGCGGAAAGCCGGTGTTTGCAGCAGCGTGGCAGGCAGCGAACATTCGACGATTACCGCTTCGGGTGTTTTGGTATGGAGGCGGTACAGTTCGGCCCCCGTGGTCGGGCAGCGGTAGATGATGAAAGTCTGGTGGGATTCGATGGCGGCGTCCGGAAACAGTTGGCGGCCGTGATGGAGCAGAAGCCGGAGCAGTTCAGGGGGCCAGGTGCGGTTGTGTCCTGGTGGGAAGCCTTTGGGGCCGGTGTGCCAGGCGTACCAGTCTCGCACCCAGGGCATGTGCCGCTCGATGGACGAGACCGGCGGGGATGCGTTCAACACGTTGTCGACAGAGCAAACAACGGAGTCCGAGACCGTGCAGGCAGGCGAAGAACGAGCCCTGGACGGACGCCGGCGTGGTACGGAGGTTGTGTCAGGCGGTACAGAGGGGTGGGCCGAGGTCTGGGCCTGCGTGGCGGACCTGGCCGAAAGTGACTGATCGGCTGTCTGGAGTTGCTCAGACCAGAGGGCGGCCAGGAACCGCCCGGTATGGCTTGGGGCACCCGCCTGATACTGACGCACGAGCTCTTCGGGTGGTCCGCTAGCGACGATCCGGCCTCCCCGCTCGCCCGCCTCTGGCCCCAGATCGATGATCCAGTCGGCCGTTTTGATCACGTCCAGATGATGCTCGACGACCACCACACTGTTACCTGCGTCGACCAGCCGGTGCAGGACGTCCAGGAGTTTGCGGATGTCGTCGAAGTGGAGGCCGGTGGTGGGTTCGTCCAGGATGTACAGCGTGCGTCCAGTGGCTGGACGGGCCAGTTCAGCCGCTAGCTTGACCCGCTGGGCTTCGCCGCCAGAAAGGGTGGGTGCCGGTTGACCCAGGGCCAGATAGCCCAGGCCCACGTCGTCGAGCACTTGCAGGATGTGCCGGATCTTAGGTTGATCGGCGAACAGCTGCAACGCCTCGCGAACGGGCATTTCCAGCACGTCGGCGATACTTTTGCCCTGATAGGTAACCGCAAGGGTTTCTGGATTGTACCGTTTGCCGCCGCAGGTGTCGCACGGGATCCAGACGTCGGGCAGGAAGTGCATTTCGATGCGTTTTTGTCCCAGTCCTTCGCAGGCATCGCACCGTCCGCCGGGCAAGTGCAGGCTGAACCGGCCGGGGGTGTAGCCGCGGACTTTGGCCTCGGGCAAGCGGGCAAATAACGCACGGATGTGGTCGAAGACACCGGTATAGGTGGCCGGTGTGGAGGCGGGTGAGTGCCCGAGGGGATCCTGATCCACGCAGATGATCTTGTCGAGACGTTCGGCCCCTTCAACCGCCCGGCAGGGCGCATCGGAAGGCAAGGAGCGGAAGCCTTGCAGGTACAAGGCGAGCACCGGCCGGACAACGTCGTGCACCAGGGTCGATTTACCTGAGCCGCTGACGCCCGTGATCGCGACGAACAGGCCCAGCGGTAAGGCCACATCGAGGTCCTGGAGGTTGTGGCGGCGGATGCCACGCAGGATCAGCCAGTCGGTGGTGGGGGCGCGACGGCGGGCCGGCCAGGGGATGTGCTGCCGTCCGGCCAGATAGGCACCGGTAAGGGACTGGGGTGCAGCGGGCAACTGAGCGGGGGGGGCCGCCGCGACAATCTGGCCGCCTTCCCGGCCGGCGCCCGGGCCAAAATCCACAACGTAATCGGCCGCCCCGATCACTTCCCGGTCGTGCTCGACCACAATCAGCGTGTTGCCCAGTTGACGCAAGCGGTGCAAGGCCTGGAGGAGCCGCTGGCTGTCGCGGGGGTGCAAACCGATGGTCGGTTCATCCAGGACGTAGAGCACCCCGGTCAGGCCGCTGCCGATCTGGGCCGCCAGGCGAATCCGCTGCGCCTCGCCTCCGGACAGGGTCGGTCCGGGCCGGGCCAAGGTCAGATAGTCCAGCCCCACCTCCACCAGGAAGCGGAGCCGCTGGCGGATTTCGCGGATTACCTCGCCGGCAATGTGCTGCTGCGATGGGCTGAGCGTCAAGTCGCGGAACAGGGCCTCGACTTCGCCGATGGTCTTGTGACACAACTGGCCCAGGGTCAGACCGGCAAAGCGGGTGGCCGCGGCCTCCGGTCGCAACCGGCTGCCTTGGCAGCTGATGCAGGGTACCTCCCGCAATAACGGCTGCAACTGCTGCCGGTAGTGCCAGACCAGTCGGGCCGCTTCGTCCAGCATGGGAATTACCCCTTTGTACTGGAAACGCTGCATGGCGGTTGACGGGGCACCAGCGGAAGCGGAGCGGCCCGGGCGTCCTTTGCGCGGCCGAACTGCCGGTACATTCACCGCTTCCCCTAGCGGAATCCAAGCCGGACCAGTGCCATAGAGAATGGCTTGTTGCTGGTCCGGACTGAGCTGACGCCAGGGGGTATCCAGGTCGAAGCCGACGAAGCGGGCTAGTGCTTCGGCAAAGGGAGTCCAGGGGTCGTCTGGCTGCTGGCAGGGGGGCCAGGCGGGAATAGCTCCCTGCCGCAAGCTCAGGTGAGGGACAATCCCCAGCAGGTCGGCCGCGACGCCCCGTTGCACGCCCAACCCTTCGCAGCTGGGGCACCAGCCCAAGGGACTGTTGAACGAATAATGGTTGGGCTGCAGGGGTTCAAAGCTCAGGCCGCAGCGTTCGCAGGCCAGATGCTGCGAGAACCGTTCAATCCGCCAGGCAGGTTCTGGCCGGTGCGGATCGACCAATGCCAGGTGCATACGGCCGCGTCCCAGGGCCAGGGCCTGTTCCACCGCCTCGCCGATCCGGCTCCGCCCGCCGGCTCGGACCACCAGCCGGTCGATCACTACCTCCACCTGATGCCGACGGCGATGATCCAACTCGGGCACCGTATCCAGTTCGTAGGTGACACCGTCGATCCGCACGCGGGTATAACCGCCGCGGCGGACTTCCTCCCATAGCGTCGCGTATTTCTCCTGACCATGCCGCTCGAGGGGAGCCAGTACGTACAGTTTGGTTCCCTCCGGCAGAGATGCTACCTTGTCCACAATCTCATCGGTGGTCTGGGTTCCCACCGGCTGATCGCACTGAGGACAATGGCGCGTTCCCAGACGCGCATACAGAATCCGCAAATAGTCGTAAATCTCGGTGATGGTGCCGACCGTCGAGCGCGGACTTTTGCTCGTCGTTTTCTGTTCAATACTAATCGCCGGTGACAGTCCTGTGATCTGCTCCACCTTCGGTTTGTGGACCGTACCGAGGAACTGGCGGGCATAGCTGGAGAGCGATTCGATGTAGCGGCGTTGTCCTTCGGCGTAGATGGTGTCGAGGGCCAGGGAGGATTTGCCCGAGCCGGAGGGGCCGCAAAAGACGGTCATCTGCTCACGGGGGATACGGAGCGAGACGTTTTTCAGATTGTGCTGACAGGCACCACGGACGTCAATGTGGGTCAGGCGTGCGTGCGTTTGGTCGTCAGCACGAACGGCTGGGGTGTTAGCGGTGGAGGGGTGGGCTGGGGCCGACCGCGTCGCGGGGTTGCCGCCTTTTTTGGGGTGTGATGAGGCACCGGAAGATGAAACGCCGCGGACGACTGGCCGCAGCCCCAGCAGAGGGGCCAACGCCTGACCCGTGTACGAGGCAGGACAGCGGGCCAGTTGTTCGGGGGTGCCCGTGGCCACAACATATCCTCCTTCGGCCCCTCCTTCGGGACCCAGATCGATGACCCAGTCGGCTGTTTTGATCACGTCCAGATGGTGCTCGATGACCACCACGGTATTACCGGCCTGAACCAGACTGTGCAATACTTCCAGGAGTTTGCGGATGTCGTCGAAGTGGAGGCCGGTGGTGGGTTCGTCCAGGATGTACAGCGTGCGTCCGGTATGACGGCGTACCAGTTCGCGGGCCAGTTTAATCCGTTGGGCTTCGCCGCCGGAGAGGGTCGGTGATGGCTGGCCCAGTTTGAGGTAATCCAGACCGACGTCGTGCAGTGTCTGGAGCATGGCCCGGATCCGCGGGATGGGATCGAAGTGTTCCAGTGCCTCGGCCACCTCCATTTCCAAAACGTCGTGGATGGATTTACCCCGGTACCGGACCTGCAGCGTTTCGCGGTTGAATCGTCGCCCTTCACACACGGGGCAGGTGACCCACACGTCGGCCAGAAAGTCCATGTCGAGGCGTTTGGCGCCGTTGCCTTCGCAGGCTTCGCAGCGACCACCTGGCTTGTTGAAACTGAAGCGGCCCGGAGCGTAGCCGCGTACCTTGGCCTCGGGCAGAGAGGCATACAAGGCACGGATTTCGTCCCACAATTTGATGTAGGTGGCCGGATTGGAGCGTGGCGTCCGCCCGATGGGGGATTGATCGATGGCGATAACTTTGTCGATGTGCTCGACCCCTTCGAGGCGGTCGTGGTCGCCGATGGCCGTCCGAACCGGGGCCGATCCCTCCTCGGCCAAGTCCTCGGGGAGTTCGTCGTCTTGGCTACGGTCATCGGGGTTGCCCCGTAAGCGAGCCCGTAGGGCCTGCAGCAAAACATCATTGATCAAGGAACTTTTGCCGGAGCCGCTGACGCCCGTTACACACACCAGGCAGCCTAATGGAATGTCGACAGTAATGTTTTTGAGGTTATTGTGGCGGGCGCCGACAATCCGCAGGGTGGAGCCATTACCGGGGCGACGCTGGGCCGGGACGGGAATCTGCTTGCGGCCCGACAGGTATTGAGCGGTCAGGGATTCGGTGTGGTGCTGGAGCTGCTGGGGCGGTCCCATTGCGACGATGCGGCCGCCGCGATGGCCCGGTCCAGGACCGAAGTCCACGATCAGATCGGCCGCACGCATGGTGTCCTCGTCGTGTTCGACGACGATGACGGTATTGCCCATGTCGCGTAAGCGTTGCAGGCTGGCCAGCAGGCGGGCGTTGTCCCGCGGATGCAGACCAATGCTCGGCTCGTCCAGGACGTAGAGCACCCCGACCAGGCCGCTGCCGATCTGGGCCGCCAGGCGAATCCGCTGCGCCTCGCCTCCGGACAATGTCGGTGCCGCACGGTCCAGCGTCAAATAATGCAGACCCACCTGGACCAGAAAGTCCAATCGGTTGCGGATTTCGCGGATGGCGTCGTCGGCGATCAGTCGCTGCACCGCCGTTAACTGGGCTTGGAACTGCTCGAACCAATGGGCCAGCTCTGCCAACGGCATAGCACCCAGTTCGACCAGGGTCTTTCCCCCCAGTCGCACGGCCCGGGCCTGGGCGTTGAGCCGATGCCCGTTGCACTCCGGGCAGCGCCCGATACGCATGTATTTTTCCATCTGACGCCGCCGCGGCCCGGCTACCGTCTTTTTGAATTGCCCCATCAACTGCGGGATGATCCCCTCCCAGTAACCCTGATGGATGTACTTCTGACCGTTGCTTTGCCGCCACTGCCAGGTGATCACCTGCTGACCGCTGCCATACAGGAGCAGTTTTTTGTCGCGGGCAGACAATTGGGCCCACGGCTTTTTCAGGTCGATTTTTAAACTGCGGGCCACCCCCTCATAGATGTGGCGTCGCCACCGCCCCATGCTGCGGACCGGGCCGATCAGGGGGATGGCTCCTTCGTCAACGCTCAACGAGGGGTCCGGGATCAGCAGGTCCGGGTCAAAGGTGTAGGAGGTGCCCAAACCATCGCAACCAGGACACATCCCTTGGGGACTATTGAAGCTGAACAGTTGCGGGGTGGGCGGTTCATAACTGATTTGACAATGGATGCAGGCGTAGTGGGCCGAGAGCAGCAGATCTTCGCCAGCAGCCGGTTCGCCACTGCCGGCGGTAGAGGGGCGGATCGAGTCTGCTGTTGCTAATCGTGCTGTCTCGCCACTTCCCCTCTCGACGTGAACGATGAGGTTCCCCTTACCCAGGGCCAAGGCCTGCTCGACGGCCTCGGCGACGCGTACCCGTAGGGCTCCGTCGTTGGCCCCCCCCGGCCGCAGGTGGAGACGATCGACAACGACCTCGACAGTGTGTTTGAGGCGGCGGTCCAGGCGTAATGGTTCGTCCAGACGCACCCATTGTCCGTTGATCCGACCGCGGGTGTAGCCCCGTTTGACCATCTCGGCACACAAATCCTTGAATTCCCCCTTCTGATTGCGAACCAGGGGGGCCAGGATCTGCACACGGCTGTCCACGGGCAAGGCCAGAATCTGACCGATGATCTGCTCGCGTGATTGAGCCGTGATCGGCCGGCCACAGGTGGTGCAGTGCCCCTGACCTAGTCGGGCAAACAACACGCGTAGATAGTCGGCGATCTCCGTGATGGTCCCTACCGTGGACCGGGGATTGCGCCCCGCCGTTTTCTGCTGGATGCTGATCGACGGTGCTAGACCCCCAATGTAGTCCACGTCGGGCTTGGGCAGTTGATCCAGGAATTGGCGGGCGTAACTGGACAGACTTTCCAGATAGCGGCGTTGTCCTTCGGCATACAAGGTGTCGAATGCCAGGGAGGATTTGCCGGAACCGCTGACGCCTGTGAAGACAATCAGGCGTTCCCTTGGCAGGGTCAGGTCCACATTTTGCAGATTGTGTTCGCGTGCTCCCCGGACGACCAGATCCAATGTCTCCGCCATGGATGGCCCCTTTTCCGCATCCTCGCGGACTGTCCGCCGACGTGAGCAGGCTGCCTCTTCCCTTGCTCAACCAAGCGGTTGGCTTCTCCAGTAATAACCAAAAAAGTCTATGCCCCTGTACCAGCCTGTTACAGGGCCGCGTCTCAGCTAGCGCAAGATACTGCCTCCTTGTAAGAAAGTATAGGGACATCTCCCCGTCGCCCTGCAACCATTATGTCTGAACTTGATTTCACAATATCAGACCTGGACCTTTGGTAGCACCTGTTCAGAATAAAAACGCCGCAAGGCAGCTTTCCTGCAAAATGGTTGCTATTGGCCCCACCCCCCATGGGTTAAGTAAACGACCAACGGTAAGTGCAACGGCGAGATCCTGCCTACCGCGGGGTGTCGCCAACACACAGACCACTTAGCGATCGTCATCTCATCGGTTGGCAGACACCACTGATGGGGATTTCCAGCGGGACGCTGGAGGAATCGGGCACGGTATGGTAAACTTGAAGTGAGTTCCCCCTGTGGCTGTGCCTCCTCTGGCCCCTGGTTTGCTGGGGCGTCTGAAAGAATCGTGAGAACTAGGGTAAAGGGCCAAACTTAGTTTTAATGCGATGGGAACTTTAGGACTGGTGGCAACGTCGAACGGGTAGCTGCACGTGAATGGCCTGAGCCAATGGGATGACCGCCGCTTGATTGAACAGGCCCAACGGGGAAACGCCGTTGCGTTCGCTGAACTGTATCGCCGCTACTACCGACGGATTCACCAGACGATCTACCGGCTGTTGCGGCACCGGGATGATGCGGAGGACATTGTCCAGAATACATTCCTGAATGCCTGGCGTTCCCTGGGGAACTTCAAAGGGGAGTCGGAGTTTTTTACCTGGTTGTACCGGATCGCGGTCAATCTGGCTATCAGCCATCAGCGGCGTCGCAGCAGCGGCCGGGAAAAGCCGCTCTACGAAGGAGATGAGCAGCAACGCGGTTATGAGCCGCCGGCTCATGCACCGCACCCGGCAACTGGCTTGGAAACCCAGGAAGATTTAGAACATCTGCGGCACGCCATGCAGGGGTTGTCGGAGGATCATCGGATTATTATCTGCTTGAAGGACCTGGAGGACATGAGCTACGAGGAAATCAGTCGAGTGCTGCACATACCGATCGGAACGGTACGCAGTCGCCTGCACCGGGCTCGACTGGAACTGGCCCAGTTGCTGGGCCTGTTGACACCAACGGTGGAAACGACTAATGGGGTCCATCAACGATCGGTACCCGGCGGGGTGTCGTCCCGGACGCCTCCGACCCGTGGGAAGTGATCTGACATCGAGGGGAAGCGGACGCGTGCCATGGCCCTGTCCGACAAACAATTAGAGTTGATCCATGCCGCCCTCGATGGCGAACTGACGCCGGAGGAACAGCAGCACTTTGACCAGCTGCTGGAGCTATCGCCGGTGGCCCGCCACTATTACCAGGCCTGGCGTCGCTACCAGCAATTGCTTCAGGAGAAAGTCGCGCCCTATCCGCCTGAGGCGGAAGTGGTTCCGGTCGTCCGCTGCTACCACTCGAATGACACGGTGGTAACGTCCCTGACCCCAGTAGCCGGAGCAGGTCCATACGAGGGTTCCTTCCGGCAGCGGCGTCGTTCGGTGCGGTCTCCGCTGATATTGGCATTCAGCCTGCTGGTGGCCGTGGGGGCCGCCGGGTTGACTCTTCGCCTGCTAGGACCTCCTCCGCCTGCTGTGCCGCCTCAGGAACAACATGCCAACATCCATGGCGTAGCGGCAATCGAAAACCCCACTCCGGCAGGTCCGATTTCTCCCGCCCCGGCTCCTGGCGGCTCCACCCACCCTTCTGCCCCCGCTATCACCCCCGGTAGCGGTAACGACACGGCGCCAACGCAGCCGCGGGCACCAGGCCCTGGCGTTTCTGATCTGGCAGTGGCTCCACCGCCCCGCGAAGCGAACTGGGATTTGTTCACCGCTCCGCTGCCACCGCCCGTCCGGATCAGCCTGGCCGAGGTGCAACCACCTTTCCTGCGTCCTCTGGCCGATTTCGACCGGGACGAAGTGGCCGGAACTTTCCTGCGCCAACTGCAGCGGGAGCCGGCTGTCCGGATCGATGTCTTTACGCGTGATCTGCACCGGGGCATCCAGTGGTTGCAAAAGACGGCTGCTCAGGCGGGCCTGCATTTATTTGTGGATGCCACAACGGCCGACCGGCTCAAAAAGAACCAACCGCTGACCGCTGTGCTATTGTACTGCGATGGTCTGACGGCCGAAGAACTTACCCGCCTGTTCCTGTTGTTACAGGCCGAGGATGCTCGCATCTCTCCCCGCCTGTTTGACATGGTGCATCTGATGCCGTTGTCCCCGACGGACGAACGGGAACTCCGGGAGGTATTAGGCGTCGATCCGCAATTGGGAACCAAACCACGGCCAGAACGTCCGGAAAAAGCAGCCGCGGAGGTTCCCCAGCGGCCGCTGAGCGCGGACACGGTCGACACAATCATCCAGAGCCTGCTGAACAAAGGAAGAATCGACAAATCGGCCCTGGTCACAGCCTGGGGACCACCGGCCGCACGCGTCCAGCCCCTCCACTCCGCCGAGATCAAAGCGTACCTGGCCCGACGCAGCACACGTCCGCCCCGGGCAGTACCAGCGTTGATCATCGTGCGATTGCCCTACTCGTGACAAGGGGTGCCCACTCGGGTAGTATTGCGTCGTTGTTCCGGACCATCGCCTTTGTTTCAACCGGTGGCCATCGAAGGATACTTTCCGAACCAAAGATCGTTCCGGCCCTCGTCTGGTTAGGGATTGCTAATCTGATTTCTGTTGACGCCCCTTCGCGGATCAGCACCTGCATAAGGAGGAGTTGACGACTGCACAGGGTATTGCCGACAATGAAACGTTACCCTGGAAAGTTTTGCAAGTGATCTAGTGGTATCATGCCTCGTGGTGACCTGCCCTGCTGGTGTCGAAGGGTGTCAGGTAAGGAAGTTTGACTCTTCGACCGTCATCGTGTGCCAAGTTTTTTATGGCCGCAAATGAACGGGAGGCAGTTGACGAAGCGTGATAAGGTCTGCCTCTGGTACTGGGTCTTAGTCCAATAGTAACTGTCGGGTTGCATTGGCCGTAAATAATGTAGTCTAATTGAAACAACAGGGTGGATCTGGTAAACGGAACGCGTGCCCGGGCATGCATTCCAGAAGTCGTGCCTCAGGTGGGACCAGCGATGCCCAGGACTTGTTTAGGTCGCGGTGGGGGATGGGTCATTGGCCTGCTTGGTAGCGCGGGTGTGCTGATCACTAGCCTGTGGGGGTACGCCCAGAACCCGGGTGACGGCCCGGCGGAGCAGTTGCTCCAGGTGGCCCGTAAGGCGTATGCGGAGGGGAATGCGGCGTTTGCGGCGGATCGCTTCCGGGAGTTTTTGCAGAAATATGGTGGTCACAAGGAGGCGTCCGCCGCTCGCTTGGGTTTGGGTCTGGCCCTACTGGATTTGGCCGAGCCCGATTACGCCAAGGCGTGGGAAGCGTTACAGGCAGCGGCGCAGGATGCGAACTTTGCCGAGCGGGCCCAGGCGCTCTACTACGCGGCCGTCGCCCGGCGGGGTTGGGGCCATAAGGAGCTGCTTCCGGGACTACGTCAGCCCGCAGAGTTGGGGCAACGTCAGCAACAGGCGGCTCCGCACTTTACAGAGGCGGCCCGTTTGTTTGGCCAGGCTGCCGAGGCCTTGAGCCGCAAGCAGCCACCGGCTCCCGAGTGGGCGGCCCGCGCCACCTGCGACCAGGCAGAGATGGAACTTCTGCTGGGCCGAGCCCAAGAAGCCCGCAAAGTCGTGGAACCATTACTCAAGACGGCCCCAGCGACAGCCCCATGGCGACCGTTAGCCTTGTACTACCACGGAGCCGCTTGTTATCAATTGGGGGACCTGGCCGCCGCAGCTCGCTCGCTGGATGGCCTGGCTCCGTTCGACCAGCCCTTCGGTCTGCACGCCCGCTATCTGCGGGGTCGCATTCATCTTCACGATGGCGAGCAGGCGGAGGCCGCTGCCGCCTTCCAAGCTGTTCTGCAAGAGTACGAGCGACGTAAAGCCGAGGCGGCCGAACAGCTCAAACAGCCCGACCGCTGGCGGGGGCAGCCCTGGGAAAAAGCCCGCCTGGAAGCACTGGTTCAGTTGCCGCCCCCAGACTACGTTGCCGGAGCTGCTTTCTACGCTGCCTGTCTGCACTACGAGGCGGGACGCTTTGCCGAAGCGCTGACTCGCTTACAAGGCTTCACCAAGGAATTTAACCACTCTCCCCTGCGGGAGGATGCCTTGCTCCGTATCGGCTTCTGCCAGGTGCAACTCAAACAATGGGACGAAGCAGTCCGCACCTTGCAACCGCTGACGGGGCATCCGCAACTGGGCGTCCAGGCTCACTTCTGGATTGGTAAAGCCCGCTTGGGCCAGGCTCTCGCGATAGATCCAGGTAATGTCAACGAACGCAATGCCCGTTTGCAAGCCGCAGTCTCCGCCTTGCGTGAGGCCGTGCAACGGACCAACCCTGCTGATGCGGCACAGCGTGGTCTGCGGGCCCAGATGATGCTGGAACTGGCCGACGCTCTGCTGTATGCGCAGCAAGCACGGGAGGCCGCTGGCCTGTACGATCAACTGGTCCAGGACAAGATATTGCCGCCCCACAAGCTCCAGGAGGCCCTGGAGCGGTCCGCCACCGCCTATCATCTGGCCGGCGACCTGGCGGCCTCGGAAGCACGCATCGCGGCCTTCGTGCAGCAGCATCCGCAAAGTCCACTACTCCCCTGGGTGCTGTTTCGCAGTGCAGAAAATGCTTATCGCCGGGCCGAACAACTCAGGCAGCAGAACCATCCGGAGGCGGCCACGCACTGGCAGGAAGCTGCCCGTAGATATCAGGAGGTGGTCAGCAAGTATCCGGAGTTTGATCAGGTACAGCGGGCCCGCTTGGGTCTGGCGTTGTGTCGCGTGGCACTCCGGCAATACGAGGAGGCGATCCCCGTGCTGGAAGCAATACCAGCGCCGTCCCGAAGCGGAGAGCTGGCCGTGGTCTCTTACCTGTTGGCCGATTGCCTGTTGCGGACGGCACCGGAAAAGGCCGACGACGCCCTGGCCGACAACATGCTCCGCGAAAAGCTCGGTCAGGCCATGGCCCAGTTGGACGCCTACCTGGCCGCCGTACCCAAAGCAGAACAGACCGCCGACGCTCTGCTGAAGCTGGGCATCTGCTGCAAACGTCTGGCCGCTGGACTACCAGCGGGCAACGAGCGTAACGAACTTTTAGGCAAAGGACGCGGGGCGCTCGAACGGTTGCTACGCGAGTTTGCCCAGGCGCCCCAGGCCGGTGCTGCCCAGTTGGAGCGGGCCAAGGTCTTAGCCCTGCAGGGGGACAAAGCGGGGGCGATCAACACACTGCGGCAATTCCAGAACGACCCTTGGCAGCGCTCGCCGGTCGCCCCCCTGGCGTATGTTTACCTAGCCACGTTGCTGCGTGAACAGAACCAGGCGGCCCAGGCAGCCGATCTGCTCCGCCAGGCCCGCGACAAGTTTGAAGGGACCCTGCAGAACGATCCAACCCGCAAGGAATGGATCGCGCTGTTGCGTTATCATCACGGCATAGCCTGGGAGGAGGCCGGTCGCCTGGCCGAAGCACGCACCGCGTTCGAGCAGGCCGTTCAGGTAGCCGGTCAGACACCACTGGGGGCCGATGCCCTCTCCAAAGCTCTGGCCTGTGCCGTGCAGCAAAAGCGTCGTGCCCTGGATGAACTGCGCAATAAGCGGGTGCAGCCGAATCTCCCCCCTGATCAAGCCAACACCCTGGACAACCAGATCAAAGCCGTCCAGGCCGAGCTGAGCCAGTTGGGGCGCGAGCTGGAGAACAAAGCGGAACAACTGCGTGGGGCATTAGCTCAGCATCCGGCCCGAGCTCGGCTCCTGTACGACGCTGCCTGGGTGCGTCGCCTGACAGGGGAAGATCCGGGGCCAGTTTATGCCCGGTTAGTTGCTGAGTTTGCGTCGCTGTCCCTGACGGTCGAGGCACGTTTGGAGTGGGCGGAACTGCTGGCCGAAGCTGGCAAGCTGGACGAAGCCATCCGTCTGCTGCGAGCTGCTCTGGAGGCCGAACCGACTGATCGGTCCGTGCCCCCGGAAACTATCGAGCGGCTGCGTCTGCGTCTGGGCGCCGTCCTGTTTGACAAACGGGACTATGCGGCCGCTTTGGGTCAGTGGGAGGCCGTAGCGGCCAACGAAAAATCGCCTTACCGGCCAGTGGCACTCTACCGGGCGGGCGAGGCCCTGCTGGCTTTAGGCAAAGCCGATGAGGCGATCAAGCGGCTGGCGCCCTTCCGGGATCAACCACCGTTGCATCAGGTGGCCGGCGTCAGCGACCGGGCCGTGTTACGCCTGGGGCACGCCTATAGCCAGCTCAAGCAATGGGAGCCTGCCCGGCAAGTGTTCGACCTGTGCCTGCAACGTTACGGCCCCAATGGTCGTTGGGCCGTCGATGCCCGCTATGGCCTGGCCTGGTCGTTGCAACAGCTCAACCGGCTGGACGAAGCGGTTGGGCATTATCAGCAAGTGGCCCAGCAGGTGCAGGATGACCGGGCGGGTAAGGCCCGCCTGCAGATCGGGGAGATCCGCGCTCGACAAGGCCGCTGGAACGAAGCTCTGGAGCAATTCCAGATGGTGGCCTACGCCTTCGACCTGCCCGAGTTGAAGTTCCCCGCCTTGCTGGAGCAGGCCCGTGCCCTGACGGAACTGAAAAAACCGGCCGAGGCGTCCAAAGTACTGGAACGCGTGCTGCAGGAAGCGCCCAAGGACAGTCCATGGGCTGCCGCCGCCCGTGAGCGGCTGGGCAAGCTGCCTAAACCATAGACGATCGACCGTTGCCGCGGACAGCCGCTGCCATGCTGGAACTCCCCGGTCCGCCGAGTCTCCCCCCGGCTACCCCACACCCCCCACCGACGCTGCCTTTCCCGGACGCTGTGCAGAGGGATTTCAGTGGAGGAACTATGTCTGGGCTAACGACAACTCCTCGCCTGGCCGTGCCTGTCTTATTGGCCGCCGGTGTTCTGGCCGCGGTGCTGCCGTGGGCCGAAGCGTATGTCGAGGCACCGATCACCCTGGGTGACATTGTCCGGCAATCCACCAACATCGTGCACATGCAGGTGACCAAGGTGGATCGCGACAAAAATCTGATCATCTACAAGAAGCTGCGGGACATCAAGGGGGTGCACCCCCAGGATCCGATCAAGCACAACATAGGGCGGGGGGGGCTACGTCCGGGCGAATGGCAGGAAATCATGAACTGGGCCGAGGTCGGCAAGGAAGCTGTCTTTTTCCACAACGGCGGCGCCAGCGAAACCTATTTCGGTGTCTCATGGTACCAGGCCTATCCCCAAGGCGACTGGTGGGGCATGTCCCATGGCGAACCCTACCTGTTGCGTTCCTATGCGGGGAAGGTGGAAAAACTGCCGGCTATTCTGGATGAAATCCTGGCCGGCAAGGAAGTCATCGTGCCTTGCATGGTCGATGGTGACAAGGAAGCTTTGCATAAAAAGACGGCCCGCATCCAACGGATGCGCGCCAGTCTGAAACTACTCGACTATAACCCCAAGCGGGATTTCGTCGGCTGGGGCGGTGACGAGATCCGCCGCCTGGAGGGTTATCCGGCCTTCGAAAAATACGCCAGTCTGCCGCGGACGGATAACGAAGCCCAGGCCGTGTCGGCCATCGATTTCACCAACGATGGCAAGCCGGACCTGTGTCTGTGCGCAGCAGGCAAGGTCGTGCTGTTGCAGAACGAGGGGGATGGCTTTGTCGAAGTCTCCCTGCCGGGCCTTACGGGCGGTGCCCGCGCGGCCGTTTGGGCCGACTACAACGGCGACGGCCTGCCCGATCTGCTCCTGGCCACAGCCAACGGTCCGCGGCTGTTCACCAACCTGGCCGGACGACAATTCCGGGACGACACCCGTCTGCTGCCCGCCACGGCCATGCACCGGCCCGCCACCGCCGCCGCCTGGGGCGACTTCGATGCCGATGGCAAGCCGGATCTGCTCGTCGCCTACGGCTACCACGGCCTGCGACTGTACCGCAACAACCGGCCAGCCGATGCCTTGGCCCGCTCTACGCCTCCTAAGCTCGGTGAATGGTATGCCGTCGGTCCGTTCCGTCATCCCGGCGGCATGAGCAACTTCGACACACGCTTTGCCCCGGAAACCGAACCGTTCGACCCCAACAAGGTCTACAAAGGCAAACGCGACATGCCCATCAAATGGACCCGGAAAAACTATACCGACGGTGCCATCAACAGCCTGGTCGAATTCGGCAATAACTGTGCCACCTATCTGTACCGGGAAATCGAAGCGGCGGCTCCCATGCGACTGCCCGTGTCACTGGGTAGCGACGACACGCTGACCGTATGGCTCAACGGCGAGAAAATTCTCAGCGAAAACGTCGGTCGGGCCTGTGCCCCTGATCAGAATCAGGCGGTTCTGAACCTGAAAGCCGGCAAGAATACGCTGCTGATGAAAATTTGCAACGGCGAGGGCGACTACGCCTTCTACTTTGCCGCGGGAACGCCGGAACCGGGTGGCGATCCTTGGTTCCAGGACGTCTCTGCCGATTGGGGGTTAGTCGCCGATCATCCTGCCAACCAAGGGCGTGGCGATGCCCTGGCCGTGGCCGATTTCAATGCCGATGGACGCCCCGACGTCCTGTATGCGGCCGGACAAGGGTTGCTGCTGCTCAATCTCAACGGCCGTTTTGTTCCTAAGCCCGACAGCGGCCTGACCTTCCAGACCGGCAAAGTGGGACCGGTGCTTGTCGATTACGACGGTGACGGCCACCTGGACGTGCTGGTGCCGCAGCGCGATGGTGTCTGCCGCTTGTTCCGCAACGATGGTAATGCCCGCTTCACGGACGTAACCGCAGCCGCGGGGGACCTGGCCCGGCCCGTGCCTGGACTGGTCGCCGCTGCCGCCGGTGATCTCAACAACGATGGCAAGCCCGATCTGTTGCTCTGTTGCCTGCGAGGTCCCAACCGCTATCTGGAAAACAGCGGCCACGGAGTGTTCACCGATAAAACGCAGTACAGTGGCCTGCACCAACGGGTCTTCAATTCGCAGGCCGCCACGTTCGTGGATCTTAACGGCGATGGCCGGCTGGATCTGGTCCTGCACAATGAAGGTCAGGAGTCGTGCGTCCTGTTCGGTGCCTTGCTCCCACCGGAGGGGCGAACCGCGGTGCAGGTGTCGCTCAACGGAACGCCGGCCCTCAACGGCGTGCGTGTGGTCATTCGCAATGGTAACGGCCAGCCGGTCGCGACTGCGCCCATCCTCGGCGGCCATGGCCGGGGTGGACAATGCGGTCTGCTTCCCCGCTTCCTGCTCCCACCCGGAACTTACAAAATTGAAGCGGTCGGCCCAGCAGGTACTCTGGCCACGGCAAACATCCAGGTTGCCGGATCCCCATTGCAGGTGATCCGCTGGAACTGAGCTGAAGTTCTTACTCCGTCGCTTTGACAAATTCGCTGAACCCCAAAACGCCTACAACCATGCCCAACAACATGCTTTGCCGGTTGCGGTCGGCTGCTCGGCTGATGGTAGCGGCCCTGTTTTCCGTGGGTCTGTTCTGGTCGGTTGCTGCAGCGAGGCTGCAGTCGCAACCGGCGGAGACGCCCCCCGTGCCACCCCCCTGGGGAACCTACCGGGGTAACCCCCAGCGTACTGGCAATACCGACAATCAACCAGGACCGCGTCAACCGGTGATCCGCTGGGTGCTCAAATCGCAGGATCACTTTGTGGCCGCGCCCGTCCCATTGGGCGACGCTATTTACGTAGCGGGCATCGGGGCGTTCAACCGTCCGGCCATTGCGGTGCTACCGTTGCAGGGGGGGCCGCAACCCCCTCCGCCGCGCTGGAGCAAATCGGCTCCTTACTTGAAGCTGCCCTCGGTCAGCTCACCCGCCCTGGCCGGTGACTACCTGCTGTTTGGGGATGGCATGCACCAGGACGCCGGAGGCGTCTTCCACTGCCTGGAGGCACGGACCGGTCTGCCCCTCTGGCAGCTCCCCTTGCCGGGCGACCTGATCCATCTGGAAGGGGCACCACTGGTCCTGGGCCGGCGGGCCTACATCGGGGCAGGCAATGCGGGGGTCCTGGCGGTCCAGTGGGATACCGCCCTGCTCGACGGTCGGGAGCACGACTTGCCCACCGTCCGCCAGCGTCAGCAACAACGCTGGAAAGAGTTGCAGGAACGCTACGAACAGGACAAAAAGAAGGACCCGGATTTCGCCCTTCCACCGGACGACAGCCAATTGCTCAAATTCGCCCCGAAAAAGCTGTGGCAGAAGGGAGAAAACCATTGGCACGTCGATGCACCCCTCAATTGCAGCGGTCCGTTACTCCTGGTGCCCTCGGCCTATCTGGATAAGGAGAAGGTAGGCAGCCGCGGCCTGTATGCCCTCAAAGCCGACAGCGGCGAACTGGTCTGGCAAGCCAAACTGACCTACAACCCTTGGGGCGGTGCCACCGTTGCCGGCGACCTGATCCTGGTTCCTGGCAGCTCGATCGGTTACTACTACAAAGAGCTGCGTCAAGCCCGGGGAGAACTCACCGCCTTGGAAGCAAAAACCGGCCAGGTACGCTGGCGTAAAGAGATTGCCAGTGGGGGGCTGCTGGCTTGTGTCGCCGTCGCTGACAGTCTGGCGGTCACCACCGCCACTGACGGCAAAGTCCGGGCTTTTCGCCTGAACGACGGGGAACGAGCCTGGCTGTACGATGCCAAGGCTCCGTTTTTCGCCCCGCCGGCCATTGCCGCTGGCACTGTCTACGTCGCTGATCTCAACGCCGTGGTCCACGCCCTGGACCTGAAAACGGGCCAACCTCTCTGGACATTGCCACTGGCCCAACAAATCGGCAACCCGGGCATGGTCTACGGTGGAATCACCGTCCACAACGGCCTGTTAATCCTGGCCACGTGTAACCTGGATGGCCCGTTCCTTGGCAAACCTACCGCCGTGGTCTGCATCGGCAACCGCTGAAAACAAAGCACCCGCTTGGATTGCTACAACCGCCTGAAAATCGCCCCTATCGATCCTTACATAACCCTATGTATGACTCCACCATCAAAGCCATGAAAGGAAGACGGACCATGAAACGCTGGTTGGTTGTCACCTTGCTGGTGTTGAGTGTGCCGACGGTTATGGCCCAGGACAAACCGAGTGCCGGACTGAAGGTCGATCCGGCTCGCCGCCAGGTGATCATCGACGCCAAGGTGGCCCCTCGGCAACTACCTCACCTCGACAAAGTCTACCCCATCGAACTGATCGCCGGCTGGCCCCATCCCAAAGGCAAAAAAGCCCACGAAATCGTCGTCAGTGTCGAGGTCATGCCTTCGGAGGTGCACAAGGCCCTCGAGCAATTAGGCCTTAAACCGGGCAAGCCCGCCAAGGGGGAGGGGACCAAGGCTGAGGGGCCCGTCGTGCACGTCTATCTGGAAGTGCCCGACGCCGCCGGTGAATTCAAACGCCTGCCCTTGGAAAAGGTCCTCTGGGACCCCAAAACCAAAAAAGCCCCTCCTAAGATGACCTTCCTGTTCACCGGCTCGGTCCTCAGTCCCCGCGACCCGAGCAAACCCGAAGACAAAGTGTACGGTGCTGATCTGACCGGTTCCCTCATCTGTCTGTTCCCCGTCACCGACGAGGTGGTCTTGCAAACCACCTGGACGATGAAGGAAGAAAAATTCCTCAAGCTCGACGTGAACCCCGATGTCCTGCCCAAGGTAGGTTCTTCCGTTCGCCTGGTCCTCGAGGTGCCCTCTCCCTAGCCGGAGCCATCCGGACAAGCGGCAGTCGGGGGGCTTGCGAACACTGGTCGGTCCGCCCAAAATGTCCCTCTGTTTCCCTCACTTGCTTTTGCACAGGCAGCCCATGGTACACGTGAAGCTCGGAGCACCATATGTTGTCTGCCGAACAGCCTCTGGGTGTAGCTATCACCGGGGTGGACCGCGGAAAACGCCACCAACCCAGGCCCGCTCCAAACCCGTACCCGCAAGTAGATGAGGCGATTGAGTACTCGGAATTAGAACTGGAGAACGAGATGCCAACGCAGAAGATGGTATATTGGGTAGCGCTGCCGGGGAAGTCTCGCCCTGGTTTGTGGCTGGGTACGCTGCTTGCTGCAGCGTTGACGGTATCGTGTACGGCTTCGTCCCCCCCTTCCTCGGCTTCGGAACAGTCAATCGCTTCGCCGGCTCTTGTCGCCACTGATACGGGATTGTCACCCGACGAGCCAGGGGTCGCTCCGTCGACCCCTGCGGCTGCCTCGACTGCTCCACACGACCCAGCCGACATCCAGCCGCAGCTCAATCGCATTTTGGCTCCCGATACCCCGGTCCTTCCGCCACTACCGAGCCTAGCGGTCTTGTCCCCCGCGACACCAGCAGCTCTCGCCCTGGGTCAATGGGAGCCACCGACAACTTCCTGGAAACCCGCCGCGCCGGTCATTCGTCCAGCCACAACCGGTCTACGGCCATTGCCCCGCCTGGAACGGTTCTCGCCCTACACTTTGCTAACGGCCGCCCAGCCTCCACGTACCACATTACCTGTGCAGCCAGGGATCACCACCCGCGCCCCCGACCCCGCGGTGCCGCCCCCTTTGCCCCCGCTAGCACGCTATCAGTCGGAACGGGCTAGTCTCGACGATCCCACCACCGACACCCATCACGCCTTCCTACTGAGTACCTCCGCGGCACTTTCCTTGTCTCCCCTTCCCTTCCAACGCGTGGAAATTCCTGATCCGGCTGCCTTGGGCGAACAGATCCGGCCCCACCTCCCCCCCGCCTTGGAGCCGGGTCGCCTGCCCGCCGCCGTACCTCCCCCGCGACCCATAATCAACCGTTGATGGGTGCACCCCTGACGCATCACCTACCCACTAAGTGGACCAGTTCTCTCTTGAGCCGTTGTCTACTCCTCGCCTCACTGTATGCCCACCACCTAGCCACAACCCTTACCCTTCCGCGAGCATCCCTGCCATCGGTTGCCACTTACTTAGACCCGCCAATTGTTGCACTCCGCATTTACTTGCTGCGCTCATTGTTGTAGTCCAGGAGGCGTTTCCCTCCGGGTGAGTAAGCCTTGCTTAATAGATGAGCATCCGTGGTGGTAGCTCCCAGATTCTTTCCTACACTTTAAAGACCAATTGCACGCTATGGACTGCCTAGCTCCTCGCAAACCGGCCGAGTTCAACCTGTGCTCCTAAGACATCGCGCCCCGTTGAGAGCTACCTTTGGTTGTCATTTCCATAGCGTATTAAAGTCATCCTCGGCATCACCATCTGGACATACTCTCCCTCACCGCGCGGGCGTAAACCGACCGGCAGGATCGCTCGGGCCGCCCCACCTCCTCCCAACTATCCTGCTCTCGTTCAGCCCGATACGGATCGTTATCTTCGCCTCGTACATTCCTTCCCCCACCTTGCATCTTCCCTTAACAAAAACGCGGACTGGCTCTGCATCGTAATTCCCGTCAGCTCCCTGTGTTGTACCCCGCGGGTGTAACGCCCCTAACGCAACCTGCACGCCCCCTCCCTCTGCACGAGACTCGCTTCGTCTTGCAAAATGTGTAATTTAAAACACACAAATGGTCGAATGTCAAAAAAGTCAGACTGATCCTTCAGTCTAGAGTTCGCCTTGTTAAAGTTGCAATCGTTTGCGTGGTTTCTTGGCAAAAACATCTGATGAATGACAAAAGACAGTCTTCAGTTTGCCGCCTTGCTTGTGGCATGCGGTTGCACAGACCAGATGACCCTCCTGAAGGTTGAAATAGTGCTTCCACTAACGGTAGTGCACGTTCAGAAAGTAAACGACAGCGAGGACTAGACCGTGCATCCGTACCTATTCTGTGTGTCCTCATCGCCTTCCCGGCGTTGATGTGCGTTGTCGTGGTTCCTATCCGGGGGGCCGTTGCAAAAGACCGCTCCGGACGGAGCATTCGTCCCCAACCCTGCCATGTGTTCACCAGAACACTTAATATAAATATGATCATGAATTTTCAAGAAGTCAAGTCGATTTGCAAAATTTTTTCTCGGGGAGAGGAAACGTTCGTCATGTCTGTCCCTGAGTCGCTAGTCCTGGGGAAACGTTGAAATGCGGATGGAGTCCACTCGTGCCGAACAATCGGGTGAGCGAAAAAGTGGAGGTGTTGTTGAAGCGGCTGCTACCTGGTGACCGATGCGGCTTCCGGATCGCCCTTGCGAGTCGCACAAGGGGTCGGTATGATGGGGGACGAAAATTGGACCGTATGGTCCTGTTTGGGCCGTGCCGGCTCTAAGTCTACCATTATGTCTACCATTATGGGGGGGAATACCTTTGCTAGAAGGGTTGCGGGGAACAGTAGTCGTTTGCGTCAAGGTATGAAGCTGGCGCAGTGACCAACAACGCGGGCGAGAATGAATGGAGTAGAGGTGACATCAGGCAACAAGACGGTCCGATGTTCGATCTGGTTGTACGGCCAACGTTTGCGGGATTGCTGCTGTAATAGTAAGAGGTAGGGCACCAGGGGTTGGGCGGCAGCAGGTTGCGGGGCCGCGGAGCAGAGTGAGAAACAGTCATGGGACAGGACAGCCGTAGTAATGACCATGTACCCGTTGGGGCGGAGCAGGTAGTACCGCCTTGGCCTATTGGTTGGGTGGTACGGCTGGCCGTGACGGGGTTGCTGCTCAACGGCCTGGCCACCGGCCTGGGGTTAGTAGGTTATCTGACGGTCCAGCCGGGTTGGCTGGAGGGCGTGCGGGTGCTGCTGGTTCTAACTGGCTGCATCGCCGCGGGCGTGGCCTTGTCGTGGCGGGCGCAAGCGTGGTGGACTTGGGTATTAGCCGCCGCCACGGCACTGGTGGGTGTAGTGGGCTTGCCGGCCAGTTGGGATTCGTATCGCTTGGTTCTGCTGGTGGGCACAGCCATCGCCGCGGGAGGGGCCATCTTGCTGGCCGTACCCAAGCCTTTGCGACTGGTAGCCATCTCCGCTTATCTGCTTTTCCACTTTGGTGGTATTTTCATGGCGGTTACCTCGCCGCACACCCACAACTATCCGGCTCCGATGGTAACCATGCAGTTATACACTCGCGTATATCATCCGTATTTGCAGTTCATTTACATGCGTAATGCTTACCACTTTTACTCCCCGGAGCCAGGGCCGGCCAGCGTTCTGGTCTTTCTGCTACGCACAGACACCGGCCAGCGGGTGCAGGCGATCGATCCGCAGACGGGAAACCCCTACGAGCGCAAAATTTACAAAGATCAGTGGATTGTCATGCCGCGACGCCCCGATGACGTGCGTGATCCGCTCGGATTGAGCTACTATCGCCGTCTCTCCTTGACGGAGCAGTTGGCGCGGGGCAGCCCCGGAGTGATAGTGCCCGAGATTTTCGAAAAATCCGAAGTGCAAGCCCGTCGCTTGTCACGCTTGAGCCTGATTCCGCTGCATCCGACCGAGCCGATCGGCCTGCAATACCGCCTGCCCAATTCGGACGTGATGCGATACCTGCTGCCTTCATACGCGTCGCATGTCATTTTGTATCACACTCCAGACGCCGAAACGGCCGCCCGCACCACCGTCAAGATTTATCGTCTGGAACACCGGACGCTGCGGGTGGAAACTTTTGCCGCGCGCCAGCCGGACGGCAGTTACCCCAGTCCATTTCATCCCACCACCTATTTGCCGTTTTTCATGGGGGAATTCGATGCCCGAGGCGAACTGATCCATCCGCAGGACGAGTTGCTCAACTGGCTGGTGCCGGTTATGCCCCGCGAGCCACGGCCCAACGATCCGGATGATCCGTTCCGAAAAACCTACCTGGACTACATGTCGGTCCATGCTCTGGAGCTGACGCCGCAGGAAGTGCTCAAAGCGGATGAAGCGGAGGGCGTAGTGTTCAACTGGAGCCTATTGCGATGAGTCATGAACCGACCCGAGCGGTAGCCACGGAGCAGGGGGGGCCGGCCTGCGGCATCGACGCCAAGCTGACCATGCCAGAGGCCCAGGCCCGTTCCCCCTGGCAACGCTGGCGCGACTTTTGGTTCTGCCCGGCGGATCCCACCACGCTGGCCTTCATCCGCATCAGCACCGGCCTGCTGGTGCTGTACATTCACCTGACCTACAGTCTGGACCTGCAGGCCTTTTTCGGCGAACATGGCTGGTATGCCGCCCGCTTCATCAACCGGGAGCGGCACGAATCGCCGATGATGATTACCCCCTGGCTGGACCGGTGGGAAGACGCACCGGAAGGTTGGGCCCAGCTTTCGGATTTCCCGCACCGTCGGGCCGCCCTGATGCGCTTTTTGCGTTCACTGCCCCAGAGTACGGCCGAGCGACAGCGTGACCTGGCTTATCTGCAATGGGTCGTCTCTCTACGGAATCCGGCTGACGTCCTGACCGCGCTCAACTATGTCCAGATGATCCCAACCGAACGCGAACTGGAGCGGTACCTGACCGCCTTGCAGGGTGGCCGGGTCGAGCTGAGTAGCGACGAGAAGGTCATCGGCAAGCTGCCGGCCAGTTTTGGCCAGCAGTACGAACCACCCCCTGTTTTGGCGACTTTGTCGTTGGAGGAGCGTCGGCAACGGGCCCAGGAGATCCGTCACTTCTGGCTGGCGTTGGCCCGCGTTCCCTGGCTGGATCCCAAACAAGAACGCACCTACGTCATCAATCATTTCATGGAAGCCAGTCCGGCTGTCCGCCAGGCACTTGTCGAATTCATGCGGACCTTGCCGGAAGATCCCCAGCAGCGTAACGCCTTGCTGGAGTACCTGGAATACTGGAACGTGGATCCTCGCAAGGCCTACTCCAAGGGGCACTACATCTTTTCCATGTGGTTCCACGTCACCGATCCGACGGCCATGGCTTGGATCCATGCCGGAGTGCTGCTGCTGATCGTTCTATTCACTGTCGGTTTGTTTACCCGGGTAACTTCCGTGCTGGTCTGGCTGGCCACGGTCAGTTACATTCACCGCACGCAGCAGATTCTGTTCGGCATGGATACCATGATGAACATTCTGCTGTTTTATCTGATGATCGGGAACTGCGGAGCGGCTTTGTCGTTGGACCGTCTGATCGCTCGGTATCGGGCGACACGGGCGGCGTTGCAACGAGGCGGCCTGGATGCCGCCACCCGAGCGTTCCTGGCTTATCCGCCCCCTTCCGTTGCGGCTGGCTTTGCCCAACGCCTGATTCAGGTGCATTTCTGCTTCATCTATGTGGCCGCTGGGTTATCCAAACTTAAAGGAGGCATGTGGTGGCACGGCCAGGCCTTCTGGGAAGTGCTGGTCAATCCGGAATTCACACTGCTCCACTATAGCTGGTACGAAAACACCGTCCGTTGGTTGGCTTCCTTCAAACCCGTTTATCATTTCATGCTGGCTTTGGCGGTCTGGTTCACGCTGTTTGTTGAAATCGCCGGCCCCTTTTTCCTGTGGACCCGCCTACGCTGGCTGATCATCCTGCTGGCCAGTCTCATGCATGCCTTGATCGCTGTGCTGATGGGGCTGAACCTGTTCGAATTGCTGATGATCGTCATGCTGCTCGCCTTTCTACCCGATGGGGTAATAGCCGATCGCTTCCGGGGAGGTCCGGACCTGCCCCGCTTCCGCTGGTGCTATAATCCGCAGGATGATGCCCAATGTCGGGCGTCCGCCCTCATTGCCGCCGTGGACGTGGACAATCAGGTCCGTCTGCACCCCGTGACCGGCCGCCAGGAGACGCCATACCTGATGCGACCGGATGGCCAGGTTCTCCGTCAGGGTGAAGCGGTGCAAGCCCTAGCCAGCTCTCTGCGATTGTCGCCGCTGTTACTCCCTTTGAGCTGGCTGCCCGGACTACGCGGCTGGCTGATCCACCGCCTGTTCCCCGTTAGCTAAGGCACTCCCTTCTGCCTGTTTCAGTGCGTGAATTGTTTATTTGTCGTTCGCCTCGGCTTGTCGTGTCATTCGTCCCTGGCGTGGGCAGCCAGGTACGTCCGTGTCGTAGCCTGTTTCGGCGACCTCTCTCGTTGGAGCAGCAGAACAGCATAGTATGAACACCGGCCTGGCGTGATGTCCTGGCTTTGCACCAACGCAGGGACATTCGCATTAGGGTCGTGATGAACCTGCTAAGGCGACTATAAGGATGACGGATTCAGGGGGAAAGGCTCAAGCGATTGCAGGGGCATGGTCGATGAGTCGACGGGAAGGGATTATCGCTGGTGGGGAGGAACCAGCGGGCATGCGACAAGGGCCAAGGAGGCGCCGGCGTGCGACGACCTCTGCTGCTGGTGACCATGCTCGGGGCTGCCGCTGTGGCAGCGTGGTCCGCCAGCCGCGCCCAGGAGGAAGGACTGCCCGCCTATTACTGGCCCCACCGCACGGTGGGCATTCCCGTCAATGTTGAGCAACTCCAACGTCTGCCCCAACCTCCTACACAGTTGCAACTGTACTATGCGGTACAACGGGGAACCTTCCAGAAAGGTCCCCGGCTCCCAGTCACTCACCTGCAGGCCCTCGATGGCGGTAAACGCGGCTTTTTGTTTACTGCCGAGCGCGACGGCGACTATGAATTCACCGTTCAGTTTGTCTATGCTGATGGCTCCGTCAGTCCGCGGTTGGAGGAACTGGCCCCGCAGCAGCGGATCATAATCGACACGACGCCACCGTTGGTGCGGCTGGTGGCCATCGGCACAGGAGTGGAGTGGCAGGTCAGCGACGAACATCTGGACCCCCGTGGCGTGCAACTGCAATGCCGCTGGCCGGGCACGCGAGACTGGACGACGGTTACCGACCGGGCCTTCCGGCCCACCGATCGTTACCAGTGGCAGTTGCCGGCGGGCAAAACGCTGGAAGTACGTGTTGTGGCTCGGGATCGGGCAGGCAACACAGGCGTATCGCCGATTGTGCGGGTGCCCGCCGAAGGGGCGGCAACGGCCGGCCTGCCGCGTCCCGGTGCACCACCCGATTGGCTTAGTGGTGGCCGGACTTTACCCGCTCCCCGCATCGACTATGTCAATACACTCAAATTCGACGTCGAATTCACGATCCAGCGGATGGGGCCCTCTGGCGTCAAGGCCGCCCACTTGTTTGTGCTCAAAAACACCGGCGGCTGGGAATTCGCTAAAAAGGTGGACGTCCATCTCCGTCCCGGCGAGAAAGAACCGGTGCTGACTATTCCCTACGAAGCCCCTGGCGAGGGGACCTACGGCTTTTACATCATCCCCGAAAGCGGTGCGGGTAAACGAGCGGACGACCCGCAGGCCGACGACCCGCCTATGCTCTACGTCGTGGTGGACACTACCCCTCCTTACCTCAAGATCACCGGCGTACAGGTCCGTCCCGGCAGCCGCGGACCACAGGTAGAAATCACCTGGGAGTGCGCCGATCCCAACCTGATGCCTCAGCCGGTCAGTCTGGAGTGGTCGCTGGACCGCTCCGCCAGCCGCTGGAACGAAATCAAATATCGCCTGGATAACCTGCCCAATAGCAGCGTAGGTCGCTATGTGTGGGAGGTGCCGGACCAGCAACTGTGGAAGTTCTGGATCCGGGCCCGGGCCGTCGACAAAGCGGCCAACACCACCGAGTTTGTCTGGCCGCAGGAAGTGATTGTGGATCTGGAAAAACCGTCAGCTACCATCAACAAGGTCCGTAGTAGCCGCCCAGGGGGAGCGACCGGTCCTGATACGCCGCCGCCAACTTTGCCACAGTCGCCGAGCGAGGAACCGCCCCCGGGGGCACGTCCCACATCCGTTCCGCCCACTTCCTCCACTCTGCCAGCGACTCCTGGCGTATCCGGATCGTCTGCGATTCCCTCTGTTCCGCCCAAAGGGACGCAAATGCTGCCACTACCACCGGCTCAGCCGGCCCCCGATGCACCGGCCGTAGCACCCCCGCTCCCGCCCAACACCTCTACGCCGGGCTCATCCTGAAAACCAGTTGCTACTCCTTTTAGTTAGTGTGCATAAACTTGTACTCCTGTATTACTCTGACTCGTTTAACACAACTCATACTTTCTTTAGCCCTTACATTACCATACTTCATCAAAATAGATGATTCTTTCAATTGAGTATTGTCTGTTCGTTCAGAAGTGTCTCTGATACCGCCGAACGAGGGTGGTATGCTGCTTGGGCCGGATTGTTCAAAAAATGAACTGCAGATCATCATGAGAAACAGTGTCAAGTACAACCAAAAATTGGTTTGATCTGTTGGCTGATGCGGCAAAGATTTCGAAGGCGGTGGTGAACCCTTTGTCCGCCTGACCCCCTCTAACTGGGCGAACGACGCTATCCGGACGAGGAGAGGAAAAGATGAGCGGCAACAGACAATCTCGTCCCGGCGGTCGTAGGTTGCGAAAGGTATCAGGATTAGTTCAGGAGAAACTACCCATGGTATTGACCCGACGTCATCCGTTTGACTTGTTGTGGGAGGAATTCAATCAGGTTCAGGACGAGTTTGCCCGGTTGTTCAATCGGGCGGCCAGTTGGGCAGCCACGGCAGCTAGCGGTCTGGCATTGTCGGTGTGGGAAGATGACAACGCCGTGTATGCCGAGGCCGATCTGCCGGGGGTAGACGTGAGCAAGCTGGAGGTGACAGTGACGGAAGGGAACCGTCTGACGATTCAAGGGGAGCGGCCGGCACCCCAGATCGAAGGAGCCAGCTGGCTCCGTCAGGAGCGCCCCTTTGGTAAATTCTACCGCGAGGTGGTGCTGCCCGCCTTGGTCGATCCCGACAAGGTGGAAGCCAAATACGAATTCGGCGTCCTGCGCCTGACACTACCCAAGCACGAAGCCGCTAAGCCCCGCAAGATCGCTGTCCAGGGTTGATTCCTATCGCTCTAGACTTAGATGCTATAAAACGTTCAAATTTATAATCGAACAATAGACTCCAATATCCGAAGCCGCAGGGCTACAAGAGCGATAGCTTCCGTTGAACACGCTTAACACTACTGATTGATCCAAATGAATCCAAAAATTGATGGCATCGGTGTACGAAAATGGTGTACATGTGCCATCAGGCACGGATTGGTTATCTGACATTATTTTGAATCTTGATATTAAAACTTGATATTAAAAAAAGGAGGGTTTTCTATGTCGAACCTGGTACCTCAGCCGACAGCGACTTCACCGGCGGTGCCCACTCCTGAGCGAAGCATTACGCTGGTACCGCGGATCGACATCCTGGAAACGGAAAATGAGTATCTAGTACTGGCCGACATGCCCGGCGTAGCGCCACAGGACGTGGACATTCGCTTTGACAAAGGGGAAGTGACCGTGGTGGGTCGGCGACCGGCCAGCCGCACCTATGAGGCCAGTTCGTACCAGCGTAGTTTCCGCGTCGATGATACTGTGGCCGCCGACAAGATTACCGCAGAGCTGAAGGCCGGTGTACTGACCATCCATCTGCCGAAGGTCGAGGCGGTCAAGCCACGGCGGATCACCGTCACTGGTTGAGCCTGCAGCAAAGCGCGGCTTCTGAAAGGTTCCAAACCGACCAGGCTGGTGGCCTTGGCGACGATAGGTCTCCAGCCAAGCCGCCTCTGTAGCTTCTGCATGGGAGGGAAAGGCTCCGGGTCGTGTGCCGTACCAGCTGACGACCTGGGGCTTTTTTTGTGTCTGGGAGCCGAAGCAGAGGGAGTAGGCGAACAGTCCGAGTGGCTTGACCGTAGCAGCAGCAGCGTCTAGCGTGAAAAGGGATAGCAGGGCGTCGCCGAATGAGGGCAAGCCGTGAAGCGGACAGCTACGTCGCCGTCGGAGCCACAGCCACCACCCCCACCTTCCACCATTCCAGAGACACCAGGTAGTGGTGGTCAGGCCGAAGGACCCGCCTGGGCCGCTCCCGGCCAGCCCGTCCGCGCTTTGAGCTGGCCGGGCTGGTTCACCACCATGGACGGCGTTCTGGCTGCCCTGGCTATTGCCCTGGTGTTTCTGCTGGCCTCGTTTACAGCGCGTAACTCGGACTTGTGGTTGCATCTGGCCGCTGGACAGAGGTTGCTACGAGGAGAATATTTTCCCGGCGGTCCAGACCCGTTCAGTTATGCCGCAGCGGATCGGGTTTGGGTACACCACAGTCTACTTTTTGACCTGCTGGCCTACCTGGCCTATCAGGCCCATGCCTACGGCCTGGTGTTGTTCAAGGCGGTGGTGGTGACGCTGGCCTTTGGCATGTTACTGCTGGCTCGTCGCCGAGGTCAGGCCCTGTGGCCGTGGACTGTGGTGCTAGCGGTGGCGTCCCTGGCTGCGGCCCCCCAGTTCCTGGTGCGGTCGTCCGTTGCCTCCCTGTTTTTTCTTAGTCTGACCTTGCTGTGGCTATGGTACGGGCACACGGTCTCCCCCCACTCCTGGCGTTGGCCGCTTGTGCTCGCTGGGTTGTTCTGGCTATGGGCCTTGAGCGACCAGTGGTTTTTCCTGGGGCCGCTGGTGGTGGCGCTGGCCTGGATCGGTGAAGCTGCCCAGCGTTATCTTGTGGGCAGGCCGGTAGCGGCTGCCCCGAAGGTGGCTGATAACGCGGCAAATGCAGCCACACCGGTTCCACCACCCGCGGGCGGACCATTTTCTGCTAGACTGAGCCTGGGGAGCGGAGCCTCTTCTTCTGGACCAGAAGCATCCGGATCTCCTCCTCAGGAAGTCGGTGGATTCCCCTCGTTACGCGCATTAAGCTGGGGCCTGATTCTGGGCTTGCTGGCCTGCACGCTGACACCGTTTCATGTGCGTATCTGGGAACTGCCCGTGGAATTGACCGGCCTGGCCGTTCAAGATCCCCGATTAGACCAGTTATTTCTCAGTCCACTGAGCCGGGCTTTTTACTCCAGTTCTTCGTTTGGTCGCAACCTTAATGGTTTGGCCTATGCGCTGCTTTTGGGGATGGGGGGCGTGCTATTTGCCTTCGGAGCAGGTCAGTTGCGTCTAGCCCATCTGACGATCTGGTTGGGACTAGCGGGGCTGAGCCTGTGGTCGATTTACGCTATTCCCTTTTTCGCCCTGGCCGCGGTGCCATTATTGGCCGTGCAGTTGAATCAGTTATCGGCGGCGGTGCGTCTGCGGAGCTGGCAGGACGTTGGCTCACGTCTAATCTTACTGAGTTCGGCGGCGGGACGATGGTTGAGTTTTGTGTTGATGCTGGTGGGCTTGGTGTGTGCATGGCCGGGCTGGTTGCATCCAACCCCCGGACATCCATCGGGGCGTCGGCAGGTCGATTGGTCGGTTGAGCCGGATCCCGCTCTGGTCCGAGCGGCCGAACAACTGCACCGCTGGCGTACGGAGGGGTACTTACCCCCAGAGGCCCGCGGCTTCCTCGTTTCACTGGAACTAGCCAACTACTGTGCCTGGTTTGCTCCCAGCGAAAAGGTGTTTGTCAACAGCCGCTATACCCACCACAAAAGGGAGCTAGCTGTACTGGCAGGAGTTCGCGGTGCGTTAGGCATGCATCTCCGGGGTGAATTGCCCGGCAACGACGAACTGCAGCGGCAACTGGCCCCCTGGAACGTGGACTACCTGGGCGTACATTTCACCGTGGTGGAATCGCGGCGTCAGCCGGAACTGACCGCTCTGGTGCAGCAATTACTGTGGCAGGATGAGGAACACTTCAGCTTATGGTATCTGGACGGTCGGACAACCATCGGGGGCTGGCGGGCGCGCCCGGGAGCCGAGCAGCCCAGTTTCCACCGCTTGCGTCTGGACGTGGTGGCAGAAGCATTCGGGCCAGCCGTCCCCCGCTTAACACCACCGCTAGTCAGTGCGGTGGTTCCGCTTTCCGGTCCTGAGGCGGACTTCATTCTTCGGCCCCGCTGGCCCTCCCCCGCCATCGACGAGGCCTTTGCCTGGGCCCAGTACAGCCGCCTGCTGGAGGAACGGCATCAACGGCAGTTGCTGGCTATCCAACTGACCTTGCGAGCGATCGACCAGATACTGGGCGGCAGTGGCCTGCTGCTGGCCATGACGCCGACCATGCCCGCCGGTGCGGACCAATTGGCCGTGCCGTTTCTGGCGTTGCGCGCAGCGCGTCGAGCCCAGGCCGACGACCCGAACGATCCGGACGTGTATGCCGCTCTGGCCGAAGCCCTGGCGTTGCCGCGATTGCCCTTGTCGGCCGACGAACGCGCCGTGGCCCGGGCCACCGCCTTGCGTCAATGCCTGAGTCGCTTGCCTCCGCCAGACCAGTTTACCTTCGGTACCTTGCACGCTCATCCGACCCGTATCGCGGCCCAATTGGCCACTGTTTATTTGGGGGAGCGGCAGCCCAATGGCGTATTCACCGGGATGCCCATCAATCTACCGGCCTTTCATCTGCTGCGGCGCCTGGGCGCGACAGGTGCGGCTGTAGTCCGCGGCGGTCAGGTCGTCGAGCGGACCCGGACCATCACCCTGCTGCCGCTGGACATTGCCCGCGACATGCTGCGTCTGGCCAAGGAGTACCTGGACGCCGACCCCCGTGCCTTCGGTGAGCAGACCCCCAAGGTCGCTGAAGAGTTACGCAATTTTCTCAAGCAGGTCGATGACGACGTGCAACGGCTGGAAAATCTCTACGAGCGGGAAAAGTTGCGTTTACCAAGCGGAACGCAAGGGTTGGTAGCCCAGTTGGGTTTTGCCCTGCGTCACAACCTGATCGGCGAGGCCCTCCGGTTGCTGGAAGACGAACAACTGATGGGGGCCGAGGAGTTGAAGGCCAGTGCGGCCGAGCTGAGCTTTGCTCGCCTGGTTCTGCTGACTGCTTTAGGTCGGCTCGAAGAAGCCATTAGCGTCCAACAGGGATTGGCCGACCGCTACGATGCCATCGAGACGTTGCGTGAACCAGCCCGCTGGCTCCGCTATCAACTGGCCGTGCTGGCCGGCGATTATGCCGAGGCCGGTGCCATTCTCGAAGACTTTGCCGCGGCCACGATTGGTCAAGATCCGTCTCCACCGCGTCGCGGCACCACATTGGAACAGTTTCCCGGCATCCCCTTCGTCACCCGTAGCGACGGTCAGCCATTCCCTTACCGGCTAATAGAAGCCCAAGCGACGGTGGCCTGGCTTCACCCACATCTGCTGGACCAGCTCGTGTACAGTCAGTTGCTAGCCGCTGTGCAGGCTCCGTATGACCATTACCGCCAGCAGTTGGTGGTTCGCCGAGTATCGGATGCGGAGTATTTCTGGCGCCGGGGCTACCTGTATCTGGTCGAAGGGGATATACTTAGGGCACGTCGTTGTCTGGAGCAGTCGCGGCGACCGGGCGTCCCGCTTTGGGACGTGCCGGAATACAGCCAGCCGCTGGCCGAGGAATACCTCCGCCTGCTGCAAGGTCGTCGCCTGGGTACCGACAGGTAAGTATGGTTGCCCCCCGCTTTGTGGTTCATGTCTGACCTGATGGAGGACCGCTCGGATGCGCAGCTACTGGAAGGTTGCAGGCGTGCAGATGAATTGCCGGCTGGCCGACAAAGCGACCAACGTAGCTGAGGTCTGTCGTAAACTGCGGGAAGCGGCCCATGGCGGGGCCCAGTTGATTGTCTTCCCGGAATGTTGTTTGACGGGGTATGGTTTCGAGTCGCGTGCCGCAGTGGAAAGCGTTGCGGAACCACTGCCTGGCCCCAGTACTGAACTGATCGCCCAGGAGTGTCGCCGCCACCAGGTTTGGGCGGTGGTCGGCCTGTTCGAGGCGAGCGAGGACGGCAAAGTGTACAACGCCGCCGCTTTGTTGGGTCCGGACGGCTTCGTGGCTTCGTACCGCAAAATTCATCTGCCGTGCGTGGGAGCCGACCGCTTCACCGATCCGGGCGACCGCCCCTTTGCCGTGTACGACCTGGGGGGCCTACGCCTGGGCATCAACATCTGCTTCGATGGCAGTTTCCCCGAATCGGCCCGCATTCTCACCTTGTTGGGTGCCGACCTGATCGTGCTGCCAACCAACTGGGCCCCCAATGCCCGTCGCATGGCTGAGCTGGTCGCCTCGGCCCGAGCCTGGGAAAATCATGTCTACTATCTGGCCGTTAACCGTGTGGGCGACGAGGCCGGCTTTCACTACATCGGTATGAGCTCGGCGGCCGACTACCTGGGCAACCTGCTCTATTTTGCTCCCCCAGACGTCGAAGAAATCTTCACCATCGACGTCTACCCGGCGGAGGCTGCCAACAAGCGGGTGATCCACTGCCATGGCGTCTACGAAATCGACCGGGTCAATTGGCGTCGTCCGGAAATGTATGGCCCTCTGGTCGAACCGCTGGCGATTCCGTTCCGAGGGCACTACATGTCCGAACGTCAGATGGTGAACGTCCGTCGCTCCGCGGTCCAACCGGCCGGGGTGATGTGACCTTGGCCTGCGTCGGGTAGGACCTGTCTGCCAATGGCCCTTGGAGCCGGGGGTCTGCCCAGACCACGGCTTGCAGCCGCAGCGACCATTTTAACTCGTCGTGGCCTTTCAAAGGCACTTGCTTGTGTCAGGCTTTCATTGGCCAGTTTTAAGGTATGCCTACATTCAGCGGTCCCGTCCAGCGTTTCGCTTACCGCGCGAAGATTTTTACGTTTGGTGAGCCAAGCAACCCGAAGGGTTAATAGGTCAACCTGCTTGATAACCCCTCCTCCTATCTGGTATGCCCGGGTAGCCTATTGCCATTTGGTGTGTTGACTAGGCAATCACGAGCGTCTTTGGGCAAGCACATCCTGGACGGTTATGCGTCCGCGGTGCGGACAGAGGCGGGCAAGCCCTTTACAATCAACGGCATGCACATGTGGCGTCGCAGGTTATGGACGATCAGTAAGGCGGCCCTGGCCGTGGCGATCGTGGTTGGCGTGGCCCGGCAATTTGTGCAGCTGTTGGGAGACGGCAACTGGAGCGGCCTGGCGGGACTGCCCCACTGGCAGACGGTCGTAGGGGTGGGACTGCTGTATCTGGCGGCGCATACCAGTTGGGGCAGTTTCTGGGTGCTGCTGTTGCGTGAGCAGGGGATCGCGATCGGCTGGTATGCAGGGTTGCGTTGTTATTTTGTCAGCCAGTTCGGCAAGTATCTGCCCGGCAAGGCATGGGTGATATTTTTGCGGGTGGGGATGCTACAGCCGCTGGGGGCCCCAGGGGTGGCAGTAGCTGTGACGGCTACCTATGAGACGTTGGCCAGTATGGGGGCCGGTGCCCTGGTCGCAGTAGTCTGTTTGCCGTGGTTGGACCTTCTGCCGGTTGCGGTGGCCGGTCGCTGGGGCTGGTTTGTTGTGCTCGCGGGCTTGCCCGTTGCTATAGGCCTGATGCACCGTGTGGTGCAAGTATGGTTACGGCGTCGCGGGGCGGATCTGTCCCGTCTGGCTTCGGCCCCGGGCTGGCTCCTGCTGGCCCGCGGCCTGCTCCATGGCCTGACCGGCTGGCTCCTGTTGGCCTGCAGTTTGTGGCTGCTGCTGAATGAGCTGCTTGGGGGGGCCTGGTCGCTATCGTTTAGCTATTATCCGGCCCTGTTGGGGGCGTTGGCCCTGGCGTACGTGGCCGGGTTTGTGGTGCTGGTGGCACCGGGTGGGTTGGGAGTCCGGGAATGGGTGTTATTGCAGACGTTAAGGCCGTTGGTGCCCGAAAGCGAGACGGCCGCTGCTGTGCTGGCGGCCCTGACCGCGTTATGGCTACGCCTGATCTGGACGGTGGCCGAGGTAAGCGCGGCCGCTCTGCTCTACATCTGTCGTCCCGCCATTAGCACAATAACGACAAACAATCCTGCAGTGCAGCTACCCTCACTTTCCCATGGTGCCAGGCGTTCCTGAAGCGGAAGTGCCCTTGCCATACGTCTCATTAGTGATCCCGATCTGCAACGAGCGGGATAGCTTGCCTCCTTTGGTTGCCGAGATCCAACAGGTATGGCCCGACAGGGGCATGGATCAGCAGCGGCTGGAAATTATCGTGGTCGATGATGGGAGCACCGATGGGTCGTGGGAGGTGATCCAACAATTGGCCCAGCAGGAACAACGATTGCAGGGGTTGCGGCTGCGACGCAACTTTGGCAAGGCCGCGGCCTTGCAAGCCGGCTTTCATGCTGCTCGTGGTAAGATCGTCATTACCTTGGACGGCGATTTGCAAGACGATCCGCAGGAAATCCCTCGCTTTGTGGCCGCCATCGAACAAGGGGCCGACGTGGTCAGCGGCTGGAAAGTCCAACGGCAGGATCCCTGGCACAAGGTGATTCCCAGCCGCATTTTCAATCGCCTGGTCAGTTGGCTGACAGGGGTCCGGTTGCACGACCACAATTGTGGCTTCAAGGCATATCGAGCCGAAGTCCTGCGGGAATTGCACTTGTACGGCGAACAGCATCGTTTTGTACCCGTGCTAGCCGCGGAGCGGGGCTTCCGCATTTCCGAACTGCCCGTTCGCCATCGACCGCGACGCTTCGGTCATTCGAAATATCGCTGGCAACGCTTCATCAAGGGACTGCTGGACCTGGGGACGGTCTTTTTCCTGACGCAATATGAGCATCGTCCGCAGCACCTGCTGGGTACCACCGGCCTGTTGTGCGGCACCGTCGCTGGCGTGGGCCTGATGGTCAGCTTGCTAGTGGCCCTGCTGACCGAGCCAGCAGCCTGGTCCAGTCTGGCATGGGCCTTGTGGTTGCTGCTGCTGATCAGTAGCGCGACAGCGGCACTGATCAGTGTCCAATTGCTTACGGTTGGCTTACTGGCCGAGTTGATCGTCGTTCGCACCATGAGCCAGCAGGAGAACTACAGCGTGGCCGAGCGGACGCTGCCGCCAGGCACAAAAACCAACAGCAGTAGCCGTCAGAATTGTTCCGGCTGAAAGCAAATATGATGTTTCAACGGAAGGGCCGGACGTGGAACGGACCTTTTAGCCTGTGGTGGATCATGGCCGCGAGCGATCAATGTAAACCCTGTTTCAAGGTGGACGAAACGGCAGCCGGCGTGGACGCTCCGCAGCCGGCACATGCTTCATCACCCCAGGATCGTCATGCTATTGACATTCACGATCTGACCGTGTCGTACGGTGGCCAGCCCGTGTTGTGGGACATTGATCTGGCCATTCCGGCCGGTGTGCTGGGTGCCGTCATCGGGCCCAACGGAGCAGGAAAAACGACGCTGATCAAGGCCATTCTCGGCCTGGTCCGGCCATTAACGGGGGAAATTCGCGTTCTGGGGGCACCGTATTCACCCCGGCGCCGCTGTGTGGCTTATGTGCCGCAACGCAGCAGCGTGGATTGGGATTTTCCCGCGACTGCGCTGGACGTGGTACTGATGGGTAGCTATGGGCGGTTGGGCTGGTTACGCTGGCCGGGACGGGCCGAACGCCAGGCGGCTTTAGAGGCTCTGGAGCGCGTGGGCCTGCGTGAACTGGCCCAGCGACAGATCGGCCAGCTTTCCGGCGGTCAACAACAACGCGTCTTTCTGGCACGAGCCTTGATGCAACAGGCCCCACTGTTGCTGCTGGACGAACCATTTCAGGGGGTCGATGCCGTCACCGAACAAACCATCGTAGCAGTTCTCCGTCAGTTGCGGGATCAGGGCCACACCCTCCTGGTTGTCCACCACGATTTGCAAACAGCAGCTCAGTATTTCGACTGGATAGTGCTACTCAACGTCCGCCTGATTGCGGCCGGTCCGACCGCTTCCACCTTTACCCTGGAGAACCTGCAACGGACCTATGGAACAACGGTTCGCTGAAATCGGCATGCAGACGTGGTCTGAGGCAAGCGGTAAACTGGTGTCGTGCATTTATCGGGGCACAAATCAGGTCCATCCGGCTTGAGGGGCAGACGGCGGGGGATCTTGTTTCAGCGTTGCAACTGTCGCTCGATCCGTTCGATCAGGTCACGGACGTTCCACACCTGGCTGCCGATGGTCAAACAGGCTGACTGTTCCAGCCATTGGCGGACCTTTTTTTCGGCAGCCACAGCAGTACTGTGGGTTTTGGCCCCGAAATGGCGGGCGATTTCGCCATAGGTGGCTGCGGTATGTTTGCGGCACAGGTACACGGCCAGCATGCGGGGATGCGTAACGGCCCAGGCGCGGGACTTGGACTGCAACGTGCCGGGGGCCAGACGCAGAACCGTGCAGACCGCTGCATCCACTTCCGCCACCGTGACGACACGGATGGCATGGCGGATCAGCTCTCCCAACGCCTCGCGGGCCAGGCTCAGATCGACGGCACGTCCATGGACCCGGGCATAGTGACGCAGGGTATGAATGGCCCCTTCCAGCTCGCGGACGTTGCCACGCAGGCACTGAGCCAGGGTGCGCAAAACGGTCGCGGGGATGGGTGGTATCGCGCTGGCCGCTTTGTGCCGTAATATGGCCAGCCGTGTCTCGGCATCCGGCGGTAGCAATCCCCATACGGCCCCACCCAGCAAGCGATCGGTCAGTTCGGGCATCAGCTCATCGGCCAGACGTGGATGGCAGTCGAGCGTGACGACGACGGGACGCCCTTCTGCAACCAGGGTATCCAACGTGTGCAGGAACTCGACCTGAGTGGCTTTACGGGTTGCCAGGAAATGCAGGTCGTCAAATAACAGGGCGGTAACCTCGCGATACTGACGGCGGAAAGCGGCCAGGCGACCTTGGTGGGCAGCCGCGACAAACCGGCTGGTGAACTCCTCAGCGGTGACGTAACAGGGCCGCTGTTCCGGCAGCCGCTTCAATCCAGCGTAGATCCCTTCCAGTAGATGAGTCTTACCGACACCGGTCGGGCCATGGAAGACCAGAGGGGTGACCACCTCCTCCGGTTCCTCGACGACGCTGACAGCGGCCGCATGAGCCACGCGGTTGCATGCTCCGACGACGAAATCTTCCAGTCGCTTCCAGCGGCGTGGTCCACGGAGGGGGGTGTCCCGGTGGGCCAGCTCCTCCCGGCAGACCATTCGCTTATTGTTGCTGGCCCCGGGCAATGGTTCCCCGAATAGATCGGTAATACTCGGCTGTTCAGTCCGTTGCGAACAGCCTGGTTCAGGAGCAAGCGTAGCAGACGTGAATTCTTCGGTTATGGACCGACCGGCCGGGCTGGAATTACCTTTTTTCCGTCGTGATGCTTTGTCCGTGTCCGAGACGTAGACCGAGGCCGTCAGTTCTTCGGTTGGTCCGGCGACGTTGGTTCCGGGCGTATTGTCCTTTTTGCGGACTGAAAGTGTCCGTTTGGGTGGCTGAGAGGCTCGATGGTCTGCTGAGGGTGGTGGATCCAGGAGTTGCAAAGAGGGATCGGGTCCGCGGTGGGTAGGGATCGCTGCGGCTGGAGCCAAGGGAGTGCCTTGGCGCGTCGGAGCAGGGGTGGCTTCTTCTTCCTGCACAGCGGCAGGATCGACACTCCAACGCACGGGCACCGGTCCACCGCAGGCTTGCTTGGCCGCTTCACGCACCACCAGGCCGAAGGTGTGCTCCAGCCAGTCGCGGACCTGCTGGTTGCGGGTGGCTACCAGGATGCCCTCGGCTTGCCGCAAGAAGCGGGCCTGCCCGCGGAACCACAGGCCATAACGGGCGGCTCCGATCCGCTGCACCAAGGCTTGGACCACCGCTGCCTCAACCTGAACCGCGCACACGGGGCGCGTCACCGCTTCGGCCCCGTCTGTTGCCTCCGTCGCCGGCGACAGGGGTGTAGCTCGCTGACTCGACACTCGTCGCACCGGCACAACCAACCTCCTCCGGCAGAAAACCCTTTGACGCCCCCCGATAGGGCTCCGCCGGCCACCAGGAGATTCTCCGCATTTTGTCCTTCTGATTCATCACAACTATCGCCCCTGCACAGCGAGAAACAACCCCCAGTGGGCTGACCATCGCCTTCTGGAAGCCTCGGGTGCAGGCGCATCCCTTATGATTGGGCGCCGACGATAACACCGCTTCTTTTGCGCCAAGGGGTGCTGCCTGATCTGGTTGGGCGCCATCGCTAAGTCCGGTACTCAAATGGGGAGTGGGGCCCTGAAAACGTTGAACGCGAAGACATCCTTCCGCTAGGGGGACCGTCCGAGGCCGATGATGGTCGAAAGGGGTGGAAGCGGGCAGTAACGGATTGCGTCAACAGGTGTTGCGATAACCTGCCAAGGTGTTCACAGGCCGGTCGTTGTCGAGGCAGCACGCCGGGCGATGCGAGCAGCGATGTCACCAGCCTTGAAGCCAGCGTCGATGTTGACTACGGCCACCCCTGCTGCACAACTATTAAGCATGGTCAGCAATGCGGCCAGGCCACCGAAGGAGGCACCGTAGCCGATGCTGGTCGGACAGGCAATAACCGGACAGGGGACCAGGCCGCCCACGACGCTGGGCAGGGCACCGTCCATACCAGCGACCACGATAACGGCGTCGGCTTGGGCCAGCCGATCGCGTTGTCGCAAAATACGGTGGATCCCGGCTACCCCGACGTCCACAATCAGATCGACGTGCGTTCCCATGACGCGGGCCGTGACTACCGCTTCCTGGGCTACTGGCAGATCGCCGGTGCCTGCGGTTACGACACACACCCGCCCGCGTGGAGCAGGACGCTCACCGGGTGCCGGCCACCAGAAGGTGCGGGCCAGCCGATCCTGTTCCGCCTCCGGAAAGCACGCCGCCAGATGATCAGCCTGTTCCTCACTTAGCCGCGTGACGAAACAATCTTGGCCGGCTTCCCGCAGCCGCCGGACCGCCCCTTCTACCCACTCCTTGGTCTTCCCTTGGGCCAAAATTACCTCGGGGAAACCACAACGATGCTGCCGGTCCAAATCCAAAGTGGCATATCCCAGCTCGGCCACCCCGCTGGCTAAACGCTGAATCGCTGCCTCTACTGTTAACGTGCCTTGACGCACCGCTTCCAGGACGGCTCGCACCGTCTGTTCATTAACCATCCCGTTCCCCTTGCTCTGTGCCGATTCCGCTTACTGCCTCTTTGACAACGTTTCTATCAAGCTTCGTGATCCCAAAGGATCGATTTGCATTGCAGAATCGGCATAATCAGTACGTTTAATTTCAATTGTACAAGCCTTGCTGCCGATAAAAGTGACAGTGGTACCGTCCTGCGCGGGGCATGGCCGTGGGGCCGGACCGGTTGTTGTCCGCAGGAGGGGAGGACGATGCCTTACTCAATTGTCATGCTCGTGGGGTTGAGCGTTGCGCAACCACCTGCGGCTACCCCCAGTGGTGAGTACATTCCCATTAATTCCCGCACGTTGAAGCTCCCTATCAAATACGAGAAAGACCGGCGTCACATCCGTCAGATGAAGCTGTTTGTGGCCCGTAACGGTGAGAATACCTGGTATCAGGAAGCGGCCGTTCCGCCGGACCGGGACCACTTCACGTTTCATGCCAAAGAGGACGGTGTGTACTGGTTCACCATGGTGGAAGAAGATCTGCAGGGTCGGCAAATCCCGGCCGATCTGACCCGCACGCCGCCCGACCTGAAGGTGCTGATCGATACAACGCCACCCCGGGTCCGCCTGACCCAGCTGCAACGGCGGGGGGAGGAGGTCATAGCCGAGTGGGTCATTGAGGACGCTTATCCGGCTGAGGCCCGGACCCAAGTGCATGTGCGACCAGCGGGGGGCGATGCCCCCTGGCAGGAAGTCCGACTAGCCCCCGGGGTGTATCACGGCGTGCGTTTTGCCATGCCGTCGCCTCAGGCGCTGGAAATACGCGTAACCGCCTTTGATCTAGCGGGTAACAAAGGGGAAGTGATACAGACATTGCCGGCGTCCGAGGCGAACCGTGCATCGGCGACGACCGTGGCGGCGGCCGCTATGACGACCGGTTCCCCGGCGGTCCCCGTGGCACCGGCTTCTTCCAGCAGTGCAGTGGGGGTGGACCAGGGGCCGTTTCCGCCTCCCGCTCCGCTGGCCCCCGCCGGACCGATTAGTCCGGCGGTTGGTCCGTTGCCGCCCGCTGGGCCACCGGCAGTGCCGCCTGCGGCTGCTGGAGGGCCCACGTCTGGAGCACCTGCCACTGGGCCCGTTCCCCCGGCGGTGCCGCCTCCTTCGTCCTTACCGGCTGCTACACCGGCAAGTACCACGGCCGGAACTACGGCTTCATCCGTCACCGAGCGACCCTTGCCAACTATCGAACCCCGCTCGACTTCGGCACCGGCAGCACCGTCTCCTGCGGCGATGCCCGTCTGGTCCAGCAATTCAGGCGGCACCGCTGGGCCGCACGTCGAAGAAAGCCGGGCTACCGTGATCAATTACCTGGCGTTCGATCTGGCATACGAGGTGGAAGCCCGTGGCCCGTCCGGACTTAGCCGGCTGGATCTATGGGTTACACGCGACGACGGACGCACTTGGATGAAATGGAGCCAGCATGATCCCCGGGGCTCTACCATCCGGGTCAATCTGCACCAGCCTTCCAATCCGCAACTGGAAGGCAGTTATGGCTTCCGTATTGTCCCCATCAGCGGTGCCGGCCTGAGCGAACGCGAACCGGTCAGCGGCGACGCCCCTGAACTGCGGGTGATTGTGGATGTCACACCACCGCAAGTAGAAATCTACCCGCCTGTGGGTGATCCGCAGCAGCCGCATACCCTCTTGTTGCAGTGGAAGGCAACGGACAAACATTGGGGAGCCCATCCCATCCTGCTGGAATGGAGTGATAAGCCGAACGGGCCTTGGCAGCCAGTGGTCAGTAGTACGTCCGAGGTCCAGCCGGCTGCGGCCGCGTCTCCAGCATCTGTCGCCACAGGACGGTGGTTGCCCAACACGGGCAGTTATGCCTGGCGCGTTCCAGCCGGATTGCCGCCACGCGTCTACCTGAAGGTGACCGCCCGCGACGCTGCGGGGAACGTCCGCGAGGTGGTCACCCGGGACCCCATCCTGGTCGATCTGGTCAAGCCTAAGGCCCGGATCAGCGGCATTGTCGGTCCAGTTCCTCCTTCGACCCCACCGGTTCCGTCACCCGAATAGGAACTTGCTGGTTCAAGCTATCCGACTTTCTGTTGTCACAATCCACCTGGGTTCAAGCTATATGTGCATAGAGCAAAGCGCCGGTCCCCTCAGCACAGGACATTCCAGATCGATGCAATCGATTATGTGGTCACAGCACCCGGCCAGGGACTGCTTCTGTCTGGTTATGCCTCAAAACAAGGTGTCATGATAGAGTCCAAATGATCGTCTTTACAACAGAGTACACTCCCGAAAATGCCACAGGTGCTATGACCAGTTCCGCACGGTACCTGGTGAGCCACAAGGAAACACTAAGGGCATGTACCGATGAAAACATCATTGTCTCGGCTACAGACAAGACAAAATTGCCATTGCCGCGACGATTTGTTTCGATTACAAAGCAGTTATTGCTGCTTGTTATCCGCAGTAACCAGTTTCAAAGGGTATATAGGCCCAAGAGTAATCGCTGCAAACCAGACGCAAGGCCAGAGCGGCATGGGCAAGCAATCTGATTATTTGCCCTGACCAGTGCCAGATAGAATGGGTATAATGTCTTAGTGAACCCTAGGGCAGAGACAGTAATATCGGGCCGTAGCGCAGCTTGGCTAGCGCGCTTGCTTGGGGTGCAAGAGGTCGTGGGTTCAAATCCCGCCGGCCCGATTTGAAAAAACACTCGGATTTGATGGTCGCATTCCTCTAAATGTCATCTCAGAGAACGAGCGTAACGGTGGTCAAGTCCCAAGGAGAAGCGTAAAGCCATCACAAATCGTGTCCTTCCTGAATCGTCCCAACTCCGTCATCAGTGCCGGGCGTGACCTTTTTAACGCGCAAATGAAAACGCAGGCAACAGGCGGTCGAAGGGATTTTGTTCAATTTCCTCGTCCAAGTTCAGAGGTAGGTGAGGGGAAAGTCACTGGCTGAATGAGGGTAGCGGTGTCGTGAGCGATAGGCAAACGGGAGGCAGGTTCACTTCAGGATGCGGGCATCGCCGAGGACCAGGCGGTTGCCGTTAATGGCAAAGTCTCCTTCAACAATCAGGCGGAGCTGACGGACGCCTTTGATGTCCAGGTTGACTGCTCGGGCAGGATCCTTGCGACGCAACGTTTGTTGGAAGAGGATGCGGCCATCCCCCTCCACGGTCAGTTGGACGGACAGTTGACCATCCCGGAGATATTCCGGCAGCCCGGCCACTGCTTGCAGTTCGCGGTATTCACCGTCCAGCTCGAAGGTTAACACCGTGTCCGGGGCCACTAGTAATCCCTTGGCAAAGGCAGGGTGTCCTGCTAGTTTCAGGGTTTCGCCAGCCAGGCTCCGGTCTTTCAGAACAGGGGCATGCACTTGGAGCCGCAAGGCCTTCTCCTCGGCCGATGGCTCGGGAGCGGTCACCTGCATCGGTAAATCCGACAGGTAGGCCACATTCCCGGAGGAAAAGTCCAGGCGAACCAGAGCGTTCAAGTTGGGGTAATGGAAACGGACGCCGGCAACGGTCGTAACCTGCACACCGCCGTCGTCGAGCAAGTGGAGACCCTGAGCTACCAGGGTATTTCCGAAAACATCCACTACTTTGCACAAAGTAGGTGCTACAGTACCGGAGGGCGGATGGGCGAACACCAGTCCGCCAGTAGCCCGCGACAACAGTAGTGTGGTTCGTTCCCCTTCGGCCCGCTCAAAATCCAGGCGGCTACCATCGGACGAGCCACCATGGATGGTCCCTTGCAGGAAGTTGAGGGTATCCCCCTCTCGGATGACGTACAAATCCCGTTTACCACGGTTGGCCAGCAGTTTTTTCCAGGCGGCCCGCAGACTGTCCTCGTGGGCATTCCGCATGACGTGGGCCACGGCATCCAGAGTCAGTTCATAGCGGGGAGGGGCGGTACCCTCCGGTCCCGCTAACAGATCGCCTTCCAGGCGTCGCTCCTTGATAACAAAGCGGCTCACCCGCAGCACGGAGCCGTCGATCAGCTCAATCTGGTGATATCGCGTGTCTTTGGAAAGATTCAGGGCGGGTCGACCCAGGTCGACCATTTGCACCTTGGTCGTCGGGATCTGTACTTGGGCATCGCCGACACGGAGGGTTACCCGTTCCTTGTCGACCGTCACCAGCGTCCCCGACAACTTCTTCCCGTCCAACGTAGTCAGTTCGGCTGCTGACAACGGTAGCAGGACAGCAACCAGAAGCCCGGTCGCTGTCCCTCCAGCACGCCTAAGTATGTTAACATCCATAGTGCCCTATGGTCGTCGGTTAGGCCCGGTTCTTCCTACGCGTGTAGGCAGGGGGTTTCACTCACTTGCTATAGCCATGGATGCGGTTGAGAGCCTTGAAGTATTCATCGATGATCGGCTTATATTTGGGGGGCAGGTCACGATTGATGTCCTCGATGATCTTGGCTCGCTTGTCAGGGGGGAGTGTGCCCCAGTTTTCAGCAATCTTGCGTAGCTCCTTTTCATCGACAATCCCTTTACCCGAACCGCCCATGATGACGCTGTCCGGGGCGGGGCTACTGGGATTCTGCTGCGAACCGGGACGGTTGCCATTGGGTTGACCCCCGTTGGGGCAGTTGCCGCCGTTGCATTGACTGCTGCTGTTTTTCGCCTGATTTTCCAACTCCTTGATCAGTTCATCCAGGCGGAAGATGATCTTACGTTGGATGTCCTGGGTTTTCTCGCCAGCACGCGCCAGTTCGAGCCGGCGGCCGCTGTTATCCATCAGACGTTCGATGTTGGCCAGGTCCTTGGGATCGGGGGACCAGTTCTGCATCTCGAAAAACATCAGGGAGGCGACCAGCCTGTAGCGGTCCGGAGCGTCGACTACCTCTTCCAGCAGCCGGAGGATGGACCGCGTAGCAGCGTTCTTTTGCATAGTGGCATGTTCGCATACCGCCTTGTAGAACAAAAAGGCGGCCGGATCGACGGCCTTCTCGACCACCCCGCCGTTGAGAGCTTCCAAGGCTTCCTCGTAAGCCTTGCGATTAGCCGCTGCTTTGGCAAAGGCCAGGGCAAGATTGGTTCGGACAAACGGATCCAGGCGGCTATCTTTCAGGAAGGTGGGCACGCTATCGGGAGCCGGTGCCTCCGGATTACGCACCTGCTGCAAAGCGGCCTGAGCCTCGGGCAGCCCTAAGGCCAGTCCGTCAGCCGTGCGATCGATCAGCGAGCGGCTGGTGTCCTGCCAGATGTGCTCCAGACGAGCCGCATCGAAACGCCCCACGCTCCGCAGCCACTCCATAACCTGGGTCCGTGCCAATTCCTCCGGCATGCTTCGCAAGGTGCTGAAACTGAAAGTGGGGGTACGACTTCCTTTATTGCCATTCGGTTCGGCTGCGATCCCCGATACACCCGTCAGTCGGACCAAACCCACTCCGAGCAACACCCCAGCTATAATGCGGGCTGACACGGCACACCTCCCTTTCTAGTTATCCCTGGCTCCAGAGCATGTTTTTCTCAGGATATACACTCCCACGACGCTTTGACGCTTATGACGTCGTCCGATCTCCAGCACCAAATTGCCTACTCCACAACACTGGTCAGGGGCAATTTAAGTTACTCAGTTCCTTCAGTCCTAACCCAATGGATGGTGATGAGGTAATCCATTTGGGCGGGGACCGGAGCAGGGACAGAGCCTTCGGCTCCAATACTTATTGACGATTGAGCCAAGGTTCCCTCACCGATTCTCATTTTTTACTCATCTTCTTTACTGACTTTATCTTATCTTCAGTCAGGGAATTCACAATGCGGACCTGCCTGTGTCCATCGACTTCACAACGGTGGGGTTGTCGCTACAGGATTCGTTTGATTGTCGTTTGCAGGGACTATTTAAGTGTTTTTGTTGTCAGTAGGTTGGAGGGGAAGGAGGGTTTCCCCTCCAGATTTGCTGGTTATTTTTCGAGCGGAAGTTGGGGTGTTACTCGTTGGCTTTAGTGGCGATTTTGTGGAGCATTTCCTGGATGACACGTTGGCGTTCACCCAGTTTACGGATTTCTTCCTGGAGCAACGGATCCTTGGCCTGTTCACCCGGCTCCTGCTTGCTGTAGCTGATGGTACGTTTGTTGACCTGATCTTGCAAAGAGCGTACCAGTTTCAATTCATTGAGCAGGTCAATCAGTTTGGGTTTACCCTGTTTGGCGTTGGGATCGGAGGGGGAGGGGTTGCTGGGTTGGTTCTGCAGATCCTGCCGGGCTTTTTTCAGGGCTTCTCGCATGAGGGTTAACTGGTCGATGATATCCTGTTCGATGTCTTGGGTTTGTTTTTCGACGCGGCCGGCTTCCAGACGTTTGCGGACCGTTTCCATGTCGCCCCGGACCTCGCGGAGGACGCTAGCGAAGACCACGGCCGAGCCTTCATTTTCCATCAACTGCAAGGCTTTATCGGCTTCGATGATAATTTGCATTTCCTTTTCGGCCTCGATCTGGGCTTTTTGCAAATCGGCGATGGTCCGCTGGCCGTTATTCCGCTGGATGGCCTGGTCGATGCGAATGGTAGCCTCCCGGACCTCAATCTGCATACGGAGCATGCGATTGACCCGTTCTTCCAGGTTGGCTAGCAACTTGAGTAGTTCCTTTTCCCGCAGTTGTTTGAGACGTCGTTCCAGTTCGCGCAGGGCGTCGTCCAATTTTCGCAGGGCATCGTCCTGCTTTTTGGAAGCTTCTTCACGTTTGTTGTTGCGGATGTCTTGTTCGGCCCCTTGTTGAGGGGGAACCGCCTCCTGCACGTTTTGCTGGGCCGGATCCCGTTGGGAACCATTATTCCCTCCTTGCTGCTGGTTGCCGCCTTGGCTACCGCTTTGGCCGCCGCTCTGACTTCCACTTTGGCTGCTACTCGAACCGCCCGAAGGTTTGGCGGAACCGGCCTGTTGACTGCCCTGACTTCCTTGGTTGCCGCTAGCCTGCTGGCTCATCGGCTTACCTTGGCCGCCTTGCTGACCGTTGTTGGACCGGCTTTCGCCTTTGCCTTCCGCCTGCGATTTGCTAGCCCCTGCTTGCTGCTGACCAGGGTTGGCTGAATTGCCTGAATTTTGATTGGCGTTGCTCTGGTTCCCATTGTTGTTGGGGTTCTGGTTGCCACTGTTACCTGAGTTCTGGTTGTTGCCAGCATTGTTTTGCGTACCGCTTTGATTATCAGCCGGGTTTTGGGAGGCGGACTGGCCCGGTTTAGCCGTAGCCGCGTTTGGGTCCTTCGGGGCCTTCCGGTCTTCGCCCGCGGCGGTGTCGTTGGCTGGGCCGCTTGGGCGGTTCTCGGCGGGGTTACCAGCCGCCTGGCCGGCCGCTGGCTTGGAGACCGCCTTGCTGTCAGGGGTATCAGGACGGGCCTCCGGGGCGGCTTCGCCGGGTCTGGTTTCAGGTTTGGACACGGCCCGATCGTCGCTGCCCGCTTGGGCATTGTTGCTACTCCCTTTGCCGTCCTTGCCGCCGAGGCGATCGGCCAGGTCCTGGGTGCGCTGGGCCAGATCCCGTTGTTCCTTGGCAATTCTGTTGGCGTCGCTGCGAGGATTTTCGGTGCGGGCACGCACGTTTTCCAGATCCCGCTTGAGCATCTTCAGCTCGGCGATCGCTTTCTGGATCTCGGTGATCTGACGGCGTAGCCGTTCTGCCTCGTCTTCGCTTTGTAAGGTCAGCAGGATCTCGCGCAAGGCGGCCAGCAGGCGGGCGTCTTTACCTAAAAGGGTCTCGAAGTCGCCACTGCTCAGATTAGGACTGCTCAACCCTTTGATGAGGTCCTTGAAGAGATTCTCGACACCCCGCTGTTCGGCCAGGGTCAGAGCGGCTCGCAGTACCTTGGCCCGCTCCCGGTCCTCGGTATTGTCACTTTTCTCCCAGCGCTGAGCCAGGCGGAGCATCTCATCGGCAAACCGTTTGTAGAGTTTCAGGTTTTCCTCTTCAGTACTTTTCAGACGCTCCGCCGGGTTGGTGGGAGGCTGGGCCGCCAGCCAACCCACCCCCACACCAAAGACCAACAACATTGCGATCAGCTGACGGCCCCTTACCTGGAACAACCCTGTTGACCGGAAGGCAGACATGTCTTTTTACTCCTGTTTAAGGGTGTCAGACCGAAGGTTAGTATCGTTTTCTAGATCAAAGCTATGGGTACAGGCCAGTTGCTGGTTTTATACCGCAGCGGTGTCCCCAGCCACGCAGGCGGGCGCAGACGGCTCCTACTGCCAGCTCCCCAAAGGAAGGGGGCTGGGATTTTTCTACTCATTCACTATGACGACTCAGCCATGACTTGGACAACCGGAATACGTCCGATTGTTACGAAACCAGCTGTTAGATGCGGTCGCAAGGCCTGAGTATCTCGATTTGTGCCAGCCACAACCTCGGTGCGTCCTTCAGGTATCGATTATGTGCAAGTAAAGACGCTAACAGGGAACGTTCAAGTGAAAAAACGGGCCTGCCGGAAGCACAGCTATTTGATGGTTACCTTCACGGTCACCGGCTGGCCCACTTTCGGAGTTAAGGTGATAGTAAAATCCCCCTCAACGTTGCCGGCACGGACTTCGTATTCGAAATCATTTTGATGGGTTTCGAAATTGAGCTTCAGTTGAGGCGGCACCTGTAAGGCGGCGGGGTTGGATACCGACAGCTGAACGGTCAACTCATCTTCTTCATACTGTCGCCAGCGGATGGTATGTTTGAGGCGTTTGCTTTCCCCCTTAGCCAGAAAGACTGGGCCAAGGGTACCTAGAGCCGGTTCCTTGGCAAAGCGATCGGCTTCCAGTTCGGTGCGCCACTTGATTAGTTCGAGGCGGATCCGTTCGCGGCGTTCGATCAGGGCCGTCAATTCGCGGATGAGTCGATCCTTACTCTGGGCTTCGCCGAGGGTGGCCCGGATTTTGCTCAGCTCGCGGTAGAGGGCTTGCAGGGCGTCGTCGGCCTGGGCGACCAGCGGGAGGGGGGCCAGTTGCCCTTCATCCAGCAGGGCTAGTACCTTCTGATGTAAGGCTTCCACGGCTGGAAACGTCTGCTCGGGGACGAGGCGTCCGCTGCGGAGTTCGGCATCTTCGGCCGGCGTAACGGTTAGGGGATTGTCCCCCAAAACGCGATCGAGGCGATTGGTGAAGGTTCCGTAGTGCCACACGGTACGTTCATCCAACTGATTGACGATACATTCGCGTTCGATGCGTCGGAATTCGCGAGCCACTTGCTGGACCAGTTCGCGGGCTTTGTTCAGATCGGCACCGACGTCTTTGGCCCGAACACGGGCGGGGTCTCGTTCGTCGAGCCGTTGGCCATCGTGCACGGAGCGGACGTAGGCATATTTGCGCTGGGCGTCGGTCAGACGCCGCAAGGCGTCGTCGAGGCGGACAGCCAGGCTTTCCTCTTCCTTGCCGATTTCGACGAGCAGATCGGCAGGGGAGACCACCAGCAGCCTCAGGGGTTCAGCGGCGCTCGCCACCTGAGGGCCGGTGTCATAGTTGGTGTCGGTGGCCCGGATGGTCAGATCAACCCGGTAACGTGGCTGGACCTCACCAGGGGGTGCTTCCAGTCCCAGCCCAGCCATGTCGAAGTAGTCCCCTTCGATGTCCCAGCGGAAGGATTCCAGGGAGCCATCCGGCCGGGTGGTCCGCCGCGGGATGATTTCGGTGCGCAGCTTGAAAGTCCGAATCAACTCCCGGTTCTCACGCACCAGCGGCTGCTGTAGCAGTAGGGCCAGATGCTCGGGAGTTTCGCGGCGTAGCGTCTGTTCCAGGCGATAGAATTTGCCGAGCAGGAAGGCGGCTTCCTGGCGGGAGTTGTGTGGCATGGCCCGTTGTGTCAGGGGGAGCAGCAGGGCGGTTTCCACGGCAGCGGGGGTAGCCGGCAAAGGTACAGGTGCCAGCAGTCGTAAACCCTGCGCGACGCGTAGCAGTCGACTAATCTCGCTGTCTTCCGGGGCGTAGGAGACGTGGTATTCCACCTTGCTCAGGCCATGGTCATCACGGAGGTAGCTATCCGGATTGAACGGGATGCGGGCGCGGGGCGTTACATAATACAGGTTCCCCACCCGCCGAATGACGTCCGGGGCCATTTCCACTACCGGTGGCTGGTCTTCCACCACTTGGATCAGCAGATCGCGGCGCGAGCGAATGCCGTCGGCATTGACCAGTTCCAGGGTGCACTCGACGGGGGCGGTAAGGCGGTAGGTGCCGCGGAATTCCAGGACGCAGGTGTGTCCGGCAGCGGCCGCCGCGGGCTCGGCCGGTTCCCCATCAGTGATCGACAAGGGCACTGGAGCTGCTGAGCCCGGCTGAGCCCCTGGCACCCGTCCGATCCGGGGCAGCACATAGGCGGCCACAATCGGTTCTTCGGTTGTAGCCGTCAGAACCACTTCGGTGCCGGCAGGCACTACGAGAATGGTCTTATCGCCGGTTAGCGATAGCCGCTGTTCAGGCATGCGTTGCCGTAAACCGCGTAATGCTTCGTATCCCTGCCCCTGAGGAGCGGGATGGTGTAGATAGGCCGGTTCGTAGGTCACAGCGGTCAACCGGGCGAGCGTAGGAGGCGGCACTAGAGTTATGGTTCGTGGCGGCGTGCGAAAATCTTCTGCTTTCAGGACGAAGCGGACGTCCTCCTTCAGGCCACTGATTTCCCCGACGTATGCAGCGGGGCCTTCGGGAACAAGTGGACCAGTACCGGCCGTGCGGCGACCCGAGTAGACATACGAGACCTGGCTGGGCACATCCAGACGCCGCACGGTGCGTGCCCAGGCAGGGTCTTCCGCTAGTTCTTCCAGGCGTTCGAAAACGGCGAGCAAGGCGGAATATTCATCCCCCATCACTTGTCGCAAGCGCAGGTGGCCAGCAGTCTCCTCATTGCGAAGAAGGCGTTCCAGCTCGTCTAGCGTCCAACTCGATGGGTCAACCGGTAAACGGGGATGGCTGACTGAAACCGACGGCAGCAGGGGTAGGACAACGCCACCCATCAGTCCAGCCAAGGCGTGATGAGCGGGCGGCTCCATCGCTTGGGTCAACTGGTCGAAGGGAATGGCGGGCACTGGTTGACCGATGAGCTGTTCGGTCACGTCAGTCCACAGTAACGGACGCCAGCCCTCCGGTCGGGAGCGGTCGGCGATCACCCAGCGGTAGGCGACGGCGCGCAAGCGGGCGACCCCACCATCCCGGGCAATCCGCAGGCCTTGGGCCGTAGCCTCGTCCGGCACCAGCAGTGCCCGGCGGGGCCAGGGGGTATCCCACAGGAACAAATTGCGTTCCACCAACACGGTGGTAACATGCCACAGTTTCCAGGCCGCGGCCCGCAGTTGGACCCCTTGGAGGGCCACCGCATGCACGACAAAAGCCGACACGATACATGCCAGCGGAATGGCCACCGCCCACAACGCCATCCGCCACAGTCGCTGCCAATTAAACACTTCCCGGACGGCTACCCGTCCGACCAGTTCGCGGGCCTCGGCTATCGTCTGACGGATCATCGCGGGTGAGTAACCGTAACGGGCCATCTGCTCGACGTTTGCTAATTCCACGGCGGTAATCAGCCGGTCCCCCAGGATAGAGGGAAAACGCCGTTCCAACACCAACGCCAAGGCGGGATAAGATAACTCAGTGGTCAGGCGGATGAAAATGCGACGCACCAGCAAGCTGACCAGAATGATGCCGGCTGCCGTCAAGGCGGTGCCTCGCAGCCACTGGCCTGTTTCCATCACCCAGTCCCAGGTGAACAGCTTGAACAGACCATAATCGAATACCAGCAAAAAGGCATACCATCCCCCGAGGAAAATCAGGGCGGCCAGTATCCCTTCGATCACTACATAGCGACGGATCAGCCCCCGTAATTGATCCAACGGGTGGACGATCCGCTCATCGGGACGAAAGGGATCCGTTGCAGGTTTGGAAGCAGACGTCGCCATAGGCGTGCGTATCTCCGGTGATAGGCTCGATTGTAATCGCTCAGAATAAACAGCTCCGGCGACCCGCGGAACGGATAGCCGAGCTGCACAGGCATACGGTATCCCTAGGCCAAACGCAGGAATTTACGCATGGCCCATTCGCTGCACAACAAGGCGATGATTAGTAGCATCAGCCAACTAACCGGGAGGTATTTGCCGCTCCAGGCGCTGGGGATAAGGCGTTGCCACCACTGTCCCTGCTCCTGGCGTTGGGGCAATTCGATGCCGCGGTCCCATAGGTCGTGGATCGGTCCCCGGATCAGTGTGCTTTGTTCCTCGGCCCGGAAGCAATCAGGGATGAGACTGAGCAGGGTACGGTCTTCCAGGGCAAATTTCAATTTGGGCAAGCCACTTTCGTCTTTGGGCAGTTGCTGATTCCACACGGTGCGGACACGTTCGGGCACGCGACGTTGCAAGTCAGTATCGAAAGGACTGGCCAGGGCCAGCAAGGCAGCATGATCCGGTGCGGTGTTATCCAGTTCGGGGTTTGCCCGGATAATGTTGAAGCGGCTTTGCAGGATTTCGCCGGCGCTATCGGGCACCTCGATACGGACCAGATATTCTCCTTCCGGCGGGAATTTGCGCGGGTCGGCGACGATCTGGCCACTGTAGTATCCCTCGAAGTCGCCGCCGCTGAGTTTCGGCTGCAGGGGGATGCCCGCTTCTACCAGTTCCGGCTGCTCGCTGGTGGGTGCAATGCGCCAGATGCTGAATTTGGGACTGATGGCTCCCCCGCCTTCGACCGGATAGGGACGGGAACTAGGGTCCAGGATCTGGGCCTGCAAACGGATCAGCGAGCCGGCCCGGAACTCCTTACTGATCAGGATGCGACCGCGGCTGGCTTTCACGTTCCGCTTGGCCGCGACATAGCGCAACAGCTTGCCCCAGAAGCGTTCATAGTATTCCTTGCCGCGACCCGGATAGGCGTGCAGACGGTACAGTTCCGGGGAGGCCAGGAAGGCCGTCCGCCAGGCGGCAGCCGGATTATTGGTTACCAGGAAGGGTCGGCGAGCCAGTTCACCTCGCTCGTCGATTTCGGCAAACTCGGCCAGCACATGGGCTCCTGGCTTGACTTCCTTGACCGGGTAGCAGGAGTAGAAGCCGCGGCGGGGGAACAGCTCCACTTTGTAGTCCGGTTGCTTGCTGTAGCGATCGCGGTCGGTAAAGAAGCGTTCCCACCCGGCGACGGGGTCGCGGGAGTCGGCCCCTTTGTCATTTGCTTCACCTGCCACGGACGGTTCTTCCAACTGCAGCAGGTCGGAGCCTGGGATAGGATTGAGATACAGCCGTCGAGGCGTACGCGCCACAGCCCGGATTTTGACCGCGATAATGTCGTCGGGCAGTACCGGCAGGATTTCCAGGATCGGATTGAGCTGGCTGCCGGCTTCCATCCCCCGGCGGAGTAACTGGGGGGTATTGATCCGGTCGGCAACAAAGATCAGGCCACCCCCCTGCCGCTGGACCCAGGTCTGCAGCAACTCGGCTTGGGTCTGGGTAATTTCCGACCAGTCTGGATCCAAGGCGACGATCAGATCATACTCGTTGAGGTTGTACCCCTTGTCCTCGGGGGCCACTTTCTTGTCGCTCAGGTCCAGCCGGTCGGGAAAACGGCGGAGCAGGCGTTCCTCAGGATTGGGCGTCAACTGTCCAGCCCGGCCCGCTTCATTCTGGACCAGCAGGCTCACTTCCACCCGCTTATCTTTGGCCTCCCGCATCAGGAAGGTACGCAGAAACTGGAACTCGCGATGAGCGGCCGCTGCCCACAGCAACACCCGTAGCACCTTCTGCTGCACCTGGATGCCGAGCCGGTCGCGGATATGTTCCGGCTCGGGGAACGCCTCATCGGGCTGCCGCGGAATGCGGGCACGCACCGCCCAGACACCCTCCTTGAGCACCGGCTTTTTGATCGCGGTGTCCTTGGATTCTTCCGTCAGTCGGCTGCCTTCAGGGAATTGTTGCAGCCTGGCCGGATCCACCTCGAACTCCACCGAGCCATGCGGCGGATCACCCGGTGCAAACGTAATCTGATATGGGACCTTGCGCGGATGGGTCTGGGCATTGAACGTGAAATCCGGCTGACGGTCTTTCAGTTCGCTGACGCGGGCGTCTTTGCCTAGATAAAATACGTCCAGCTCTACCGGTACCGACTGATTGGCCAGGTTGATCCCATCGGCATGGACGGCCACCTTGAAGCCCTGATCAGGAGCTACCACGTCGTCAGTCTGCACTTCCGTAATGGTAATTGCTGTGAAGCGACGTTCCACACCGACCGCCACGGTGAAGATGGGGATTTTTTCCCGGGTGGCCCGTTGCCGTACCTCACGGATGACCGCATCGCTGCCCAGGTTGCTGCGACCGTCGGAAAAGACGATGATGCCTTGGGTCATGTGGGCCGCTTCGCGGTTGACAGCCGCCAGGACGGCGTCGGGCACGTTGGTTCCCAGGACAATGGCCCGGGCGACCTCGATACGACGATCCAGCTTGTGCAGATTGTCGCGCAAAATGGCATCGTCCTCGGGCGACAGGCCGGGCACCAAAGGACGGGTAGGCTCTTGCGGGTTGGTACTGAGCCCCTCGTGCCGGCGGGCGTACCATTGGGCGGCCCAGTCGGCCCACTGCACGGGGCCCGCATGCCGTTGCCCCGCTAGCGGACGCGGACCACCCCAGTCTGGAACCGTACTACCTTGCAACGCTTCCCGACCCGCCGGCGACAGCCCACGCAATAGAAAGGGACGGAAGTCGTAATTGACAAAGGCCGTCCATTCCTCCTTGGACCAGGGGGTACCGTTACGCTCGATGGTCTGCGGCGTTTCATCCAGCCGGCTGCCGAAGGCATAGACCACAACGGGATTGTTCTGGAGCAGACGGTGGACAAACTGGATCTGTTCATCAGTCAGAAATTCGATGAGCTGTTCGATGCGGGTGCGGGGAGTACGGGGGCCACCACTCAGCTCGTCGCTGACCTGGGTCATACTGGGAGAAACGTCCACAAGGACCACCACACGGGAGCGCTTTTCCGTGCGTTCCCAGGTTTGACGGGCCGGCAGCAGAAAGACCGTCAGCAAAATGGCGTACACACTCAGCCGCAGCAGTGCCAGCGGCACGGCCCACCACCAACGGATGGACCGGCTGTCCCGGCCGTATTGCACCGCGACGTAGACAATCGCCGCTACCAACAATCCTGCCACAAAAACGTACCACAGCAGCGGGTTGCTTTCTGTCATCCCAGTGGTGGCCGGATCCCCGTGCATCTGGGAAATGTCCCGCTGATAAAAAGCCAGGAAAAACGCTCCAACCGTGAGCGCGGTCGACAGAAATAGCGCACCGTTGATCCAGCTGCTATATCGGGGGGGGCGGCCCAATCCGTAACGACGCCGGTGATAACGCAGATAACCGATGCGTAGGGCCAGCAGTATCAGTGTCAGGGCCACCAGCCCCACGGGTACAGACGCCCACAGATCGCCCAAAAACTGCTGGAACGATTCGCCCAGCCGACGGAAGATAAATTCGGATTCACGCACGCTTTCCGGAGTCATTGCTTTCTCGATAACTGTTGTTCCAGGCACAAGGCGAACCAGGTCTACTTACGTTTTTACCAGTTTCACCGGATGTTCAGTTGCTCCTTGTCAGCCGCTCAGAGCAGCGGTGGCAGCGGTTTCTTCTTCCAGGTTCGTCGGCTCCTGGCGGGCAAGGGGTGGCGGGGTACCATGGGCATACGCCGCCGCTGCACTGGGAGCGTGGATGGCCACATCCTCGGGCCGGCTGTGATAACTCAGACGCACGGCCATCGCTTGTTCCAACACCAGAATCAACAGGATGAACAGATACAGCCAGCGGCCGCTGGACAGGTCCATCGGCTTTTGTTTGAGAATGTTGAGCCAGTCGGTATCGGCGGCCGCATGCACCTGGGCACCGCGGGCGAGTTCGGCCAGGTCTGTCCCGCGGACACGGGCCAGATCCCCTTCCCGCTGACTGTCGATGTTAAAGACCGCTGCGACATACTCGGCCTTTTCGGCGGGTTGATTGGGGGGATCTCCCTCCTGGCGCAGGCGTGTCAGGGTGAACAGCAGGGCCCCCGGCCGTTTTTCCGTGGTCTGGAGCTTCAGGTGCCCTCCTTCCAGGGACAGCGGAACTTCGCCCAGTTCTTCACGGATAATTTCGGCCTTGCCGCGGTCGTTACGGGAAGTATCGCTGGTCAGGAACAGGCGAGTGGCGGTGGGTTTGTAGCGGCCGGGCTCCAGCGTCAGGGTAAACGGTTCGCCGACACTGCGGTTGTGGTCCAGGCCGCCGCCGGTCAGGTACTTTTGCATCTCTTTCATGACGGCGACCCAGCCGGCAGCCCCCGCTCCGCTGGGCCAGTCGGTCCAGGGTTCCCCCGCCGTGGTGGTCAGCACGGTTACGCGGCCCAGTCCGAAGCGGCGGGCGATGTAAAGGGGATCGCCATATTTGCAATCGTCGCGTAACGCCTGGGCTTCCCGACGCAACTCGGCCAGCTCCGGCTGGGCCCAGAATTCCCGCAGCTTTGCCTCACGCGGATCCCCTTCGCTGATTTCGTCGGCCAGGAGCCGATCCAGGCGTCGGGCCAACTCCGTCAGGGGCATGGCCGTTTCGGCAAACAGGTTGCGGATCCCTTGCCAGTGCTCTTCCAGCAGCGGCCGGTACGGCTCGAATTTCGGCTCGGACGACTTGTCCAGCAAGCGACGCCGTAGCTCCATGACCCGCGGCTCGTAATAAGCGATCGGCCGGTCATTAGGCAGGCAGAACAGCTCCTGCACGCTCTGGTCGTCGCGTGATTTCCAGCTCAGGCGCGAAACCGGCCAGTGCTGATCGACGTTGACAAAGTAGAAGAAGCGTTCGATGTCCTGAGCTTTGTCCGGGTCGCCCCGTTCGTTGGTGTACAGTCCGGCGATAGCCGGGTGCTGTCGGGCGGCGGCCTCCCGGACCAGAATGCGCTTGCTCAGGGACAAACTCCGCAATAAGCGTTGCTCTTCCGTGGGGGGCGGTGTCGGATCGTTGCGTAACTCGAAGGGGAAAAAACCTTGACCGTCCCGGAACATCAGACGGGTATAGGCTTCCCGATTGACCCGCGGCCCCAGAAACACGCCTACCCCTCCTCCTTCCTGGATGTACGTTTCCAACTTGCGCACTTGATTTTCCGTGAGCTGGGGTACGTTAAGCAGGAAAATCGTGCTGAATGGCCGCAGGTCCTGTTTGTCTAACGCGTCGGGCGTAGCGGTAACCCAATCCACACTTTTGAATGCTTCCTGGAACAGGCGACGGAGATAGAACGAGTCGTTGCTCTTTTTGTCCGGGTTGGCCAGGTCCTCATCCGGACCGACGATGGCTAACACAGCCAGTTTGTCCCGCACTTCAATCACAGCATGTCGGACGTTGTCCGCGGCCAGGGCATCGTTAGGAACGTTGGCCAGTACAGCCGTGACAATGTGGAAGCGGGACAACGGGTTATCCTTGCTGCCAGCCTCGGGGAACTGGACCTGGATCAGTTGTGTGCGTTCCTGGCCTGCGGGGAGATGATCGAAGGGTAATTCCGGGATGATGTGGCCTACACCGTCCAGGAAAAAGTAGATTTGAACGTCACGCAGATCGGTGCTACCGAAGTTCTTCACGCGGACTTCAAAGTCGACGGGGTCATTGCGTGCGGCTAGTCGGGCCCGGGGGCGAAACTCCACTATCCCCACGTTGTCGCTGTAGTTCAAATGACGGCTGCGATCAGCCGGCCGGGGAGGTGAGGCCGTATCAATCAGATGGACCTGAACGCCGGCCTCCTGCAGTTCGCGGATTTTCTGGGTCAGGGCTTCTCCCTCCTGGGACCAATCAATGGCCCGCAGATCGGTCAGCACGTGTGCCACCTTGGCCACGTCACTACTAGCCCCGGCCTGGTCACATACTTCCTTGATCTTTTCCAGGCCTTGCACCAGGCTAGTTCGTACGGTCGACACCTTCGGTTGCTGCGCCAGAAGGGCCCGTACCGTCTCGATCAGTTCGGGAGTAATCCGACGTGCTTCCGAAGTCGATTCGCTGGCCAGCAGGTCGGTCAGATCGCTCAGGCGAAACAGCCGCAGCGATTGGGGCGTTGCCGCTTCCAGGGTAGCGGGCAGGATTTTTTCTGTCAGTTGGCTGCGGGCCTCGGCGTAGGCATCCTGACTCCGCTGGGCGTCCCCGCCGGTGTCTCCCATGCTGGGGGTATCGTCCAGCACCACCACGTGCAGGGTGGGGCGGGTCTCCTTGCCCTGGAATGGCTCCCACCCCAGAAAACGGGCAAACAACAGGCCGGCTAAAAACACCAGCAGGCAACGTAAAAAGAGCAAAATCAGTTGCTCAATGATCAGCTTGCGGCGCATCCGCTTCTGGGCCTTCAGCAAAAATTCCATCGCCGCCCAGCGGATCCGGCGGAAACGCATACGGTTGATCAGATGAATGATAATCGGGGCACTGATTAGTGCAGCCCCGACAGCCATCGTCACAGGATGTAAAAATAACGACCCCATTGCACCGTTTCTCGTGTCAACCTGGCTTCGGCAGCGTTAACTCCGCTATCTTTATTGCCTACGTTCCAGAATACCGTGGATGCTGACCTTCCTGGCGTAGTCAGTGTGTCACCTTGCTATTGCGGTCGAGCGAAAGCAGTTCCGTTTGCCTTGGTTCCGCGTTCATGCTCTGAAGGGATGTTGCATGGGTTGCTCCTGCACTGGGGGCCACGTTTGCTCCTACCGTCGCAACGGGGCATGCCGCTGGGACATCCGCTGGAACAAGAAGCGGGCCAGTACGGCATCGAGGTAGTCACTGGTACGCACCAGATGGTACTCGATGCCGATGCGGGTACAGCCGCGGCGTACCTCGGTCAAGTATTCTTCGAGTGCTTCCAGGTAACCGTCGCGTAAAGCCCGGGGATCGCATAGCAGATGCGGCAGTTCTTCCAGTCCTTCAAAACGGGTCATTCCCGAGAAGGGGAACAACAATTCGTCGTCGTCGAGGATGTGGAAGACCATGACGTCGTGGCGGCGGTGGCGGAGCATTTCCAATCCTTGGAACAGGGGCGGACGGTCGACCAGCAGGTCGGAAAACAGCAGCACCAGTCCGCGTTGTGGCAGCGACTCGGCTACCTGCTGCAGGATTTTGCGGATGTCGGTTTTGGCTTGGGGATGGCTCAGATGCAACGCTTTGATGATCGCGTCCACATGGGGTAGGCCGCTGCGAGCCGGAATGGACTGGCGCACCTCAGCATCGAAGGTGATCAGACCGCAGGAATCCTGCTGCCGAGTGGTCAGATAGGCCAGGCAGGCCGCTGCCGTGGCTGCATATTCGTACTTGTATAGACTGCCGGCTTTACGGTGCCGGGTCTCGCCGTAAAGCATCGACTCGCTGCTGTCCACTACCAGGTAGGCCCGCAGGTTGGTTTCTGCCTCGTATTGCTTGACCACCAGCTTGTCGGAACGCTGCCAGACCTTCCAGTCGATGCGGCGTAGATCATCCCCCGGCACGTATTCCCGGTGCTGGACGAACTCTACCGACTGACCGTACACGGGGCTTTTGTGCATGCCGCTGAGGAAGCCGTCGACAGCCAGACGGGCCCGCAGATCCAGCGGAGTAATGCGGGCGATCACTTTGGGGTCCAGAAAGCGGTGGGGGTCGTTCAGGTCACGGCGTGCCATGCGGGGATTCCCGTGAAGGTCAAAGAATGTACGCAGATAACAGGCGTAGTCTCCTGGCCGGAGCAAAGGTAGGCCAACTGCTTTTGGAGACAGCCAAGGTCACTGTTGTGCAAACTGTAAGGTCACTGTTGTGCAAACTGTTATGAGGCGAAAATCTTTTTGAACCGCTCGTCGGATGTCAGGGCCCCTTCCTTGTCCGGTGTCTCTTCCAGCAGCTTCTGGATGACCATATCGGGGGTGATTCCCTCGGAGGCAGCCGTGAAGTTGGTCAGGATGCGGTGGCGGAGCACAGGATAGGCCAGGGCCTTGATGTCATCGGTAGTGACGTGTGCCCGGCCATAGAGCAGGGCGCGGGCCTTGCCGCCCAAAATGAGGTTTTGCACGGCCCGCGGACCGGCTCCCCAGCTCAGCCAATCTTTGATGAACTTGGGCACGCCGGGCTCGCCCACACGGGTTTGCCGGACCAGAGCTAAGGCGTAATTAATGACGTGATCGGTTACCGGCACCTTACGCACCAGCGTTTGAATTTCGATAATCTGTTCCCCATTGAGCACGGGAGTAATTTCCTCGCTCTGGACGCCGGTGGTTCGTCGGGCAATCTCAAACTCTTCTTTATACGAGGGATATTTGACAAACACTTTGAACATGAAGCGATCCTGCTGGGCTTCGGGCAGGGGGTAGGTACCTTCCTGTTCAATGGGGTTCTGAGTAGCCAGGACGAAAAAAGGGTTAGCTAGCTTATGGCGGACCCGACCGACTGATACCTGTCGCTCCTGCATGGCTTCGAGCAGGGCTGCCTGTGTTCGGGGCGGCGTCCGGTTGATCTCATCGGCCAAAATCATGTTGGCAAACAACGGACCGGGGCGGAACAACAACTCGAACGTGCCGGTCACGGGATTTTTCTCGATGAAATCGGTCCCGGTGATGTCGGCCGGCATCAGGTCGGGGGTAAATTGGATGCGGCTGAACTCCAGATTCAGACAACGTGACAGAGTGCTAATCATCAGGGTTTTAGCTAGCCCGGGGACGCCTTCCAGCAGGCAGTGTCCGCGGGCAAACAGGGCTATTAACAGTTCCTCGATAACGGCTTCCTGACCGACGATCACCCGGTGCAACTGCTGCTTAATACTATCAAAAGCGGCTTTGAACTTGCGGATGGCTTCCAGATCGCTTTCCTGCATGGTGGAGGTTCCAACAGCGGCCGTTTGACTCATGGCTACTCCTGTTTTCAAAAGCTTTCACCGTGGTGGGGTGACTCTACCGCTCCGCGACTCGACTTTCTCGTTGGTTGCAGCCGAACGACAGAGCAATAACTTGTCCTACCCCTGTGTCATAAAAACTATGGGGGTGTCATGGTTTAAAGACGCCTGCCCCCGCTTCAAACTAACATCTCGAGTGGAGCGGTTGGACGGGACAATCGGCACCAGGAAGTTCTGATCCTTCCCTGAAACGCTATGTTTACCAAAGCGATGGCAGCCGGGCTGCCGAAGGTTATTCCGATCCTTCGAAACTGAAGCTACGCGAGGATTATCACCTCTTAGGTGCTACATACATACCCATAGAGACAGAAGTCTTTACTATAAGGTAGCAGACTTATCGGGTGTTAAAATAGCTGTGTATGTGCCACTCAGAAGATACATTTTTTACCCGAGTGTGTGCCATGGCGTATATTTACTCTGACGAAACCAGGAGAGTGTAGCTGCTCAGATGCCATCCACCGTTATCTCCGTTCATCATACTCGGTTGCCATTTGCGATAAGGAGCCTTAAAAGAGGACCGTCATTATGAGTATGATTATCGTTTGCCCTTCTTGTCGAATACAGTTGATGATTGCTAACGAACATCTGGGCCAAAACATTCATTGTCCCCAATGCAAAACATTAATTAACGTGCCAGTATCCTCAACTTTCCCCAATTTGGGAGCCCCGCCTTACACGTCACCAGCTGCATCCCAATCGTGGCGTGTCTACTCAACCGCTCCGTCTAAAGTGAAGGCGATTGGAGCTATGTTGATTGGTGGGGGGGCTTGGGCTATACTTTACAGCTGGGTGATCATTGTCTTTAGTGCACTTTGGTGTTGTCTTTCTCCGGGTATCTATTTGGCAATTGTCTGGGGTATACTAGCGATCATCAAGGGCGTTCATCTGCTTGGAGATCGTTGGTATGAACACAATCCACGAATACTTGTTATATTACAGATTGTACTAGTGATTAATCTGGACATAGTTAACTTAGTAATGGGGGTTGTTGGAATCATATTTCTGAGTGACCCCGAGATTCGCCATGCCTTCGCCGATTCTCGTGAGAATTTTCAGAGGAGTTAAGCCAGGCATAACAAGGTGTTACTGTCGCAAGCATCAAGGTGACGGGGTCGGTGTGTTTCGAGCAGGGGATTATTTTTGGTTTAATAGTTCGGCGAGGCGGCGTTCGGCCTGACGGATCCGCTCCGGATCGGTATCGTGCGCGATGTGTTCACGGTACAATTCGATGGCTTTGGTTTTGTCATTCAGGTAACGATCATAGATGATGGCTGCTCGTAGGCGGGCGTCGGTGCGTCCACCTTTCATCCATTGGTAGGCCCGCTCGAAATAGCGGGCTGCTCGATCGTATTGCCGGAAGGCCCGACTTTCGTACAAATCTCCTAATTGATAGGCTACATCGGCAATTTTGTCGGAATTGGGATATTTCTCGAGAATTTCGCGGAGCAGGATCTCGGCCCGCCGTTGGTTGAGAACGTAGTCCGTGCCGAATCCTTTCCCTTTGTATTCCATGGCGGCACGGTACAACTCATTGGCGGCGGGAATGTTTACCTCCGCTTTGAGCGTGGGCGGGGGGACATCCTTGACGTCCAGATTGTACGAGGGCTTGAACAGCAGGTGGTAGCCGAGCAGTTCTTCTTCGGCCCACTTGAGCCGTTGACGGTCGCCGACCCGTGCATAGTGTTCGTAGAGAGCTTTCAGGCTGTTTTCGTATTCCTTACGGGCGGCGTGGAGCCGCTCAACCAGTTCTACGTCCGAGGCGGGTGGGGCCGTCTTTTTTTCTTCGGCGGCCTTGGTCTGCGGTCCTTCAGCCGCATTGGCCGGTGCCTGACTTGGCAGAAGGGGGGGGATTGTCGTCGCGATCAACAACACCGCAACGCCCAACAACCAGCAAGCCGCCTTCGGAACCCTTAACGGCGTCATAGGGTACCCCCGCACCAGGCCTTGGGTCTGATTGTCCGGCCAAATACTCATCAGCGGCTGTCGTCCGTGGAGCGGGGTGGGTCACTGCTGCGGGTTTCGGTCGGTCGGTTGCCTAGGGGCACATGTGTGCCGGTGCCCGAGCTGCCGCTATTGCCCCCCGCCGCTGAGGGCTCGACGGGCCTGTTGCCCAAGCTGACATGGCTAGCCGTGGAATCACTGCTTTTTGTGCTAGCGGCGGGAGCTGAGCTACCGCCAGGGTACGGCGTGGCAGTACCACTGGCCCGCTGATCCGGTCGGCCGAAAATCATCCGCCCCGCGGGCGTCTGTAACACGCTCGTTACCACGATAGTTGTCTCTTGACCAATGAACGGCCGCCCTTGCTCCACGACGACCATTGTCCCGTCATCCAGATAACCAACCCCCTGACCCACCTGATCGCCTGGTTTGACTACCCGGACCGTCATGGTCTCACCGGGCAAAGCCACTGTCTTGAGTGCGTTGGCCAGTTCGTTAAGGTTGATGACGTCCACACCCTGCAGTTGGGCAATCTTGTTCAAATTAAAGTCATTGGTGACAACCCGGGCGTTTAAGGCCTTGGCAAGTAAAACCAGTCGCTCATCTACGCGGATGCGTTCATGAGTGTGCAGCTCAGGTACGTTGCCATCGTGCATTTCCAGCTCGATTTTCGGATTGGTCTGCAGGCGTTTCAGAATGTCCAATCCACGCCGTCCCCGATTCCGCTTTAGCCGGTCGGAGCTGTCGGCGATCGCTTGTAACTCCTGAAGTACAAACCGCGGGACGATCAGCTTGGTATCAATCAGCCGTGTATCACAAATATCGGCAATCCGTCCATCGATGATCGCACTGGTGTCCAGAACGAGTGGGCGACCGCCCTTCACCTGCTTGGAAAATTCCACATAGGGAATGATAAAGCGAAATTCATCCTTGGTTTGCAGCAAAGTCGAAATGGCTACATAGCAACTGATCACAATAATGAATACCTGGCCGATTTGGACCATCCGTCGCTCGCTGGGGAAGGCGAATTCCAGCAAAGGACCCGTGGCTAACGACAATAGCCAGCCGACTAACAAACCCAAAAGCAACCCGAAGTAAATGGCTGATATGGTTGCTATATTCTTGTGTTTTTCCCGTATGTCGGTTATTAGCACAATCGCCGAGATACCCAGCGCAACCGCACTGATTAGTACAGCTAGGAATGTCTGTTCGGTCTCGACGAACAAACTGGCTGCATAGGCCGTTAGTCCTAACACTAGAATGATGAAAGTGGCTCGCAATAGTGGTAGTAGCATGTAGGTTCTCTCTTCTCACTCAGTCAGAGTCATACAACCACGCGGTTTATGGTCAGCACTTTGGAGCAATTGTCATGCCAATAAGTCCTGTCCGTACCTAGAACCATACCCAAAAGACCCCAACCGTGTTCAACGATGCTGTTACGCCCTGTTGTTATGCCTAGCATTGCTAAGGGTGAACAGCCGCCCCGGCTGCAAAATGCTGCATTACTACCCTCTCCAAATGACCACCCCTCCCGATGACCCTCTCAACCTCCATTCGCATGGTTGTCAAATACGCATCATTCAAAGCAACATCCTTGAGGACCAATGGGTTATGAACGACAACCTGTCCGTGAATTGGACCAAGCCCGGTAACAGCCCATTGCGATGTTCACACCCCCTTAGGTCAACTTAAAAAGAACAACGTTCTAAGTATGATACGCTTTACCTCGAGCATTAGTTCCCTTAGCAGTTAAGTGATTAATCCGCTAGCTAGTTTTAATAGTGCAGATTAATGCTGGGTTTTGGCTGGACAGTTTCCTAATACCGACGGGACTAACTTTCCTTTAGTCCTCTTATGAATTTTCAGGTTACCGCATTACTGAACGTTACGCTAGCCGAAAACGTGTATTTTGTTACTTTGTTTGCTTTGCATTGTCTGGCGATTATGAGAGGAATGTCCTTGAACCGATCCAGCCAACTGAAGCAACTAGTTTTCGACACGAGCAGTTTTGCCGGGGAAGGACGTCCCTAGGCGATCGCTGTCGGTAGTAAGACAGATAAAGGCCGTATAATGGAACGTGTCCCTACGCGGAAGTGGTGACCTACTCTGGCATAGGTGGTTAATGTCCCTTGCTTGTGCGTTCAGGTCGTAGTAGTTCAGTGGGCTAACCGATCGTCTCGTGGTATCCTGTGTAACGAGGGGACATGGGGAGGTTATAAAGGTTATCGGGCATGGTTAACGTAGTAGCAAATTGACGCATCGGGTGCCCCTGCCCACCCCTAACCAGTTGCATAATAACAACGTTAACGCCAAGACAGGGAGCATGTGTAACCCTAATGAAGGGGAGCTTCGCCAGGAAACATCCCGGATAAAAAAGCAGTATGTGGCACGTCAGAAGCTGTGGTATTGACAATAACCAACGATTTCGCAGCTAATGTGTTGTTACTCCTGTAGAGATATGGATGGGGTAAACAAGGGCAGACGCCCTGATTGAAGATCAACTGTCTGAGCAGTGTCGTTGTGTCCGAGTGAACGTTCAATTAACAATCATTGAGAGCGGTACATGAAGGAAGTGGTATTCAAAGTCCGGATGCATGGCATGCGATCCTCAATCCTCAAACCAGCCAAGGGCTCTTGAGGCTTAGGTCAATTATCAGCGTATCCGACTCTGTTGAGCACAGGTGAACAGGACATAATTTTTTAGCAAATGGTGAGATCATGATGCGCACTGTCTCAAGAATGACGACGGCAACTGTGGCAGTGGCTCTAGCGGTGATTTTGGCTCTAGGACAGGGGCAAACGTGTCAGGCACAGCCGCTCGATGCCACAAAATTACCGGAATTCCGCAGGACCACGGCGGTACTAGAGCTACGGGACGCGCGTGGCATCCCCAAAGAACGGCTGGAAGAGGCCCGCAAGCTGTTCCAGGAATTGGCCACGTATCAAGCCCAGATAATTGCCCACCCACTGGTATACCGCCTGATGCGTGATCCCCTGGCCAAGACCGACGCAACGGGGCGGCAGGTGCCTACGGTGGATACCATATTGCGTGATCTGGAGCGGTTTCTGGTTTATCCCGCTCCGGGCAGCCGAGTTACCATCGATCACGCTGATTACATCCGGGAGCTGGGCTCGGCGTTAGATGCGGCCTTACGCCCGGTGATCACTAGTCATCCGGAGCGGATCGTGCGGATCAATGCGACCCGTATGCTAGCCCTCGTCTGCCGAATGGGGGCCACCGCCCATTACGCCACCGTTACCGAATTGGTCTCCAGTCCCAACATACCCACGGAGATCAAACACTACGCCTTGCAGGCAGCAGCTAACCTGCTGTCGGCCTACGACGTCACCGATTATCGCAGCCGGCGGCACAGCAATGGCTGGCGTAACGATCAGAAACCTGGTGCTGCGGACGTGGAACTGGCCGCACTAGTCAGTGCCATTGAAAAATGCATCACCGACCCGAATGCGTTGGTACCTGGCGTGTGGAACGGGGACGTTAATAAGCCGGTTGTGGTGCAGCAGGATCAAGCCGACGTGGTGCGATTTGTGCGACGTCAGGCGATCCGGGCGTTGGCCCAAGTACGTTTTGTCACCCTGCCGGGTGGGGGAGCGGATGGCAAAGGCCGCTTGTACCCGGCCTACACCCTGGCCCGGGTGTGCGTGTCTGATCCGCGATTGCTCCTGTCCCCAACTCCCGCCGATTGTGCAGAAGCCATCATTGGTATCTGCAACATGGCTCCTCGGTACGAAGATGGCAAAAAGGTCAAGGAGTACAACGTGGAAGCCGCAGTGGAAGCGATCGTCGCCGGCCTGATCACCTTCGCCGAACCCCGGGGTGATCCCAGTGATACCTCCTTGCATTGGCGTGCTTACGGTGCCCGCATTGCCGAAGCTTTGACTAATTGGCGTTTCCTGTTCGATGAATTGTACGATCCAACCCGACCACGGCAGTTCAACGATAAGGCGGTACCTCCCATCGTCAACGACCTGATTCAGCGTGCCCGGACCGCTGTTCTTGACCCGCTGGAGCGTGTGGGTCCGGATGGCAAACCGGATCCGCTGGGCGGACGTCTCCAAATCGATGCCCTCCGCCAGTACCTGCAACAATTGCGCACCAATCCCAAGCGGAATCCCCTGTTGTTCACCAATAACCCTAATACGGCCCTACCCGTGGCCGTCAAAAGTTGATCCGGGCAGCAAATCGGCGTCGCCGTATTCTCTCATACCGCTGGGACGGAAGGCTAACAGACGTTGTCTTTGTTTTGTAAAGGTGACCGAGAGCGATTTTCCGATTTTCGGACTCAATATTATTTTCCCCTGGAAGTGGTCTCGGCATGTGCGTTCAGGGTGAGGGTTTCGCTTGCGGGCCCGAATAAAAACGACGACAATGAAGGAAACCATACTGGGGGGAGCAGTAACCATGAAAAGGAAACGGTGGCTGGGTGCCCTAGCTTTGGCTAGTCTGATGGCCCTGGTGGTAGCACGAGCGGAAGCCGGCTATCTGGTGATCCGGGTGATTCTGGAGGGGGGACAGTTCGGCGGTGGCTCGGCGCAACCTCCCACCGGTTACGAAGGTGCGGGAACTCCGCCTCCGGTGTACGGGAAGGGTCCCAAGTACGGTTCTGGATTTGGTCCGCCTCCGGGGCTAGTACCTGGTTCCGGAGGTGGTCCTGCGCTCCCAAGCGGACCAGGAGTTCCTGGCACACCTGCCCCAGCGGCCGGAGGCAAACATGATCCCAGCCGGGCTTTGGTCGTCATTGTTCCTGTTACCTCCAGCTTCCAGCAAACCCAGCCGTTCTACAAGGCTCCACCCCATCCCACACGCAACCCCAACTGGCGCCCTAAAATCGCTTTCGACTACTACGGCCAGAAATTGATAGCCAATCTGTTTGCCGATGGCAGTACGATCCAGTGGTATGAAGAACTGTTGCTCACACCTGGACCCAACATTACCCGCTTACAGGAAATCGAGGCCCAATATGCGGAGTGGAAGCGTCGGTCGGCTCAAGACCTTAAACCGCTTTACAATCTGGTGCGAACTGCCTTAGAAGCGGGTTACGTGGACAAGGCCGAGCAACTCGCCGATGAGTTGTTGCAATTAGCTCGCGACAGCAAGGCGGAACTAGCCCCGGAAGTGGCCACTTTTGCCCGGGTTTACGGCCGGTATCAGCCCATGCTCAAAGGGGCGTTGTTGAAGCCCTCCACGGCGGAACAATGGCGTTTTAACCTCAACGCCCGTCAGTTCCATTCATTCCCCCACTATGCCATTGTGACTTGGGACGCGGGGTCCGACGAAGTCCAGCGCTGGAACGCCTTGCTAGAGGAAAATTTCCGCGGCTTTTTCCTGTGGCATGCTTTGCGCGGGATTGACTTGCCCCTGCCCGAGGCTCCCTTGACAGTTATTATTCCCTCGACACCCCGGGATTTCTTCCAACTTGCCCGTGTGTTTGAAATTCCCTTGCGTCTGCAAAGCGATGGCTTCTACGTTCCTGATCACGACGTACTTGTTTTGTCGCCCACACGTCTGGACGAACTGGGCCAGACTTACGCTCGCCAGATGCAAGCAATTTACCAGACTGGGGTTAAGCGCGATGAGTTGCTCAGCGGCAAAGGACCACCGCTGGATAAGGATGGTAAAAACGGTAAACGTCCTGAGGAAGTCGCCCGGATGCAAACCCTGGCTTTAGTCGAGCGGCTGGTAGAGGATCGAGCGTTTCTGGCGGCCGCCAGCCGGGAAGGGAGCCGGCAGCTCCTCTACGCCACGGGCCAACTGCCACGCTATGTCGATTTGCCGGAGTGGCTGGTGCAAGGGGCAGCCAATGCCTGGACCCGGCCACGAGACCCGGCCCTCATCACCAACAAGGACGGCAAGGAGGAAAAAAGTTTTGTCTCTGTCTCGCTGAATGCAGGTTACGGCGGACCAAACTACGTTTTACAACGTTATTTCCGTGACCTGCAGGACAAAAAAGAGTTGCACCCCGATGCAGGTCAACTCCTGCGGAACGTGCTGAGCGACGCCTATTTCCGCGGTCTGCGCGATCCCACCAAGGTGGAAGATCCCGACCCGGTCAAAAAGGAGACATCGGTAGCGCTCAAAAGCGGCAGTGGTGGCCCGCCGACCCCGGGGCTGGGAGGGCTTGGTGGAGGTCTGATGCCCCCCGGCTATGGTCCGCCTAGTCCGGGCGGTCTGACTCCAGGCGGTGGCCTGACGCCCCCCGGCTTGGGCCCCCCGGCACCAGGGGGCTTTACCGGTGGCAGTGCCCTGGGACCACCTGGTGGTCTGCCGCCCGGCGGCAGCCTAGGGGCACCAGGAGAAGGGGGGATGCCCTATCCAGGGATGCCGGGAACTGCTCCTCGCACCGCTAGCGAAGACCCGCAGGTTCTGCTCCGCAAACAGCGTGAACGCCTCAACATCAAAGCTCAAGCCACGGCCTGGGCCCTGTACTACTACCTCCAGGCCATGTATCCGACGGAGTTCCGTCGCTTCATTACTGAGCTGTCGGCCTTCCCCCGCGACTTACCTCTGGAGGGCGAGACGGTCCTGACGGCCTTCCGCCGGGCTTTCCAATTAGATGGTAGTCCGCAAGCGGATGGCCGCTTCGCCGAGCGCTGGTTAGAATTCATGCGGACCCTGCCCCCAGCCTATATCGACATTCCCCTAGTTGAGCCCAAAGCCCCCACCACGACGGGAAGTCAACCAGGCTATCCGGGCATGCCCGGCTATCCGGGAATGCCGCCGGGAGGCACGGGCCCAGGCTCGCCGGATGGAGGTGGTCCAGGTCAGTGATTTTCTCCCCTCAGGATCCCAAAGGCGAACGACGCATCCTCGTAGCCGTTCATGTGACACCGGGAGTAACCTCTCCCACCGGCGTTGCCCGTTATTTGCTCTGTGAGGCGGGAGATGGCAAAATCCCCTCGAGAGATAGCACATAAATGTCGCTACCTCCATGGCGGGTTGAGATGAAAGCCAGACGTCGCCCATCGGGACTCCAAGCGGGAAAGGTATCGTGGGCAGGATGACGGGTGAGTTGGCGTAGGTTCTGACCATCCGGTTGAATGGCCCACAGATCATAGTTGCCGCTCCGATGGGAGACAAAAGCGATCCATTGGCCATCCGGTCGCCAGGCCGGCCAGGCATCCAGCCCGTCGCCATCGGTCAGTTGTCGTACCTTCTCACCATTGGCTTGCATCAGGTAGATTTTCTGGCGACCGTTCCGGTTACTGCTGAAAGCGATCTGTTGACCATCCGGACTCCAGGCCGGATGCAGGTCCAAAGCCGGATGGTTAGTAAGGCGTTTTTCGTTTTTCCCCTCGCCGTCTACCGTGTACAGATCTGGACTTTTGTTTCGTGTGGAAACCCACAGAATCAGCGGCTTGAGCGGATGGAACCGTGGCGATTCTTCGAAAGCCTGGTGTGGAATCAGAACCTGGTCGTTGCTGCCATCGGCGTTACAGACGTTGATCTGAAGTTTGCCGTCGGTGCCTTCCAAGCGATCGTACACGTAGACGATACGCTGGCCATCCGGGGAAAAGTGACCGTCGAAGTGGGGCTCTTTATGAGCCGGTAGCAACCGTTTCATGGGGCCGCCGGTGGCTGGTATGGTCCACAAAGCCATGCGTCCCTCGTGGATGCGGGTGAAAAGGAGTGTCTGGCCATCAGGTGACCATTGCAGGTGATATTTGTAGGAGCCGTCGGTGGTCAGGCGTTGCGGTTGGGCATCGGGCGGTGGTGGAGTTGTCGCAGAAGTCTGAGGTACTTCAGCGGGAGCACCTGCGTCAACAATCGCCGTGTTGCCGATTGCGTTTTGGCAGAGTGCTCCCACAAGTGGAGCGGCCAGGATCAAACTGATGCCGATGTGTACGGGCAATATACCCCCAGGCAACCGTAGCAAAAAGTGACGGCTACTGGAATGGGTCAAACCGGACGGAACACCACAGTAGAACGGCATGGCCAGGGCCCTCCAGCAGCGGTAGGTTCAGAGTAGTTCCGTAATGACGCGGCCCTGCGGGGTCAGGCCGAGAGAAGTGATCTGTTCGCTGGTTAATCCAAGTTGATGCAAGACAGTGGCGTGCAGATCGGCAGGGGTCAGGGGTGTATCGGCGGGTTTAGCCGCTTTGGCATCGCTGGTGCCGACAAAGCAGCCGCTGCGCAGGCCACCGCCGGCAACCAGAGCACAGAAGCAGTCCGGCCAGTGGTCCCGGCCCGCTTTGTCGTTGATCAGGGGCGTTCGTCCGAATTCGCCGTAAGCCAGAACCAAAGTAGAAGAGAGCAAGCCGCGATCGTGCAGATCATCAAGCAAGGCAGATAGGCTGTGGTCCAGCCAGGGAGCGTGCCGATCCTGCATGATCTGGAAGTTGCGGTAGTGATGGTCCCAGCCACCGTCGCCCGCGTCCTCCTCCGCTTCCACATGATCGCTCCAGTTGACCTGAACGAAGGGGACGCCCGCCTCGACCAGACGGCGGGCCAGCAGACACGACTGACCGAAGCGGGTACGACCGTAGCGTTCCACCACGGCCGCTGGCTCCTGACTGACATCGAAGGCCGCCCGCGTCTGCGGAGCCGTCAGCATGGCAAGTACCCGCTGCTGATGCTCCGTTAGTTTCTGGGTCTTAACCAGTTGCTCGGTTTGTCGTTGCAGGTCATCGAGTGCCTGGAGCAGTCCCTGGCGATGCTGGAAGCGTTCGGGGGTCAGCTCCGGGGGCAGTTGCAAGGCGGGTATCCGCGTGCCCTGGACCGGGTCGTATTCAAGACGGAAGGGATCCCAAGCAGCTCCCAGTACTCCGCCTCCTTCCCCGATAATGGGCTTTTTGCCCTGATGCATCTTGCCGCCAATGACGAAAAAGGGATGCAGACCCGCTGCCCCTTGCCGCCGCTGACCTGCACGGCTGCGAGCGACGATTGAACCCAAAGCGGGTTGGGGCGACCCGGGCAATGGCTTGCCATCCAGTCCCACCCCTCCGGCTCCGCTGCCCGTCAGTCCGACCGTTCCGGCTATCCCGTGGTCGTTGGAAACGGTAGTCAGCGTCCGCACAACGGCCAACCGGTCTGTCCGGGCAGCCAGTTGCGGAAACAATTCGCAAAAGCGTACACCGCTGATGCGGGTGGGTATGGTGCCGAAGGGCCCGCGGTATTCCAGGGGGGCATGGGGTTTGGGATCGAACGTGTCCAACTGACTCGGGCCTCCCCACAGCCAGACCAGTATGACAGCCCGAGCTGACCCCGTAGGAACCGACGGGCTCGCTGCCTGTACCGCTAGCCAACGCGACCAGCACCAGCCTAAAACGGTACTAGCACCCACCTGCAGAAAGGCCCGCCGGTGTAGTCCGGAACACAAACGACTCCGTTGCTGCCCCACGGTTAACGGTGGCATCCCCCGTGAACTTGTCTGATCAAGTGCCATCGTCGGTGCTACCTCAGAGAATCGACGAAAACGCTGGAAACGGCGGATGCGGCGGGAATGTGGGAGCTGGTGCCATTTTAACAAAATAATGGCGAATCCTTCAAGCAATCACCTTTGTTGCCCCAATTGCATAGGCGCATTTTCTCATACTCTTCACAATTCCTCATAATTCCCGTTTTCTCCATCTTTACTCTGTCAGCAATGCCATTAAATCATGAAAGCTCCTCTTGGCGAAAGCGGAATGCGTTTGAGGATCACAACGCAACGACAGCAGGGTGAAGAAGTTACAACACATTGGTATTTTGGTTTTTTGTGTGATGTGTACACGCTGATGCAGTTGGGCAGGGGAAGAGATGGCAATCGGGGAGCGTAGTTGCCGCATGTTGCTATAATGCCAGCATCCTGAAATGGTTCGCATCGAGGAACACTGTTGATACCGCTTCAGGAAGATACCTTTTCCATAACACCGGCCTTAGTGGGCCGGCTGGTGGCTATCCCCATTTTGATTGCGATCAACGGGTTTTTCGTGGCTGCCGAATTTGCATTGGTGGCCATCCGGCGTACTCGGGTTGAGGAGCTGGTGCAGCAGGGTCGGGCGGGGGCCGCAACTCTGATGGCCGCGCTGCGGGACCTGAGCCGCAGTGTTGGGGCTTGTCAACTGGGCATAACCGTTGCCAGTCTGGCCCTGGGTTTTGTCAGCGAGCCAGCCATCCACCGCCTGCTCGAACCTTTACTGGCTGGTCTGCCGCCCCAATGGACCCGGGTATTGTCCGTGCTCCTGACACTGACGGGTATCACCTATATGCACGTCGTGTTCGGAGAGCAGATGCCCAAAATCGCGGCACTTCAGGATAGTGAACGGATTGCTCTGTGGGCGGCCGGCCCCGTACTGGCCCTGGCCCGCCTGAGCGATCCCCTCATCCGCCTGATGAACGGCAGTAGCGCCTGGCTGCTCCGTCGACTCGGCTACCACGACCACAGCGGCACCGACGAGATTCATACCGTCGAGGAATTACGCCTGCTCATCGAGGATACTGAAGAGGCGGGACTACTTGACCCGGAACAAGCCGACTTCGTTCTGAACGTTTTTACTCTATCGCAGAAAAAGGTGCGGGATTGTATGGTGCCGCGGGACAAAATGGCCGTGCTGGACCTGAACATGCCGCCAGAGAAAGTGCTGGAAGTTGTTCGCCACGGTGCCCACACCCGCCTGCCGGTTTACGAAGGACACCTGGATAACATCGTCGGCATTGTCAACACCAAGGATTTGTTTTACCTGTTCAGCACTTCTGGAGCGGTGGTCTTGGAGGACGCCCTGTATCCGGCCATATTCTTGGGGCCGGACGAGCCGGTCGCCCATGCCCTGCGTCTATTCCGCAAGGCTCATCGTCCTATGGCTATTGTCCGCAATGCCGAAGGGCGTGTCCTTGGACTCATCACCCTGGAAGACGTCGTAGAGGAGATCGTGGGAGACATTGAAGACGAGCACGACGTGCCCGTGCCCAAGCTGAAAGTGCACCGTCGGCGCCCTCGGCAAGCGTTGCGGAGCAGTTCAGGTCGGGGCCCTGGCTCCATTCCCCCCGAAGCAGGCCATGAAACGCCTCTTCCGGCCCCTGAGGGACCTGATAGAGCAACTCCTTCACCCCCTCAAAGCTCCCATACTTCTGCTGGGCAGACCCGAACTAGTGTGGAAGGCGGCACATCTACACCCCAAGGTTATGCCGCTCCAGCAACTTCAGATGCCGTCACTGAGGCTCAAGGCGCCGGACCGTCTTCGCCTGAACGTAACGCACGCCAGGGCCTAATTCCACCAGCGACTGACGTAGCTGCCCTCGCCGATCCGGTTACGCCGCCTGGGCCTACCGCGGGGGCGAATCCCCCTGCGCAGGCCAAGCCGGTTCCAGGTACCGACCCCGGCACGCCCCCGCAAAGTTGAAGTTGCTGATCCCTCCTAGCGGAAGAAGTAACGACCAAGACACATCCCCGTAAAGAAAAAGATGGTTGGCTGATGCGCAAGAAGCATGAGTGAACTGTTGGAGGTTGCAGAGTGCTGCTGACGGATCAGCGGCGGAGCAGACGCCAGGTGAGCAGTAAGGCAGCCAGACCAACCACGATGTTGGCCAGCCAGCAGGCGAGGGGTAAGGGCAGTTTGCCATCTCGTCCCAGACCGACGCCAGCCAGTTGCAGGGGATAGTAAACGAGCACAGCCGGCAGGAAACAGATGACAAAAACGCTCAGGTAATCGGCACGGTGGGCCCAGATGCCAACGGGGCACCCCAGCAGGGCAAAAATGAGGCAACCGAAAGCCAGAGCCGGCCGCTGGTACCATTCAATTTCTGCGTTACGCAGTTGCCGCCTGAGGTACTGAAGCTGGTAGTCGTAATGACGTTCTTCCTCGCGGGCCCTTAGTCGTAGGGCTTCCCGTTGGGCGGGATCGGGGATCTTTTCAATCTGTTCCCAGATTTCCTGGCGTTGTCGCTGCTTGGCCGCAATTTCGGCACGAACAGCTTCGATCCGTTGCGGTAGTTCGTCCCAAGTCAGGGCTGAGGTGCGTATCCGGTCCCGACCGTTCCAGCCCTCGGGCAGGTCCATCTGGAAGGGGCCAGTGGGATCGGTCGACCCAATCGTATTTTTATCGTAAATAACAAAGCGGTCGGGGTCCAGGTACAGCTTGCCGTCCGCCGGATCGAACCGTAAACGTGCTTCCCGAGCCCGGGCGACTACGTCATAACCGAAAAAAAACTCCTGACGGGTTTGCGGGTCCACCACGCGATTGCGTCGCTTGACCACCACGTCCAGCAACCGCCGCCCCTGAACGTCGCGAACATAAATGACATACGGCATCTGCGGATGCCGTAAGCAGCGGTCGCGTCGCAGCAGGTTGTACAGTAACTCCTCCGGATCATCCAGCAAACGCTGGTACAACAACTTTTGCGACTGGGGAATGACGGTATGGTAAAGGGCAGCCGTGGTCAGAGTGGTCAGAACGCCCAATAGCAGGGCAGGTCGGACGATAACCAGCAGGTGTACACCGGCCGCTTTGATGGCCACCACTTCATTGTCATGGGCTAGCCGGCCGTAGACCACGCAGGCAGCAAACAGTGTCGTGGCCGGAATGGTGTATGGCAACATGTTGGGTATGGTCAGGGGGATGGCCTCCAGCACCTGCGCTAACGATAAACCCAAGCGGGAGGCCTCCTGATAAACAGGTACTAGTACCAGCAGGCCGGTGACGGTCCCCAGCGATAGCAGAAATACCTTCAACAATTCGCGGAAAATCAAGCGGTTAAGGATCAGGCCAGGCATGGGGCCCCTCGCAGGCGAAGTAACCTCTGGTCTATTCCTCCGGTGTGTGTGTCCTTGCGGAGTGGTCGAACATTTCTGCTGATCCGTTAGAGGCGGGGGAGGTGTTATGCTCTGGATTTATGGTCCCCCACTGCGTTCCAGCCAAGGAGCAGCACGGGCCCGGAGCCGATCGGCCACCCGCCGCACCGGTTCGGTGATCAGGGGGACTGCTTCCGGCTTGTACACCAGCCGGCCACCTTCCCGCGTTAAGCGGATCCGGAACAGATTTTTGCTTAAAAACGCCGTCAGATCTCCCACAGGGGTGTGTACCAGGCGGGCCAGAATCTGGGAGCCGATGGTATAAAAATCGAACTGAACGTAGTCGCCGCGATAGTCCATTTCACCGGCACCGCCGAGACAGACCGCCTTGCCGATCAGATCGATCTGCTCAACCAGGATGCGGTCACCGCGAATGCGGAAGGTGGCGTGGGCTTCCTCGAAGGCGGTTTTATCGGGTGCCTGGAGCTTAAGTACCTTGAGCAGGTCCAGCAGAATGGGCAAGTTGTAAAGGCGTCCGGCGGGGACGTCGATTTTGCCGGCCCCTTCCAGAAGCGTGCGGCCAGTGGTTCCTTCGGGCCGGTTGTACAGGTGCAGTTGCGCCTGAGCCAGGCCCTTCAGATCGGCGTCCTTGCTGAGTTGATAGTGAGCGGCGATGGCTTCCAGTTGCACTTCGGCTGCGCTGAGCCACAGCTGGAACAACGGCGGATCCTGCAGCAGGACGCGGGCTTCGCCCCCGATCACGCCGTGGAACCATTCGCCCCGAAGGTCGCGGATTTCCAGGGCTGCGGGCAGATACTGACCAGGCCGTTGCATGTCCGGCGTTTGTGGCTCGATACGCAGGCGAGCCGCGATCCGCTGGAGCGGCTGATCGGCCACCAGGGCGCGATCCAGCCAGACGGCACCCAGTACCTGACCCAGTCGGTTTCCCTCGTAACGTCCACGGCAGGCCACCGTCCCATGGACCTGCGCCCAGCTGACCCCTGTGTCCAAAGCCGCCTCGTGCAAGCGGATTTCGGCATCCCAATAAATGATGGGTTGAACCCCCTCTGATGCGCCACCAGGGGCGGCTGGCCCCAAGGCGTTGGCCGGTGACGTGGGCGGAACTTGACCCGATGGATAATAAGCCGCTACGGGGGAAAGCGGGGCAACTTCGCCTGTGCTAATGGCCGGTAACGAACCGCTGGTCCCTTGCAGCGAGGTACGCACTACCAGATGTTTGATCCGTACTTCAGTTTCACCCCGGAGCTGGAGCAGTTGCAGGGCGTGGGCCAGGCGATCCGGTAGTGCCCGCAGCAGATCGGCGTCGGTGGTCAGGCCGGACACTTCCAACTGGCCAAGGTTGGCCCAGACGCTACCATCGGGAAAAAATCGAACTTCGGCTGCCTGCAACCGCCAGCGGGCCGGGCCGTGGCGGGCTTGCCAGTGGGCCAGTTCCAGCCGTCCATTTTTGTACTCCAGCCAGCCGCTGACTTCATGCAGTTCGTAGGGGAAAAACTGGGGAGTGAGGGTGGGGCCGGCCAGTTGCAGCGTCAGCTTCAGATCGGTAGCCGGCTGGAACGGCGGGTCTTCAACTTCCTGTAATGAGACGGGTGCCCGATCGAGAATTTGCACGTCGGCGGTGAAGCTCCATCGGCCGCGTGGAGCGAAGACGGCCCAAACCCCCTCCAGCCGCAAAGCGGCTAGAGCACGCCGCAGGTCGTCATCCAGGGGGCAGTGCGTTCCCCCCATACGGAGGGTCAGCAAGCGGTCACGCGAGCCAGGCAGCGGACGTTTCTGACCATGCAACCACACGGGGGCACCCGCATGGACCGCTGTAAAACCGTCCAGAACCAGCTCATCTTCATCGGGAGGCGGACGCAGGGGTTCACCGGGCCGCTGCGGCCGGCTCGGATCGGTATCGACTACCCGTACCACCAGCCGTCCCCGGATCTTTTCGAGCGGGTAAGGAAAACCTTCGTAGCAGCAGCGGCCCTCACGGATTTCGATCCGGAATTCGCTGCTGAGTCGGTTGACTCCCGCCGCTTGGGTAATTTCGGCCACAAAGTCGCCGTATCCCTGCGCATGGAATCGGCGGATCAAAGTGCCGTACTTGGGCGGAAAAGCGGAAATGAGCGAGTCGGTCAACGGGACGTTGGTGCCACTTAGTCGCAGGTGGATGCCGGGGTCGGGGCCTTCGCCCCAGACGCTGCCTTTGAGCGTAATGGGATGTCCGGCTGCGGAGGCCACCAGGTCAATGACCGTTTGCGGTGGTCGGGCAGGCAGCAACGTCTGGCGGATGCTACCACGCAGGTCCTGAAGCGGATAGCGGAATTTGTCATAGGTGATCTGCATGTGGCGGGGGCGTAGTTCGATCTCCTGCCGGCTTCCCTCGGCCAACCGCTGGAACCGATAGGCGACGTCCAGCCGTCCTTGCGGTGCAAAGCGGCGGCGCAGTTCCTGCAGGCGATGCGGCAGATGCTGGAACAGGGCATCGTCGAGCGTTACTCCTTGTACGGTCAGTTCCAGGCGGTGCAGGTAATCCTCCAGACGCTGCAACCAGGGGGGGATGTCGCCCCGGACCGATCGGCGGCTGCCTGGGGTGTCGTCCCGACTGTCGACCGAGTGGCCACGGCTCTCTAAAGTCAGGGTCAGGGCGGCCCCGCCCATTTCGCCGCTGGCATGCTCGACCACAATCCGTGTGCCATTGATGCGGATGCCGGCTGCCAGTTTCTCGACTGGCCAGGGGAGCTCCGGATGCGTCAACCGGCCCTCCTGCAGGTCCAGACGCACCTCATAACGCCAATAGCAAGGTTGTTGCTGGAGATTACAGGCCAGATCGGCACTGATCGCCGCCGTTGCCTGTAGACCGCCGAGGTGCTCCTTCAATTCCGGCAGCCAGCGGCTGCCCACGACTGCCAGCAGTTGTTGCATCGGACAGGCAGGTAACTCAATGCCTACGGCCAGCGAGCCATCCAGCCGGTTGAATCGGCCCCGCAACGTCATCGCTCCCCAGCCGGTCATCTGGCCGTGCACCTGCAGACTGACCACGGGCAAAGGATCATTCAGGATACTGATCTGCGCCTGTTGCAGGGTCAGACCCGGCCACTTACCCGTGGCATCGCGCCAATGAATGGTTGCCTGACGTAACAGGACGGTGGGCCAGACCTTATCTGGCGTAACCGTGCTCCAGGAGAAAGGCAGGTTCCAACTGCCATCTGCGGACCGTTCCAGGGTCAGCTCGGCATTTTCCAGCTCGATGCGGCGAATGATCAGCCGACCGCGGTTGAGCTGTTCCTTATCGTGGTGCAGTACCAGATAGGGGGCGTTCAGCACCGGTCGTGCCGCTTCGCCGGGGCGTGCGGGCAGTTGCACGCGTAACTGGCGGACGGCAATACCGCCAAGCAGGCGTAGATGGGCACTGCCGACCTGCACCTCCAGGCCGGGCAGCTCAGCTTGCAACACTGCTTCCACCTGCTGCCGCACCCGCTCCGGGCTGACCCAACTGCGCGCCCACCACCCCAGGCCAGCCAGACCAGCGGCGACGCCCAGTATTACCCCTCGGATCGCCCAGCTGCGCATAGGCTCCGTCGTCCCTGACTGCCGGCCGTGCTCACGCTCCCTGCTTCAATGCCCACGGCCTGAGGAAAAACCACCATATCACGCCAGCCAGCGCCGTCAAGCACAAGACGCACTACCCTGTCAATCGCCTTCAACCTTTCCACCCATCCTCCTACCTCCCGCTGGACCACGGTTTTGTCAAGAGTGATTAGCGACCTAGGTCAATAAAGTCATCTGCTTGAAATCAAAACACATACGCACAAACCTCTACAGTGCTTGGCCATCCGTCCATCGAGCGTTTTAATCGTAAGGATATTGGCACGGCAATTGCTAAGGATCCTTGCAGTACCGGCTAGTACTGCACTGTCGGGACTAGTCGTATATTCCGGGACTGTAACCATCTTCCTCAAACGTCGGTTTGCCCAAACTAACGCCCAGCGGAAGCCAAAAAAGCCTTCCACATGTGCCTTGTGATTAGCCGCTAGAAGGAAGTTGAGTAAAAGCGTTCTTTTACTGTGTGGTCGGTTTACCAGGCGGAGGCGGTATGACGGCGTGGGGGATAGGGGAGCATACGATGAGTCAGCCGTTGAGTTCCACGGCCTCTTCCCAATGTTCATAAAGCTGATGGAGGGTGGCTTTGAGTTGCTCGATTTCTTGCAGGGTGGTACGGACCCGGCTGGCATCTCGATACAGATCGGGGTCTTGCAGGGCGGCTTCGAGAGAGGCCAGGCGGCTTTCGGCAGTGGCAATGTCCGCTTCGATGTCGGCCACCTTGCGGTAGGGGAACCGGCGTTTCCGTTGGGGTCTGGCCGAACGGTTGGTTGACTTTGCTTTTTCCGCTGGCGTCGAACGGGTAGTTCGGATCGGCATCGCTCCTGGGGATGAGGGCGGGGTGTTCGGCGCCCGGCTGCTGCGCAGTGATTCGTATAGGTCGTAGTTGCCGTAGACTAACTCTGTTGTGCCATTATCGAAGACGATGAGCATGTCGGCGATACGATTCAGGAAGTAACGATCGTGGCTGACGACAACTACGGAACCTTCGAAGGCGAGCAAGGCTTGTTCCAGGGCCTCGCAGGCCCAGACATCGAGGTGGTTGGTGGGTTCGTCAAGTATCAGGAGGTTGGCCCGTTGCAATGTCAGGCGGGCGAGGGCAGCCCGACTGCGTTCGCCACCGGAAAGCGTGGCCACGGGCTGTTCCACTAAAGCACCGGACAGCCCGAAGCTACCCAGCAGGTCGCGCACGGCCTGTTCGGTTACGTCCGGATCGTCGCTTGGGCGGACGGCCTGGAGCACGGTTCGGGTCGGCTCCAATATGTCCAAGTGCTGATCCAGATAACCGATCAGGACACGATGTCCTCGTTCGACCGTTCCTTCCGTTGGCACTTCGTTGCCCAAAAGCACGCGTAGCAGGGTGGATTTGCCGCAGCCGTTGGGTCCTATAATGCCCAGGCGTTTGCCGCGGGGCAGGGCGAAGCTGAGGCCGCGGAACAACCAGCGGTCGCCGTAGCGCATACCGAGGTTTTCCGCCCGTAGGACAACGTCACCGGAGCGTGCGACTTCACGCAAACGGATATGGGGCCCGCTTGGACGCACCGGTTTTTCCAGCCGTTCCAGCTTTTCCAACACCTTGGCACGGGATTGGGCTTGTCGGGCCAGTTGTCCGTAGTGCACTCGGCGGATGTATTCTTCTTGCCGGGCGATGAACTCCTGCTGAGCTTCGTATTCTTTCAACTGCCGCTGATAACGTTCCTCACGCAGCCGGACGTATTGTTCGTAGTTGCCCGGATAGCTGACGATGCGTCGCTGGTGCAGCTCCAGGATGCGGGTGGCCACGCGGTTGAGAAAATAGCGGTCATGGCTGACAATCACCATCCCCTGCGGCTGACGGACCAGGTAGTCTTCCAGCCACCGGGTCATGGCGATGTCCAGGTGGTTGCTAGGTTCATCCAGCAGCAGGACGTCGGGGGCGGACAACAACAAGCGGGCCAGCAACAGACGCCGCTGCTGACCGCCGGACAAGGTCACGGCCGGCCGGTCGTAGTCCGCCGGATGGAAGCCCAGACCCAGCAGGACCGCCTCTATTTGATGATCCAGCACATACGCATTATGATGACGTAACAGTTCATGGAGCCGGTCGTACTGTGCGCTAAGTTGTCGGCGGCGCTCGTCGTCTTGGCACTCGGCTAATTCAGCGGCTACTTGTTCAAACTGTTGCTGAACGGCTAGCCATTCGTCCAGTCCACTTTGGGCGACCTGATAGACTGTCTGTTGGGGATCGAACTGGGCTTGTTGTGCAAGCAGTCCAACGCGTGCACCGGCATGCCGCTGGACACGTCCGCTATCCGGACTGTCCAGGCCTGCTAGCAGCCGCAACAGGGTGGTCTTGCCGGCCCCGTTGGGTCCTACCAGGCCATATCGCTCGCCGGCATGGATCTCCAAGGCCACTTCTTCGAACAGCGGGTTGGCCGCGTAACCCCGGCTCAGATGCACGCACGACAACAGCAACATCGTAGGTCATCCCCTGACCCTTGGCGGGTCCGGAGGCTGGAGCGCAGGCCACGGTTCCATCCAGACCCACCGGCACTATCGCCATCCATCCTATGACCCTTTTGGGTTATTGAGCAACCACCCCATCTTGTCGATAGTTGCCTGGCCCTATGAGGTGTTTTGTTCCACCTGCCTTTCCTCACACGAGCACGGTTAGCTACTTGCCGCTATTCAGGCACGGCCGTATGTTGTGATCAACCATGTAAATCCTTGGGCATGTCTGCTCCCCCGGCGTTTGTCGCTGCCATTACCATCATCTAGTCTTCACGGAGGGTCCAACACGATGTCCCGGTGGTTGCTGAGTGCTGCAGGTGTGTCTGTCATTTGTGGAGCCATATTGGCAGCCGAGGAGGTCAAAATTCCACCGCTGCAGCAGTTCCAGTGGAAGCCTGCTTTTGAGGACGCTAAGGATCTAGGCGGCTACGATCCGGTCGAAGAACGCTTTTTCTTCTATACCAACGGGTCCGCCGTGGCCGAAATCACCATTCCCGAAGCCGGCGAGTACGTCATCACGATCGAGGCCAGCTGTTCGGAGGCCGAAAAAGAACTGGCCAAATTCCGCATCCGTTGTGGGCAAACGGACATTGCTAAAGAACACACCTGCACCAGCGAGGAACGCAAAAAGTATACCTTCACCGCCAAACTGCAAGCCGGGAAACAGCAACTGGAAATCGCCTTCCTCAACGATGCTTACAAGGAGAACGAATACGATCGCAACTTTTACCTGCATGCAGTCAAAATCGAGAAGAAGTAGCCGCCCTTGCTGCAAGCGGCATTGTGTTAACGGCAATTCTTGGGACAAGTTGCGCTCGTTGTGCCCCTTCACGCTACTTCTTCATTAGCGCAGACTATGGTCTGCTAATCGCCTCCAATTTAATGAGCCCTGACAATGCTGCCGGGAGAGATCCGGCAGGGCCAGCCTTATTTTTTTGGTATTTCAGAAGCGGCACTGCCGTTATTCAAACTGCCACTTCGGTGTTAGAGGGGACGTGGACGAGGGAGATGGGCCCTGCGGGTAGGTGGTGGTCGGATCTATTGCCTTTTGTCGTAGTCCTGAGCGATTTCATTGTTGCAGCAGGTGTAGTCCATGTTGGGGAGCTCCCAGTTGGCGGGCGCGTTCGCCCCAGCGGCGGGCTTCGGCTTTTTCGCCGCCCAGCCAGAGTTGCCAGGCCAGGAGGTAGGCCGGGAGTGGTTCGTGGGGCAGTTCGGCGACGGTACGGCGCAGAGCGGCCAGATGTTCGGCGTAACGCTGGGGTTGGGAACCGTATGGTTCCTTGGGGTCGAAATGGTTTAAGGCTTGGGGATGGTGTTGCAGGACTGTTTGCAGGGTATCCGCGGCGTCGGCGTAGCGTCCGGCTGCCAATTCTGCCTGGAGCTGAAGAAGGCGGGCCAGGGGCCAGGTCTGGTCATGTGCGGCCGCGGCGGCGAACAACCGGGCAGCCCGACCATATTGTTCTGTACGGAAGGCTTCGCGGCCCCGTTCGACCAGCCGGCGGGCCTCTTGTTTTGCGTCAGCATGCACGACCTCTCGAACCAGACGGGGACGAGTTGCAAAGGGGTCGGCCCGGAACAACGGCCCCGCCGCTACGGGCATAAGCGGCCCCGCCTCTGCTTTGCCGGCACCAGGGGGTGGTGGCTGCTGGAACCCGCCCTCCTTGACCCCTGCTTGCGGCATAATCACCAGTTGTTGGCCGAAGGGCTGAGCCACCGCTTGATTGGTGGCGTCGTCCATGGGGCGAGGACGAGGAGGATTGTGCGCCAAGGCACTATCCCTTTGCTTTCGGTCGTGCACAGGCCGAGGTGAGATGACTAGGAAGTCTCCCAGTGGCTCGGCTGGGGCAGGCGGCGCCAGCCTGTTTTCCCGGTCTGGTAGAAGGGCCTGCGGGGCCTGTGGGAAGGGGCGTTGAGGTGGGACGTCCGGCAAAGCCGGGTTTGCCAGTGGTGCCAGCGGTAGACGTGCCAATGCCTCAGCCCTGTTCGGGCCAGCCAGCAGAGGCACTGCGGGATCGAACAATCCAGCATCGCCGAAGGCTGGCACGTTGGCGGCCAACGGCCACCATATGCCCCACGGCCCGAGGTTCCATCCGGGTCCGACACCCCAGCCCGGGGGCAGGAAGCCCGGTACCCAGCCCAGCGGCGTCCAAGTCGTAATGGGCGGATACCACCAACCGCCTCCGCCAAAAGCTAGCAAACCCCACCCCGGAACATTGCCCCACACGAGCACGCCATTCCACGGAGCACCCCCCCACACTCCGGGGTAGCCCCACACCGTTGGACAGCCCCACCCGCCCCAACCGTTCCAACCCCAATAGCGATAACCCCAACCGCCGACGAAACCAGACAGTAGCACACGCCGTCCCGGCACCACGAACCCTAGACCGCCCCCACGAACCACTCCCCGTCCCGGCGGCGGCAGAAAACCCGCCCGGAATTGCCCCCACGCCTGCCCTGTATCCGCAATTACCAAGGCCGCTGCTACCGCCCATGCTATCAATCCTTGCCGCATGACACCGTCCTCCGTACCGGGACCTGCGAACCACTGGTCCCCTGCCGCTGCTCATTACCTTCAACGCCCCTCCCCGACTAACCGTTGGCCCTGGCCGACCTGCCGCGGATACAGGCAATGGTTCGATTCTTGTCGTCCCTGAATCTCATTATCCCCTCTGCCACGCCGCTTACCAGCATTATCTGGAAGTGATGCGAACTCCCTTTTTTCTGTTTCAAGTTGCCACGAGTTACAAAAAGTTGCTCTAGAAAGAAAAAATTTTTTCCATTTTAATTATTGACACCTGTAGTAATACTAAGTAATATCTAAATCGACTTCACTTCAACGGCGTAAGCAGATACAAGGAGGGAGGGTAATGATGAAATACTCTCGAGACCGGCAGCCTGGGGCATTCACGCTCATCGAGTTGCTCGTCGTGATTGCCATTATTGCCATTTTGATCGGCTTGCTGTTGCCCGCGGTGCAAAAGGTCCGGGAAGCGGCAGCACGGCTATCCAGCCAGAACAATCTCAAGCAGCTTGGCCTGGCCATGCACAATCATCATGACGCTTTACAGGTGCTGCCTGCAGCAGAGGGGCCGGTGAATGGTGGTGTCAACCTGGGATTCTCGGCCCATGCTCAGATTCTGCCCTACATCGAGCAAGAGAATCTGCAGCGCTTAATTGATTTGACGCAGCCGCTGTATTTGGGGAGCGGTCCCTCCCGGATCCTCAATCCTGTGCATGCCGCGGCCGCCGGCACAGTGGTCAAACTTTTCCTCTGTCCAGGGGACGGACAGGAACCGCTTTTCCGCAATTATTTCCAAGCGACACTGGCCGGGACCAATTATGTCATCAACGTTGGCACCGGCGTGGGGAGTTACGTTACCCACTCGTTCCCCACCGACGGTGTGTTCTGGCGTGGTTCCCGTACACGGCTTACGGACATTACCGACGGCACCTCGAACACCTTGTTGATTTCCCAGACGATTCTGGGGGCAGGGGTGGATGTGACAGGTCCCCGTCCGGCCGGACCGGCTCGCTACTCGGCCAATTGTTCAACCGGTCGGGTGCCGATCAACACTCCCCCCGGCGGGCTGAATCCGCCGTTGAATGAAACGGAATGTGCGAACGCTACTCGCTGGCGTGGTGCCCGGGGTGGGGGCTGGATCCAGCCTGATCTGGCAGCGACCTGTTTCAACGCCTACCTGCCACCCAACAGCGCCTTGCCTGATTGCCTGGGACATGGCAACGGCTGGTACACCGCCCGCAGTATGTTTGCCGGCGGCGTCAACTGCTGTTTTGCCGATGGCAGTGTTCGGTTTATCCGCAATAACATCCCCCTTGCCGTCTGGCGAGCGATGGCCACGCGGGCCGGAGGAGAAGTCCTGCCCGGAAACGACTGATACCCTCCCCCGGTTCTGACTACACTCGATCAAACTGAAAACTCAACTGAAACCGCAATGGCTTCCACACGCGAGGGTCGGTTCGCTGGTGAGGGAGCGTGTCAGGGCCAGCACCCTATTGTGAAATTGTGTTGATTTCGTATGAATGAGCATGGCCTCTCGTGAGAAAGCGTTTCTGATAGGGGCCACGTGGTGTATCAGCTGTTCACAGTCAATACAGGAGTGAGCCGATGGTGTGGTTAACCTGGCTAGGACTGGTGAGCTGGGGTGTGGGTCTGATCGGTGACGAGCCGAAACAGGCGCTGCCTTCTGCCTCAGGAGGGCCGTCCGTAACGGGTCAGGCCTGGCCTGCTTTTCGCGGCGACGGCCGTAGCGTTACTTCAGCTCGGCATCTGCCGTTGGAATGGTCGCCTCAGGAAAACATTGCCTACCGGGTTCAGCTTCCGGGCTATGGCCAATCCTCCCCGGTGGTGTGGAACGATCAAGTCTATCTGACCGCCGTTGATGGTGACCAGAAGGAAAAGTTGTATGTGGTCGCGTTGCGACTAGGCGATGGCAAGCGACTCTGGCAGAAAGAGTTTGATGCCAGTCAGAAAGGCCGCAACAACCCGATGATGAGCCGGGCAGCGGCCACGCCTGTCGTCGATGCTCAAGGGGTGTACTGCTTTTTCGAAAGTGGCGATCTATTTGCCCTGAGGCATGATGGTTCGCTCCGCTGGCAGCGTTCCCTAAGCAAAGACTATGGCCCGATTAAAAACAATCACGAATTGGCTAGTTCGCCCGTCCAGTACAACGACTTGATATTCGTTCTGGTAGATCACAGCGGTCCGTCATATCTGGCTGCGATAGACAAGTCGAGCGGTCAGACACGTTGGAAAGCGGAACGCCCCAGCCGGACCTCGTGGACATCGCCGGTTGTGACGGAGGTTGCGGGTACGCCTGTCGTGATCGTAGCCTCTGGCGACAGTGTAACTGCTTATGAGGCCGCTACGGGCAAGGTGTTGGCCACGCTGGAGGGACTAGTCGGTCTGAACATTGCCTCGCCCACGGCCAACGGGGAATGGATCGTGATCGGCGCTGGGGTCAACCGGTTGAAGCCCGATGTCGCTGCCTCGGCCCGCTCCAACTGTTTGTTGCGGCTCCAACAGAAGGATGGTCAGTGGAGCCTGACTCAGGTCTGGCCCGGCAAAAAGGCGGTCAGCGCCTTTGCCAGTCCGCTCATCTACGCTGGCCACGTTTACTTCCTGACCCGGGAAGGGTTGGTCTACTGTGTGGATGCCCACAGTGGTGCGGAACGATACGTCGAACGTCTGGACGATGAGGTTTGGGCCACCCCGATTGCGGCTGGGGACCGCCTGTACTTTTTTGGCAAAAAAGGAGTGACCGTGGTGCTTAAAAGCGGCGGCGAATTCGAGAAGTTGGCGGTCAACCGTCTGTGGACTCCCCAGGAGTACGCCGAGCGTCTGGCCCAGGCGCGCAAGGAGGCAGAAAAGAAACTACCTCCGCCAATACCACCCGGCAAAAACCCGCCCGGTGGCCCTGTGGTCCCACCTGAAGAAATGCAAGCCGTCCGCTATGCCACGGTGGGTGATGTTGTCTATGGCGTCGCGGCTGTGGATGGCGGATTCCTCATCCGCACCGGGACCGAATTGATCGCCGTAGGACGCCCCGGCAACCCAGACAACGCGCGGTAGGTGCCCGCTGGACCAGCCTTGCAACAGTAAACCTGCCACAAGGGACAGCCGCGGCAGGGAGCAACTTAAATTTGCGCATATTCCTTGCAGGAGGACGTTTGTCATGATACGTTCCGGCCACTCCATTTCCCTCTGGCTGATACTAGTGGGTGTTACCTGCTGGATGGCAGTAGGTTGCGGTAGTCCTGAGTCCGCATCCTCTTTGCCCAAACAGCAGACGAATGCCAGTGCCGACGCGAAAAGTTCTGCCAAAGCGGGCCGGCCACGCCCCTTCACCCGTTTGTTTGTCCAGGACCTTGACAATTGTGCTTTGAAATGGACAACGGTCCGTCTGGATCAGGACAACCGCTGGCTGTGCGATCCGTGGGCGACGGTCAGCGGCTTCCCCGCCCTTGATGCCAAGCGGCAAAAGCTGGTCCAGATGGATGTGGTCGGCTCCCTGTTGCTGGTGGGGGTCCGGGACGATGCCGATGGCACCTTCCAGAGCGGTTGGGTGCTGCTGGACACCGGGGTCCGCTACATCGACCACGGCGACCACGGCCATTGGAACTTCCGCCGCTCGCCAGAAGTATGGGATCAATGTCTTGACGACAAACAAGGCAATCCGGCCCACCTCTACGTTTATAACGAAAAGTTTTTCCTGGCCAACGACCGCCTCAATGGCTACACGCGGATCGATCCTAGTCGTTACGAAAAGACCAAAGAGGGAACACTCCGGAAGGACACCCCCCGCTTCATTCCCGGGGGCGGTAACCACATTACGTTGGCCGTGGTGGATGACAAAGTTGGTTACTCCTGCTGGATCGATGGCGGTGGCCCCAACAAAGGCCGAGTAGACGTGACACCGATTCCGCACGAGCAAGCCAGTAGCAAACCGGCCTATTCGTTCTATTTACCCACTGGGGCCATCCATGGCGCTACCACTTGTGCCGGGAAGGTTTTCTTCGCTCCGGCCGCCGGCCTCTGCTGGGTCCACGCGGACCGCGAGCTGAAACACAATCCTGAAACAGTCAAGATTCATCACATCGACCTGGGTACCGAAGACGATAAACCCCGCCGCACAGGGGCGTTTGTAACTCACAAAAACTATGTCCTGTTCACCACGGGCAAGAGCAAACAGGCGGCGCTTGCCATCCTGGATGCCCAAGCGGCGCAACCGCTGCCCTGGTTTGTACCCCTGCCTGTGCCTGCTGGTACTCAGCCGGTTACGCCCATCATCGCCGATACCGCCTACGGTCCCCTGTATGCTTTTGTCTTTTGCGATCGTGTTCCACCGGCAGAAAACGTTACCGAAGTGCTTCACGTCATCGATCTGGACCCCAACCGCGATGGCAAACTCGATGATGCCAAGCTGTTCAAGACCCTCACCGTGGGCGGCAGTGCCGTGGAAGGTCACTTCGGCCACCACGACCTGACCTTCGATAGCGATAGACAGTACGGGTTTTTCACCAATCCCGCGGATAAAACCCTTGTGGTTTTGTCTTTGAAAACTCTCGAGCCTGTCGCTACCTTCTCCTTCGACGGCAAACCCACCGCCCTGGTGGCTGTCGGCAGCCGCGAAACCGATGACTGATCAGCCAGATCGAGTGGCTTTCCTGGAAGCCCGGCCCACTTCGCGGTTGCACAAAGGGGGCTGAGGCGGACTCCGGTTGACTCCGGTTGACAATGTCCCATCGCTTAGCGACTGGAGGAACTGGACGCTACCGGTCTGCCGGTGCGGATTTCATCATTTTTTGCTTGCCTAGGATGTCGACAAGATGCGAAGATGCCAAAGAGACGTCCGACGAGGCGCAGGCCGTGGTAGGCCGCGGCCCGCAGGGTCGGCGAAGCTGTTGCAAGCAGGAGGACCAATGATGCGCCAGTTGCTATTGATCGTAGGAGCGTTGTGGGCAGCCCCCGTTGGAGCCGCTGATCCGGGACTAAGCAAAGGCACCCCACCGTTGCAATCGATCACAGCGTTGGCTTTCGGTCCGGATGGCTTGCTGTTTCTAGGCGATCCGCAGGCGGGACAGGTGGTAGTGGTGGCGACGGGGGACACCCGGCCCGCTGGCAGCCAAGCCGTTAACATCGAGCGGCTCGATGCGAAAATTGCCGCCCTGCTTGGCGTGGGTGAAAAGGAAGTACGCCTCCAGGATCTTAAGGTCAATCCGGCCTCCGGCAATGTCTACGTCGCGGTCACACGGGGGACGGGCGCGGGTCAACCGGCGTTAGTGCGGGTACTCCGGACGGGCGAGGTAGAGGCGGTCCCCCTCAAAGAGATTCCTTTTGCCGTTGTCAAGCTACCCGACCCGGGCAAAACCCAACGCGAGCCCCTAGGGGCCATCACCTGCATGGCCTTTGTCGGCGGACGTCTGTTCGTCGCGGGGCTGTCCAACGAGGAATTCGCCAGCACCCTGCGGATCATTCCTTTCCCCTTCCAGCAAGCTGACAAGGGAACGGTTATTGAGATCTATCACGGTTCCCATGGACGGCTGGAAACCAATGCTCCCATCCGTACCTTCACACCGTATCGCATCGGTGACGAAGATTACATCATCGCCTCCTACACCTGCACCCCCCTAGTGAAAATTCCCGTCAAGGAACTGAAGCCTGGGGCCAAGGTCCGCGGTGTGACCATTGCCGAACTGGGAAACCGTAATCAGCCGCTCGACATGATCGCCTATAGCAAAGACGGACGGGAATATCTGCTAACCGCCAACACGGCCCGTGGTGTCCTGAAAATCCCTACCGAAGAGTTCGCCACGGCTAAACCGATTACCTCCCGTATTACCGACACCGCTGGGGTCCGCTTCGAAAAAATTGAAAATCTCCAGAACGTGGTACAACTGGACAAGCTGGACGATGCTCGGGCGATTATCCTCGTCCGAACCGGTAGTGGCTTCGATCTGAGAACCATCCCGCTTCCCTGAGTAAGACCGGTGGGATAGATTCCATAATCATTTGCAATCTCATAAGGGGGGAAGCTCGTAAAAAACCGGGTTTGCCCCCACGGTGCTACTTTTTGGTGTCAGCCATCGTGAGCGATCCATCGCCGCCGTCCGAGGTCCTGTTTGGAGAGTGGCTTGATGCGGCCCATTGGTGTTCTGGCTAGCTCGGGGAGCGTCAGAGTGAGCGTGGCTGTTTGCGGAGGGATCCTCCTCGGAGCAGTCCTGTCAACCGGTGAGCCTGATGAACCCGGCGAATCTCCTCGGATCCTACTGGTCGAGCGAACTGATGCGGGACAGGGTGGGGCGGAACCGGTCCGTGTGATCGAAGTGCGGCCCGTGCCAGCGGAATTACTGCGGCGTTGGCGTCAGCAACCGCCCACACCGGCCCAGTGGCATGCCTTGTTTCCCGTCCGCGTGGCGGATGGACCTGCCGACCGTCCCCCACTGGCGGGCAGCTACTGTCTGATAACGGATGGGATTCGCTTTGAACCGCTGTATCCCTTGGCACCAGGCCATGCTTACGTTGCCGAGTGGCGCTGGCCACCGGAGCGTCCGCCCTTGCGGGCTACTTTCCGCATCCCCGCCGTAGAGCCGGGACCACCCGTCCGCGTGCTGGCCATCTATCCCTCTGCCGCTACGTTGCCGGAAAATACTCTCCGCTTCTACGTTCACTTTTCGGGTGAGATGTCCCGTGGTGACGTCTACCGCTACCTCCGTCTGCTGCACGAGGACGGCACCGAAGTGCCCCACCCTTTTCTGGAACTGGATGAGGAATTGTGGTCAGGCGATGGTACTCGGCTCACGCTGTTTTTCCATCCGGGCCGGGTCAAACGGGAGCTGGCTTCGCGGGAGGAACAAGGACCGATTCTGGAAGCTGGACGACGCTACACCTTGGTTGTTCGACAGGACTGGCCCGACAAATACGGACGACCCCTGCAGATGGAGTACCGCTATGCGTTCGTGGCCGGGCCCGCCGAGGAGTCGCCTATCGAGCCGCAACAGTGGAAACTGGTAGTACCACAAGCCGGAAGCAGACAACCGCTGCTGGTCCGCCTTCCCCGACCGCTTGATTATGCCTTGCTGGAACGTTTCGTGTGGCTGGAAAACAACGTCGGTCAGCGCGTGCCTGCGACATCTTGCGTTGGGGGAGGCGAACGCTTGCTGACCTTCAATCCTCAGACACCCTGGCTGCCCGGAACCTACTACCTGGCCGTCGATTCCCGCCTGGAAGATAGTTGTGGCAACCGGGTGGGGCGACCTTTTGAGGTCGACGTCTTTGGACCCGTTACCCGGACGCCCCCCCTCCAAATCGTCCGCTTGCCTTTCGTTGTCCGCTGAATCAATGTGCCCTGCAGACGCGAATACTCACCACTAACGAGCCATTATCCTCTCCAACGTCTGAAAAAACACGCGGCGCAAATAAATTTCCTCCGGCACTGAATAATGTGTCCCTTGGGGACCACGATGGTGTCTTCGTCTTTCGCGACGATAACCATTGCCCGAAGCCACTAAGCAAGTTCCAGCGGATTATTTGTGGAACGCAATCTGCTGTCCAGACGTGACGGCGTGCCAACAATTCATCGTCAGGCCATCCCAGGGTGTAGCTTTGCGCGAAGTGATTCCATCCCGATCAGAATCACGCAGAGTTGCGGGACACACTGCAAACGAGGGGCTTGTTATTCTCGGCAAGGGCTAGGCTCGGCTAGGGGATGATGTTACAGACCCGGTACTTCGAAGCCCCGACGATAGCTCTTGTGCACAAAGGCGTTGGCCGGTTCATGATTTGTGAAGCGTAAAGCAGCGCTATCCCAGTGCAGTTCCACTTTGGGAAAACGGGTAGCCAGGCAGCCGAGCAGAACCAGCTCGGTAAGCGGTCCGGAGTAGGCAAAGGGTGTAGACGTCTGTCCATGGCCGCGGATGGCCTCGACGTACTGCAGGTAATGGTTATCCCCTTTGACCTCGGGAAGTTTGTAATCGCGAAACTGTTCCGCAGGGAGCAGTTGGGGAGGGGCAATGTAGGGGGAGTAAAGGATCCCTTTTTCGCCGATGTAAATGGAGCCTTGGTCATGGAGGGGTTTGCCGAGCGATTTTTGTACCTCTTGTGGGGGGCGGGCACGTCCGTTGTACCAGATCAGGGTCACAGGATCAGTGGTGTAACGGGTGCCGGGAAAACGGTAGTGGACTTCGACGTCCAGCGGCCAGTTGTACTCGTTGGGTCCCGCAAGCATGGAGCGAATACTAAGGGGTTGGCCCACTGCTAGGGCACCAAAGACGGGGTCGAGAATGTGGCACCCCATGTCGCCGAAGGTCCCGGTGCCGAAATCGAGGCGTTTGCGCCAGTTGGCTGGATGGTAGTAGCCATTGCCGATGAAAGGTCGTTCGGCCGCGACGCCCAGCCACAGGTTCCAATCGAATCCGGGGGGTGGAGTATCCGTGCGGTTGGGGCGCGGTTGAGGATCACCCCAGGATTTACCGCTCCAGGAGTGCACTTCTCGTACTTTGCCAATAACGCCGTCGTGGATCATCTGCACCACTTGCTTGTGGATCGGGTGGCTGTGGATCTGGATGCCCATCTGGGTCACCAGTTTCTTTTCGCTGGCCAGGCGGGCCATCCAGCGGGCTTCCTGGATGGTATGTGTTAGAGGCTTTTGGCAGTACACATGCAGTCCTCGCATCATAGCACGCAGGGCAATCGGGGCATGCATGTGGTCGGGGGTCGATACGTTTACCGAGTCCAGGTTTTTCTCCTTGTCTAGCAGCACACGGTAGTCTTTGTAGATGGTGCAGTGGGGGAAGCGTTCTTTCAGATTGCCGAGACGGGCGTCGTCGACTTCGGCGACGGCGACCAGACGAAGATGTTTGGAGGCCGTTAAGGCGGCGATGTCGGCGGCGGCCATGCCCCCCGCCCCAAAACTGGCATGAAGGACCGTTTCACTGGGAGCGGCATAGCCGTGGTAACGCCACACGTATGGTACCGCAAACGCTGTTGCAGCGGCCTGCACAAAGCGGCGACGGGTAATACGGGCCATTGACACTCAACTCCTCGGCTTGGGGGGTATCGCCAATGATTGGCGTTGTTTGTGGAGCAACCGACAGAAACGCGGACACCTGGCGGGATCGACCACGACATCTGACCTCAGTATAGTCGGACCCTGGTTGCGGACCAAGGCTCTTGTATGGGTACTGCCGAAAAACGATTTTGGTTGACGACGATGATGTTCGGATGCATAATTGATATGACTTGCGTGTGTAACGTGCACGCCCCATGAGGTTTTCCGGTTAATTTTGATGCCTCTGGCACTGATAGCAGGTTTGCGATGGCTGCTGTTAGTGGTAACGATCGCCGGGTCGATTCCCGTGCGGATCTGTACTTGCGGTGCCAGTTTGCATTTGCATGGCTCGCCATTTCGCTGGGGTTGGGGTAGTACGCAAGCTGGGTGGGCCCGTACGGATGCCTCCGTCGCACACAGGCAGATCATTCTGACGGCCAACCTACTGCCGTTGGAGCAACACGATCCGGACTGCCATCTGTTGCGTCCCCGTCCCCTGATGGGTCCCGGCGTTCTGCCTGCTGGTGCCGATCAGCTCGATGACGCAGCCACTACCTTAGTCCTGTTGCCATTTTGCTTGGAGGCCCCGAGCTTAACGGCAGATCCCCTGTTCCTGCGGTTACCGCATCCCCCGCCCGAATTTTCAAGCATCGCATTACATCTCGCTTTATGCCAGCTCCGCAATTGAGCCGGTGCTGTTTGTACGCCTGAACGGAGGCGGATCGGCCGGGTAGGGTGGGCTCGCCCCCTGTCGCGGCCACTGCTGCTGGCCAATTCGTCGGTCCCTGTCTGGAACCTGGACATTGCGATGGCAAGCCCGATAGGCCGGCTTGTTCATGGCTGCTGGCTCGAACTGATTGCTTCGGATGCGCGGAGTATGGCCCATGCGTTGGGGCAGGTGGTTGCTGCGCTTATTTGGGCTGGGGCTGCTCATGGGCAGTCTGGTTGTAGCTTACTGGACGCACGACTGGTGGTGGTTCCAGTTGCCGTGGGTATCTCCCGAGTCTGCCGCGCACGCCCAAGAGGGTGAGGCAGAAAGTGACCCGATCGTGCCGGACCGGATCAAGCTGTCGCCCCAGGCGCAGCAGAATCTGGGCTTGCGAGCCGCGACGCTCACGCCTCGGCCGTATTGGCGTACTCTATTGATGCCGGGAGTGATTACGGGTCGGCCCGGTGAGACGGAAATGAGCGTCCACGCCCGTGTGGGCGGCGTGATTACTGATCTGGCCGTGCGACCAGGACAGACCGTCCGTCCTGGGCAGCTACTGTGCCGGCTGGAATTAGTCAGTGAAACGTTGCAGACGTTGCAGATCGAGCTGGCCCGTACCGCTAACGATCTGGCCCTGGCTCGCGTTGAGCGGGAACGCCTGGCCCGCCTGGTCGAAGGAGGAACCGCTGCTGCCGGCGATCTGACACGTCAGCAAAGCCAGGTCGACCGTTTAACGGGACTGGTCCGTTCCCTGCGTCGGCAACTGCAGCTTTATGGCTTTCAGGACGAACAGATCGCTCGCATCGAAAAAGGAGAGGTAGAAACCACTCTGCAGGTGTGCGTGCCCAGCCGGCCGGAACTGTCCTCCGCGGAAACGGTATTTGAAGTCAAAGAGCTTAAAGTCCGTCCGGGGGATCAGGTGCCTGCAGGTACGCTGTTGTGCACTTTGTCGGACCACCGCTGGTTATTCATCGAAGGGTGGGCCTTCCAGAGCGAAGCCAAGGCGTTGCTGATAGCTGCCGAGCAGGGTCTTCCCGTCACAGCAGAACTGGTCGACGAAGAACCGGGTGACTGGCCCGAGCTGGGCCCATTAACCATTCACCACCTGGGCAACCAGTTGGATCCGAGCAATCGGACCTTTCCGTTTTATCTGTTGCTACCCAACCAGGCCCGTCCTTTGGACAGGGATGGCAAGACCTACCTGGCGTGGCGTTTCCGTCCGGGGCAACGGGTCCGCTTGCGGGTGCCGGTGGAGAAACTGGCCAGTTATGGCCCCGACGGCACTACCCTGTTGGACCCGTTCGTGGTGCCAGCCGAAGCCGTGGTACGGGAAGGACCGGAAGCCTTCGTGTTCGTACAAGCCGGTGATGTGTTTATCCGCAAGCCGGTGCACGTGCTGTACGAGGACCGACGGGAAGCGGTGCTGGCTAACGATCGCAGTATCACCCAAGCCGAACTGGTCGTGCTCAACCAAGCTGCTGCTCTCAACCGGGCATTAAAGGCAGCGACTGCCAGCGGCCCGGAAGATCACCACGACCATTAACGAACGAGCCTGGCAGGAGTTGCTGCCGATCCGGAGGGAGTGCTTTTCATGCTCAATGCGGTCATCCGGTTTGCATTGCGGCATCGGCCGCTGATCGTTGTGGCCGCTTTGGTGGTGCTAGGTTATGGAACCTACCTGGCCAGTATCATGCCGATCGACGTCTTTCCCGCCCTGGACCGTCCCCGCGTTACCATCCTGGCGGAATGCCACGGGCTGGCTGCCGAGGAAGTAGAAACGCTGGTCACCTTCCCGATCGAAGCAGCGGTGGTGGGGGCTAGTGGCGTTCTGGATGTGCGGTCGCAGTCCGCCCCTGGTTTTTCGTCCGTGGTGGTCGAATTCGACTGGGGAGTGGACCAACGTCATGCGCGTCAGGTAGTGCAGGAACGGTTGGCGACCGTGCTGGCGGACCTGCCGGCGGACGTGCGTCCCTATATGGCTCCGCCCGGAGCCCTGCTGGGGCAGATCATGCTGGCCGGCCTACGCCGCATTGCCGGACCGCACGGCGGCCGACTAGCCCCGGTGCCCGATACCCCTTACGTTATCGAAGTTGTCCCAGAAGCGGCAGTTCCGGCGACGGCTCCAGCACGCGACTCCTGCCAAGGCACGACCGACTCCACCCCACCCCGCATCCTGGTCTGGAAACCGGCCGACCGTCGCGATCCCGCTAGTTGGACCCTCATAGCTCATGACGCCGCCCACTGGCAACCCCCGGATAGCCAAGGCAACCGTCAGCTGTTGCTGCTTGTCCAGGGCCGGCCGTATTGGGTTCCCCTGCCCGCGGAACAGAAGCAGAAGATGGAGCTACGCACCCTGGCCGATTGGGTGGTCCGACCGCGGCTCCTGAAAGTGCCTGGTGTGGCTCAGGTCCTGACGGTCGGCGGCGCACGCAAACAGTATCACGTTCTGGTCGATCCCCTCGCCCTTCACGAGTTCAACCTGACGCTGCAGGAGGTCGAAGAAGCACTCCGGCAGAACAACGTCAACACCAGCGGTGGTCTGTCCACTCAGCGGGAGATGGAACGTTCCATCCGTATCCTGGGTCGGTTGGGCCCTGGCAGCGAGCGGGTTGTTGCCGATCTGCACAAGATCCCGCTGCGGCCGCATCCGCAACGTCCCGTGCTGCTGGAACAAGTCGCCCGGGTGATCGAAGCGCCCCAGCTCCCCCGAGGAGATGCTAGTATCAACGGTCAGCCGGGGATCCTCATCAACGTCATCAAGCAGCCCCAGGCCGATACGCGACAGGTGACGGCGGCCGTGCAAGAAGCCCTGGCCCAACTGGAACCTTCCCTGCCGGCCGATGTCATTATCGATCGCAACCTGTACCAGCAGCGCGACTTTATTGACCGTGGCGTCTACAACGTCGGCGAAGCCCTGGTGCTAGGTGCTTTGCTGGTCCTGATCATTCTTTTCCTGTTCCTGCTCAACTTCCGTACGACCTTCATTTCCCTGACGGCCATTCCCCTGTCGCTGGCCGTCACGGCCATTGTCTTCCGTTTGATGGGCTATCTGACCGGCACTCCCCTGTCGATCAACATCATGACCCTGGGCGGAATCGCGGTGGCCATTGGAGAGCTGGTCGATGATTCGGTGGTGGACGTCGAAAACATTTTCCGCCGTCTGCGGGAGAATGCCCATGCCCTGCAACCACGTTCGCCTTTGCGTGTTATCTACGAAGCCAGTGTAGAGATCCGCTCGACGATCGTGTTTGGCACCCTGGTAGTCATTCTGGTATTCCTGCCCCTGTTTGCTCTGACGGGCATGGAAGGGCGGTTGTTCACCCCCTTGGCCGTGGCCTATGTCACCTCTATTCTGGCCTCGTTGCTGGTGTCGCTGACTCTGACCCCTGTATTGTCCTACTATCTGCTGTCACGGGCTCGCCTGCTGCAGCGGGAGCGCGACAGCTTCCTGGTCCGCTTGCTCAAGGCTATCGCCCGTCACCTGGTCCGTTGCAGCATGCGTTATACCGGTCCGCTGCTGCTGCTCACCTGGTTGCTGGTAGGCTGGTGTGCCTGGCGGCTGACTACCCTGGGTGCCGACTTTCTGCCTCCCTTCGACGAAGGAACCGTGCAGATCAACGTCTTGCTCCCCTCAGGTAGTTCCCTGCAGGCTTCCAACCAGGTGGCAGCTGTGGTCGACCGTTTGCTGCTCCGGTACCAGGTTTCGCCCTCCAATCCCCAGGGCGAAATTTTGACCTTTGCCCGCCGCTCCGGACGCTCCGAACTGGATGAACATGCCGATCCGCCCAACGAAAGCGAATTTTTCGTTACTATCAATCCGGCCTGCGGCAAAAGCCGATCGGAGATCCTGCAGATGCTCCGTCAGGTCGTGGTGGACGAGCTTCCTGGCGTCGATGTCGAGGTGGAGCAGCCTCTGGCCCACCTCATCAGTCACCTGATTTCCGGCAGTACTGCCCAGATCGCCATCCGGATTTATGGCGATGACCTCAACGTGCTGGAACGGCTGGCCAACGATGTCCGGGCCGCTGCGGCGGGAGTTCCGGGGGTTAGCTCCCTGGTGATTGAACGCATCGGGCTGGTCGACGAGATCCATATCAAACTCAGGCCGGAGGCCTTGGCCTATCATGGCGTCAGCCGGGAATACGTGGGACGCTTCCTGCAAACGGCCTTGCAGGGGGCTGTTGTGTCCCAGGTCATCGAAGGTCAGCGGCGTTTCGATCTGGTCGTCCGCTTTGACGAGCCGTACCGGAGTGATCTGGCTTATTTGCGGCACCTGCACCTGGAGCTTCCCCAAGGGGGCCACGTCCACCTGGATCAACTGGCCGACATCACGCCGCCCACAGGAGGCGATGCCGGAGCCAATCAAGTCAAGCGGGAGAATCTGCGGCGGCGTCTGATCGTACGCTGCAATGCCCAAGGACGCGACCTGGCTAGCGTCGTGCGCGACATCCAGCAGCGGGTCGCCACACAGGTTACACTGCCTGAAGGATACTTCATCGAATACGGCGGCCAATTCGAAAGCCAGCAGCGTGCCACCCGTACCCTGGTGATCCTGGCCAGCCTGGCTGCCATCGGTATTTTCCTGGTCTTGCTGGTGCCGTTGCCCTCTGTACGGATTGTCCTGCAGATCCTCAACGCCGTACCCACCGCCTTCATCGGTGGGGTGCTAGCTCTACTGCTGACTGGCCAGACCGTCAGCGTTGCCTCTTTGGTTGGCTTCATCTCCCTGGCAGGGATTGCCATCCGCAATAGCATCCTGCTGATGAACCATTACATCCATTTGATGCGGCACGAAGGGGAGGGATTTACCGAACAAATGATTCTGCGCGGTACTTTGGAACGACTCACTCCAGTCCTAATGACCGCCTTGACGGCTGGCCTAGCTTTATTGCCTTTGGTAGTGGGGGGCCACCAGCCGGGACGCGAAATCCTTTACCCGGTGGCCACCGTTATCCTGGGTGGCATCCTTAGCGCGACTTTCTGCCAGTTCCTCATCCATCCCGGCGTCTTCTGGCGTTTCTGCCGACACGCGGCCATGCGCTTAGCCCATACTCGTAGTTCCGACGATGCCGACACCCTCGACACCACCCGTCGCCCTGTCCCTTACTCCGCTGCCGCCGTTTCTGTTACTCCTGCTCCGCAGCCGCTGGTCCATGCTCCAGTCCACTTGGCCTCCCTTAGTCAGACGGCCCCCAATCATTGACGGCTGACCACGGTGATAACTTTTCCACCTCCTAGGTGTCACCTCCTCCCGTTAGCCGCAACATCCTGCCGTCCCGACTGCCCCTCTGTCCGAGCTGACCCCCAACAAGGATCGCTCGTGAGCTACCGTCTTTATTATTGGTCGTTGCTCTGCTCAATCCCCTTACTTTCAAACAATCGTTGACCCCTCCTTTTTCGCTTTCACTAGTCCGCCGGCCAGAATCGCTTGACTATTCGCTTGTTTATATCCATAATATCAGTACATGTAAAAAAGATCAAGATGCGACTGCGGACAATCCGGGTCACGACTTTGTGCAACCGTCTGTTGGGCACGCATGGTCGGGTTGCGTCGAGGTCGCGGCATTTTTCAAACAGATTGACCAGTGGAGTTTCCAGCGGGCACGGACATGGTACATCGGCTCGGGTGTGTGACTGTCGACTATATAGAATGCTTTTAACGGTGCTTGTGATGGACGGATCACCGGGAAGGCAGATGGGTCCTGCCGTTTATTTTGATGCTGATTGAAGTTATGCTCTTGGGTAGCAGAAAGGGAGAAACTGAAGACAAGGGGTCTGTGGGGTATTGAATTACTGCGGGAAAGGACTAATCGATGGCACTAGAAGATTACACGCCGTACCAACAGCGGGTTATCAAACGTTATTACCGGCAGCGGGGGCAGATCGCCTGGCAGCGTCTGGCTGAACTGGTCAGTGAGCTTTACGTTGCCGAAGGCAAGAAGCGGGAGCGTTTGTGGCAGGACGTAGCCGCTCACCTGCGGGCCCTGGAGGTTCCTGAAGCACGCATTGCGCACATTTTGCAGCAAAAGGATCCGCAAATCCTGGCCCGTCTGGTCAAGGAACGCTTCAATGGCTGACCGGGGAGCAGGGACCAGACAACGGAGAGATGCTTCAGCGCTGAACGGCGTAAAGGAGGCGTCCGCGATGGAGCAGGGCAAACTCGGGAGCCTCGACAGGTTCATGCTCGAGCAGGCGAACTAACCGCAGTTCGTCGAGGCGGACCAATCCTGTTTGGAAGGCAGGGATGTCCAAGTGGGGATGTCGGGTGGCAATAGCCGTGAACAACTCCGGGAGGGGGCAGGGGGCCGCCGTAGTGCTGCAGCGTTGATCCAGGTACTCCAGGGCATCAGCCGCCCAGGGTACGCTCTGACCAAGCGGCTCGCCCAGCAGGGTGCGATCCAGTTCCTGCCGTCGCAGGGCTGCCTCCAGTCGTTGCTGCAGACCGTGTAGTTGCTCCAGGACCGCTTGGGTTTGTGCTTCCACCTGGCGTGTCAGAGCGGTCAGTTGCTGCCGGATTTGCTCCAACCAGGCGGGTACGCCGGTACTGGTTAAAGCTAGTAATTGTTTCCACTCCCGCAGGATCGCTTGGGGCGAATCGTGGTCATGGACGAAGCGGACGGCTGCTGGGGTGGACTGTACCCATTCATTGACCACTTTTCCGCGTGTTTCGCGTCGGGTGATCTGGAGTAAGCCGTGCTGCAGGGCATACGTTGCGGCAACCGCGGCCGGTCCGACACGCTGGGGGAATAGGCCGGGGAGTTTGCCCGCCCGGAACAGACGGTGTTCGCCAGGCTGGCTCACAGCCACACGTAGAGCGGCCAGAAGCACTTCGCACACCGCTGGTTCCAGAGTGACCAGCTCGCCATCCCTGACGACGGACGTGGGAGCATCCATGGTGTACCCCCATTTTCAGGCAACATCCCTGCCCCTAGTTTAACCAGCAGGCGTAGAGACCAACTGCTGCAAACAGCAGGAGTAGCCTCGCGTCCATCCACTACCTGCTGGCAGATATACAAAGGTTTTGCTCAATTCCCGACCCCAATGTCAAGACAAAAGTGGGAGGGGGGAATGGTAGATAGTACCGGGCAGGGTGCATCAAGAGCGACTCCGACAGTGGTAGCCGCGGGGGAGCCGACCATTCCGCCGGGGCGGCTCCGTATCCTCAGCGGAGTACAACCATCCGGTAAGTTGCATCTGGGTAATTACTTCGGGGCCATCCGGCAACACATCGAACGGCAGCATCAGGGGGATTGTTTTTATTTCATCGCTGACTACCACGCCCTGACAAGTTTGCGAGAAGCCGAGGAACGGGAACGGGCCATCGCGGCCAAGAACAAAAACTACGTTGCTCGTCCCGCGCGTCAGATCCTGACCGATCACGTACGCGATGTGGCTTTGGATTATCTGGCCTTGGGGTTGGATCCGGACAAGGTCATTTTCTTCCGTCAGTCGGACGTGCCCGAGGTCACGGAACTGGCCTGGATCCTGGCCACAGTGACCGGCATGGGCCTTCTGGAACGCGCCCATTCCTATAAGGACAAACTCGCCAAGGGAATAACTCCAAACGTGGGTCTGTTCACATACCCCGTGCTGATGGCTGCAGACATTCTGCTGTACCGGGCTCATCTGGTGCCGGTAGGCAAAGACCAGGAACAGCACCTGGAGATGACACGCGACATCGCCGGTGCTTTCAATCACGCATATGGCGAAGTGTTTCCACTCCCCCAGGCCGTTTTCAACGACACGCCCGTGGTTCCCGGCACCGACGGCCAGAAAATGAGCAAAAGCTACGGCAACACCATCGACATTTTCGCTGAGGGCAAAGCCCTGGAACGAGCGGTGATGAGCATAGTGACCGACCAGACACCCTTGGAGGCCCCTCTGGACCCGGACCGCTGCCACGTATTTGCCTTGTACAAGTTGTTTGCCACGCCAGAGGAAATCGAAGAGATGGCACGGCGTTACCGTGCCGGGGGCTTCGGCTACGGAAACGCCAAAAAAGCCTTGCTAGCAAAAATCGACGCATACTTTGCTCCCGCTCGGGCTCGACGCAAGGCCCTGGAACGGGACCCTGGATACGTCGAGGAAGTGCTCGCTGCCGGAGCTCGGCGGGCCCGGGCTGTCGCGGCAACGACCCTGCAACTGGTCCGCGAACGTGTAGGCCTGCTACGTCAGCCCTGCCACTAAGGGCTAACTCTTTCCGCTCTTACCGACAAGCAAACATCACTGATAGACCAGACCCTAAGGGTATCGGCCGACGACGAGCAACTGTTCCCCTTACTAACAGGGTCAGGCGTTTCACCTCGCCGCCTTAGCCCAGGCTCCCTCTGGGTGTATGTTGTGATTCCGGTATGTTGTGATTCCGACCCACCCCGGTTACCGTCCCGGCAAGACTAGCCGATCCGCCGGCATGTTCGCCGGTGAAGTCCGGATTGGTTAGGTTTTCTAGTTAGTTTCCCAGTGCATATATTTCATGCTTTATCATCAACCCCTTGATAGGGGCCGAACGATCATTGCAGGCTTGAACAAGAAATTCATTCGGGGCTGAATGGTTAGAGTCCGGTAACGGACGACAGCGTAGGGATTTCCGGCAAAGGATCGGCTTGCATTCTATGGTGGTAGGAGAGGGGGCAGTCTACTCGTGGGGAAGTACCTGCTCTCGCGAACTGGATGGTCCCGCCAGGCAGCGGCGAGCAATGAGCAGCGGATATGAGCGGAGTTGAGGCGAGGGTGTGTCCCCATTGTCGTTCGGCGGGTTCAGCCACGCCGACCGTGGCCACCATTGGGATCCCTCAGGCAGGAAGCTGGCAGCCGTCCGACGATGCCTTTTGGGACCAGCCGACGCACGTTGTCCCACAAGCGTCGGCCAGCGGACGCTGCCCTGCATGTGGTCGCAAATGGCCACCACAGGATCAGGCCCTGGATTCCCAAGCCCAGGATCAGACCGGTAACCTGCAAAATCGTCGTGACTCCCTCTTGGATGGCGCTCAAGTCGGGTCCGCCTCAGTGGACCAACATCCTCAAAACGAGGGCCGGACCAATCATCCGACCCATCAGATGGATTGGTCGATTCGGGACGAACCGATTGGCAATGGTTGCTCCAGCCGGGCCGGCGCTAGCAATGCCAGCAAAAACAGCTGGTCTCAGCGAAGTGGCATTCCTGGTGAAGATGACAATGCCGGCGTACGGACGGAGGGAGCAGCTCGCCATCCAGACCGCAGCGCACGGCCGCCCATCCAGGTACCCGGGTATGTTATTGAAGGCGTCATTGGCAGCGGGGGGATGGGCACGGTTTATCTGGCGCGTCAGTTGTCTTTGGATCGGCATGTGGCCTTGAAGGTCATGAGCCGACGTTGGCTACATGACCCGGTTTTCCTGGCACGTTTTACCCGGGAGGCTTATGCGGCGGCCCAATTGTCGCATCCCAACATTGTGCAGATTTACGATATAGGCGAGGCAGAGGGGGTACCGTTTTTCAGTATGGAGTACGTGCGGGGCCGCAGCCTCAGCGAAGTGGTCCGCCGGCACGGACGGCTCGATCCTGCCACGGCCGTCGGCTACGTTTTACAGGCGGCACGGGGCCTGCAGCATGCTCACAGCCGGGGGTTGATCCATCGGGACGTCAAGCCTGACAATCTGCTCCTGGACGAACAGGGGTTAATCAAGGTAGCCGATCTGGGACTGGTGAAAACACCGCACGGTGAGCTGACACCTCGTACTCCTCATCCGCGAGGCCCGGATAGCACGGAGTGGGCCGCTTCCCCGGACGTCACTGGCACGCAAGTGGCCCTGGGCACGCCCGCCTACATGTCGCCGGAACAATGCCGGGACGCCGCCAGCGTGGACCACCGTTCGGACATCTATTCGCTGGGTTGTACCTTGTACGTTCTATTGACCGGCCGTCCGCCTTTTGAAGGCCGCAGTGCCGTGGAACTGATGAGCAAACATGCCTACGAACCCCCACCGCCGCCCGAACAGTGGGTGCCGCGACTGCCCCGCGAATTGTCTACCATTTTGTTGCGCATGCTGGCCAAGGATCCCAACCAGCGCTACCAGTCGATGGAAGAGGTGATCGAGGCGCTGGAACGCTGGCTGGGACTACCGCCGCAAGGACAATTCGTTCCCCGTCCTGAGCAAGTCGATCAAGTGGAAGGATGGTCCCGCCAGTTCCACCGCTCACCTGCCGCCCGGCGACGCCGACGCGTCCTGACGGCATCCCTGACGGCCTGGGCCGTTACCGGATTACTCCTGTTGTTTTTCGCAACTCCTCCTTGGACTGCCGGCTGGCTTAGTCTGTTGCTCCATACCACCTTGGGCTATGGCATTATCCAGGGTGTGACCGTTCGTGGTCCCCTGTTCTGCCGCCTGCGACATTGTTTGCGGCAGATCTGCCATAGCGACTGGCTGCTGGCCGGCGTGGGCATGCTGCTTTTTTGCGTGCTGCTGACTATTTTGGGTGTGGTGTGGCTGTGGTGGGGGTTCGCCCTCATCGGCCTGGGGCTGGGAGGATTACTTCACGTCCTGCTGGACCGGCCCGTATTAGAAGAGCGGCGTCGGCCCGTCGAGGCGTGTGCCCGATTGCTCCGCCGACTACGCAACCAGGGGATCGCCGAAGAGCAACTGCGTTTGTTTGTGGCCCGGTATGCCGGCCGCCACTGGGAAGAATTCTTCGAAGCCCTATTTGGCTACGAGGCCAAACTGGAAGTGCGTAACCGCTTGGGTGCTACCGCCTGCAGCGCGCAACGCGAGCGGCATGCCGCCTGGCGCGAGCCGCTCATCGCCTGGCTGGACCGCTGGGAAGCCCAGCGACAGATGCTGCGGGAACGCCGCTGGCTGACCCGCGTCGAACAAGCCCGCCTGTTGGCCGACGGTAACCAGGCCGAAGTGGCCGCCGTCAAAGCCCAGCAAGCCGCCGATGCACTCATCCAGCGGGCCGGACAACTGCGTGCCGCCGAGCAGCCCTGGCGCAGCTCCCTCCACCTTTCGCCGGGACTTTCCAGTCAAAGCTTATTCGGCTCCAGCCTGTTCTGGGGATCGATGCCCGGTTCTGCCTCCTCTTCGACAGCGCCCTCCCGCCTCAACTGGAGCGACCGGTTGCTGACGCTGCTGCTGGGAACCTCAACCCGTTGCCTGCTTGCCGCATGCCTGCTGGCAGCCTTCGCCCTGTGGGCCTGCCAGAATGCTCGGGGCATCCTTCAGACCACCCCTTCGGCCAACTCTGCCACCGGACACGCCTTGTCGCAAACCCAGCGGGACGTGGACCACATCTGGGAATATCTGATGCTACCGACGGAACCGCTCCAACTGCCCCCTCTGCCCTCCCGCTACACGGCTTGGATCAATGGCTGGAACATCGGCGTAGCGGCCATGCTACTGCTGGTCTCCCTGTTCTATCGCGGTCACGTCATGGGACTGTTTGTCCTGCTGGGCGTTCTAGTGACCGCCTTTGGAGCCCATTATGGGATTCGGACGGCCGAGCCGTTACGGCCTGAACATACCGCCTTAATCCTTGGCACTACCCTCACCTTGATCGGATTGCGCTGTGCTCGAACTACCTGAGAGATGGTTGAATCGAACTCTCCTCGAGGCCAGCGGGTCAGGAGTCGGCGATAGGACGATCCCAATCGGCAAGTTGCTGGCGAAGGTCGTCGAGATCGGGGGTGGACGGTCGGGTAGGGAAGCAAGGGGCAATCCGGAGGCGGCGGGCCTCGCGGAGGGCCTCTTCGAGTCGACGGACCCAGGCGGGTACGTCCAGCCCTACGCCACTGATGCGAGCGGTCAAAGGAGCGAGTGCCTGAGTGAGGCGGCGGAAATCCGGATGCGATTCGTCGCCACCAGCAGCAGCCGCTGCCGCCGCCGGAGCGACACGGGCCACGGCCTGATCGACTTCGAAGGGGAACAGAAATCGTTCTTCCAGCCGGTCACGGATGGTACGCAGATGGATGCCGTGCCGCTGTTCGAGCTGGCTGAGACGCTGCAGCAGTTCTTCGGCCTGGGCTGCGGTGTGCCGGGCGACGTGCTCCCGCCAACGGTGTGCCAGTGCATCCTGATTGCGACGGCACAACACTTCGTGGGTAATGGCCAAGGGCCGTAGACGCCAGGCATAGCGCTCGTAGTGGCTTTTCAGGCGCAAAAAGTCCAGGAAAATGTACAGGTTTTCCCCGTAATCGGACTGGGTAGTGGTAGCATTATAGTCGCGGTACTCCTCGTAGTGCTCGATAATAGCCTGCAGGATCCATTCCAGGATGCGGGCGGTGCGGGGCCGGTCCAGGCGTTGGGCTGCCCAATCGTCAATGAGGCGGGGACGACGCTCCTCTTGCCGTTCGGCCTCGGCATCCAGCCAGGTGGCCACCCCACGACCGAGAATGCCACGCATGTTCGACAGCACCAGAAACTGCACCGTGAACAAATCAGAGCCATACTTGCGGATAAAACGCCGGATCGCCTCCCAATCCTCTTCATCGGTGAGGGTTTCCAGGATCGACAAACGCAACGACTGGCTGTGTTGCAGCCACAGGTCCTGAAAGGCATCCACTACATGGAACAACAGGTCGGAAGCAGGCTGGGCGGTTGGGCCGTCCGCAGGACCGGCTGCGTCCAGCAGCGTTTCGACCACACCGCTGAGAGCGGTACGGAACAGATGGTCGAAACTGCTGATGCGACGCCCCTCGGGCGGTTGATTCCATTCCATCTGGCGAGCCAGACGGGTCAATTGGAACGTCTCGCGGATCAGACCCACCCGGGGTAACAGGGACAGCAGTTCATCCAGTACATGCAAAGCGGTATGGCACCGCAGGACTTCGCTATAGCGCCCACCGTCCGACAAAGGGCAGTAGAGCAACGGTTCATGGCGGAAGGCATGAACGAATGCCGGTAGCAGCTGGCGTACAGTGTCTCGTTGCTGCTGGCTGATGGCCCGGAGGATACGGAGCAGGGTCGGTTCCCAAGCAGGCGACTCGGTCAGGCGCAGATCCTCGGGGGGCGGGGGAAGTTCCGGCCCCGGCAGCAGCAAGGCGGCTAGGGTACGGGCCGTCTGTTCGCATTCGACGCAGGCGGAGACGGCCAACTCCAGGATGTGCCCCTTAAGGGCCCGTCGGCGGTCGAAATGGATCATCTCCTCGCCACGATTGGCCGGCGCGGGCACGGGCAAGGCGCTGACCTGCTCCAGAAATTGCCGCAGACGGGCACGCACTTGCGCCAGATCGCTTTGCCAAAGCTGCAGGGTAGCAACCGCCTGGGGCTCGTGGCGGAGCCATTCGGGCGTACTGGCGGCCAGACGCAGCAGTCGCCCCACGGTATGCACGAAGCGGAGATTTTCTTCGAGTTTTTCGGCGTCGGCCTCCAGCGGGAAGGTGTCGGAGGTGACACCGGGCACGTCCACGTCGGCGACGCTTCCTTCCTGGCCATCGTCGGTGGAGTCACGGTAGGATACTTCCAGATAGGCAGTTTCAAATTCCGCCTGGCGGCGGGGGCGTTCCCCGTCATCGGTCTGGGACGTCTGCCAGTGCTCGATCCACCGTTGCGGTTGCAGCCACGGATCCTCGGCGTTGGCTTCCAGTAGTTCCAGGAAACGACGGATGAGGGCACTCCGGGCTTCCTCCGTCAAGGTGGGGTTGGTGCTGACAGCGTGCAGCCAACGGAAGGCCAGTTCGTCCAGTGAGGCAGTAGTATCCGGTAGGGACAGGTGTAGTCCTTCGGCCAACCAGGCCATCAGTAAGGCCATGGCAGCGCGATAGGCCTGGCGATGAATCAAGGTTTCCACCACCTGGGCAAAGGCGGCCGGGGTAGTCAGACTGTCGCGATGGCGACGCCAGAAGGCGATGTCGTCAGCCGCTCCCTGCCGCTGGGCCCAGTCGGCCAGGGCCCGGGCCACTCGCTCGGCTGCCGCCACGCGTTCCTGCCCCACGACGTGCGGCAAGTCGCTCACCGTGGCAGTACCGTATTGATCCCACCACTGAGCCGTCTTTTGCATCTGGCGACGGATGCGTTCGTGCAAGGACGGGCTGACGGGTGGCGAACCAGCGGCCGAGATACCGCTGGCAGCCGGTGCAGAGGTGGTGCTTGCCGACGCCACGGAAGTTGTCGGCGTGACCGAGTTGTCATGCGTGCTGCCGGAACGCGAAGTAGGCGACTCCTGCGTCCGTGCCGTGGTGGCCAGGGCCAATGCCTGGGCATACAGGTCGAACTGCCGACCCATCAGTTCGATCAGTTCCTCGGCCCGGGGATCACGGACGGTATCCTCCCGACCGGGAAAAATCGGAAACAAACCCTGGAAACCCAGGATGTTCCACGGATCGATCAGGGCCCCACAGGCAATGCCCCGTTGCAACAGTTCCTCCACCTCCATCAAGCATTGCAGAGCACGCTCAGCATCGCCCCGCTCGACCGCAAAAGCAGCCTCTGTTTGACGGATGCGTATTTCAGTATCAAAGCGGACGGCCGGCGCGGCGATGCCCCCTGCCTGGCGGCGGGCTGCCTGAGGATAACCCATGGCGGCATACCAATGGGCCAGACGTCGATCCTGCAGATGCGCTGCCCGCTGGCTGGCCAAAGCCTGATTCAAATACTGCCGGACCGCCGCAAACGGTTGGCGTCGCTGTTGGGCCTCTTCCCGTAGTCGTTCTCCATGGGAACCGGTTATTTTGCGGAGCAACTGCTCGTAGAAGGCATCGCGGTAACGAGCTACTCGGGGAACCAATCGGGCCAGCGTCACCGAGGAATCATGGTAGTTTGGACCAGCACCACAGATTCCCGCACCCATCAGGATGGTGCCGGCCAGTACCGCCGCTGCTTCCAGCAGTCGTTCCTCTCGGCTACCTCGACTGTGCGGCTGGGGCATGGCAGGCCCTAGCGGAGTTTGCTCCACCCATGACATCAGGGTATCGAGAGTGAGCTGCCGCAGAACAAACCGCCGGTAATGACCTTTCGGATCAATGTCGTGCGGGTCCCATTCTCCGAACAGGACGTTGGGTCGCTTGTTGATCGGGTGGAAATGATCGTGGGCTCGCGGATCGAAAGCCAATTCTTCCAGATGCTCCCAGTAAAAGGCTGCCTCCTCCAGAATAAGCGGATCCGTTTGCTGGAGCAGCTCTAGCGCCCGGACCACGATGTCGCTGTAGCGGCCTGGTCCGACCCCGGCTTTGTGGATGTAAAGCGGTATCGGGCGCAGCTTTTCGTGGGGATAGTAATCCCGGTCCTTGCGTTTGTGCAAAATAGCGATCGGTCGGTAACCGACGTAATCGTTGAGGTGTCGAAGGGCACCGCGGACTAGGCGGCGGGTTTCGGACCAAGGTCCCCCTTGCCGTAAGACGGCTTCGCACGCCCGTACCAAAAACAAGGGGGTAAACAGGACGGCATCTGGCTGGTGTGCCAGCAGGTCGGCGTGATGCTGACGATAGGCCCGGGGAAGCTCCCGTAGTGCCACCTGGATAACAGCCTGGCCCTGCTGGACATCGCGGAAGGCAGGGGCCTGAGCTGCCTGCAACCGGGCAAGTTCATCCTGCAGGAAAGCGGCCAGGCGTTCGTGTAACGGCCCCTCATCACAGGTCTGGGCCAGCAGGCTGGCTGCCAAGGCCGCCAAACCCCGCTGAAATTTCGGGTCAGGTCGGCCGTCCGAAAAATTAAGATACCCCAGCAGCTTTGCTGGCTCCGGTAATCCCTCCGCTGTTATCAATAAGCCTTCCATCGGCGTTGCGTTCCCAAGGAACCAAAGGCCGTGCTGACACGGCCCTGCTGTTACTAGCATAAAACAACCAGGTAGCCACTGTCGAGGCGGTCTGGCATGGTACGATGCGTAGCAAACACCCTGATGACCACTTGCTGCCTGCTGCAGCAGCGGGGGACTTTTTGACCCTGCTACTAGGAACCGCTTCCGGGAGCCAGGCGGCAAGACAATCGTCTGCTTGTTCCCATAAGCATTGCTAGCCGGTCTTTTGATGGAGTTGTGTGCAGAAATACAGGAGAAGCCGTAGCATGGCAAACACGCCTCTGACCCGGTTGGCGGTACTGATTTCCGGAACCGGCACGACACTGCAGAATTTGATTGAGCATATCAGAAGTGGTAACCTGGCCGCCCAGATTGTGCTGGTAGTTTCGAGTCGGGCGGAGGTATTGGGGGTGGAGCGAGCCCGGCAGGCCCAGTTACCCTTGGCTATTATCGAGCGACGCGGTTGTTCAGCCGCCGATTTTGCTCGCCGTGTCTGGGACACCATCCGGGCAGCCGACCCCCATCTGATCTGCATGGCCGGCTGGCTTCACCTGCTGCCGATCCCCCCGGAGTATCGCTATCGTGTCCTCAACATTCATCCGGCTCTGTTACCGGCTTTTGGCGGAAAAGGGATGTATGGTCGCCGGGTACACGAGGCCGTCCTGGCCGCTGGGGTCAAGGTCAGCGGTTGCACCGTTCACTTCGCCGACGACAGCTACGATACCGGTCCCATCATCTTGCAAAAATGCGTGCCCGTGCTCGATAACGACACTGCAGAAACCCTAGCGGCCCGGGTTTTTGCCGCCGAATGTTGGGCCTATCCGGAGGCAATCCGCCGCGTGGCCACTGGACGCTTCCGGCTGGACGGCCGCCGTGTCCTGTTCTCCCTGGATGGGGAAACTGCCCAAACTTGAACTAGCCCCCAATCGACCGCACGGTCCTGGATTATAAGTATCCGAACGCTAGCAGCGGCAGGCACATTCCATCAAAACAAAGCCAGTAACCCTTTCTAGCTGCAGCCGATTGTTAACGTCTGGCATCAGTTCCATTCGCCCGGCCCTAGGGAAATCCCTCCCAGCAATCTCAGGAGAGTGATTTGAGGGCTTTCAGACCGATGTCGGTGCGGTAGTGCATGCCAGAGAAGTGGATGCAGCGGACTGCCTGGTAGGCACGTTCGCGTGCGTGGCGGAGGTCGTCACCGAGGGCGGTGACAGCCAGGACCCGGCCACCGTCGGTGACCAGGCGTCCTTGGTCGTCGCGTCGGGTACCTGCGTGAAAAACCTTGACGTCGGGGAGTGCTTCGGCCTCGGCCACCCCATGGATCACCTTACCGGTTTCGTACTTGCCGGGGTAACCGGCGGAGCAGAGCACGACACACACGGCCGGCCGGGGATCGAAGGGTAACGGTGCTTGCCAATCGGCCAGTTCTCCCCCAGCAGCGGCGTAGAGCAGTTGTAACAAGTCGCCTTGCCAGCGCATCAGGAGCGGCTGGGTTTCCGGATCGCCGAAGCGACAGTTGAACTCCAGCACCCGGGGGCCCTGGGCCGTCAGCATCAGACCAGCGTACAACACCCCCTGAAAGGAACGGTGCTCGCGTTTGAGAGCATGCACCGTTGGGACGAAGATGTTCCGCTCGATTTCCCGGAGCAACTCGGGTGTGGCCCGGGGTGTGGGGCAGTAAGCCCCCATGCCTCCGGTATTAGGTCCCTGATCGCCGTCGTAAACGGCCTTGTGGTCCTGGCAAGGCGGGAGCATAACCAGAGTATGACCGCTGACAATGGCCAGTACCGACATTTCCTCCCCTTCCAGCCTCTTTTCTACCACGATGCGTCGGCCGGCCTGGGCCCCGAATTCTTCCTCGGTCATGATGCGTCGTACCGCCCGGACTGCCTCCGCAGCGTCGCGACAGACGATTACTCCCTTGCCACCCGCCAGCCCGTCCGCTTTGACCACCACGGGATAGTCCCGTGTTTCGATGTATAAACGGGCAGGTTCCGGATGATCAAAAACCTGGAACTCCGCCGTTGGGACGTAGGCGTGTCGCATCAGTTGCTTGGCAAACACTTTGCTCGCCTCGATCTGCGCAGCAGCCGCCGACGGACCGAAAACACGGATTTCCCGGGCGCGCAGATAATCGGCCAAACCCGCTGCCAGAGGCTCCTCCGGACCAATCACTACCAGATCGATCCTTTCTTTCTGACACAAGCGAGCCAGCCGATCCTTGTCCAGTGGCGAAATCGCCACATTAACCGCTCCTTCATCGGCAGTACCCGCATTGCCGGGAACACAAAACACCTTGCCGGCCCGCGGCGACTGCTTCAACTTCCACACCAGCGCATGTTCCCGTCCCCCCTTGCCCACTACCAGAACGTTCCAACGCGGCACGACGTCCGTTGTTGTCCCACCAGTTTGGACTGTCGAGTGCTGAACATTCTGGCTTGCTTCGCCGCTCTTTTCGCTCATGGATGTTTCCATTGCAGTCAAATGGAGGTTACGATCCGCTCATTGGATGCAAATACGGCCATGACTGCCCCCACGGTGCAGTTCTGATGACCCCACTGATTGGGATGACCCAGGCCACAGCGGTGCTTTGAACCCAAGCGGTTCGTTGCTCGCCTAAGAGCACCACCTTCAGAACCGTGGATCCATTCTCGTCATCATATGGCTCTCTTTGCCGGACAAAAGAGGCGTCATTAGGGCTGCTGTGGGCACACCGACACATTGGCCAAGGTTGGACCTTCCCCCCTCAGTCAGGAATATCCGTCTTGCTACTGATTGCTACCGCCTTACTGGTTCCCGCCAGGCAAGACCTGAGGGTGTCCTTCGCGGCAGAGGGATACCCCAGCCTCGATCTGCCTGCACTTGGCAGAGATCGGAAAATGGTTAGAATAAGGGTATAAATTAGGTGAAACTAGGTGGAACGTTTCGTGGAAGCAAAGATGGCTGTGGGCCCTATCCGAACGTCGAGGCCAGCCTTGACCGGGCGAATGTGCTTTGTGGTCCCTCTGGTTGTGCTGTTGGCCGGCGGAGGACTAATGGGGGCCCTGACAGGTTGCCATGGCCCTGTTGCCGGACCAGAAAATAATAGAAGCAGCGTCCGGCTGCAAATCGTGTGCACCACTACGCTAGTGGCCGATCTGGTCAAGCAAGTGGGAGGCGAGCGGGTGCAGGTCGAGGCCTTGATGGGGCCCGGCGTCGATCCTCACAAATACATCGCTGGCATCGGTGACGTCCGCAAGTTGCACAACGCCCATCTCGTCTTCATCCACGGCTTGCACCTGGAAGGAAAAATGGCCGATTTGCTCGAACGCCAGCAACGGCACTGGCGTGTGTATGCCGTGACCGATTCCTTGCCACGTGACCGGTTACTACCCGCGGAAGAAGATTCGTCCCTGTACGATCCACACGTCTGGTTCGACATATTACTTTGGGCGGAAACTATCGATGGCGTTCGTGACCGACTGAGCGAGTTGGATCCGGAAGGGGCCGCTGACTACGCCCGTCGAGCCGCCGGGTATCGCCAGGTGCTGCAGCAACTGGACGCAGAGGTACGCCGCGAACTGGAACGGGTTCCGCCACCGCGACGGGTGTTGATTACTGCCCATGACGCATTCCGCTACTTCGGTCGGGCTTATGGCTGGCAAGTGGTCGGTCTGCAAGGGGTCAGCACGGCCAGCGAACTGGGTACCCGGCAACGCCAACGCCTGGCCCGGTTGATCGTCGAAAGTCGGGTGCCTGCCGTCTTCACAGAAACATCGGTTCCTCCTGAAGGGCTGCAAGCCGTGCTGGAAGACGTACAACGTCAGGGGGGACCGCCTGTGCGACTGATCAGTGGCGACGATGCCCTTTACTCCGATGCCCTGGGACCGCCGGATTCCTCCACCGGCACCTACGTTGGCATGATCCGCCACAACGTACGCGTCCTTGTTGAAAATCTTGCCCGCTGACCGCGGTGACCCCGAAATGGGACGGCCCCTGCACCTTTTATCGATGATCAATCCGCTCAAGTTGAGCCGGCAATAAATGCCAGCCGCGGAGGTACCACCGCAGCCAATGGACAGGCACGAGTGGTCCTCGGACGAGCGGCTGGCTGCAGCGGGAGCGGCCATGAGCCCGGAGGCTGAGCGGAACTTAAGCCAGGATCTCTTGAACGACGCGCCCCTTGACGTCGGTCAGACGCATGTCCCGTCCGGCGTGACGGAAAGTCAGCTTTTCATGGTCCAATCCCAGCAGATGCAGGATGGTGGCGTGCCAGTCGTGGATGTGGACTTTACCTTCGACAGCTTCGAAGCCATGGTCATCGGTGCGACCATAGCGGTAGCCCCCTTTGACGCCGCCGCCGGCCAGCCACATGGTGAAGCCACGGGCATTGTGATCGCGGCCATCTCCCTGGGCCGTGGGGGTACGTCCGAACTCGCCTCCCCATAACACCAGCGTGTCACGCAGCAGCCCCCGTTGTTCCAGATCCTGCAATAAAGCGGCGATTGGCTGATCGATGGCCGCACAGGAAGCCGCCAGGGCCTCCTTGAGGTTACGATGATGGTCCCAGCCGCCTAATGTTACTTCGACGAAACGCACGCCCGCTTCGGCAAAGCGACGAGCCAACAGACATTGCTGGGCAAAGGCTGTACGAGCGGCTCCGCCAGGCATGCCGGCTGGCCCAGCTCCTGCCCCCATGCCCCGACTGTCCAAACCATACAAGCGCAGCGTACTGGCGGGTTCATTGCTCAGATCCAGGAGCCGAGGAAGCTCGCCCTGCATGCGGAAAGCCAGCTCATACGACGCAATCAGCCCTTCAATAGCGGCCTGATCGCTTCCGTGCTCGATCATCTGACGATTCAGATCCTGGAGCAAGTCCAGTTGCACACGCTGGGCAGCTAATGATTGCCGCGGATTTTTCAGATTGGCTACCGCTGCCGGGCCATTGGCTCCACCAAAACCGCCAAACCCCCGTCCGATACGTGTGCCCTGGTACATGGCGGGCAGGAACGCCGCTCCGTAATTGGCGGGTCCGCCGTTGCTCAGAGGAGGATTGATGGTTATGAAACCGGGCAGGTTTTGATTCTCCGTGCCCAAGCCGTAGAGAATCCAGGCTCCCATGCTGGGACGAGGAAACTGGAAAATGCCGCAGTGCATCTGCAAGAAAGCCTGGGGATGGTTGGGCAGATCGGTTTGCATGCCATTAAGTAGACACAGTTTGTCGGCATGCCGGGCCAGGTGAGGAAACAGCTCGCTGATCCACAGACCGCTTTGACCGTGTTGACGGAACTGGAACGGCGAAGCCATGAGACGCCCGAAGCGGAAGGGGGCAGTGCCGGAACGGGGCGGTGCCTTGCCGTCATCGGTCTTCAAACGAGGTTTATAGTCGAAGGTGTCTACATGAGAGGGGCCACCCTCCATGCACAGGAAAATGACACGGCGGGCCCGCGGCGGAAAATGCGGCGCTTTGGGAGCCAGAGGGTTGTCTACCGCCGCTTGGACCTGATTTCGCATCGCCTGCTCATGGGCCAGAGCAGCAAAGGCCAGGTAGCCAAACCCGGAAGCGGTCGCCTGCAGCCAGTGGCGACGCGACACCGCAGCGGGGGTTGATACCACAGCCGTGGATTTATCGCTCATCGTTTGATTTCCTCCCTAGTGGCTCTACCTCATCGGCTTAACACAAAAAATAAGTGATCCTGATCCGCTAGCATTATGGTTCGATCAACGCCGGTACTGGAACTCGGCACTGGCTAGTAAGGCATGGACGAAGGCGGTCCAGGCCTCACGTTCTCTGCGGAAGGCAGGGATACGGTCGCGGGCTAGTTGAGCTTTGTAATCGACCAGGAATTTTTCAGCTCGTTCGATCTCCCAACTGGTGGGTGGTCGGCTGTAGCAACGCAGGTAGGCGGTTCGGATCCGTTCGCTATCGCTGGCTGTCTGGCGGAGCAGTTGTCCGGCCAGGGCGTCGGCACAGCGTCCGACCAGGGGGTTGTTCAGCATGAAGAGGGCCTGGGAAGGCACTGTGGTGGCGGTCCGCTCGTGCACGATCAGACTGGGATCAGGGGCATCGAACAGGGCCAGGGCCTCGGGCAACTGATCCCGTAGGATCGGCAGATAAATACTGCGATGGTTGTTGCGAGGGTCGTTGGCGGCGGCCGGGAGTGAACCCACGCCGAAGCGGGGCAGGTTCACCCCCCCTTCACCGGCGCGAGCCACCGGTGAACCGACAGGGGGTGTCCGCTCCAGTTGACCGCTGACGGCTAGAATGGCGTCGCGTAGACATTCCGCTTCCAGCCGCCGGGGAGTCATGCGCCACAAATAGACATTGTCCGGGTCCCGTTCATAACAGCTAGCGTCCCACCGGGAATCTAATTGGTACGTTTGCGTCAACACCAGCCGGCGGATCAGCTTTTTGATGCTCCAGCGATCCTGTTGCACGAAGGTAACGGCCAGGTAGTCCAGCAACTCGGGATGGGATGGGGGTTGACCGGAAAGGCCGAAATTGTCTGGCGTCGGTACCAGTCCGCGTCCAAACAAGTGTAGCCAGACACGGTTGACCAGGACGCGGGCCGTCAGGGGGTTGTCCGCAGCGGCTATCCAGTCGGCCAGTTGTCGCCGGCCGCTGGTCGTGGCGGGAATGCGCAGGGGCTGGCGGGTTAACACGACGGGCAGCCCCCGGGGGACCAGCTCCGTTCCGGGCTGATCCGGCTCTCCACGCTGGAAGATCGGACTGTCGGCGATGACCGTCTGACCAGTGAAGCGGTTGACCCGCGGCGTCATCCGCATGCCCAGTGGACCAGGACGTGGGCCGAATGGTCCACCTCCCATTCCAGGCGGGGCCGGTTTATCCCGTACACCCATCGCCAAAAGCTTAGGTTCCCCATTGGCATCGAACGAGTCCAGCCGGCTACGCAAGCCAGCCACCTGGGCCGCCAGAATCAACCGCCGGATAATGTCGGTGCTTTCGGCTATCTGTTTATTCAACTCATCAATCTGTTGACGGAGGCGGGACCGCTCCTCGGCCGTTAGTTTCTCCGGCGTGCCCGCTGGCAGACCACACTCCTTAGGCAGCTCCAGCAACGGACTGGGACGCTGGGCCTGGATCTGCCGGATCGTCCCGTAACAAGTTTGCGTGCTCCGGAAGATCCCCGCTAGGGCGTAGTAGTCACGTTGGGTAAATGGCTCGAACTTGTGGTCGTGGCAGCGGGCGCAGGCAATGGTCAGACCCAGGAATACCTGTGTTACCACGTCGATCTGCTCGTCTGCTATGTCCAGTTCGAACTGCAGCGTGCTGGTTTCATTGAGGGCTTTGGGACCGATAGCCAGGAAACCCGTGGCGATCAGCCTTTCCGCCTTTTGCTTGGGATCGTCACTTGGCAACAGATCGCCGGCAATCTGCTCTCGGATGAATTGGTCATATGGTTTATCGGCATTGAAAGCGGCAATCACGTAGTCGCGGTAACGCCAGGCGTGCGGATAGTTGACGTTGACGGTTTTGCCGCTGCTTTCGGCGTAACGGGCCAGGTCCAGCCAGTGGCGGCCCCAACGCTCGCCAAAATGAGGCGAACTCAGCAAGCGGTCGACTACTTTTTCAAAGGCGTCCGGCGAACGGTCGGCGACAAAGGCCTCCACTTCCTCCGGGCTTGGGGGCAGACCGATCAGGTCAAAGTAGACCCGACGCAACAGGGTACGTCGCTCGGCCTGACCCACAGGCGTAAGTCCCTTGGCCTGACGGGCCGTGACGACAAATGCGTCAATCGGAGATAATGACTGTCCCGTCTGCACAGTTGGGACCGGTGGCAAACGAGGAGGCTGAAAGGCCCAGTGCGCCTTGGCTTTGGCCGGATCTACTCCATATTTAGCCGAGGCAAGCGCCGTTTCGTGACGGGGATCAGGTGCTCCCATGCGCACCCATGTTTCGAAATCGGTGATGACCGTCTCGGGCAATTTCCCCTTCGGCGGCATGGCTGTATCCGGGTCCGTGTGCCGCAGCGCTTGTATCAAGCGGCTTTTCTCCGGTCGGCCCGGAACGATGATCGGGCCGTTGACACCTCCCTGCCGGACCCCCGCTCGGCTGTCCAGCAGCAACTCGCCACGGACCTTCTCGGCACTGGCCGAATGACACTTGTAACAGTGCTCGACTAGCACCGGCCGGATCTTCTTCTCGAAAAAGGCCACTTGCTCTGCCGTCGGCTCATCAACAAATCGCGAGGCCACCTGCTGTTGAGCCTGAACCACGGCGCTGGCTAACCACAAACTGACCAGCCAACCACCAGCCAGGAGGCAAACTCGTTTCCCCTCGCGGCCCATCGTTTTTCCTCCCCCGGCGGAACTGCCTATCGCCTTAGGGCCCTCTATGCACTGTCCCGATTGAAAACGCTTTCCAATAACTCTAACCCCGCCAGCGGGCAGTTGTTTCTAAACCCATTCCGTTTCTCATAAATCTACTTGTGCACCAGTCACGTTGTTAATTAGAAATCAGAAACCGTGAGAATAATTCCGGATTGTTACTACCTGCTCGCGGGAAGTTCGAGGGTTTTAGTCTCGTTATACCCGGCCAGATTGGTCTGAACTGAACAAAACCGGCAATTGTTCCCTACCCCACGCGTTGTCCTCAGGAACGACAAATCGATGCAGGCCACCCGCTAGACCGAACGGCACCCCAGGCCACCCAGCAACCATTGCTCGAGGGAATGCACTTAACGCTCTCTTTTACGTTTACCGGGACGAGAATTGCCGCTCCCTATTTAAACTCACTCCATTATCACGCATTGCTATGCGATTCTCTGCCCGGTTTGGATGTTGCTTTTCCCCCTAACTACAACCTGCGCTGATTTTTCAGATCTGTTTGAAGCTGCATGTCCACTACCGTAGTTGTTAACGGTGCATTTGTGAGTCTGAAATAATGTTCTATCTTGTGTTTGTGTAATAAAAACTAGATGATCAATAAAGCCCGCCTTCTGCCCGGTCATCTGCAAGCCCGGCCACGTAGCTAATTTCAACGCAGGGTCCCATGGGGCGCAACGGTTTGCAAACATAGGAGAAGTTATGGAGTTGCATGATCAGGGTTTGCTCAGCGATTCTTCGAAGAGTGGAAGCGTACCCCGCCCTGACAACTACCGCTCCCAGCGATTACTTCAACAGTCGCACCGATGGCTCGTTCCGCCTCTGCTGTTAGCCCTACTTCTGCCGGGACTGGTGGTTCTAGTTGGTGGGTATGGAACTGTGACGGTGTCCGCAGGTGCCGTTGCAGCCGTGCAACCGCCGGAGCGGCTACCGGTCCGCCTGCTGGCCGAGGCTGAGGATTTTACCGTTGTTTCTCCCGGTTGGGAGGTCATGCACTCCCGTGACTGTTATTTTCACTGCACTTTTGCCATTACTTTTCATTCGCGCATGGCTTGTCTGGGTGCCCCGGAGCAGCTTCCGCCCGGGCACAAGGCCGTCGCCGAACAGATCGTCCATATCCCCTATGCCGACACTTATCAGGTACTGGCACGCTACGAACAACCCTTCAACTTTTCTTGTGAGTTTACCCTGGAAATTGAGCAGAACGGTCGGGTAGTGGCCGCGTTACCCTTCGGTCGGCTGACCGATCCGAAAATCTGGGCGTTCAATGGGCACAAACGGGAAGCGATGGTCCGTTACGTCTGGAGTGGTACGGACAACATTGTCTGGCAGCACCCGGGGTCCGTCCGGCTGGAAGCTGGTCCGGCTCGGCTACGGCTGATAGCCACCGAGCAACGGGATGGTGTCCAGCGGCGGAAAAATGCTGCCCGCCGCCACGTCGACGTCATCTGTCTGACCAACGACACCGCTGGTATGGAGGCCCAGAAGAAAGCCAGCTACCTGGAATTCGACGGCTGGCTGGTCCAGGACGGCGATCTCTTCGTCCGTTTCACCAACCCCAAGGATGCCGCCACGCCGGTGGTGCCGGTTGTTGCTCCTCATAGTGGCGGCCAGCATTCCCCCTACTATGTGCACATCCGCGACTGGCCCACTATCACCGTGCTCAAATCGGGCCGGGCCGTTACGCCCACCAGCTACCAGATGGCCGGTCCCCGGTCCGAGCAGGTCCGTCCTCAGGTCCTTGCTCCCGTCGTACCCTTGCCCAAGGACATCCCACCGTCTGAATTTCTACAACCGGGCGAGAGTTCCGGCTGGATACCCTTGGGTCAGGCGATTGATGCCCTCCATCACTGCCAATGGTATCCGCAGGTGCTTGTTCCTGGCCCCAAGGGCAAAGGCACTGCCCGCAGCTCCGACGTTTACCTGCGTCTGGAATTCGGCCTTCCTGATGGGCGAGGGGGCATCCGTGTTGTCCGTGATCTGACGGTCAAGGGGCCGGCCAGTGGCCTTTCACCCGCTTGCTTCGATATCCCCGGTTGTGTCAATCCCAATCCCGCCCTCACCGCAGTGCTGCAAAAAAAGTACTGGCTTCCCCGCATTCGCACGCAGAAGGAGATCCTCGAAGGTCTGAATGCCGAAGTGGCCAGGTTCCCCAAGGTCGGTAGCGTGCCGAAACGGTTGCCCGTTTACAACATACTGGGCTTCAGCGGTGCACTCGACGTTTTCCCGGAGGCGCGACAACTGGCGCAAGCTTTGGGAGACAACACTGCGGTTCGGCCCGCCCGTCCGAAACTCGGCCTGGTGGCTCACTGGCCTGATCCATCAGTCGACTGGATCAAAAAGCAGGAAGCTAGCCGCAAGGGCGGCTTCGACGATTTGTATATTGTCAGCTACGGCGATGAGATTCACCTGCCCGCCGTTCCCCTGACCGATGACGAGTTCGCTGCCTGGCTGCGGGCCCGTGGCATTTCCTACGACGGTCCCATCAAGTATACCCGCGACCGTTCCCACCCTCTCTACTACTACGCCCAGATCGCGGCCAAAGAAAAAGGCGGTGCCCGTTACGCCGAAGGAACTGCTTATTACAAAAGCAAAGGGGTGCTCACGGGAGCCAACTACTCTCCGCATGCCAATTTCCTAGTCACGGAAATCGATTACATCCGCCCCTTCAAGTTGCGGGCCATGAGCATGCCCTGGAGCGAAGATTACGCCTGGCAAGTGGCCGATTTCAGCCCGCAGGTGGTCGGTTACCTGGTGAGCGGACTGCGTGCAGGGGCCAAATACGACAACCTACCCATCCACATGTACGTCATGCCGCATTCACCCGGCCAGATTCCCAGCGAGTTCCGTCAATCTTTCTACACCGCTATCGCCCACGGAGCCCGGATCATCAACTACTTCTGTGCCTCTCCTTCTGCCGTGGGCAACACCGAAAACTACGTCGACAGCGACGATCTGCCCATGTGGCGAATGATCCATAAATGCACTCACGAAATCGGCATCTTCGAAGACTACATCCTCGACGGCCAGGTCCGCCCGGCCCGGGTAGGCCTGCTGTTGTCCAGTGTGGATGAAATCATCACCGGGGTAACCAATTTTAATCTGGCAATGCATAACAACGAACGCAAAGCCATCTACCTGGCCCTACGGCATGCCCAGGTACCGGTTGATTTCCTTTCCGAAGACGATGTCCTGGAAGGCCGGGCCAAAGACTACACCGTTATTTACCTCACCCAGCAGTATCTGCATACCAAGGCCCTGGATGCCTTGCAGAAGTGGGTCGAGGCGGGCGGCACCCTCGTTGCCCTGTGTGGTGGAGGCTTCTGGAACGAATTCCAGAAGGAAAATCCCGCTGCTTCCCGCCTCTACGGGGCCCAAGGACCGAAAATCCACACTGACCCGAATCTGGTACCCAAATATCTGCTTAAAGAAAACGTTCCATTTTTGCCTAAACACGATCTACCATTTTACGAACCGATCGATACGGTAAGCTGGGACCTGATCGGCTCATTGTCCGATCCCAAGCAAGACCGTTCCAACTCGCCCACTCGCGTAGCCGATGTGCCGGTGATCGTCTGGAAGCAACCGTTGACAGTCACGGACGGCACAGTAGTTGGCACCTTCCGGGATGGCTCTCCCGCCGTGGTACGTAAACGGCACGGTCGGGGGCAGGCTGTACTGTTCGGTTTCTTGCCCGGCCAGGCATACCTGAAAGCGGCTCTACCGCCCCGACCGGTTGACCGTGGTGCCAGCCCGGATAGCTTTGCTCACTTTCTCCCGAGGGCATTGGACCGGCACCTCCGTGCCCGTCTGGTCGACGATTTTCTGGCTTCAGCAGACCCCACCATCCGCCCCGTACGTGTCAACGCTGAACTGGTGGAAACCACCTGCATCGACACGCCGCCTCGCAACGGTCAGCCGGCCCGCCTGGCCGTCCCCATGATCAACTGGAGTGGCACACCCCTCCAAACGCTCTCCGTTGTCATTCACACCAAGGCATCCCCCAAACGCCTCCGCAGCGTCGAACGTGGCGAATTACAGTTCACCACTGTCAAGGACGGCATCCTGGTACAACTACCTCTCGACGTGGCTGATATGCTCCTGATCGATTTCTGAACAGTGACACCGTCCAGGAGAACGACTCATGATCACACGGTATTTGACAGCAACGACAAATATGAACAATTGCATTAAACATGCCCTACTAGCTAGCATCATTGTTGGTCTATTATGTGCACTTGTGCTTCCTGACGGGATGAGCGAGCAAGCGGCCCAAGCTAGCGAACGGGTCCTGCAATCTCCACCGGCTCCGACACCACAGGTAGCACCGTTCCGTTATGTTTGGGGCAAGGCCTACCACATTCTGCCGCAGACGCATACCGATGAGTCCGGCTATTTTTCCTTGTGCGAGGGGCTTAACGGTAAAATCTACGTGGGCACGGCCGCCTATGGCTTCAACGCCTATCTGGTTGAATTTGACCCGGTTACCGAGCGCCAGCGTATCGTGATTGACGTAAACAAAGTGTGCGGTCTGAAAACGCCCGAAAAGCCCACTTACGCGGCTCAATCAAAGATTCATACGCGGAATTTCGTGGCGCCTTCCGGCAAAATCTATGTGGGCAGTAAGCAAGGCTACCGCCGCGGCAAGGACGACACAGCCGATTACCCCGGCGGCTACGTCATCGTGTACGATCCCAAAACCGATCAGGCCGAATGCCTGGGCATGCCCTATCCAAGCGAAGGTGTCAACGATGTAACCGCCGATGAAGACACTGGCCTGGTTTATGTGGTCACTTGTGAGGATCATCACTGGATGATTCTCGACTTGAAAAGTCGCAAGTATCACGAGCCGGATCCTCAATTGCGTTTGACTCCCTATGCCCAGACGCTACTGGACGCTCAGAACCGGGCGGTGGTCCTTAGTCGTGATTTCCGGCTGGTCCGCTACGATCCGCGTACCCGTCAGCTGGAATATCTGCGTCTGGCTTCCGACGGTCAGCCCGTGGGTCAGGCCGATGACAAGCTTGGTCCCGCTTGCTGGGCCAAAACGGCGGATAGTAAAGCGGCATATCTGATCCGGATGTCCGATTCTCGGTTGTTCCGCATTGATCTGGCTGCCGCTGGCCCGCAAGTGCCCGTCGCCGACCTGGGACGGCTTATCCCGGGCAAAGGTTTCGACTCCCGCGGCTCTCTTATCGTCGGGCATGACGGCAAAGTTTATGTGCTCATCCGTGTCGATAATGAAACCGGTTTTGGCAAAGGGTATCTGCACCATCTGGTTAGTTACGATCCCGTTCGGCGTCAGGCCTACGACCACGGTGTGCTCGCCGTTCGTAATAAGGACTGGTTCGACTTCAAAGACAAAGACGGCAAGCCCAAGCCATGGAGCCATGGCTTCCACACCCTGCCGGATGGTACAATCACTCCGCTGCATGCGCACATGGCCTTGCACATGGCCCGCGACCGTACCCTCTATGCCACCATCATCTATCCCTTTACCCTGCTCCGGATTGCCCCCAAGGATTATTTACCTTAAGCACCTTAAGCAATCATTTCCCCGCGTATCGATTGTTCATAATCTGAACAATTGAACCAAACGGGGCGTGTCGTCAATTACTCGTCGAGTGCGCTCGGGTTGTTTGGAAAGCAGGTGCATGTCCCCTCAAACATCCGGGTCGATCCGCTTGCATACATCCCATAACGTTTCACTCCCTTGTAATGTCTCGCTGCGAAAAGCTCAGGCAAATAGGCGACCGGCATGGCCAATTTGTTGCGGCCATGTCCTTCAGAGTCGCATCCAGACCTTTCGTATATATGTAATTATGATCAATAAAAAGTAAAAAGTCAAACCGTTAGCATCAAGTGACAACGGTAGCTGCATGTAGGTTGCTGCAGATGATTTACCTCTGGCAATTACGCTGGGGTCAGGTGTGGCATCGAAGGGATCATCTCAGCGACCGTCGTGTGCCGCGATGGTCGAAAGGCGAGCTACCTGACCGGTACCGCCGTCCAGGCGGAGGGAATCACCGGTCCGGATCTGTCGGGTGATGTGGGGTAACCCGGCCACGGCGGGCAAGCCGAATTCGCGAGCCACTATGGCACCATGGGACAAAACACCGCCTGTTTCCATGATCAGACCCTTGGCGTGAGCGAAAAGGGGAACCCAGGCGGGATCGGTCGAGGGGCAGACCAGGATGTAACCGGTCTGGCCCGGCGGTGCCGCCGTTGGTTCGGTGAGTACCAGAGCTGGCCCCTCGGCCACACCAGCGGATAGCGGCACTCCTTGAAACAGATCGGCACCCGGGGGAGGTGGAGCTGGCCGCCCAATCGCTTCCAGGTCATCCGAAAACAGCACGGGCGGTACCTCCAGCGATAATAAAGTCTGATAGCGCAAGCGGTTCGCTGCGATCAGTGACCGAAGGTTCTCGCCGGCCAGTAAGCGGGGCAGGTCGTCGATTGTCAAATAGAAAATCCCGCCGTGCAGACCATAGTGACGGTCCAGCTCCAGCAATATCCGTCGAATGACCGCGTAGCCTAACATCAAGTAGTGTTTGCCTGTTTCGCGCCATCCGAGGAACAAGCGGAGTTGTTGGGCCAGTTGCCGGCAGCGATCACGCCACGGTCCGGACACTCGTAGCTGCTGCCATACTGTTTCCTCGTCGGTTAGGGCGGAGGCCGCCGAGACGGAGGAAACAGCCGAAACGGCAGATGCGTCGGAGTTGCTGGGAGCGGGGCACAGGGACGGGGCAGCCGACACATGCACCAGGCGGTCCAACAAGGCGGGCTGATCTCGCCAGCGGGGTTGAGATAGTTCCATTTCGTGGGGACCGCGGTGACCAAACCGCTCCAGGAATTGCGTACGGCTGATCTGTCCGGCTTGTAACTGACGGAGGGCCTCGGCCAGATCGGCGTCCAATGGCGGACGAGCGCCCAAGGCCAGGCGTCCCACCGCGGCACGAGCGGCCTCGACACCTCCCAGGTGAGGAGCAAGCCGGAGGGTCAGTTCATTCCACAGGGTGTCGGCAAAAACCGTTGCTTTCAGGCTTTCGCTGGCAAAAACGACCAGGGTTTGCTCGATCCACTCGTGCAGCTTGCGGAGCAATTGCTCCGGCGATAGTGTGGACCAGTCCTGCTCCAGTGCTTGACGGCACTGTTGCGTGAAGGAGCGGATACGTTCGGTCATCCGCTGGGGGTAATCCGCCATCTGACGTTGCACGGCGGCCCTCTGACGGCCCAACCGCCACAGCAGGATGGGCAACCGAAGCACTCCCCCCAGGCAACCGTACGCTGCCAGGGGCTGGAGGCGGGGTTTGGGTTCCAAAGCCCGTTCGGGATGTTGCCGGTATTCCTCAAAGGGGTAATCGAAGAGGGGACGGGCTGATTGCATGCGTGGCAAGCGGCTCAGGTTGAGCATCGGTCGTCCCGCCACCAGATCGAAGGCCGAAAGGGAGCCAAGGGCCGGATCCGGCTCAGCCCCGAGCGAACGGTTCATGGCACCGAAACCACCATCGGCCGCCAGCAACCGGCTGACCACCGACCAGGTCATGGGTGTTGGTGCAGGCAGAACTTCGCTCAGGTTGTAACGCACCCAGACTGTCCCTCCCGGGGCGGCCAACTGGCGTAAGCGAGCGATTTCCTCTTGTCGCCAGCGCTCCCGTTGGGCGGCGTCGGCCGTGGTGATCGGACGGGCCTGCAGCAAGTAAAGGCGGCCAGCTGCCCAGGCCCACTCAACGTCCCGAGGAGCACCGTAGTATTGTTCCACTTGCCGTCCCAAGGAGACTAGTTGTGACAAGACCGACTCGTCCAGACAAAACCGTTGCTGCAGTTCCGGTGCCACGTGTTCTTCGCCCCGAGGTGTCCGGCGAATGGCTTTGAGTCCCAAGTGGCGTTCGCGGACCTGTCCGCTGTCGCGATCCAACACATAGCGATCCGGCTGCACCCGACCTGCAACCACTGTCTCCCCTAGCCCCCATGATGCTTCGACCAGCATGGTACGCCCTTGCGGATCGAACGGATGGCGGGTGAACAGCACGCCGGCACTATCGGCATCGATGAGCCGTTGAACCACTACTGCCATGGCCAGATGGCCCTCGTCCACCCCCTGACGTGCCCGATAGGCCACTGCACGTTCCCCCTGTAACGACTGCCAGCAGCGTTCAATCGCCTCCACGAGTGCCGCTTCTCCTTCAACGCCGAGAATGGTTTCCTGCTGACCGGCAAAGCTGGCCTCGGCTGCGTCCTCGGCGGTAGCACTGGAGCGAACAGCCACCGGCCCTCGCCCCAGTTGCTCATAAGCCTGCCGGAGACGGTCCAGAAAACGCGGGTCGCTGCGAATGCCATGAAGGTGGAGCCAACGGTAAGCTGCCGTAGTGATGATAAACGCTTCAGGGACGGGAAGACCTGCCTGCCACAGAGCCGCCAAACTCGCCCCCTTTCCTCCACTGACACTCACTTCAACAGCCACAGGCGATTCCAGCCCCACTATCCATTCGCTCATGGTCCTTCCTTTCTGTTTGTCAGCCCTGGTTGGCTAAATGGCCTGGGCCGGACTGCTTGACACCGCTATCGGCAGGCTACCGCTCACGGCAATCCGAAGGTGGACCTCCGGTTGCCGATTTCGCCAGCAAGGCAACGTTATGCTTATTTTGCAGCGCAGGTTTGTTCCATACGACCAGCTGACCTTATGGCCGGCCAATATCCGAGGAGCGGACCAGGATCAGCTTGTCTGAAGGAGGGGACAAAGTGGATCACTGAGGGTCGATGCGGGGAAGGCGTTCTCGGGCTGGTGGAGCATTTAGAGGGATTTTCTCGAGGCGACCGGTGGCATAGCGCGTACCGGCAGAGCCGACGTGATCCACCCACACCGGTAGCGTCAGTTGGCCCCGTTCGTGCAGGAGGAAGGCCCGTCCTTGCTCATGGACATAGCGTGATTGCACCCGCTCCCACAACCACACCTGGTCCACCAGATGGGTACTTTCGCCGATGCACAAGCCACCGAACCGCGAGATGGCCGTCGGTCTGGTTAGGGCCAGTTGCACCCGCTCTTCCAGCTTTGCCCCGTTGGGTTGTTCTTCGGTCGAATCCAGCCAGATAAGCAGCTCAACGTTGGTCAGCAACTGCTGATAATCCGGGCGGGTGTTACCTCCGGAGCCCAGAGGCAATTTCTTGATGCGCCAGACGGTGCGGAGCACCACGCTCAGCGGTGGACGGTTGAGTAGCACGGGGGCAATGCGGCAACCGATGTGCCGGCGACGATTGGTTTCGCCGATCAGGGAGAGCAGAAAGCCATAGCAGGTGGCGGGGGGCGGCAACTGTTCCGTTTCCAAATATTCCCGCGCCAGTCCCTTGCGGAAGCAGGCAACCGGTACGCTCACAAAGACGCCTAGCATGGCTCACCCACCCAAACCGAGCCGTTGGTTGATCCGTTTGACGGCTTCCTGGCAGATTTTCTTGACACCATCCACCAGTATGCCTGCCTGACGCAACGATTCGGCCAAAGCCCCTTTCAGATCGCTTGTGCCTAAGAGCAGTTCCTTAGGATCGATGTCTCCCGCTTGGAGGCGGGCTAGCAGTGGCCGGGCATGCAGGGTCTGGCCATCGTCATCCGTGCCAAAGCAGTAGAGGATGCGTGGGGCCGGGTCATCCGTCAGGCGGAACAAGACGACGTCGGGCGAAAAGTCGAACAGGAAGCGGGCATGGTTCCCAGCAACCGGTCCCAATTCGCACAAGGCCTGAATGGCCTTGGCCGCACGCGATTTGTCCCGCAAGCGTTCGGGTGTTAACGCAATGGCATATTGGTAACGGGTAGCGTGTACCTCGGTGCCGTAGGGAACGGGGTTGGTTCCTTTTTTCTGAGCCGATGGTGTCGCCCCGGGTGAAGCCGCGTTGAACGTCACGTCGCCTGGCCAGGAGGTTACCGAAATGGCCCGTGTCACCTCCAGGACTGCCCGTCGCACGTTGGCAGAGCCTTTTTCGCGGCGCTGCCCTTGCTTTTTGTCCCCTTCTCCTTCCGGCTGATCGCTGCCATCGGCCTTGGCTGCCTCTGCGGTCATAAAGCCGAGCAAATCATCGTCAATAAATGTTTTGCCGTTGTCCTCATCCCAGCCGGTGAAATTCCAGTCTTTCCAGGTATTGTTACGGGCTTCTTCGTCCCAAACCCGGTTACAGCCGTTGGGTTCCATACCGGCCAGGCGACGCCGCAAAGCAAAGCGGATAGCTTCCGCAGACACCGTAGTATGTGTCTGCCCTTGCCAGATCAGCTTTTGCAGTGTGGTAATGTTACCTTCGGTCTCCGCCCGATTGTTGGCCGCTGTCCCGTAGCTAGTAACAAAATTGGCAAACACATGCAGGCTCATCGATTCACCTCCTTCCAAGCGGGTTATTCGCTGCTCACCGATTGATATTGTGGCAGTAGGTCGCTGCTCTCTTCCTCCCCACGTCCTTGATAACTGGCCAGGGCCAGCAGGCCCAGGTCCCGGGCTAGCCGCCAGTCACGACGCATGACCTCTAGCACTGCTTCCCAGTGCTGACGCAACACCTCGTTGTTGCCGGCACGACTGAACAGATCGGTTAAGGCAAAGCGCGCTTGTTCTTCCGTTTTGGCACCGGCCAGTTCCAGCCGTAGTTTTTCCCGGAATCTTTCCCAGCGATTTCTCGTGGCGGCAGACGGCGGAACACCGGGACCGTCCGTTTCATCCTTGATGCGTCCCAGCGACCGGCGGATGGCCTCATGAACCGCCTGAACCATCAGCCTTTCCCCTCGGCTATCCCACATCTGCGAGTCGTTAACCATGGCGTACAGCCCTCCCTTTTCCAACGGAATTTGTTCGCGGTATGGCCTGCCGTTTGCGGGGTTGATCTTGATCATCAGGTTGACAAACCCGGCGTACCAAGGGCGGTCGCGAGCCAGATTCTCTGCGACTAAAGGCCGCACAATGCTAACAGCGCGAAAAGCTTCCTGACGCTCCGTGACAACGCGGGAACGTCCCCGTCCGGTACTTTCCCTGACGGTACGCACGGCCACACGGGTGGGTAGATGCGCCAGGGCCCGTTCGAATCGAACCAGAATACGTTCATCAGAACGAACGTAAATGGTGGTCACACGCGATTTCTGCTGACTAGCCCAAGCCGTAGGACTGAAAGTCATGGTGTAGATGCCCGGAATGGATCGACCCTGTAATTCTCGCCGGCTCCGTAAGCGTATCTGCGCCTGCAAAGCCCCATCGGCCGCATTGGCAATGCGGCAATCCACGGCCCGCGTGGGTGTCATTACCGGCCGCTCGATCATAAATTCCCGCAGATCTTCCACTTCGGGTACTAGCAGCGCGGCCACCCCCTGATTAACCGGTAACGCCAAGCAGCCTACCATGGCAAAATACAGTGGAAGCATGCGTTCGGGCGGATCGGTCGCTGCGGTGTCCGCTGCGTATGCTCCATGACGCACAACTGTTCCCGGACTGAGCGGTCCATCGATCTGAAGTTCCTTCTGAACCAACCGGCCCTGAGGATCGACAAACTCTTCCCAACCTGTCTGATGGCGGTAGCTAGTACAGGGACGGTAGCTGACGGGTATGCCGACACCCTCTTGCCCCTCCGGATCATAGCTGATAGTCGTTTCGCTTTTGGCCACCTGGCGGACACGTCCATGTTGCAGGAAGGTCAGCAACAGACCGGCCTGTAAATCAGCCAACACTGCCGCAGGCGGCTCGTGTTCGTACTGGCCGGGTAGGTAAATGAGTTGTTCCGGCTCGCGGATCTGGAAAGCAAATTCGAATAGTTTTCTCAGGTATTCTCGGGCATTCTCCGGCTGATCAAAATACAGCGTCACTTGCTGGGGTTCGATCGTCCATGGAAACTGGTCGTTAGAAACGGGAGCGGGAAGCTGATCATCGGTCAGGCGACCGACCCGGTACTGCCTTTCCATTGCCCTAAGGGTACAAGCCAAGCCGCCCAGACCGGCCCGGTGAAGAATCGTCATACCCGGTGCAAACAACCGCATGACTAACCGGTCTGGAGCCGATTGCTTGCTGACTTTAACTTTCTCAGCTTCAGCCATAGGTGCCTCTCAAAGGATCACAGGTCAGCAAATTCTATTCTTGATTGATCCATTGAGCCCCATATTCAGGATTGTACTCGATGGTTCCGCTTGGCGCAACAGGGATACCGCCTTCGCGGGGCCATTTTTGCCATTTCAGGTATTTGGGGGGCTGTGACATAGGTAACAGGTAGCGGCCCCGTTGGCGGGGTTGGTCGCGGACCAGGGGCACATCCTGCTCCATCAGGACAGTGATGCCCCAGGAAGGTTGCCGTAATTCCTTGACATTGGTAGTTGGACCACCGTCCAACCAGCAGCTTTCGGCCACCGCTGTCATCTTGTCAGCGGTCTGCTCCCAGTTTTGAGCCAGGTGACGCTGGCTGATGTTATGCGAGGGGAGCTTGGCAAGCCAGGACCGGGCTAGATCGAGTTCTTGTTGCGTATACGGGTGGACGTTTTCCGGCTCGAGGACCACCCAGGGACGGGTGGGGCTGCCGGGCCGGGCCCGACGGTTGAGCCGCCCAAGCCGCTGAATCATGGCCGGCACCGGCGCCAGCTCCGTAATCAGCAGATCGGCTGACAAATCCAGCGACATTTCCGCCACCTGGGTGCAGATGGCCAAGGCGGGCCCCGCTTGCCGGAAGGCCGTAATGACGCCTTGGTGCCGAGCTACCCGATCCACATATTTGAAACGACTGTGGTAAATCAGCGGACGGAGCTCGTGCAACCGTTTGGCCGTTTGCATGACCCGGTCCACTGTATTGCATACCCAAAGGACCTTGCCATTGCGTTCAAGGGTAACTTGCACCAGCGGCAACGGATCGACACCGTCGAGCTGCTCCCGGTGATAACGCGGCAACGTTTCCCATTGCTCGGGCCCGGAAATGATGCGCAGCTCCAAGTTGCGGAAACGACGCAGAGTATCGCGTAGCGCCTCCTCACGTGCCGCCGGCAGACTAGCTGTCATCAGCAGGACGGGCACGCCGGGCACATCCTTCAGGAAGCGTAACAACGCCCCGAACAAGGCATCATCGTAAGCATGAATTTCGTCAAAAATGAAAGCGGACTGAACCAGAGCCGGCCAGGCAAATAACCCGCGTTTATGATTTTGAATCAACCCCAGCACGGTGTCAACCGTGCAAGCCACCAACGGGGTTGACCAGGCGTCCAAGGATTCAATGCGGATGCTTTCTTCGGATTCACGGCAGCTACCATCTTTGCTTGTATCGATGGTGTCTGCTCCCGTATTCAGAATGATCTCGAAGTCGACATCCCGACGACTGTGGAACAAGTCGGCCCGCACATCGGCTTCAAAGAGGTAATCCCGGAATCCTTCGGTGGCCGTGCCCGTGGTGGGATAACAGAAGTACAAACGACGCGTCGGGTGGTTCCGTGCTGCCCACATGTAGGCCGCCTGGGTCTTGCCCGAGCCGCACCCGGCTTTGACCAGTGTTACGGGGGCAGTGGAAGTGGCAACCTCGTGCTGGAATTGTTCGCGATCCGCTTGGCGATCCGTAAAGGTACGGGCCCGCTCCTCAACCACCGTTTGAATTTCACCCGGCTGCGGAGTAGCCGCCAAGGAACGGCCAATCCATGCCCAGCGATCCGTGAAACCGGCGGTCAGCCGCGGCAAGGCCGAACCGGCCACGTCGGCCGCAATCAAGCTGCATTTGATCGCCGCTACCAACCGCCGCTCGTACGGGTTTGTCATCTGTTCCCATAACAGACGTGCCTGCCTGGCCCAACGCTTTAATTGATCGAAAACGCTATCTGTTCCCGTCAATTCGTAGCGGATGGAGGACAAAACAGGCGTATTCGGAGACAACTGAAAGGTGTCACGGAGCCAATTCAGGATAACGGCAAAGTGGGGGTGGCCGGTCAGCACAGTTAGTTCCGTGCCCGCACCATCGGGGCAGGAGCGGGGGGGACTTTCACGGTCATAGCCGGGGTGGTGACCGGCCACTGCCCATTCCACAATAGCAAAATCGATCTCGCATCCCCCAACTGCCGGTAGCAACCACTGACGCAACTGCTGCAGAATCAACACCGTTACCCACTCGTGCCGCAGTCCCTGCGGATGCTGCTGCACGTCGCGTCTGCCCAATATCATTGCCTGGAAATGGTCATTCGCCTTGCCCAAATCGTGCACGGCAGCGGCTAGTCGCACACACCGATACAGTCGTTCTGAATAGCTCTTGTCCAAACCCAGAGCGGACAGTTGGGTATCCGCAATTGCATCCAGCAGGCGTCCAGCAGCCTGATACACGTCTTGCAGATGACCAGCCAGCGTCATGGAACGTGACCAACTTACGCTGGGATCACCACTTTTGGCCCATAACAACGATTGCGTGTCGATCCCATGAGTGACCACGGTCGCCTCCCTGAATATGTCGGGCCCAAAACCTCTACCCAACACTTAAAAGAAGCAAAACACATGTCTTTTAGTAAACCATACGTTAGCAACTTTGTACAGCACCAACAGCCATAATTTTTCTTTACTGCTTTGAACTTCCTCCGTGTCCGACATTCGGAGATTTTAATTAGGCTCAGAATCCGCACTGTCTCTAACTAGTGGTTCCCGAATATATTCGCTGCTATCAGCAAGAAATTTTGTCGGATTCCGGTTCCTCAAACTAATCAATAATCTGACATCCTTTTCAATAATGAATGAACTATGGATGATCTTTAGATCATGCAATAACGGTCTCTCATTACTCAGACACCAAAGCTCAATTCCGCAGCCTTAAGGTGCACGGGTCAGCTACAAGGACGAATTAGGTCGGTGCAGTCACTTCTAAAATTTGCATGGGCTGAAGACTCAAATTTTGGGATCGTATAATAACCGGCCTTGTAACGAATGGAGCGTAGCAGCTAATCGGATAAGATCGTAGAATTACACAAGGGAGGTTGGCGGGCCGAGGGTGTCCGACATTGATCAGTTGTGTACCGAAGTTCATAAAGTTCACGAATTTACTGAATAAAAATACATGTTGCGGTGGCTATCACAGAAGATCCGCAGTGGTCTGGCGAAGACACGGGGAGTATTCACCGGGGTATTCGACCTGCTGCGGGGCAAGGGGAAGGTCGACCAGGCGTTTCTGGACGAACTGGAAAAGCGGTTGTATCTGGCCGACGTGGGGACGCAGGCCACCAGCCAGATTGTGGAACGAGTACGTCAAGCCTTTCGGGACAAAGAGATTAGTGGGGAAGTCGAAACTTTCGTAAAGCAACAATTGCGTGAATTGTTGGGGCACGAGGAACGGGACATCCGGTGGTCGGCAACCAAACCGACGGTAATCCTGGTGGCTGGCGTTAATGGTTCGGGTAAGACCACCACGATCGCCAAGTTGGCCAAACGTTTTCAGGATCAGGGAAAAAAAGTACTGCTGGCGGCGTGCGATACGTTTCGGGCCGCGGCCGTGGAACAGTTGACTGTCTGGGCGCAGCGGATTGGCTGTGACATTGTCAAGCAACAGCAAGGGGCTAATCCCTCGGCGGTCGCCTTTGACGCCTGCGAGCGTGCCAAGGCCCGGGGGTACGACGTCTTGATTGTGGACACCGCTGGCCGTCTCCACACCCAGACCCACTTGATGAAAGAGTTGGAAAAAATTTATCACGTCGTCGGCCGGCAGATCCCAGGCGCCCCTCATGAAGTGTTGCTTGTCCTTGACGCGACAACCGGACAAAATGCCCTGCAACAGGCCGAACAGTTTACCAAAGTTGTCCGCTGTAGCGGTATTGTACTGACCAAACTGGACGGCACAGCCAAGGGAGGGGCCATTTTCGCTATCAAGCAAAAGCTGGGGCTGCCAGTCAAGTTTGTGGGGGTCGGCGAACAGCTGGACGATCTGGAACCGTTTGACCCCGATGCCTTTGTCGCCGCCCTGTTCGAATAACGTTACTCGCCGAGATGGATACTAAAAGTCGTTTCTGGCACTACGCGATTCACCCACAACGCATTGTTTGTTCGTGGCGTATGTCTGGCATGCGATGCCCGTGAGCATCACTGCTGAATCACGCAGAAACCCGTTGTATTTTCCGCCCTCCGCCTGAACTGAAGCAATATGCGAACTCGACGGAACGCGGGGAAAGATATCATAACTCCTTTGATAGCATAGTGTTAACTTTATGTTTTGTAGGAGCCGGGAATAATGGCAATGGTGCGTGGGTTAGGGGCCGGAGCCCTCGGAATCATCTGTACTGGACTGATCGGGCTGGGCACAGCTCTAACAGTATCGGGCAAACCGGTCACGGCGGCAAACGGCACTCCACAGGCCGCAAAAGCGGCAACGGAACCGGCAAGCGTGACCCCACCAGCGAACCGCCTGGAGTTACGGGACGCCGATCGCATCGTCCTGTTAGGGGGTACGCTCATCGAACGAGAACAACGCTGGGGCTACTGGGAAACAGCCTTATTGGCCGCTAGTCCGGCCCGAGGTTTGCAGATCCGCAACCTGGGCTGGAGCGGTGACACGGTTTTCGGTGAATCCCGGGGCCGCTTCGAGTTTGCCAATCCTGATTACTGCTTCCGGCAGATTGTCGAGCAGACACTGGCCCTCCAACCCACCGTTATAGTTATTCAGTATGGTGGAAATGAGGCGTATGCAGGAACAGAGGGGTTGCCACGGTTCGAGAAAGGTCTGGAAAAGCTGTTGGAGGCATTGCAACCGACCCGGGCCCGCATCATCCTGTTGACCCCCCCGGCTCAGCGGCCGTTCGCTGGCTTCGACCCCACCGAGGTGAATGCCCATCGCCGGCGCTACGGCCAGGTCATGCAGACCGTCGCGGACCGCCGGGGCTTGCTGTGTCGGGACCTGTATCCCCTTCTCGAGCAGGCAGAAGCGATAGCGGCACGCACCCCTGGCCTGACCGAACCGGTCTGCGAATACGGCCTGCATCTGACGGGTACGGGTTACCGCCTGACGGCCCCGTGGTTTATCCAGACCCTCGGACTACCCCCTTCTTCCCTGAAGCCACAGCACTTGGAACCGCTACGCCAAGCAGTGGTCGCCAAAAATACGCTCTTTTTCCATCGCTGGCGCCCTCAAAACGAAACCTACCTGTTCGGTTTCCGCAAACATGAACAGGGGAAAAATGCTAAAGAAGTGGCCGCATTCGACCCATTGATCCACCAGGCTGAGGAAAAGATCGAGCGGCTGCGACAGGAGATTGGGATTACGACGTCGACCGCCAAGTGAGCTCAGCCGCTAAAGCAGTTGATCCCACCGCTGGCGGACGCTGGAGGCAAATCAATCAATTGAGGGCGGTAAACGCAACGATCGAGGGTCCTGACACAAACTTTCCCTAACTTTAGATACACCAAAAGACTTCTACAAGCAGAGCGACTCAGGGGGACTCAATGAACAGGTCTCTGCGACTGCCAAGGTACGCTCCTTTGGTGATTTGGGGTGCTACTGTTAGCTGGGCAGCAGGATGGATAACGCCCGCAGCGGTGTTTGCCCAAGCTGACGCCAAGGTACCTGATCCCGACCCGGAACTGGAGCGCAAAACCTTTGTCTTACCGCCCGGCTTTGAGGTTAACTTGTTCGCGGCGGACCCCATGCTGGCCAAGCCGATCCAGATGAATTTTGACGCTCAGGGCCGTTTGTGGGTGGCTACCAGCGAGACCTACCCCCAGATCCGACCTGGAGAAACAGCCAACGACAAAATCCTGATCCTGGAAGATAGCGACGGCGACGGCAAAGCGGACAAGACCACCATTTTCGCCGATGGTCTGTTGATACCCACCGGTGTGCTGCCCGGAGATGGCGGTGCTTATGTCGCCAACAGTACGGAACTGGTCCACCTGTCCGCCTCCCGACCGGGTGGAAAAGCAGACCGCCTGCGTGTCGTTTTGTCCGGCTTTGGCACCGAAGACACCCATCACATCCTGCATACGTTCCGGTGGGGTCCGGACGGTTCCCTCTACTTCCACCAATCGATTTACATTCATTCGCACGTGGAAACCCCTTATGGTGTCCAGCGGCTTAATGCCGGCGGCGCCTGGCGGTTCCGACCTCGCAGCGGTGAATTGGAGGTATTCCTCCGGGGTTTCATCAATCCCTGGGGACACGCTTTCGACCGCTTCGGCCAGTCGTTCCTGACCGACGGTGCCAATGGCGAAGGCATCACCCATGGTATCCCCGGGGCTTATTACCCGACCGCTCAAGGCCCCCATGCCCAAAGGGTGCTGCATGGCCTCAATCCGGGCAGTCCCAAGCATTGCGGACTGGAAATCATCAGCGGTCGCCATTTCCCGGATGACTGGCAGGGCGACTTGATCACTTGCGATTTCCGGGGGCATCGCGTCTGCCGCTTCAAAATCGCCGAAACCGGCTCGACTTTTGCCAGCCGTGAAATGCCGGAGGTTATCAAAAGTACCCATCCGGCGTTCCGGCCCGTCGACGTCAAAATGGGACCCGACGGCGCTTTGTACATTGCCGACTGGTACAACCCGATCATCCAGCATGGCGAAGTGGATTTCCGCGATCCGCGTCGCGACAAGACGCACGGCCGTATCTGGCGGGTGACAGCCAAAGGGCGAGCGCTGCTGCCTCGACCCAACCTGATGGGGGCGACAGTTGCGGAACTTCTGCAACGACTGGCCGATCCGGAGCAGTGGACACGGGACCAGGCCCGCCGCGTTTTGCTGGAGCGTGGGGCCGCCACCGTTATGCCTGAATTGGCTGCCCACGTTGGCCGCCTCGACCTCCGTTCCCCAACATATGCCCAACAATTACTGGAATGCCTGTGGCTGTTCCACGGCCTGGATGCTTATCGTCAGCCTCTGCCAGGCGACCGGCCACAGACCGCCGCCGCGGAACAGGTTCTGATGAACGCGCTAGCGTGTCCGATGCCGCAGGTCCGAGCCGCAGCCGTGCGTGTAGTGGGCGAGAGCCGCTGGCATGTCGATCGACGCCTGTCACTGTTGCACACAGCCATTCGGGATGAGTCGCCACGTGTCCGTCTGGAAGCCGTCCGGGCCCTCAGCCGGCTGCAGGTTCCCCAGGCGGTCGAGGTGGCCTTATCGCTTCTGGATCAACCGCTTGATCCTGTCCTGGACTATGCCCTGTGGTTGACTGTGCGTGAACTAGCTCCCCAATGGCTACCGGCATTCCGCAGGGGTCAACTGACGTTCGCTGGCCGGATAGACCGGCTGAGCTTTGCCTTACAAGCAGTCGGCAGCAAGGAGGTAGTGGTCCCGTTACGTCAGCTTTTGCAACAGAAGCTGCCCGACACGCCTCAGACCGACGAGCTATGGATTTTACTAGCTGGCATCGGCGAAGTGGAGGACGTGCGTCGCGTTGTGGAACGGGCAGCGACCCTTGTGGAGCCACAAGCGTTTGCGAGCGACGAGAAACGTCGCCGGGCTGCTACTATTGTCCGCAAGGTTGAAGACACGGTGCGTTTGCGTCGTCTCTCTGCCCCCGCAGGCGTGGATCAGCCGCTGCGTCAGCTGCTGGCCTTGGCCGAGAGTGAGCCAGCCGTCTGCCGGCTGATCGGCCAATGGAAAGTGACGCAGTTGCGACCCCTGTTACGCACGCTGGCTCTGGAAGCGATCCCTGCCCAGCAGCGACCGACTGAACTGCCCCCGTCGCCGCTCCCCAGCTCACCGGCATTAACCCAGGCCGCTATCGCGGGACTGGCTCTTTACGGTGACAGCCAGTCCCGTGACGACCTGCATCGGATCGCACTTCACGGCAGCACCCCCGCGTGGCGTTTGCAGGCCGTCATGGCGTTGGTGCCTTCCGATCCGGGGGAGGCCGCCCGCCTGCTTGTGCAACTATGTCAAGGTGTGCCCCCGTCCGCGGAACTGACCCAAGCTTTTTCCACCTTCCTGCAGCAACGCAATGGACCGCAGGCACTGGTACATGCCCTGCAGCACCAGCGTATTTCCCCCGATGCCGCCCGGGTGGGCCTCCAGGCGTTACGCAGCTCGGGGCAGGAGCTACCGGCTTTGCGGGAGGCCCTGCGTCGGGCCGGCGGTCTGGATCAAGCCCGACCCGCCCCCACCCCCGAACAGATTCGGGTCCTCACCGCTGCCGTGCCTAATCAAGGCGACCCCGCCCGTGGCGAACGCCTCTTCCGCCTCAAAGAATTGCAATGCTTCTCCTGTCATGCCATCGCTGGTGTCGGTGGCCGGGTGGGACCGGATCTGTCCAGCATCGGTGCTAGTGCCCCTGTCGACTACCTGGTCGAAGCCTTGTTACTGCCCAACAAAGCGGTCAAGGAAGGATATCACGCCCAGCGGATCGTCACCGCCGATGAAAAAGTTTATCTAGGCATTCCAGTGCGGGAGGCGGACGGGCGCCTCGTTTTGCGAACGGCGGAAGACAAGCTGGTGACCATACCCCTAGCCGATGTTACCGAACGTGCTCCTGCCCCTTCCTTGATGCCGGAGGGCCTGACTGATTCGCTATCCCGCCAGGAATTTCTTGATCTGGTCGCTTTCCTCTCGCAATTGGGCAAAGTGGGCACGCCGTACGCCCCTTCGATTCAGCCCGTCATTCGCCTGTGGGAGACTCTGGAGGCTACCCCGGCCAATCTGCATCAGCTGCGTCGCCAACGAGTTGCCCTGGCGGCCCAGCCCGATAATTCGCTGAGCTGGACCACCGTTTACAGCTACGTCCGCGGCGACCTACCCCTGGACGAATTACCCATATTCGCCATCTGGAACGATACCGCTCCTCTCAGCGTCGTCCGTACCCGTTTATTGATCACAAAGCCTGGGTGGTTACGCCTTAACTGCGGCGATGCCACCGGACTGAACCTTTACGTCAACGGTCAGCCCGTCACCCTGCAACCCGTAACGGACCTGAACCTTCCCACCGGCCCGGTTACTCTGACCCTGGTGATTGATCGTTCCATGCGTAAAGCACCTCTGCGTCTGGAACTGCAGACCGCTCCGCACAATCCCGCCCAGTGGAGCTTTCCGGTCGAACGGTGATTCCCCTGAATGCGAGTAGCTTCCGGCGAGTAGGGTTTATTTTATTGGCGAGAGTTATCCATGCTCCGACTGGCATCTGCTGAGCAGCTTTTGCATGAGCCCCCCTCCTGCCGTTATCTCCATGTGCTGATTCTGACGGCTCTGCAGGATGGGGCCAGCCGTCTGGAACTGCGTTATACGCTCGACGGTGTCGTCCCCTACTATCGCGTGGACGATCGGGATTGGGAGCTGACCCCACCACCACCCGAGCTGACTGAACATCTGAAGGAAACGGTGCGGCAGGTAAGCCGACTGGTCACCCCAGAACGACCGGACACCACCATCTTGGTGGGGCCGCCACAGGCACGCTTCGAACCTTTGCAAGCCGGCTGGTTGACCTACGAACTGGACGGCCGCTGGCTTGATCTACGCCTTTACATCGATCCCCGCGAACCTTTTGGTGTCATTCGTTTCGACATCGAGGGAGCAGAAGAATTTTCCGCTGCTGCCCAAGCCACTCTAGCTACGTACGCCGAATTACTGGCCCGGCACGAAGAACAAGCCACCTCCGCTTGATTGCTGACCCCTATCGACATCCCACACCCACCTTTAGCCTACCATATGGATAGAGGAAGTCTGACCCGGCAACAACACGTTCCTGGCCACAAATATGACAGTCGATGGAATTGACTGATGCCGGCTTTGCGGACCCAGGTTATCCGATTGACCAGCTTGGTGCGGTGATGACACTACAGGCTGATACGCGAGATGAACAATTAGCAGTCCTGCTGGAGCAACTGCAGGCTGCGGCACGCGCGGGCCATCCCGTTGATCTGCAGGCGATTGCCCAGGCTCATCCGGACCTGGCCGACGAACTACGCCAGTTGTGGGCGGTGGCTCAGGTGGCCGATGGCTGGACCCGTGCCTGGGCTGTGCCCGCCTGGTCGTTGTCTGCATCTGTTTTGCCGGCTTCGTCTGGCCCCCCTGTGTCGGCTGGAAGGTTCTCGTCTGCCAGTCCAGACGTCGCTGGGACGACCGCTGGCCTTGCTGCTAGTGGGGCGGGTGTGACCGTGACCGAGGAAGGTGAACGGCTGCCACGCCTCCTGGGCGACTATGAGTTATTACGCGTTCTGGGTCGCGGGGGCATGGGACAGGTATACCTGGCCCGTCAGAGGAGTCTGTCCCGGCTGGTCGCTCTGAAGATGCTCAAGGAGGGGAATACCGCTGCGGCTGAACAGGCCAGGTTCCGCAGCGAAGCCGAAGCCGCCGCCCGGTTACAGCATCCGCACATCGTCACTGTTCACGAAGTGGGCATGGTCGGCCGGCACGCCTACCTGTGCATGGAATATCTGCAAGGAATCACTCTAGCGGAATGGCTGCGTCGCTATGGCACGGCATCACCCCGGGCAGCGGCCCGTCTAGCAGCCATTCTGGCCCGAGCCATTCAGCATGCCCACGACCACCATGTGCTCCATCGTGACCTGAAACCTTCAAACATATTCCTGGCTCTCCCCCCCCATTACTCCCCCGACCAACCCTTCGACCCCCAGCAGCTGGACGCCTGGCACCCCAAAGTTACTGATTTCGGCCTGGCCAAATGCATCGATGCGGACCATTCTCTGACCCACTCCGGGGCCGTAGTCGGCACGCCCGCCTACATGGCCCCCGAACAGGCTGCCGGCCGCAAAGATTTAACCCCGGCGGCCGACGTGTATGCACTGGGAGCCATCCTCTACGAACTGTTGACGGGCCATCCCCCCTTTCGTGCTGCTCATCCCGTCGATACCCTCCTTCTGGTGTTAGAACAGGAGCCTGTGCCGCCCCGCGATCTTAATCCGACGGTCGACCGCGATCTGGAACTGATCTGTCTGAAATGTTTGCAAAAGCCGCCCGAGTTACGCTATCCCACGGCTGCGGCTCTGGCCGCCGATCTGGAAGCCTACCTCCGGGGCGAGCCTTTGCATGCGGCACCTAGCGACTTCCGCTATTTCCTGGCCCGCTTCTTCCGCGAAACCCACCACGTTGACGTCCTCGAAAACTGGGGACGGCTATGGATGTGGCACAGCTTGATGATCTTCCTGCTCTGCGGCGTTACCCAACTAATGGCCTGGAGTGGCTGGCACCACCACCTGTGGTACCTGGCACTGTGGACCATTGGACTGATTACCTGGGCCACCGTCTTCTGGCAGCTCCGTAAAGCAGCCGGACCGGTCCTGTTTGTCGAGCGTCAGATCGCTCATGCCTGGGCGGCTGGTGTTTGTGCCTGTATTGCCATGTTTGTGATTGAGTGGCTCGGGGGCTTCCCCCCGCTCACCCTCACGCCTGCCGTGGCCGTGGCCGCCGGCATGGTTATGATCATGAAGGCGGGTATTCTCTCCGGACGCTTTTACCTGTGGGCCGCCCTCAACTTCGCCGCGGCCGTCGCCATGACCCTATGGACCAACATCAGCGTCCTTCTCTTCGGTCTGGTCTCGGCCCTGTCATTTTTCCTCCCGGGCTGGAAATACTACCGCCTGCGTCGTCAACGCACGCGTCCCAACACTTGAATCGTATCGTTGTAATGTGACCCCTTTACCAATACATCTGTCGATCGTTGCTTTCAGAGCATAGATCATCATTACTTAAACGCCGCCTTTGATTGATTCTCGCTCTCAACCTATTTGTTCATGCTTCATAACCATCGTTTATACAATGGTACCAATCCTGATCACGAAACCGTACTGCTTCTAATTCGTCTTGAGAAAAAAGTATGTATGCGACAGGACACGGCTACTTCATTCATGGATGAACTGCTGGTAGTTAATCCAAGAATGTGAGCCGTTTCTGAAATATATTGTTTTGTCAAAACAATTTGAGCCATTCTGTTGCAGCAGTCATATCAATTGTATGAGCGCATGCATCGGCATAGCGACTACGGAAATCACTTGAGTGCGCAAATTATTGATGATAGACAAAAGTGTTCCTAGGAAGAGTGTCGATGAATCTCCCTACTCAACTAACAAAGAAGTGCCCGATCCTGGAACAACCAAGTCAGGCCGAGCAGGTATTGTGCGAAAAATAAGAGTACTATAAAGATCAGACTTGAGACGTGGATTCAGCCATTATTCATCATCTATGGCTGGCCATCATCATCTGGTTTGATCATCCGCTGGATGTTTGCCTCGCTGATTTCGCCCGTTAGGGTAACTTCCTTGCTCTTGGTGTTAACTTTGATGGAATTTACTACGTCAGTGAGTGGTTTGGTTCTTGGATCGGCCGCTGTCGCCAACTGCAGGAGCGGTTTGATATCGTTGAGCAGATTCTTCATGGCTTTGTTCATTTCATCAGCGGCGTCTTCGTTGCTCATTCCCATATTGACTTCCATTTTGACGTCTTTACCGATACGGAAGGCAAGGCTGAGGGTTTCCATTTTGGGGAGCAGTTCCTGGAAGCGGGTCAGGTCGATCGGTGCTCCCTGAGGGATGTTGACATCGTCAAACTTTCCTTTGACCAAGGCACAGGCGTAGATAGAGGCCTTTTCGTCCATTTTCTTGAGCAGGGCTGTCAGTTCCGGCTTGATCGGCGGCTTTTTGTTGCTGCGCGAGGCCGCGACAGCGTTCATGACGATCTTTTTGTCCGAGCCGGCGACGACCGTCTTGTCATCTAACACCGTGGCGTAAACCGGCATTTGTCCGCTATCGGGCTGGAACTTGAACATGACGGTGTCCCCGTCCCGTATCAAGGAGAACCGATCGGGGTTCTTCTTCGAGTATGCCTCGGCGGTGGCAAACAGTTTTTCCGGGTCGAAGCTGCCATAGCCAATCATCAGATAACGCCCTTCTTCTCCCCGGCCACGGATTTCCCCAGCTATGATGATGCGGTGAATATCGCGGAACGGATCCAACCCTAACTCGTCCAACAGTTTTTTGGCATCCTGGTTTTGCAGGGCCTGTTTCATCTGTTCCAAGGCATACTTTTTGATCAGTTCCGATTCCAGGATCTGTTTGTAATTGATCTGAACGACTATTTCCGCCTCAGCGGGCAGGAGTTTGTCCGGTTCGGCTGCTCGGCCCCTCACTGGCCCGATCACCAGCAGACCCATAACCGCTGCTGTCATTAACCACTGCGGATAACGTTGTGTCATGGCTTTGGATCCTCTGATGGTGGATGGCTATAGGAGTTGGCTCCCGCGGTTGCTGACCACGGCGTAAATCAGGCGTCACCATGGTTGGTAGGGATTACCTCGTCAACCCGGGCAAAGTTTCACACTTGGACCGATTTAACGGTTGTTCCGGCGAAATTCTACCCCCTCGGTATAACCATCCTCACAACTTAACAGATTGATACGACACTTCGATACGAACACCGTTCGTGTCGCGGCACCAGCGGACCGCTGGGTGAGGCGCCCCTTTTGGGATATCCCGTTGGTCGCGGTGACGTCCTCCAAGGATCGTTTTGAACCCGGGTACACGTCAAGATGAATTTTTCCCGGCAGCATCCGAAAACCAGATGCTTTTGTTTGGCCACCTCGACCTTAATCCCAGGTCTTGCTTCTTTTGTTCTAGACTGATGTATACCAATAAGCGAAGGCTATCGCATAGCTACATGCACGGGAGTAAACCGAACAACCGGTCGAATCTTAACTTGGGACACCGAAACGTTTGTGCCTTGGGGTGCCGACACCTTGCTATGGGGCGTCCGCGGAATAACACCTTGCGCTGCCTATGCGCTGAGGCACTTCTTTATGCGAAGTCTCTCGATGTGTACGACAATTTCGATTTGATCAGACATGAGCACAGTCCCTATGCAGAACCGTGCCGTTTAGCAGAACAAATGGGAATCGTCGGATCGCTACGAACACTATCCGCCTTCAGCAATTTTTATTGACATCACCTAAATATATGATCGTAAATTCAATATAATCGAACGAGTTGACTGATTTTTAGCTATTGCGAATTAGCCTTTCACAACTATTGTCAAATGTGATCATTTTGCAGTTTTTGCCTGTACTGATGGATAAGTATTAACAGGTAAATGTATCATCTACTCAGATAA
>JANWVV010000200.1 GCA_025055795.1 Gemmataceae bacterium
AAAGGCGTTGAGCACACACTGAAAAGTTTGTTTGAGTGTTTATTTTACTTTGTGTTGAATGCAGTGATGCCGAAAGGCGTTGAGCACCCCCACCCCCACACCAATCGTGAACGATGCGACAATGTGTTGAATGCAGTGATGCCGAAAGGCGTTGAGCACGCTTGCGCAAAATACCAGCGAAATCTGGGCTATCTCGGAGTGTTGAATGCAGTGATGCCGAAAGGCGTTGAGCACGTGTGCCGCCAGAAGAGGCGGCAGCAATGGCTGCGTGTTGAATGCAGTGATGCCGAAAGGCGTTGAGCACGCAGCAAATGAGTGATTGACCCCCCCGAGGAGTGCGGCTCGGTGTTGAATGCAGTGATGCCGAAAGGCGTTGAGCACTATCAAGTTGTTCGACCGCGTGCTGATACCCCACCCCCGTGTTGAATGCAGTGATGCCGAAAGGCGTTGAGCACTTCCTTGCCCCAGCAGCGCAGAAGTGGAGCAAGGAGTGTTGAATGCAGTGATGCCGAAAGGCGTTGAGCACATGGGTTGCATTACGGTCGGCAACGCTGGAGCGGTGTGTTGAATGCAGTGATGC
>JANWVV010000201.1 GCA_025055795.1 Gemmataceae bacterium
CCGTTGAGCCCCCACCCGAACGTCCGCCAGCACCGCGCCACATCTCCGCGTGTTGAATGCAGTGATGCCGAAAGGCGTTGAGCACCTTGCAGAAGTATAGGTAAAACCTTGCGACTTTTCAGGTGTTGAATGCAGTGATGCCGAAAGGCGTTGAGCACTTATACGGAACCTTGAGTCGCAATACACGCCCCACAGTGTTGAATGCAGTGATGCCGAAAGGCGTTGAGCACTCGTACTCCGTGGTCGGCTCCTCCTCTTCTTCCTTCTCGTGTTGAATGCAGTGATGCCGAAAGGCGTTGAGCACCAAGCACAAATTAGCAATTCCTGCCAAGGCAGACCGACGTGTTGAATGCAGTGATGCCGAAAGGCGTTGAGCACGCATCTGTTCACGGTCGAAGAAAATAAAAAAAGATGCGTGTTGAATGCAGTGATGCCGAAAGGCGTTGAGCACTCGCTGGTGGCGAGCAAGTTCAAGAGCGCCTACGTGTGTTGAATGCAGTGATGCCGAAAGGCGTTGAGCACAACCCTGGGGTCGCAGCGCGTCTTTTATTACGAACTGGAGTGTTGAATGCAGTGATG
>JANWVV010000202.1 GCA_025055795.1 Gemmataceae bacterium
TCGGCATCACTGCATTCAACACGTGCCGGCCGAAGCACTGACTAATCTATTCGACGATGGTGCTCAACGCCTTTCGGCATCACTGCATTCAACACCAACACTTCCGGGAATGATTCTAAAATGAAGTTAGCGGTGCTCAACGCCTTTCGGCATCACTGCATTCAACACAGTTATGGGTGGATGAGCTTGTTGTGGCATTATGGTGCTCAACGCCTTTCGGCATCACTGCATTCAACACTGCGACGCTGCCAAACGGAAACAACAACTGGCAGGGTGCTCAACGCCTTTCGGCATCACTGCATTCAACACTTCGCCGGGGACACTGGTATACGGAACCTGGAGTCGGTGCTCAACGCCTTTCGGCATCACTGCATTCAACACGGCCGGCCCACTTGGCAAGTCCGCCAACACGTATGTGCTCAACGCCTTTCGGCATCACTGCATTCAACACTCAGGCTGGCCGAACCGCTGTAGTGTGTCCTGGCGGGTGCTCAACGCCTTTCGGCATCACTGCATTCAACACCAGCTCCTCCGGCGTTACAACCGGCCCGGAAATGTAGATGTGCTCAACGCCTTT
>JANWVV010000203.1 GCA_025055795.1 Gemmataceae bacterium
GCGTTGAGCACAGGAGTAAAAGCAACCACTAAAGCCACATACAAGCAGCGCATAGGTGTTGAATGCAGTGATGCCGAAAGGCGTTGAGCACAGGCAAACAAAGCTAGCCAAGCGACGCTTTCAGCGCTGTGTTGAATGCAGTGATGCCGAAAGGCGTTGAGCACGTAGTTTGAACGAAGTGTTTTGACGCTCGTACGAGTGTTGAATGCAGTGATGCCGAAAGGCGTTGAGCACAAAGAGATCGAGAGTAAGCACAGAGACGAGTTCTGGGTGTTGAATGCAGTGATGCCGAAAGGCGTTGAGCACAGTATACCAGCCCATCTATTAGTATCAGAATAGTCTACGTGTTGAATGCAGTGATGCCGAAAGGCGTTGAGCACACGCCTGAGCAGGTGGTGTGGCAGGCGGAGATCCAGTGTTGAATGCAGTGATGCCGAAAGGCGTTGAGCACATCGACGAGATGATCTAGCTGCATCAAAGTTTTGAAATGTGTTGAATGCAGTGATGCCGAAAGGCGTTGAGCACTAAATACCCGGGGACCCCCGGGACGTGTGCCACCCGTGTTGAATGCAGTGA
>JANWVV010000204.1 GCA_025055795.1 Gemmataceae bacterium
ACAGCATCTGTTGAACTTATGAGTAAGCTTGAGAGAAAGGTGCTCAACGCCTTTCGGCATCACTGCATTCAACACCGTCCTCGAGAAAGGATGGTGGGGTTGGCGAATTGCGTGCTCAACGCCTTTCGGCATCACTGCATTCAACACGGGGGTGGTGCGTATGAAGACTTGTAGCACCGACGGTGCTCAACGCCTTTCGGCATCACTGCATTCAACACATTTTTACACATCCACATTGTGAGGACAAAGGATGCGAGTGCTCAACGCCTTTCGGCATCACTGCATTCAACACGCATTTGTGCTTGGAATCATGGTTGCATTGTGCTCAACGCCTTTCGGCATCACTGCATTCAACACTCTGCCAGGTGGTGGCGGGGCTGGTGGTGTCATTATGTGCTCAACGCCTTTCGGCATCACTGCATTCAACACTTACATCATATATGACGTCATCATCTACCCTATTCAAATGTGCTCAACGCCTTTCGGCATCACTGCATTCAACACCGACGGCGACAATAAAGATTTTGCTTGGGAGTTGTCTGTGCTCAACGCCTTTCGGCATCAC
>JANWVV010000205.1 GCA_025055795.1 Gemmataceae bacterium
CGCTCTATTGGCACGTGCTCAACGCCTTTCGGCATCACTGCATTCAACACGTAGGTTTGGGTTGCCAGCTGCTAAGCGATGAAGAGGTGCTCAACGCCTTTCGGCATCACTGCATTCAACACAGTGGTAGAGCTGGTGCGCGTCGACGTAGTGCCAGGTGCTCAACGCCTTTCGGCATCACTGCATTCAACACGAAGAGAAAAAAAAGAAAAAATCCGGAAAGAGAGCTTGTGCTCAACGCCTTTCGGCATCACTGCATTCAACACCAAGATCTTAGGCGAGGCTAAGCGGAGCGTGCCGAAAGTGCTCAACGCCTTTCGGCATCACTGCATTCAACACTCTGGTACTGCAATGGGGTTGACGAATATGAGATTATGTGCTCAACGCCTTTCGGCATCACTGCATTCAACACAGGGGGATCCGAGCGTCCAGCGGCCCTCCCGGAGTTGTGCTCAACGCCTTTCGGCATCACTGCATTCAACACGGTCGAGCGATGACGTTGAGATCCGCGGCAACAAGAACGTGCTCAACGCCTGGCGGCATCACTGCATTCAACACCCTATTTACTACGG
>JANWVV010000206.1 GCA_025055795.1 Gemmataceae bacterium
GCACGGTGCTCAACGCCTTTCGGCATCACTGCATTCAACACCGCAAAAAACAAAAAAAAATCGCCGGCCAGCACATTGGTGCTCAACGCCTTTCGGCATCACTGCATTCAACACGAAGAATTCGCCGTCTGTTATCATGATGTTCCCAGTGGGGTGCTCAACGCCATTCGGCATCACTGCATTCAACACGCGGAACGCCGCAAACTAAAACCGGTTCCAAGTGTGTGCTCAACGCCTTTCGGCATCACTGCATTCAACACCTCCATAACACGCCTCCCGTCACCGCGACGGGTCACTAGTGCTCAACGCCTTTCGGCATCACTGCATTCAACACGCTGGTGGGCGGAGGCTGCTGCCGCCCGCAGCCGCCGTGCTCAACGCCTTTCGGCATCACTGCATTCAACACAGGTAAATCCGTAAAAGAGATGTTTGGTAGCCAAGGTGTGCTCAACGCCTTTCGGCATCACTGCATTCAACACCGCGCCCGTGCCCAGGCAGCCCTCTACAGAGGTTTGTGCTCAACGCCTTTCGGCATCACTGCATTCAACACTCGACGACGGCCGGGACTGTT
>JANWVV010000207.1 GCA_025055795.1 Gemmataceae bacterium
TCGGGATAGTCAGCAACAATTCCAGATTAAACCCAATCGAATGCCAAGGTCCAGCAAAAAGTTTGCAGAGGTCATGACAAGGTGGCGGGATTGTGGAGGTGAAGGGTGTGCAATCTGTTTTGTGGCAGAGCTGGTGGAATTTGTGGGGTTGGGGGTCAGAGGCGTCATGGGGGTCAGAGTGACCGTGTGGTCCCCTTGGGGCAGCTCCTTTAGCAGGGGATGGTGGTAAGCGGTGCAGAGTCGCCGCGGTAGCTGGGGTTGGGGCTTTGTGGGCATTTGACGAGTCGGTGCTGGTGTTGTTGTGCCCACGGGGGATGGGAGCTGTCGATGACAGGGGGCGCGGGGGCCCCGGCGGTTTTGCGGGGCGGGGGGGGGCCCGCGGGCGGCGCAGGGGGCGGGGCAGGCAGGTCGGAGGGATTGTGCAGGCGGTGTTGTTGACATGCAGGTAGGTGTTAGTGCTTGTGGGGAGGTGTTTACATCGTGGAGCAGGTAGTTTTGCAGGCATGCAGGGGGATTCCGCAGGGGTCCGCTCAGGCCAACACCACTGTCGGAAAATCCGACAGTCGAGGC
>JANWVV010000208.1 GCA_025055795.1 Gemmataceae bacterium
GGCGTTGAGCACGCCATCATTGGGGAGCGGCGCAACCAAATAATGGCCGTGTTGAATGCAGTGATGCCGAAAGGCGTTGAGCACGGGCTGTATAGGGCTGTATATAGGGTCTGGCGATGTGTGTTGAATGCAGTGATGCCGAAAGGCGTTGAGCACACATATCTGATCTCGTGTAAAATCATCAAATTTATGGAAGTGTTGAATGCAGTGATGCCGAAAGGCGTTGAGCACTCCTATATCATTCTCTCCATATCATATCCTCTCTATCGTGTTGAATGCAGTGATGCCGAAAGGCGTTGAGCACGTACCGGGGCAGGCTGCTGCCGGTCGCGGCAACCGCCGTGTTGAATGCAGTGATGCCGAAAGGCGTTGAGCACATAGGTCAGTTTACTTATTACCCTCTCGCTGAGAGTGTTGAATGCAGTGATGCCGAAAGGCGTTGAGCACAGTGAACTGACCTATCATCACGCCAGTGGCGTCACGTGTTGAATGCAGTGATGCCGAAAGGCGTTGAGCACAACGTCTACATCCGCACTGACGGGTCCGGAGGACCCGGTGTTGAATGCAG
>JANWVV010000209.1 GCA_025055795.1 Gemmataceae bacterium
GTTCGACCGAGCAACCGCGCCAGAATGGCCTTCTGGGCATGCAGGCGGTTGCCGGCCTGATGAAACACCACACTGGCCGGACCGTCAATCACCTCATCGGTGATCTCTTCGCCCCGATGCGCCGGCAGGCAGTGCATGACACGCGCATGCCGGGGCGCCCGGCTGAGCAGGCTGGCATTCACTTGATAAGGACGAAAATCGAACAACCGACGCTCGCGCTCGGCCTCCTGTCCCATGCTCGTCCAGACATCGGTGTAGATGACATCGGCGTTTTGGACAGCCCGAACCGGATCGCGTTCTTCAATCGGAAGGGTCGGGTCGACGAGGCGGCGATAGGCCTCGGCGAAATCTGCCGGAAATCCATACCCCGCCGGGCAGGACAAGATGAAGCGGACGCCCAGTTTCCCGCACAGGACCGCCAGCGACCGAGCGACATTATTCCCATCCCCAATAAAGGCCACCGTCTTGCCGCTCCAATCGCCAAAGCATTCCTGGATCGTCAGCAGGTCCGCCATGGCCTGGCAGGGGTGCGACGTATCGGACAGGCCGTTGATGACCGGAAC
>JANWVV010000020.1 GCA_025055795.1 Gemmataceae bacterium
ATATTATGTTACTTTCACTATTCGGTTGCCGCAGTGCTGATTGCGAGACATGCAATCTGCGGTCTGGCCCCTCAACTTACCCTCGAAATACCGCAGGGACGGTCGGCCTGCCTGGCACACCTACTCTGCCACCTACCACTAATGCTACAGTCAACTCAAGCCTGCCTTCTTCTCCGTCCCGTGCTACAGAATTGCGCCAAGGTACACCACCTTCTGGATTAGCACCAACACTTCCCACCACCGCGTCTGGTCATCGTACACCAACACTGCCCAATATAGCAGGGACCCATACAAGTACGTCATCTGCAACACAAAATGCAATGTCGAATTCCTCTGTTCCCAACCGGCTACCCTCGCCGGCAGACCTGACACCTACCTCAGGGAACGCAACCTCGCCGAGCACCCCCTCCTCCACCGCTTCCAGTAACTGGATGCCGGCTGCCCCTCTAGCCCCGACACCGCCGAACTTGAGCGATCCAGGACCGTTGCCTCCTCCACCGCCAGGCAGTGCGGCCAACGCCCCCGTCTTACCACCGGTACCACCACCTACCTCTTTGTCTCCGCAATAGTTACCTTATAAGAGTAGCTAAACAACCGGTGTTAGCCTGTCTAAACGTACCGCTCTAGCCACCGGACGACTACATGTGATATGCTACAATTGCTTAGGCCTAACTACCCAATTGAGCATTTCGAACATGAACAGTCGCTGGTTCATTACACGTGACGGCAAGCACACCCATGGTCCTTTTACTGAGGAACAGCTCCTTCACTGGGCCCAGAGTGGCAAATTACTTCCTACCGATCTGGTTTGGAAAGAAGGTAGTGATTCTTGGGTACCAGTTATGGATCTAGGAAATTTAAAACAAAACAAACAAACTGCAACAGCTGCATATGTACAGATGCATGAATATAGTCTACCTGATTATGTTTATACTGATTTCTGGGGCAATGTCAAAACAATATCCTTCTATTATGTACATGGCACTTTAGTCAAGTATACCACACAGATATATACTTCTGTATATGGTGGTGGCAATAGTAAAGGGTTTAGTATTAATACTAAACATCAGAATGTAGTTGACATGTGGATATGTGATCATAATAACAAAGAATTCCACTTTAGGATTTTTCAAGATATACCATTGAGAGAGGGACATAAAGTTGCATTTTTATTAGCCCAACCTTATGATGTCACGTGCCTGTTGATTGATATAGATACCAAAGAAATGTTTTATATCTCCAATAATGATGTCCTTGGGGAAGTTTGTTCGAAAGCAAATAGATCATTCTTAATATTCTTGGTATTCACTATATATTTAATAATAGAAGTGATAAATCGTGGTTTACAGCCACCTGTTGGTTGCTATGCCTTGTTTGGTGGTATAATAAGCTTTTTCACCAGCTTCATTTTATATTCGGTATATAGTGCATTATATACTAACAATTTCTATAATCATTGCCTGAAAATAGGCGATATTATTATAGATCAATTATCTACAAGTGCAGCAAGTGGTATTTAAATTTAATCTATAGATCCAAATAACTATTCAGCATTTGTAACCTAACTATAATTAATCAAGTACCGCCAACATTGTTGGAATCTCACGGTCGTCCTTACCAGTACGGCTGAACGGTAGGTTTAATAACTAGTTCTGGGATGGAGACATGGGGGGGGAGGGCCGCAACAAACAGAATCGTTTTGGCAACGTCATCCGGCTTGAGAATTACAGCCCGCTGTTCCGGTGTTACCGGTTTAGGACGATGCTCGAGAATGGGGGTATCGATCTCTCCGGGGTATATGTTTGAAACCCGTATGCCACTATCTTTCTCTTCGTTGGAAAGAATCAGCCCCAAGGCTCCCATGCCGAACTTGGCCGCAGCGTAGGCTGCTCCTCCCAATGGATTAGCTCTTTTGCCAGCCACCGAAACCACATTAATAATGACACCGTCGCGACGTTGAAGCATTTGCGGTAAGACCGCGTGGATGCAATAGAATGCTCCGTTCAAGTTGGTACGGATCATCTGATCCCAGGCTTCCGGGGTCAGCTCCCGCATAGTACGCGCTTTGATGTTCGCCCCGGCGTTGTTCACCAGGATATCGACCCGGCCGAAGTCGGCGGTGGCCCGTTCGATCAATCGTCGGCATTGCTGAGGGTCGGTCACATCGGTAGGGAGGTACAGCAGCGAATCGCCGCCCTGCAATTCTTCTGCGGCGGCCGCCAACTTCGCGACGTCACGCCCGGCAATCACCACTTGGGCCCCCTCCTGCAAAAAGAGACGGGCAGTGGCCTTCCCCACCCCCGAGCCACCCCCTGTGATCACCACCACCCGCTCGCTGAATTGCCCCATACCCTTCTCCCTTGTTTCTCAACTCCCCGTAGGGCATGAAATACGGCCAGACGCACCCATCGGAAAGGAAAGCACTGACCAGATCAGCAGCCCTTTGGCTTTTATGGACTTCTCCAAAGCGTACGGTATACTGTGGGTTTGTTTGATCCTATGCAGGAGGACAACTGCATCTATCCCGTGTACTTGATATTGGGTGCTCGCACCCTAAGTCGCTATGCTAGACTCTAATAGTTGAAGAAGCCGAGTTGTTCTTGGGGATTGCTGTCCTGAAGGTAAGCTTGGTTCTTGGAACCGGCACCGGGTGTGCCGGTTCCCAACGGCATCCAATTAATAAACCGCGAACATCCTCAAGTAAGGAGAGCAGAGCGACCCATGTTACTTCAAGCGGAATTACGGCGTCGTACCGAGGAATTAGCGGCCCAGTTGCAACAGCTTCGGGACTCTCTTTGACATGCCGGCCAAACTGGCGGAACGGGAGCGTTTGGAGGCCCGGCAAAGCGAGCCTGATTTCTGGGGCCAGCCGGACAGGGCACGTCAAGTAATCCAACAACTCAAGGCGCTGAATGCCCTGGTCAAGCCTTACGAGGAGCTACAAACCACACTACGCGATCTGCAAGCTTTGATGGAGTTAGCAGGCGAGGACCCCTCCTTGGAAGCGGAGTGGGCCAGCGTACTGGACAAGGCCGAGAAGCAGTACGAGGCCTTCGAACTGCAAACGATGATGAGTGGCAAGCATGATGCCGCCGACGCGTTGGTGTCCATCAAGCCCGGTGCCGGCGGCACGGATGCCTGTGACTGGGCGGAAATGCTTTATCGGGCCTACGTTCGTTGGGCCCAGCGTCATGGGTATAACATTACGGATGTCGATGAAGAGCCCAACCTGGAAGGAGGCATCCAAAGCGTTTCTTTCAAGATCGCCGGACCATATGCATACGGTTACATGCAGAGCGAAATCGGCGTGCACCGCCTGGTCCGTATCAGCCCCTTCGGTAGTGGTGATACCCGACAAACGTCGTTTGCCGCTGTCGACGTCCTTCCCGACTTACCTGACGATATTGAAATCGTCATCAGAGATGAGGACTTAGAGGTACAAACCTTTGCCTCCGGTGGTCCCGGTGGTCAACACCAGAACAAGACCCAATCAGGGGTGCGTTTGATTCACAAACCAACTGGTATCCGGGCCGAGAGCCGGACGGCACGTAGCCAGCATCAGAATAAGGAAAACGCCCTACGGCTGCTCAAGGCCCGGCTATACGCTTTGGAAGAACAGAAACGATTGGGCGACCTTGTGCGTCACTACGACTCCAAGGGGGAAATCGCCTTTGGCTCGCAAATTCGCAGTTACGTGCTGCATCCCTACACCCTGGTCCGGGACGAACGCGAGGGGATCGATGTGAAAACTCCTGCCGTGCAGGACGTTCTTGATGGGAATTTCGACCCGTTTATGCACGCCTATCTCCGGCTTAAAGCGGCACGTCAGAACCGTACCGCCACCGCTCTTGCGAGTACACAGAAGTGAACCGCTAGTGCCTTCCACACTGTTGTTGAAGAAGGGGATGAACACCCCTCGACTGAGGATCCTCTCTCTCGCATTTGCATCAACCCGCTTTACTCGATTGACCGTTCAACCTAAGCATTGCAGTGATTCCATCAATGTACTCTATTAATACTTCTGAACCCAATAACATTCGGGATGTGCCAAAGATCGTCCCCCATTCGAAATAGTTTGCCACTGCGTCATGATCAAAGGGACAATATACGCGCTCTCGGCGACGGCATGGTGTTGTCCGGGCCGGAGCGGAAATTGAACTGTTTATGAAAGGACTTACCCTATAACCTGGAAAGCGGTTGAATTAACGGCCAGACGTGTCGAGCAGAAGTTACTTATCGCCTTTGCTTGAACGAACGGGCAGCTTCTCTACGGGTGTAGCACGCTCCACCGTGGCCGGAGGGGCCACCTTCTGAACTGGGGTGACAACTTTGTCTGCCGGTACGACCTTGTTCGGTTGCGGAGCCACCTTCTCGGGTGGCAACACCTTTTCCACAGGAGCCCTAGGAACCGCCGGTGCGGGAATAGCTTCAACCGCTGGTCCCACTTGAATTTCTATGACGCCACCCGGTTGAGCCGGGACGATGATCGGGGGAACTACAGGCTGAATCTGGACAGGCTTGGGCTGAATTACCCGTCCTGGAACGGCTATCGTCCCAGAACCTACTAGCTCAGGGGAAGACAAAATCAACGTATCGTCCTTGAAAACCTTCAAATAGGCAGGACTGATGGGCTGATTGGCGGGTGCAACTAAAACAACCTCGCCTTTTTCCAAACGCTTGATCGCCTCGTCCAAACCAACCTTGCGTCCGTCAACCGTGGTAATGGTCAGGTCCTTCACCTGTCCTAGTTCGACAGTTTCCTGACGCCGCAACTGCCGTAAGGCAATCGCTCGCCCGGCACCCGGCTGAACGGGAGCTAGCGGTACCGCTTCCTGGACGTCTCTTACCACTTGAACCATTACCTTGCCATTCGCATCTGCCTTTAAAAACAGAAGGGTCGGTGCTGGACCAGTCGGAGCATTATTCGTCTCCAACGGCGGCGGCACCGGTGCCGCTACACTAAGCAACAATCCCGCTAGCACGCTGTACATGTTTCATCCTCCTATGTCGTGATCCTAGTGCGGCATCACCCATAAACCGGTTGGTTTGGCGTGAAGCTTGCTTGATATGTCCTCCACTTATTATTGACGAACGGCAAAGTGCAGGCTTAACTGTCAAAGGCTCAAGATTCGTCTTTACAATAGCATTTTTACTTTTGCTCGCCATGTGATTTTGTAACAATGTTCTGGGTGTCTCAATGGTGCGCAGAAGCCGAAGGCCCGGAACTACCGCTCCACAGAATATTCAGTCAAGGGTCGATGTACTATCAATGCGATTATCATCTGGGCACGTTGTGTGAATAAGCAACCCGATTCCCAAGTGTCTATTCTGGTACAAAAGTTGTAACAATCATCAAACGTGGTGACTTGGCTATCGGAAAAGGCACACCTTATGTGCCAAATCGACACAAAGACATTCGCTGCATGGTTACACGCAGTACACGGATAACTTTGATTCTACAGAATAGCGATAATCGAAATTGTCTCCGATTGGGACGAGATAGGTTGCCTTGGCCCCAAAGTAATTAACGTCCGGATTTGGACTATCAGACTCAGCTTTGGCGCAAATTTGGCAGGTCAGCTACATGCCTGTGCAGGGGCTAATTGCTAAATTCGGGTGCATCAATGTCACCAAGACAAGTCCAGAGGGATGCGTAGGCGGGTAAGAGTTTTTGTGGGAGGGAATGGTCATGGCGGTGTGGGAAGGCAATCGGTTTAGGGACCGACGTGAGGCAGGTCAGTTATTAGCCGAACAATTGCGACACATCCCGATGGTCCGGCCTGTAGTCTTGGCCATACCCCGAGGCGGTGTGGTGGTGGGTGCCGCACTTGCCGAAGCACTCCAAGCTGAGCTAGACGTCATTTTGTCACGGAAGTTACGTGCCCCCTTTCAACCCGAATACGCTTTGGGAGCAATTGCCGAAGATGGCAGTATCTTGTTGAATCCAGAGGCGTTACCTCTGATCCAAGGGGCTGACGAATACCTGGAAGCCGAACGGCGATACCAACTGCAGGAAATTGCACGTCGACAGGGATTAATCCGTGCCATCCGCCCCGCCGCCGAGGTCACTGGACGCACGGTCATTATCACAGATGACGGCGTAGCAACCGGTTCTACGGCCTTGGCCGCCCTGCAAACCGTACACGCTCGTCACCCTCGGGAGCTGATCCTAGCAGTGCCGGTCGGCCCACCAGAACGACTGCGAGCCTTGGCACGCCATTGCGATCGACTCATCTACCTGTTAGCACCAGACGACTTCCACGCCGTCGGACAGTATTACGATTCGTTCGAACCCGTCGAAGATGAAGATGTCGCTCAACTACTGCGTGACGCCTACCAGCAGTATCAATCCTCATTTCAAGGTTTCACGCGAGAGTGAAAATTACTCCATACAAGCCTCTACCGGTGCCTATTGGCAACTCGTATCCAGGCCAGTTGAGGTTTCTCCGGCAGCGAAAGTAAGGATAGCCAAGGAAGCTATGATGGTTCTGCAGGGTGTGGATGTCTCAACCTTGATCGAAGTCCTTTGTCTGGTCTGTAGAGCTCTCCCAATCAAGACAACTGCATAAAAATTCCCAACGAGTAGTTAATTACAGAAGAATACAGCTGATTCACAAAGACATACCTGAGAATGTGTGTGGTACGGTGCTACTCTGGCAGGGGGCGTCCGCGGGTTTCGGGGGAAATGGCGATCAACACCAAACCAACCAGGTACACGCCGGCCACCATAGCACAGGCGCGGGCATAATCGTTGTCGAAGAAGGCCAGCAGATTGGCCATTTGTAAATTGCCAGCCGCGGCGATAATCCGTCCAAGATTAAAGCCAAAGCCCTGGCCGGTGGCCCGGACCGCTGTGGGGAACAATTCAGGCAGATACAGCGGCAACCAGCCATAAAACGCTGCGGAAACCATGCCCATCAAGCCGGCGGTTACTAAAAAGGTCGTGTCGTATGCCGTGTTGTACCGGTAAAAGCCCACCATGGCCGCTAGGGAAAGTAGGCACAAGGCAGCATAGACAGCCCGGCGACCAATCACGCCGCTTATCAGGGCCCCTATAAAACAGCCTAGCGCCGCTGCCACCGAAGAGACGATCTGCATCATCGGCCGGGCATCCGGAACATCACCCCCTGGCAACTGACTGACCCACATGTACATCCACATTAGGCCTGCCCATGTCCCCAAAAGAGGAACACCGCTCAGGCCAGCCCCTAAAAGCATTCGTCCCAATACCCGCTGGCGTTGAGCAGTGGACAAGCCGCTTCGCAGCAAGTATCCGCGGGCAGGATACAAGTACCCCGCTACGACTAGTACCAGGCCAACGGCCGATCCAATTAAGCGCAGACCCAGCGACAAGACGTTTTCCGGAACGGCCCACAGGGCAATCACGCCGCAGGCGGCCACCGCTCCTGTCAACACCCCAAACAGATCACTTTCAGACCAGTGCGCTGACCGTCCGGCCGCCCGCTCCTGCTCCCATTTGTCGGATTCTGGTACCAACAAGCGAATCAAGACGGTCAGCAATGCCGGCACGGCACCCACTAGGAACAGCAGCCGCCAATAGCGATGAGCAGTCAGTGCCGTTGCCCACGGCGGGGGCAAGCCGATGCCCATCAGCCCTTGTTGCACCGAGACCGGGTCAGTGTGATTGAGTAAATAGGCAATCGAGCCACAAATAGTATATCCCAGATTGCCGAAGGCCCCGATCAGCCCTGCGAGCAGCACCCGGGACGCCCCCGGCCACAACTCCATCACCAAGGCCACCCCTAAGGCCCATTCGCCCCCCATCCCCAAAGCTCCTAAAAAACGCAGCACGGCAAGATGGACAGGGCTTTGGGCCGCTGCACTCAAGCCACTACACAGCGAATACATCAGAATGCTTAAGGTCATCGCTCGGACACGTCCGAATTTGTCTCCCAGATAGCCAAACACGACGCCGCCCGTTGCTGCTCCGACCAGAAAACCAGCCAGGACCACACCGTACCACAAATCCAATCTGCTCTGATCCCCCTGCTCTGCCAACAATTCACGGAGTGCATCACGACCAACCAAAGGGAAAAGGCCCATCTCCATCCCATCGAACATCCAGCCGAGCAAGGCCGCTACCACAGCCAACAACCGACCGCCATAGCCCCCCTTCATCGATTGCCCCCTCAGGTTCACCCTCGACCATTTGCCGGAAGTTCCGCCCTATGCCATTTCTGTAAGGGCGGGCTGTTGCTGAGGCAAACTCTGCGCCCCTGCCTGATACTTGCTTCAGGTCTAAAACAACTTCATGTTTGACGCAGAGTTGTCCGTTTTTCCTGTGGTCGTTGAATTAGACGTCGCTTGGGGCGACATGGATAGCTATGGCCACGTCAACAACGTGGTCTACTTTCGCTACTTCGAACAGGCCCGTATTGCCTATCTGGAACGCATCGGTTGGCTACGCTTGAAAGAGGAATGCGGTCTGGGACCTATTGTAGCCGCTACCTCCGCTCGCTATCGTAAGCCATTATTCTATCCTGACCATTTATGGGTTGGAGCTCAGGCGGTTAACATCCTAACAGATCGTATACGCTTGCGGTACCGCCTGATCAGCCGGCGGCATCAAAGTTTAGCAGCCGAAGGCGAGGTGCTCGTCGTCAGCTACGATTATCACCGTGGCCATAAAGTTCCATTGCCAGAAGTCATTCGTCAAGCGATCAACACTCTGGAAAAGCACTCGAACCCTGACACAACGATGCCTTCCGCTCCGTAAACACAGTAGGGAATAAGCGTTACAGCGCGCCGTTGTTGCGTGGGGCTCAATCGGTAACAAACAGGAGCCATGGTGGAAAGACTTTTTATAATGTGGCTCCGTTGTCGCCCTGTTCTAGAGAATGATCCGACGGTGCCGGCTCCATGGTAGATGGAGAGGGCGTCATGGGCATCATCGTACCGGGAGAAGAAGAACTGGTTCGGATCAGATCTGCTGCTCTGCGGAAGGCCAGATCGAGCTGGACGAGCGGTTCCGTTTCCGTTATGTGCGGTCGTACACCACTCGCATGAAGGGGGTAACCGGCAGGAGAGATCAACCGGGCGATTGTCAGACGAATGGTGCCTCCGGGTGGTGGTTTGGTAGAGGAGTTGACAGCCGTTGAGGCATCCACCCCTTGGTTTTGGGGATCTGTGCCCGCCGCCAGCGGTAGAGTGTACTGCAATGTTCCCTTGCCGAAGGTGGGCAGCCCCACGAGCATGGCCCGGTGTTGATCTTTCAACGCTGCCGCCAGCATTTCAGCTGCCGATGCGGTTTCTCCATCGATCAGCACGACCAGGGGCAAACTCAAGGCAGCGTCACCGCTCTCTGAGGTAAAAACGGCATTATTCACCTCTGGAATCTGTCCATGGGTGCTAACGATTACGCCGCGCGGGAGTAGTCGCCGGGCTACCTCCAACGCAGCGGTGAATGAACCGCCCAGGTTCCCGCGTAAATCGAGCACCAGAGCCTGAATACCATCGTGCTGGAGAAGGAGCAGTGCTTCATCAAATTCGCGTGGGGTGGATTCACGGAGCAGACGGAGGCGGAGATAACCAATCCGCAATCCGTCTCGTGTCTCTTTGACCATTCTGCCGTAGACTGACGGTGGCTGCACGGGCAGGCTGACAACCACTTCGGGCATAGCGGGATCATGCGTCGCCACCACCAATTCATGCCAGCCTTGGTGAGGATGACGCAACGCTTCACGCACATCCTCGCGGGTCACCGGTCCGTCACTCAGGTCGTAGCCGTTGATTTGTAGAATCAACTGGCCTGCTTGGAGGGGGGTATGTAACTCCGCCCACGAGCCACGGATGATCCCTGCAATTACAGGCTTACCATCACCGCATTGCACACAAACCCCTTGCGGCAGCAGATCTTCCGGAGCGGGCGGCAGCGGTGGCACGTACAACGAATATTCATCCAGACCGTTACAGGCCCCACTAATTACTTCCAGTACAACCGCACTGGGATAGGCCACCGGTGTGCGTTCCTGCCACTGACTTAATAAGCGGCGCAGTTGCTGACGAGCCTGACGCGGTTGACTGATGGTCTGCCGCTGCACCAGTCGCAGATCTGCCTTCAGCTGTTCCAGCACGGATGAGCTTGCCTGAGGCAACACCTGCAATTGAAAAGCGGAGTCGTCTAACGCTCGTTCCAATTCCACCAGGCCGTGCTCCCACAACAGTTGCGGCTGAGCACGCGTGCGATCGACATACCACAGCGGAACCTTGGTTAAAACTTCTGTTAGAAGTTGCAGGGCATCCGGCACCGCTAGGCTCTGTACAAACCGTTGATATTCGGGATCACGTTGCCGACGGTATTGCTGCAGTCGTCGCCATACCTGATGCAGTTTGTCGCGTAGGTCGGCCCCCTGCCGATCAAGCAGATATAACTGACAATACAGACTGAAAGCCGTTTCCCAACTACCGGCTCTCTCCGCGTTGTCGGCTGCCTGGCGAAGCTGGGCTGCATGAGAGCGGATGCTGGCCGTAGCCGAGGGCTGATCGGAGGCTGCGGGCACTGCAGGGAGTGTCTGCCCAAGGGCTGGCCCGGGCATACCCCATACTAAACCACCTGCCAGTATCCACGCCACTCCCCAGCCTCTCACGGTCGCCCCCCATGTCGAACCGACTCTTCTTCCTTTTCAGTTAACGACACATAAAGACACATGAGCAACCAGGTCAATAATCTCACAGCGAACAAATAGCCATCAGCCTAATCCCATTACTAATGTTTGTAACTGATTTTGGCCATTGCAGGCTTGTCGCTTTACTCACAAGACCCAGTCAACTAGCGCCAACACAACTGCCTAAGGCCAAGCTCATTCCATTGTAGAATCTCACTCCTGTAGCTCACCATGACAAGGTATGCCTGCCAAAGGGTTTGATGTTATGCTCTACACACTAGTGCAGACCGCGTGTCAATTAAACTGATTTTAATCATACCCCGTCTCTGGAGAACTTGTCAAAGCAAAAAGTATGTCTGGCGCGATCTTAGGGTTGTCTCGCCCCGTGTCGCCTGAGAGTTGATCGTAATAGGCATCGCCATAGACGAAGAAGCGGACTTAACTTTCAGCTCCATGTTCATGATTTTGCCAACTACCCGCCCATCAGAGAAGTTCACCGTTTTACGATGAATCACTTGGCATGGATGCAGTCCTCATTTAGTCATAGTCCAGATTTCGGGTCCACTGGAAGCCCGGTACGATTCGGGGCCGTCTACATCTTCTGACGGATGAGCATTTCATTTGGTTGGTTAGAGCGGTACGATTTATGTAAAAGGCATAAAATGTGAAAACAGCCTGCGGCGTAACAGCGGTTGTCCGCCCGCAACGGCACGCAGCGGGCAGGGAACAGCCCCTTGACCCAATGAGCAACAGAGCATGAAGCGTAAAGTGGTTGTGATTGCTGATCCTGGAATTGATACTGCCTTTGCTGTTGCCTTGGCTTTGAATGACCCGCAGGTGGAGGTAGTGGGTTTATTACCAACAGCGGGAAACGTACCGGCAGAGCAGGCCACGGCTAATGTCCATGTGCTTGTTGATGTGATTGATCCTCCGAAGTGGCCTCGGCTGGCGTCGGCGTTGCCGGTACGCTACGACTATGACGGTCTGGCCCTGCATGGTCCTGGGGGATTAGGCGGCGTGTCATTTCCGTGTGCGATGCGTCATGCCTTGCATCCCGCCGATAAAATGCTGGTTGAATTGATCCGTGAATTTCCACGACAAGTGACGATCGTCAATCTTGGTCCGCTCACCACGCTGGCAGCGGCTCTAGAACGCGATCCGGCCCTGCCCGCCATTATCCAGCAGACGATCATCGTCGGCGGCTGCTGGCGGGAACCCGGCAACGTGACGGCGGTTGCCGAATTCCACATTGCGTTGGACCCAGAGGCAGCCGCCCATGTCCTGCATGCTGGCCTGCACCCGTTGCTTATCCCCCTCGACGTCACCCGCAAACTGGTTTTTTCGCCCTCCGACCTGCTAGAAATGCCCAACCCACATGCTCGCACCTGTCAGTTTTTGCGACAAATCGTGCCGTATGGGATCCGAGCTACGGCCAATCTTTACGGAATCGAAGGTTTTCACCTTAAAGATGTCCTTGGCATCATCGCCTTGGTGCGCCCCGAGGCCCTCACTTGGGAATCGCTGCCCGTGGACGTCGAAACACGCGGCCACCTCACCCGTGGTATGACCGTCATTGATGCCCGCCCGCACCGGACCACTCCTGCTAACGCTCGGCTCGCCACCGGCGTGGCGGTCGCTGAGGTCCGACATTACATCCAATCAATTCTCCGTTCAGCCGTCTGAATGACCAAAGTTACTTATACCTCCTGACATGACTGGGTATTATTGATCGACCATTTGGAATAGCTCTAGTCGTTCGATCGGTACCCATTCCTGAGCGAATATGAGCAAATAAGCGGGTCATGGTGCTGGCTTGGATTGTTGGTGCAATGGTTGGCATAGACGTCGGACGAATGTCCCCAAGGCTGCCAAAGTACCTGCGGGATCCTGGCGGGCATTCTCTAACAGTTGCACCAAGGCACTGCCGACGATGATGCCATCGGCTACTTCAGCCAATTCCTCTACGTGTTCGGGTTTACTGACGCCGAAGCCGACACACAGTGGTAAATCAGTCAGTGAGCGCAGGCGGTGTAACAAGGGGCGAAGGGTGGGGGGCAGGTGGTCTCGGCTACCGGTAATTCCGACTACAGAGACGACGTAGACGAAGCCACTGCAAATCCGGACAATGCGTTCGGCCCGTTGCAGCGGTGTCGTGGGAGTAACCAGCAGAATCATTTTGCACTCATAGTCGCGGCAAACCTGAGCTAGTTCCTCCGCTTCCTCCACCGGCAGATCGGGAACGATTAGTCCGTGGATTCCAGCCTGCCGTGCCGCGACCACAAACCGTTGTAAACCCTTACGATAAATCAGCGAGTACGAGACCATGCCCACCAAAGGGGTCTGCCATTGGGGTGTTGTTGTAAGCGATCTGAGCATTTCCCAGATGTGATTCAAGCGGAGCTGGCCTTGCAAAGCCCGGGTATAGGAAGCCTGAATCACAGGGCCGTCGGCAATCGGATCGGAAAACGGGAAGCCAACCTCTATCAGGTCCGCTCCTGCCTGCCCTAGTATAGGCAACGCTGCAGCAGTAAATTGCAAATCAGGGTCACCCGCCGTCAGGAAGGGAATAAATGCTGCACGTCGACTCATGCGCAAGCGAGAAAATAGCATATCGATGGGATTGGCTACAGACGCAACTGACATTGTAGATCAACCAGCGGGTCCTCGTTACGTGTCGCTTACGGGAATGAGACCAAGGGCTCCAGCTCACGGGTGGGGATGCAAACGCCCTGCGTTCTCCGGAAAGACAGCTTATGAAGTTGCCGCTAAGGCACAAAGAAGCGCTGCAGGACAATTGCTTCCTTAGCTAGAGCTTGGGGGGTTTTGGCCAAGGCGGGCCACTTCGGCACAGTCCTTATCTCCTCGCCCGGAAAAACAGATAACGACCACCTGCTGAGACGACATTCGGGCGGCCAGGCGTAAGGCCTCCGCCACGGCGTGGGCCGTTTCCAGAGCTGGTAGAATGCCTTCCAAGCGAGCACACAGGTGGAAAGCCGCTAGAGCGTCCTGGTCGGTCACGGAACAGTAGCGGACGCGTCCCGTATCGTGCCACCAACTATGTTCCGGTCCAACACCGGGGTAATCCAGCCCAGCGGACACAGAATGAACCGGGGCCGTTTGCCCATCCTCATCCTGGAGTACGTAACTGAAGGTGCCGTGGAGGACGCCGGGAGAACCATAGTTAAGGGTGGCAGCATGGTGACCAAGCACCGGTCCGCGGCCGCCGGCTTCCACACCGATTAGTTCGACCTGCTGATCGTCAAGAAACGGATAGAACATCCCAGCGGCGTTGCTGCCGCCCCCGACACAAGCAACAATTGCATCAGGCAGACGGCCCAACTGCTCCAGACACTGTTGCCGTGTCTCTTGGCCTATTACGCTTTGGAAATCGCGTACAATCATCGGAAAAGGATGCGGACCTACTACTGAACCAATGATGTAATGGGTGGTCTCTACGCTGCTCATCCAGTCCCGCAGCGCCTCATTGGTTGCGTCTTTGAGCGTCTGACTACCACTACCCACAGGGAAAACTTCCGCCCCCATTGCTCGCATACGAAAAACATTCAGTTCTTGACGTCGTATGTCCTCTTGGCCCATGTAGACCCGACAGCGGAGACCAAAAAGGGCAGCCACCGTAGCAGTGGCCACGCCATGCATGCCTGCACCGGTCTCGGCAATCACCCGCTGCTTACCCATCCGACGCGTCAGTAAAGCCTGACCCAAAGCGTTATTGATTTTATGGGCACCCGTGTGATTCAGATCTTCCCGTTTTAGATAGATACGGGCACCGCCAGCTTCCCGTGTCAACCGCTCGGCAAAATACAGTCGTGAAGGACGCCCCACATACTCTTGCAGCCAACGGTTAAATTCCTGATGAAACTGCGGATCTTGACGGGCTTCCTTGTAAGCTGTTTCCAATTGTTCCAAAGCATACATCAACGTTTCGGGAACGTACCGACCCCCGTAGGGCCCAAAACGTCCACGCTGGTCAGGATAATGCCGCAATGAGGAGGGGGCTGTAAGCATACTTGATACACCGCTTGCTCGTAACTTTTCTGGTATAACGACGTTGTGCCTTAAATGGGTACAGTGCCCATGCGGTATCCCTGTGGCCGTCGAGCACACCGCTTTCATTGTAGTCACCACGTGACTCAGGATACCCTCCTACTGATTACCATAATGGGGAAAAAGGTTTGCCGCACCGAATCGCTATGAACTCTACGCAACGGCTTGGTCGGAAATTTGGCCTTTTGGTGCTTATTTCCTACCTTGCCCCCGAACAAGCTAACGTTCGCCGTCACTGGGGGTTCGAACTGGTAGAAAGAGGATACAAAAGGAGCATACGATCGCATCCGGTAGTCATCGGAGCGACGGAGGCAAGGCCAGATGCCCGAGCTTCCCGAAGTAGAAACAGTAGTGCGCGATTTGCGTCCACAATTGACAGGTCGACGACTGATCGCCATTCACTCCAGCAAGGCCCAACTACGACGGCATTGGCCTATCCGTGCAATCCGTCATTTAATACAAGCGCGAATAGCAAGCCTGCATCGTCGGGGCAAATGGATCGTGGTTTTATGCGATGATGGCCAGGGCATCCGTTTTCATCTGGGTATGACGGGACAATTAACCGTGGTCCCCGGCAGTGAGCCACTGCCTGACCATCTCCATTGGTGGGCGGAGCTGGATAACGGCTACCAGTGGCGTTTTCGCGACATCCGCCGCTTCGGTTCGGTCGAATGGTTTGCCCATGGACAAGAGGCGTTAGCAGAACTGGATCGCAAACTAGGCCCGGAACCACTCAATTTGCCTTCAGGCCATCTGAAGGCTGTTGCGGCTCAATCACAGCGCTGCCTGAAAGCCGTGCTACTGGATCAGACCATCATCGCGGGCGTTGGTAACATTTATGCTGACGAGGCCTTGTTTGAAGCGGCTTTACATCCGGCCCGATTGGCTAGAAGCCTACAGACCAGCGAGTGGGATCGCCTGCAACGGGCGGTCCGTCGCGTGTTACGTCGGGCTATCGCCGCCCGAGGATCCACCATTCGCAACTACGTAGGCGGTTCCGGATTACAAGGACGTTACCAGCAACGGCTTAACGTGTACGGACGAGAAGGACTGCCCTGCTTGCATTGCGGTCATCCGATTGTCCGCCAATACCTGGCTGGCCGCAGTACGCACTATTGCGCCTACTGCCAGAGGTAAAGCAATCAGCCCTCACATACCCAAAGAGCATCCAAAAGCCTGGATCGAATCTAGCAGAAAATACGAGAATACAGCGTAAATAGTGCCAGAACGCAAATTCATTTTGCAAGCAGGAAACAACCCTGCAAGCACAACCGGACAACATACCGAACGTTGCCAGACCGCACACCATTCTGAATCAGTCTGAGGGTAGGTTGCGCATGTCTTATCGGGGCTTCAAACGTCTGCTAGGTGAGACGAATCTGGAGCGGAAGTGTCGCTGGCTGATGGGGGCAGCTGTGCTTTTATTGATGACAGGCAGCTTTTGGGCCTATGCCGAACAGACCAAACGCCTTGCCTTGGAGCAATTGAGCGTAACGGGCCGGACTCTACTGGCCCCTTTTGTGGAACGCATTCACTTGCCGGTGGAACGTTCGGAAGGAACCGACGCTTTCGATACCCTGGACAGGCGGTATTGGCCTGTCGAGCGGCAAAGTTACAGCGTACGCTTTTTGCGGCTCGATGCCACCGACCCAGCCGACAAACCCGATAGCGAAGACCTGCCCATTTTGCATCGCCTCGTCCAAGATGGCTGGCTGGAAGACTCCCGCCATGCCCCTCAGGAAAATGCCTTCTACTACTACGGAGCTTTACGAGCTGCTACCGCCTGCCTGACATGCCATCACGACCCTGACAAAGTCAAACAACCACAGCCCCAACTCCGCGAAGGCGACCTGATGGCCGTGGTCCGGATCCGCCTATCAACCTTACCGCTTCAGGAGGGCTTTCATACCAACCGTGCCATCCTTATCGCCTTCGCCGTCGGCACCAGCCTGTTGATCATTGCCGGGAGCTATCTAATTATCCGTTATGTCATCGTCAAGCCGGTTACCCATCTCAAAAATGTAGCCGAAGCTATCGCCAACGGAGAACTCAACGTCCGTAGCGAAATCCACACCGGTGATGAATTCGAGGACCTGTCTCATGCGTTTAATCGCATGCTTCGCAATTTGATCAACATTCAGGATCGTAACAAAAAGCTGATCGCCGACTTGGATCGCAAAGTTGACGAACTGGCCCGCGTAAATATGGCCTTATTCGAGAATAATCGCCTGAAAAGCGAATTCCTGTCGACCATGAGCCATGAGCTACGCACGCCGCTCAATAGCATCATCGGCTTCAGTGAAACACTCCTGACTGCCGACAACCTGACCGACAAACAACACCGTTACGTCAGCCACATCATGACGAGCGGTCAACGGCTATTGGCCCTCATCAACGACATTCTGGACCTGGCGAAATTAGAAGCTGGTAAGATGCGTCTGCATCCGGAGACGATAAACATTGCGACTTTATGTGAGCATGCGGCCGCTCTATTTCGTCCGCAGGCCGAGAAAAAAAATATCGACCTGCGGGTCGTCGTCGATCCCCAAGCTCCTTTGATCCGTCAGGACGCCGGTAAACTCCATCAGATCCTGGCCAACCTGCTATCCAATGCCATCAAGTTTACACCTGAAGGTGGCCGGGTCACACTGAAGGCCGAAACCGATGGACATGAGCTGGTGCTGACGGTAACCGACACCGGCGTGGGCATAGCTCCCGAGGAACAGGAACTGATCTTTGACAAGTTCCGGCAAGCCGCGCATCCTATGACCCGCGAGCAAGGCGGCACCGGTCTGGGACTGTCGATCGTCCGCGAGCTGGCCCGCCTTCTCCAAGGCGATGTCACGCTCCGCAGTGAGTTGGGCCGCGGCAGTACCTTTACTGTCCGCGTCACGGCCCAGCTGCCCGATGAACCGCTAACGGGATTCGAATTACCCGACGAGCCGCCAGTCGCGTCGACTTTTGCTCCGCCAGGTTTGCACTTAGCTGGAGCAGATACCCCAGCCGCGCAGTCGACCGCTGACTCTCCTCCTCCGCCAGACCAGCAACCACGCTCTCCGGCAACTATTTCGACCCCCTCGTCTCCTTCGTCATCGATTACTCCAACATCGCATCCTAAAGATTGATCCATAGAGTTTCCGTCAATACTGACACAGGTCTGACTCAAGGAGATGAGAATGTTATTTCAGTTGCTGCAGCTACGCTATTTATCGTACCGCCGCGGCATTCCAGTGTACTGGCTAACCGCCATTTGCATACCGAGTGCGGTTTTGCACAGGTAAACGGAGACGCAACTAATCGGCCTCAGAGCGATAGCTAGTTGCGGAGACTTACGAAACAGAAACCTAACGTGGCAGCAATTCGGGCAAGTTGGCGATCCGCAATGCTGTCACGCTGACCACTTGGGCTCCTTGAATCAGGTAGGGCTCCTTGGCCTTATCAAACGTGTCCGATTGGGTATGGTGCGTCAGACGATACTCATCCATTTCCTGTAAGCAAGCAAAGCCAGGGACGCCCACAGCATTGAAAGATAAATGGTCCGTGCCCCCCATGCTGCGTAGACTGACCCCTACCCAGCCATCCAGTTCCTTGAGGATTTCCAGCTCCCGCTGCAGGATCTCGTAACATCCCTTGCGATTGTGAAGGGCCAGTCCTTGTACACGGCCGGTGCCTGTGTCATGGACGATGGCAGCAGAGTGTTTGGGTAGTTCGTCTTTATAGCGTTGAACATACCGGCGGGAACCATGCAGTCCCTGCTCTTCTCCGCTGAACAGTACAAAACGGATGGTCCGCTTGGGGGGGTACCCTTGTTGAGCCAGACGGGATAACGCTCGGGCCGCTTCCAGCACCACACAACTGCCTGTGCCATTGTCTGTCGTACCGCTGGCCAAGTCCCACGAGTCCAGGTGCGCCCCGACGACCACGTATTCATCAGGCTTCTCACTTCCCCGAAGTTCGCCCACTGTGTTATAGACGGTAATCGGCCCCCGAATGAAAGTGTTGCTGATGTCTGTTTCAACGCGTACGGTGGCGTTCGGTTGCGAGGCCAGCCGCCATAGCAGAGCGTAATGTTCATGTGCCATGAAGACACGCGGCACTCTGTTTTCTGCGGCGACAATATCATTGGGCCAGCCCCCGGTGGTAACCAACAAAGCGTGCGGTTTAGCAGCACTGGTTGCTATACAGGCAACCCCCTCGCTTTTAAGAAATTCGTTTAATTCCGTGAATCCTGGCTGAAGTTCATCCTGGACATAACCCAAAACGTCTTGAGCAGACGACCAGGAAAGGGGGGTGGCGTCCGGAGGTAGCTGCAACCGCGATTGTTTTTTACTCGGTGGCTCTGCCGGTTCCTTCGGGGTGGTCTCTTTTTTGCCATCGTCTTTCCGGAGCGACGGCATACCGGGACCGTAACGCAAGTCAGTCACTGGTGCAACTGTGGGAGGGGGAGTGAGCAGCACTACAGCGTGCCGTAACTTTCCTTTGTACTGCGCCAGCTTGTCCTTGCTCCGTTCGCGTAGGATCACCACCGGCCCGACTACCTTTCCAGGCGTACCTGGCGTCCAACCCGCAGATGCTACCATCAATTTCAATCCTGTGTCAGGTTCAACCAAACGCATCAAGGCATGCCCCCGTTGCCAGCCGACGGGGATCTCCCAGGGGTCCAAACGCACATTCACCAAGCCGTATTCACGCATTTTGTCAGCCGCCCACTGGTTGGCCCGCTCCAGATTCTTGGAACCGGTCAGCCGGGCCCCTATGACGTCCGACAAATACTGCAGGTTCTTCATGATCTCCGAATGTTGACGGATCTCGGACAAAACGGCTCGATCCAAATCAACAGGTGTGCGGATCTGCAACGGGGGTGCAACCGGACGTGGCGGCGGGGCTACCTCGACCTCCTCGGCGTACACCATCGTAAGCAGTAGCCCGAGGAAACCCACGGCACTCAAAACCGGATTACGCAGCAGAGAAGCTGGCAGCATACGGAAGCTCCTCAAAACATCGTCACCAACTACCTGTAGGGGCGGTGGGGTACGGAAAAACGATTTGGTAGCCATTGTCTGATTTGTCATCGGGGAAGCAATAGGTAACTTGCCAGAAATTGGTCCGCTACACCGCGTTACCAGTCCCAGCTCAAATAGCGCACTCAACCGTCAAGTCCCATCACTGGTCGCTTTCCGAAGGTGCGTACTTGGAAAAATAACCAAAATTGTATCTAACTCATCTTGACTCAGACTTACCTTAGTATAATTTAATATTACCACAGCAAAGTAATTGAAATCCGGATAGACCTCCTACAGACATTTAATCTGTTGCCTCAAATTGTCAGTAGTCCAAGGGTAAGTTGGTTGAACCGAGGTACGGTGCAACCAAGATTTGAGACAACTGTGCGATATGAACATGGCTGAAGATGCGCATCGGTGGTGGTATCGAGCAGCGCACTACGACGTTTTTCCGGAATTGAGTGCCAAAGTCAGACGGTTTATCTATACACCTTTGGGCATACTAGTCGCTGCCTCAGTGGTGGCTTTTTTGTGCGGTCTAGCCATTCATCCCCGGGTGTTTGCTTTAGGGGGTGGCCTGCTCGCCGTAGTGGCGTTGGGTTCAGGCTGGCCGTGGCTGACGTTACGGGGCATCCGTAGTTCAATCACCTTTGAGCGGTTGCGGGCTACGGAAGGCGAAACCATCAAAGCTTCAGTTACAGTGGTGAATCACTGGCCTTGGCCGGCTTGGGGCTTGGCATTACAAGGAGGATTCCTACAAACGGCAAAGGAAACCAGTGCCATATCTGGCATCATCCGCTTGGGTCAGGTTCCGGCTCGTTCGCAAACAGAGCATCAATGGGATTTCACCCCTTTGTGCCGAGGCGAATATCCGTTAACCGCCCCACTATTGATCAGTGGCTTCCCTTTCGGTGTATGGGAAGCCAAAAGGCGTGTGGCCGTAGCCCAGCGACTACTGGTCTGGCCAAAAACCTTTCCTGTGGGTCCGGTTCCTCAGTCGGATGATCAAGCCATCGTCGATGGGAATGTGGCCCGCAACAAAGTGGGCAGTGCGGGTGACATCATCGGGGTGCGCCCCTATCGTCGCGGCGATTCACCACGTCGCATTCATTGGCCCCAATCGGCTCGCCATGACCGGCTGATTGTTTGTGAGTTGCAAAGCATGACGCGGCCTGTGGTTCGGTTGGTTGTGGACACCAACCCCGCTGTTCATACGGGTGGTCCAGACCCCAACGGCTCCCGCGAGTGGGCCATTCGGCTAGCGGCTAGTTTCGCTAAAGGGTGGCTAGAGGCTGGTGTGCAGGTGGGGCTGATAGCTCCCGGAGCAACAATTGCTCCGGCTTCTGGCCTCGAACAGATGTACCGAATTCTGGACAGCCTGGCACGTCTTTCCAACGACAAAGTTGTGCCGTTAGCTGACCTGCTAGTTAGTCCCGGCTGCCGATCAGGCAGCTCAGCTCTGCAAGTGGTTATTACTACTGATCGGGCACTGGCGAGTTTTCATGGATTCAAGGAAGATCAGCGGCGGTGGGTGGTGCTCGTAACTGCTGGATTCGCCACAAAATCACCTGCCGAGGTCAACGACTTTCGACTGCCTTCCCTTCTTCAGCCTTGGCTTGTGATCGATTCCCCTCAGCGTATCGCTTACTTGCTACGGTACGGGTGGTCGGAGGCCCGCCATGGTTCCTGAAACGTCCCCCCTGCTCCGTCGCACAACCTTCGTGCTGATGGCCATCGTCTACGCAGCAGTAGAGGTCGCCTCTGATCCCGACGGCCGACCATCTTCTTTTGGAATTTGCTTTGGAATAGTTGCCTTCCTCGTAGCCGCACTAGTCAGCTACCTCGTGCCTGTCCCCACACGAACTGTTCGGTTACCCATTTTTGTTACCTTGTGCCTGGCCTTGCTACTTGTAGCACCGGTTCTGATTGAGCCTCTTATCCGCTATTTGACGGACAACGGTCTTCCCTTGGAACTTCAAATGGTCAATGGACTACGGATCTTAGGGGTGGGATTGACGGCATTAGCTATTTGGCCCTTGTGTTTACGATTAGCCGGAGTGGTTAGCTTGTTTCTCATCCTGTTTGTGGCAGCGATGGGGGACCAGAAACCAATTCCGTGGTTTCTTGCCGCTTACGCTGTGGTTGGCAGCCTTTGGCTGATGCTGGCCTACTCTTCGCGACTACAAGCCAGCATGCAGGCAACAGTAACTACACCCACCGCTCAGCCGACTGCCTGCCTGCGACTCCGTTTCCCGTGGTGGGAAATGAGCGTTTTGTTGATCGTCCTGGGCGGCGCCCTGTCCTTGACCGTCATTGGTCCCAAACGAGTGGTTTGGCGTCTTGGTGAGTGGTTGCCCACTTCTGGTGGCACAGGTGCCGTTGATCTGTTTGCCCGCTCGGGAATTGGTGACGGCCCTGAAGAGATAGCCGGAGACAACGCGCGGGCCGCCGGGATGGTAGAAACGGACAAAATGATCGAAGACAACAAAAACGCGTTAATCGATTTAGTCAACGACATGTATGGTCCGCCGCACCGGCCACCGCAGGAACAGGAACGGATGGTAGCTGGGGGAAAAGCGGACATCATTTCGTTTCATGGCAAGCTACCCGAGAACCGTCGGCCGAGCCGCGACTTTGATACTAGTCGGAAGGGACCATCCCAACGGGACAAGAAACTAGAAAGCCTGCGGGCACGCGCATTATTCGAGGTTGAAGGTCAAACGCCATTACATGTGCGTGTTGTTGTTTACGAAAGCTATGACGGCGTCAACGCCCGTTGGCTGGAAGGACGCAAACCATCATTGCGGTTTCTGGAGGCCACCGGCGGCGACTGGATGCGGGTTAGTCACATCAGGGAAACGGCTGGTTGGTATTGGGAAAAAGAACGTCATCGCTTCAAGGTAGCAGAGTTAAAGACCAATCTGGTGCCCACACCAGCCCTCTTAACAGCCTTCCGGATCAATAAGGTGGATCGCCCAGACTACTACGATTGGGATTACGAGGGTGTACTGGTATTAGCCGGACGAAAGACAACACCGCCCGGGGTAGTGATCACGACAGAATGTCAGACTCTGGACTATTGCCGCCTTCCCTCCCACGCGTTTTTGCAATCGGCCCGTGGGGATGCCATGGCCCCTTTGCTGGTGCGCGTTCCTGAGTCCATCCGTCCTGCACTTCAAGCAATCGCTGAGGAATGGGCGGGGGATCAGCCTGCGGGATGGCCCCAGATTGAAGCAATCCTGAAGCGGCTCCGCCAAGATTTCACCCTGGACTGGACCGTGGCTGTACCGGCCGATCATCCGGCGCCCGTGATGTGGTTCCTGACCGAGTCGTATCGCGGACCAGACTATTTATTTGCCTCGGCAGCTACCCTGTTGCTTCGCTGCATGGGTTATCCCACACGGCTGTGCCTGGGTTATTACGCCGATCCGCAAGCGTATGATCCGGCTACCGCTCATACCCCTGTACGAGCAGCCGATCTGCACTTCTGGCCGGAAGTTCTGCTGCGGGACGGCCAATGGCTGGTGCTCGAGCCCACCCCTGGCTACGACGTATTGGGACCACGCTTGCCCTGGTCGGAACGGTTACGACTGGCCTGGCTAACCGTATGGGACTGGTCTAGGCGTAATACATGGTTGCTGGCCACCGTCGCTTTCAGCAGCGCAGCGGTCATCGCTCGACGCCGCTCCATCATCGACACCCTGGCCGTCTGGCGGTGGCTGTGGTTCCCCAAGCGGTCCTGGCAGAAGGTCGTTCTGGAATGCTTGCGTTTGTTGGAACGCCGCTGCCGATGGGCTGGTTGTGGTCGGCTTCCCCATCAGACGCTGTCGGCCTGGGGAACCAGATTGTGCCGTAGCACGCCGGGAGACGTTAGCCTGCTCACTTTGGTGCGCCTGAGCGAATGGGCGGCCTACGCCTCGGGTCTGCCGCCACCTATTCCACCCGACCAAATACAGGCAACGTGCCGGCAAACACTTCGATCATGGACTTTGCGCCACCTGCAACGACTTTCAAGGGAGACGAGTTATCAATGACCAGCTCCATAGCCACTACATCACCAAACACCCGAGTTACAGAAGTCGCACCTTTACAACGGCTGCGGCAGGCCCTGAATAACGCTCTCCGGGGCAAGCCGCAAGTCATCGAGTACGTCTTGGCTAGCTTATTAGCACGTGGTCACGTCTTACTGGAGGACAAACCGGGGCTAGGCAAGACCACCTTAGCCAAGGCCCTGGCAGCAGCCATCGGCGGACGATTTGCACGCGTTCAGTGCACGCCCGACCTGCTTCCTGGCGACATCACAGGGTTCAGCATCTTCAATCAAAAGACCCGCGAGTTTGAATTCCAGCCCGGCCCCGTCTTTGCCGACGTCCTGTTGGTCGATGAGATTAATCGAACAACTCCCCGGACCCAATCGGCTCTATTAGAAGCCATGGCCGAGCGACAGGTGACGGTGGATAACGTCCGCTACCCCCTAAGTGAGACCTTTTTCGTCCTGGCTACTCAAAATCCGATCGAACACCATGGCACCTATCCGTTACCCGAGGCCCAACTAGACCGCTTTGCCATGAAGCTGTCGATCGGTTATCCGGATCGACAAAGTCAACGCGCTATGCTGGCAGCAGCCATCAGCGTGTGTAATTGTCAGGTCGAGGTCGCTGAACAGGTGCTAAGCCTGGAACAGTTGCATCGGCTGCAGGAACAAACCTCCCGGGTGGTCGTCGCCCCCCTCATCCAGGACTATTTGATCGATCTGGCCGAACGTACCCGTACCCACCCCCGTATCAGCCTGGGCTTAAGCCCTCGTGGTCTGTTGTTATGGCAGCGGATCGCACAAGCCTGGGCGTTTCTTCAGGAGCGTACCTTTGTCACACCGGATGATATCCTTGCCGTGGCCCGCCCGGTGCTATCGGTTCGCCTGATCATCGAAACCGCTCCGGAAACTGTCCTCCACGAATTACTCTCTTCAGTTCCCATACCTGTTTATTCCGACTGATCAGCGATGAGGAGTAATACAAGGGGGTAGCGTCCTTATGACTTCCATCGTTGTGTGGGGTTTTCTCCTGCGTTTGGGGCAAGTGACCTTGGAAGCCTCGTTAACATTGCTGGTTGGTGTAGTAGTGGCCGGCGTGTTGCGGCGGATGGTTAGTCCTGCGGGTACGCGCCGGTTGTTCGGCCGCGGACTTACAGGTCTGTTGCGAGGCTGGTTGGCAGGTATGCTCCTGCCGGTGTGTTCGTTAGGAGTTATCCCTGTCGCGGGTGAATTGCGTCGTGCGGGTGTCCCTGGAGGTACTGTTCTGGCCTTCACTCTGACCGCCCCGTTGTTAAACCCGATTTCATTCCTCTACGGCCTGACTCTGGCAGAGCCCATCGTTATTTGTAGCTTCGCTTTAGCGTCGTTATTTCTGTCAACCATGGCGGGGATGTTGTGGGATCGCTGTCTGGCCCGTCAGGATAGCCTCCGCGTTGCCGCGATGACGGCTCAACTAGCCGACCGGGAGCCTTTGCCCGCTGCGGGACCACGCCGTCTTTTGGCCGTAGCCGTAACCGCTGCCCGCGAATTGACCGGGGCCAACGCGTTGTATTTTGTTCTGGGCCTGATTGGTTCAGCAGCTCTGGCCGCTCTGATACCCTTTGGTAGCTTGCAAGCCACTATGAAACACAGCGATTGGATCTCGCCCCTGCTGATGATGCTGCTGGCCATTCCCATTTTCTCTTCTCCCTTGCCCGGCATGATGAAAATCGGCTTGATGTTCGACCATGGTAATTCGTTAGGAGCTGCTTTCGTCCTATTCATTGTGGGTATTGGCACTAACGTGGGCTTGCTGACCTGGCTGGCAGCCCATTTCGGATTACGCCGCTTCTTGCCATGGTTGCTTGTGTGGCTGCTTGTCGTGCTGGTGTTGGCTTATGCGGCTGAGCCGCTGCTGTACGACACACGCAAGCCCGAATTGGATCACACCCACGCTTTTGACGATTACTCCAATCCTTTCGCAGCAGCTGGCTATGACTTGCCAACGCTTTTGAACATGGTCCAGCAAAAACTGGTTGAACGCTTCCAGCCAATGGAGCAAACGGCGATTATCACTCTGGCCCTTCTGCTGGTGGCAGGCGTTGGGGTTCGTTTATACGACCGTCAGGGACGGCTGGAACAGTGGCTGAGCACAGCCACGGCCAGTTCCAGTCCATCCTCCGTCCCCTGGTGGAATCGGCCTATTCCTGGCCCTGTGCTAGGAGCTATTGCTCTGCTGGGTTTAATCGCTTTCAGCATTATCGGCATGTACATTTACTATCCTCCGCCCGAGCAAACCCTGAATGATTTGAGCCAAGTGCGGGCTAACGCCGTCGTCGCCGTTCGAACGGGCAAACGCGAGGAGGCAATCCGGGATCTGGAATTACTAGACTTACTGACACGCAAGCTCCAAGTGGGCGTATACTTGCGGGCCGGTCATCTACCCGCAGAGGCCCGCCAAGCCGCTGACAACTTACGGGAAGCGATCGAACAACTGCGTGATCGGCTTCTGGCCAGCGACGCTGACCAGGCCCGACAATTAATTCAGGACTTTGAACTCGCCTATCAGGCATGCCGTCGTGCCTTTGGCTCCTTTGCAAGCCCCTAAAAGCTTCCTTGGTCTGCCGAGCAATCTGAGTATCTTCTCGACAGTTCGGCTCGTATCATCACGCAACTAGCGGCCGATACTCACGCAGGCTTTGCCTAACGGCCAGTCCCGCTGCCGCGTGCCCTGACCGTCTGGAAAAAACAAGTCCCCCCTTACCTCTGGTCCCCAATTCCGATTCACAACTCGAGTAGTTAGATGAGCTTAGGAACCCAATAGGAGACAAATATAAGTTATGGTGCGCTCGTACCACGCCGAATCGATTGCGGACAACTATTTTTTCAACATGTTCAACATGTTCCGTGCAGAAGTCCGACCGTACCTGCTGATGTTGTGCAGCAGTTTTTCGTTCACTGTCATGGCGGTACTCGTCCATGACATTGTTCAGGTTTCCCGTATATGCGACTGGCAAACAACAGCGCTATTCCGTGCGGGTTTGGTAGCTTTGTTTTCCCTGATTCTGGCTCATCTGAATGGCGTGGGATTGGTGTGGAGACCGTGGCGATTGTGGGTACGAAGCCTGGCCGGCAGTGGCAGCATGGTCTGTACCTTTTATGCTTTCGGAACCCTCCCGACCGCCGATGTTATCACTCTTACCAATACCTTCCCCTTGTGGGTGGCCTTGTTAGCCTGGCCTGTGTATGGGCAGCGTCCGCAGCGCGCCCTGCTGCTGGCGGTGGGGATTGGCATAGCAGGAGTTGCTTTGGTAGAACAGCCCCATTTTGCCCAACGCAATTGGGGAGTGGTAGCGGCCCTGGCGGCAGCCATGTTTACCGCTGTGGCCATGCTGGGTCTACACGCCCTGAAGGGGGTCAATCCGACAGCGGTAGTTGTGCACTTTTCCTGTGTCGCTACCCTGACCTGCGCGGTCGTTTTCCTTTTGAATCTCCAGCAGCATAGCTTTTTCCGGATGAGTGACACCAATGCCTGGATCAAACTATTGGGCATGGGTTTGGCCGCGCTTGTCGGTCAGATTTTTCTGACGCGGGCGTTTGTGGGTGGCGCCCCAGCCGCGGTGGCTGTGGTCGGACTGACACAGATCGTCTTCGCCTTGGCCTTTGACGTCTGGCTGTTTGGTTATACCCTGAATCTGCTAACCATCTGTGGTACTATCCTCGTTGTAGCACCAACAGGTTGGGTGCTGACTCATCCCCCCCGCCTGCCAACGTCTCTACCCCCTAAAGCGTGGATGCAACCATCGATCGTCAGGACGGAGGCTACTAAAAGTACCAGCACGGGAGAAACGAAAACACTGATGTAAGAGCTCCGGTAATAGATAGCCGTCAGGCTACCACATGCCATCTTCGAAGATAAGCGGACGCGTGTACAAAAGCTTCTTACCCGATGGTTATTTCTGTGTGATTATCGTCGTGTCGGCGAACCTGCAGGTCTCACAAACCGTCCAATAGTAACGAATCCTGTTAAGGATGCTGGGATATCGCTGATGTTCTAGCGCATTAACCGATTCATGAACGCCTTTATAAGTGTTAAATAGATAATGAGAACGTAACCAAGGGAAACGAGGTCGACTTGTGCGATGATCCAAGGGAATTTAGATTAGGAAAAAGAGACTCGCCCCCACCCAAGAAACCGCAGCACAGGTTTTGCATCGATCACTTTTTTCAGCGGGAGGGCATGCCATGCCCCTGCTCCAGGCATTATTGGAAAGTGTGGGTCAGGCATTGTGCGAGAAAGGGCGGAAAGCCCTTTTAGGCCAGTGGTCCTTTGCGGACGTGTTAGCCGACGTAACACGGACAGCATTCGACTACATGCACCGCAAGTTGGTCGGTCCGGATCAGCGCACCGCATTTGAAATGTGCGCGGCAGTGGAAGGACCCGAGCTGGAACGGCGACTCAATGAGCTGATCAATGATCTGACGATGACCCATGCCGTTCCCAAAGAGCAACTCCGGGATTATCTGCGAGCGTTTCCCGCGACGGTACGGCAGATGTTTCGCCGTCCGTCCGATCCACGAGGTGTTACAGCTCCCGAAAAGTTTCAATTGCTTAAGGCCGAGGAGCTAGCCGCATTTTTACCGCCGCGGTTGCCACGCTACCGCCCCGGCGACCAGCCTCCCACCCTGGAAGGATGGAAACTGATAGAGCTGCGTGGCTTCGGTGAATGTTCCGAAACCTGGGTAGCGGAGCACCCCGCCCAGCCTGAATTATCGCCCGCTATCATCAAACTGGCCGTTGATCCGGAAAGCAATGAACGCGTCCGTGCTAGTGCCGAATTATTTCAAAAGATGTTCACACTCAATAGCGTACCCGGGATCGTTCCGCTCCGATCGGTTTACCTGCCCCACGACGTTAAAGAACCGGCCGCGCTGGAGTCCCCCTTTTTATTCGGGTACGACTTAGGTGGTCTGCTTTACGAATGGAAGTGGCGTTACGATACCCCCAAGCCGGAAGCGGCGCTCAAGCTGATCCGACGTATTGCAGCCGTAGTAGCCGAGGCCCACAAACGTGGCATTGTCCACCGCGATCTGAAGCCTAGTAACATCCTGCTCAAGCCAACGGACGACCGGAAGTTCACCTTATGGGTAGCGGATTTCGGCTGGGGCCAGATTGAAAGCGTGCGTTCCTTGGAGATCGCCCGCATCGGCCCCCGCATGGAGCAGTTGCGACTCAGCCAACGCGGTTCGGCTACTGCCTTATATGCCTCACCGCAACAGATGAAAAAGGAACCACCCACGCCCACAGACGACGTTCATGCTCTGGGTATGATTTGGTACCAGTTATTGTGTCGGGATCCAGCGGCATCTGCACCGGTAGGTAACGAATGGATTGAGGAATTCCGTCCCCATGGTTTTACCGAGTCGCAAGCTCGGGTACTTCAGGCTTGTTTGTCCACCCGTCCCGATCGTCGCCCCAAGGATGCCATCGCCCTGTGCGAACAGTTGTCTCAAGTGACTGTTGCCCCGCCCAACGCGGCTGCCGACGGTTCACGCCTGATCTCGTTGCGTGATCCCGGTTCATCGGTCATTCCGGTGCCCCAGGTGACTATCCGAGGCAAACCAGAAGCGAGCGAAGCGGCAGCCCATAGTGCAGCGGCAATTCTTAGTGCCGCAGGTGCCGCAGCAGCTGCTTTGGCCGCGACCAGTCCCTCAAGTACTACGGCCGGACTACGGATCATCCGCAACTCGATTGGCATGACCTTTGTGCGCATCAGTCCTGGTTCCTTCCTGATGGGGTCGCCAGAAAACGAAGCGGGGCGTCGTGAGGGAGAGTCCCCCCAGCATGAAGTTCGCATCACCAAACCGTTTTACATCTCTGTGACGCCAGTAACTCAGGAACAGTACGAGAAGGTGAAAAACAAAAATCCCAGTTACTTTCGACGCCATCGCGGCGGCGGCCCCGATCACCCCGTAGAAAACGTCACTTGGGACCAGGCCATGCGTTTTTGTGACCGGCTCAGCCGCATGCCGGAGGAGGAAATCCACCACCGTATCTATCGTCTGCCTACCGAGGCCGAATGGGAGTACGCGTGCCGGGCAGGCACCACAACGCCGTTTTTCTGTGGCACGCAACTGACCGGTGAATATGCGGTTTTCGCTAGTTCAGGGGGTAAATACGGGGGCAAAAGCACCGCTCCGGTAGGACAAACACTGGCTAACGCGTGGGGTCTACAGGACATGCACGGTAACGTCTTCGAATGGGTCCAGGATTGGTACGACGAATACTACTACTTCGATAGTCCACCGGAGGACCCCCCGGGTCCTAAGACAGGTACCCTACGCGTTATCCGTGGGGGCTGCTGGGAATCACCCGCTTACGACTGTCGCAGTGCCGCTCGCCGCGGCCACCTGCCTGATGCTGCTTCCAATACCATCGGTTTCCGAGTCGTGCTGGTAGTCGGATGATAAACAGACCAACCCAGCGGTCCGCCCACACAGTCCACCCCACACAAACCCACCTGCCTGCGTTAGCCCGCGAATTGACTATTCGCACCAATAGCAGCCTCAGCCATTTTTAATCAGCGATTAAGTAAAAGGGTAAATTCAGGTCCGCGTCGATGATGTCGGGACCGGCGTAGTACTTGTCAAGATGTTAGCCGGCAACGTCGTTCCTGTTGCATCTTTGTCGGTGGTAGGGTTAAGGGATTGATTAGCACCGGAGCTGAGGAGCTGGCCCCATCGCTCCCACCCCTCAACCTGCATACAGGTGGCGCGAATGGCGGCCATAATCGGCATGGCCAGAAATAATCCTGCTACACCCCATAATTCCTGCCAGAACAGGCAAGCCAGAATCACCGTAGTGGCGTTTAGATCCATGCTCCGTCCCATAATCCAGGGTACGATCAGGTATCCTTCTATGGTCACAATTCCGGTGTAAATGACGAGGATGAGCAGACTAATCAAGGGATTAACAAATAACAAAGCATCTAGGACGGGCGGAATCCCCGCGGCAATCGTCCCAAGGTAAGGGACGTAACTGAGCACTATCACCAACAAAGCCCACAAGTACCAATACTTCAGATTGGCCGCGTTGTATATGGCTCCCAATATCAACCCTAGGGCAACATTGATAATGGTACGCCAGACCAGATAGGTCCGGATCGACTCGGCCATCTCGCGGACTGCCGCGGTCACTCGGTTCTGAATGTCGGGGGACGGGCCAAAGATCGCCCGTACTTTGTCCGTCAGCATCCGCCCTTCAATCAGCAGAAACAAAGTGATGAATAAAATCAAAATCAAGTACCAGATGTATTCGCTAGTACGGGCCAGTAATGCCGCCAGCACGTCCGATATTTTGGATCCTGTAAAAAAATCGCGGGCAGCCCGATAAACATTCGATTGATCCGGATCCGGGGGCAACCAACGCTCCACTCCATACGGAAAGAGCAGACTCATGTTTTGTTGCACTTCCCGATATTGTTGCTTCCATTCCTCTTCACTTTTGGGCAACCCTTCAATGGTACGCGATACCGAAATGACCAATGCCACGATTACCACCAGCAACAGGAGCAAAGAAACAATGATGGCCCCCACGCAGGCGAAAAACCAAGGTAGATACACTGCACGGTGCAGGAAGCGGGCCAGGGGATGCAACACCGTGGCCAGCAATACCCCCAGTACCAAAGGGACAAAAATACTACGACCCAAGTACAACAGCAACGACACGCCTAGAAAAATGGACAAATTCAGCCCCAGACGTGTGGCGGTGGTCAGGTTAACCGTCATCACCGGTTTGCTCCCTTCATCCCTAGGAGACGGTCGGTATCAGTCGTAACTGTGGATAACCTAGCTCGCAACTAACCAAGGAAAGCTAGTAGTGTCGCAATCCACTAAGTGGTTCGTCGGCCAAAGCTTCATCTCGAGCGGCCGGTCATTTTTTCATCCGGTTCGCTGTCTTTGAGCATTGACGGTTGTTACTCTTGATGCCAGATTATCGCGGGAGAGGTCTTGATGGAAGGAACCAAGAGGGAGAACATCCTTTAAACGGATGGATAGCTCGATGATCAATCTGTGCCCAGGTTATGAGGGTTTGCTCGAATCTTGGAATAGCTGGGCGGCCCGCAGGGTGTTCAGCAGTAGCATGGCGATGGTCATCGGCCCGACGCCACCGGGAACAGGGGAGACCGCGGCGGCCTTCTCAGCGACAGCCGGATGAACATCCCCAACGATTCGGCCTGCCACCGCGTTTATGCCCACGTCGACAACTACGGCTCCAGGCGCTACCATCTCCGGAGTGATCATGGCAGGGACCCCCGCGGCTGCTACGACGATTTGGGCTCGCTGACAGAGGCGGGCTAAGTCCTGACTGCGTGTGTGGACAATGGTCACCGTAGCGTCCCCCGCCGCCGGATTGGGCACGGTCCGCTTTTGCAGCAGCATCAGGGCCAACGGTTTGCCCACTATGTTGCTGCGACCGATCACGACAATTTCTTTGCCTGCAGTCTCGTACCCGTGGCGGCGCAGTAACTGCACAACCCCATGGGGGGTACAGGGGTAAAAACGCGGCCGGCCCAAGGTTAGCAAACCGGCGTTTTCCGGATGAAATGCGTCAACGTCCTTGCGAGGATCGACTGCCTCCTGCACAGCAGATTCGTCAAGATGCGGTGGTAACGGTAACTGCACCAGAATACCGTGGACATGAGGATCGGCATTGAGCTGTTCGATCAGGCCCAGGAGCCTTGCAGCGGTGATGTCGGCGGGAAGGTGGTGTATCCATGACCGCATCCCCACTTGCTGGCAGGCTTTATGCTTGTTGCGAACGTAAAGTTGACTGGCAGGATTATCACCAACCAGGATGGCAGCTAGTCCAGGGGGCGGCAGACCCCGACGTACCCGTTCGGCCACCTGAGCGGCCAGTTCCTCCCGGATTGCCGCCGCTGTGGCTTTCCCATCCAGCAGACGGGCCGTCATATCACTCTCTCCAACGCCTGCACTAGTTGAGGCAGAATTACCCCTGAAGGACCGTATAATCCCAGATCGACCTGGGGGGTGGCCTCTGTATGCGTCAAATTAATCTCGATGATGCGTGCCGGAGGGTCACCCCGCCGAGCGATCGGGATCAGCGACGCTGCCGGATAGACTACGGCAGAAGTGCCTACTACCAGTAACAGGTCGCAGGTATGGGCCGCCCAGACGGCTGCCTCCCAAGTCTCTTCAGGGAGCATTTCGCCAAACCAGACGATATCGGGGCGTAGTGGCCCCGCACACCGCGGACAACGAGGTAGCTCTTCCAACGGTTCCAGCCCTCGGTCGCGGACCTCGCCGCAACCCAAACAACGTGTCCGTCGCAAGTTGCCGTGCAATTCCAGCACCTGACGACTGCCCGCCGCTTGATGGAGCCCATCCACATTCTGCGTAACCAAGGTGAACCGGTCACCCCAACGTCGCTCCAACTCAGCTAGTGCGTAGTGTCCCGGGTTGGGCTGCACCTGCCGCAGGTTAGCCCGTCGGGCGTTATAAAACCGCCATACCAGTACCGGATTGCGACGAAAACCCTCGGGACTGGCCACGTCTTCAATCCGATGCCCTTCCCATAGACCATCGCTGCCGCGAAAGGTCGGCACTCCACTTTCGGCGGACACCCCCGCACCGGTCAGCACACACAAGCGCTCGGCCTGACGGAGCCACTGGACCGCCTCGTCCAAACCCGCCAGTTGCTTGGTTTCCATTGTCATGGGGCGTGCTCCTTACTGCCTGCAATTTTGCTAGCAGAATAACGCTTCCGTGGCTGCCGAACAAGCATCCGCTATCGTGATCCTATCTTCATCCTTGTACCCCATCGTGCCATTGCGAAATCCACGACATAGGAGACATTATCCACTAGGCCCTCCCCTTGCCAACGTTCAGTCAAATGGCTGTTATCTACAAATACAAATGGCTGTTATCTACAAATAAATCGCGCCTCACTTGCCTCTCTAAGCTGACAGCCAGGGTCACAACTTCCATTTCCTGCTTGTCGCACAGCTATCTGTCAAGCAGTGGGCTATGAGTAGACTTGAACAAACCTCTGAGTCGCTAGGGCATTTGATCGGTTATGTTCTTACAAGTCCGGGTTAGGCATAAAGTTCAATAGCCTTGATGATTTCCGCCAGATCGTTAGGAACCTGCACAGCGCGGTTGGCATAGGTGGCCCGGCGGACCCCCCGCCGACCTAGTTTCTGATCGAACAGATTCCGGTCATCGCTATGGTAGGCCACTGTTGCGTCGGGGTCCTTCAGAACATGCCCCGTCAGAATGCAGACAACGGTCTCTTCCGGTTGGATGATACCTTCTGTCACTAGCCGACGCAGTCCAGCTACACTGGCCGCACTAGCAGGCTCACAGCCTAAACCACCTGCACCCACTTGAGCTTTAGCGTCCAGGATCTCCTGATCCGTCACTTCACGGACTACGCCCCCGCAGATCTCGAGAGCTCGCAACGCCTTAGGGAGGTTAACAGGACGGTTGATCTCTATGGCACTTGCTAGGGTATCTGCCCGTCGCTGATTCACGTCTAATTCACGCATATAGCCAGTAATCAGATTATCATCATATTGTCCTCCATTCCAGCGAAGTCCTCGATGTTCGTACAGTTCATAAAAGGTATTAGCTCCGGCCGCGTTGATGACTGCTAGCCGCGGCAATTGCCGGAGTAAACCCAACTGGTACAACTCCGCAAAGGCCTTACCAAAGCTGGAAACGTTGCCTAAGTTGCCTCCTGGGACGACGATCCAATCCGGCGGCTGCCACCGCAATGCCTCTAGCACCCGATACATGATCGTTTTCTGGCCTTCGAGCCGGAAAGGATTGATGCTATTAACCAAATAAATTCCCAACTGCCGGCTGACGTCCTGGACACGACGTAAGGCATCATCGAAATCGCCTGCAATCTGAATGGTTAAGGCGCCGTGTTCCAAAGCCTGGGAAAGTTTACCATAACTGATTTTACCGGAGCCTATGAAAATAATGCCACGCATTTGCCCAGAGGCGGCACAATACAGGGCCAGACTAGCACTCGTGTTCCCCGTGCTGGCACAAGCGGCTCGACTCGCACCGGTCAGGCGAGCATGGGTGAAGGCTGCCGTCATCCCATTGTCCTTGAAACTCCCGCTGGGATTAAGCCCTTCGTATTGCAAAAACAAACGGCCGGGACGTAACCCGACGTACGCAGCCACCGCATCGGACCTTAGGCACAGAGTCTGCCCTTCACCAATCGTGACGACCTGGTTTTCCGGAGCGAAAGGAAACAAGGCCCGGAAACGCCACACTCCGGAAAAGTTCAAGGGATGGCTCCGTTGTGACCAGGTATTCTCCCACTCCGCCAGGGAACGCGGCAGCGGCAGACGATCCCACTCATAGTCGACGTCCAGGAGATTACCACAGCGGGGACAACGAAAAGCGGTCTCGCTTACATCCATCGTCGCCCGGCACTGGGGGATGATGCACCGTTGAAACACACATTCTTTCATGCCGCTGTTGTAGGAGCCGAAGCTGGAATTGGGCACCTCAGACCGTGTCTGTCCTAGCCCACGCAGGCATCTCCTTCAAGAAGCGAATATTTATTTCTCCGAGACACAAACTTATTGGAGCCGAATGGTTAAAGACGCTATTTGTGCCGATAGTTGCGAATCGTCGCCATAGATTTAACTAGGGACTACTGCCCATCCCTCGATAATCAGGGTAAGGGGGAACATTCTTCAGATGGAACCTCTAAGGTAGAGGGACATTCTCCAGACGGAAAGGTACCTTTACCTCTCGCAAGGGGGCAGGGGTCACTAAGATCAAAGCCCACCCCCGTTGCATGGGATCGATTCGCGTCGGAAATTGACACACCGCTCGCACTTGACGTCCACTGGCGTAAATGTCTTCACCCTGGGGCCGGACAATCTTGCCGTCCGGCATGCGCCAGATGAGCTGCACATCCCGTAGCCATTTGCTTTCCTCGAAACTGTCAAATGCAGGATGGGAAGAGGGATACAGCCACTCCAATTCCACCTCCCAAAGTTCCAGTGACTCGATCTTCCGCATGCTTTTCCAGGTTAGTTGAAGCATCTCAACTGTCTGCGACACTGGCTTGGCTTGCGGTGGGGTATTCCAGACTACGTTTAATAAGCGTTCGGCTATTATGGCGTGAAAGTCACCTTCAAGCCGAGCGAGCCGTTGGGCGCTACGCTGGACACCGTGAAGGCGGACCATCAGTTCGCCCGAGGCAGCGAGCGGATACTGGTAACTTTTGCCAGTCTCTGCCTGCAGAGCTTGACCGCGATCGTCGATGGCCACGGTAATACGGGGCACGCTGTCCATCCGATAAATTGCATATTGGGGTTCCCAATGGACCAGCAGACGAATGTCGCAGCTGGACGCCGCCAGTTCCGGCACCAGCCGGGCGGTAACGGCCTGGACGACCAGGCGGAACGGACCATTCAGGCTGGCTATCGTCTGACCGGAGCCGCGAGGCACAAGTCGCAAACTACGTCCGTCGGCACTAACGAGCCATCGCCCCTGCACCCGAGCAGCAAGCTGGTCTATCGCTTGCCAGAAAGGCACATCATGGAAGCTCAGAGGACACGGTCGCTCTGCCAGTAGCGGATCTGTGTCTAGCTGCACGCCACCACTTTGGCTCAGAGCTGTCACTGCCTGTCGCACCGTGGCTGTCGGTAGGTTATGCTGGACTCGCGTGGGCGGCGGCAACCCTGACACCACCTCATCCGCCCTGCATGGATAAACGGATGTGCTGAACAAACCGGGCCAACCACTTACGACAATTAAAAGAACCAGACCAAGCCAACGTCGCGTATTCATAGGCGTGGATTCCTGATGCAGTTATTCCTCTGCCTTGCTGACCCCTGATTTCAGGGCAACTCTGGAGATACCCTCACTCCGGCTCATAAAGATTCACCTGTTTCCGAATGCGTTTCAGGTCTACAGACCCGGTCGATTGGTTCGATCTTCGGTTGTCAGTATGGGCACCCATGCTTAGAGGATGGTTGTGATTTACGGGATTTTCAAGGTTCCTTAGCAGGGCGGGTAATGGACAACCCTCTGCCTCAGCCTATCCTAAACTTTGCCCGGATGGAACCAAAACCTCCCTTCATCGCCCCGTTTATAAATGATACGGCAGCCGGGTTTCGCGCAGCGGTGATGGAGAGAACCGAGGCGTCCCCGGACGACCAGTTAACCTCTCCTGCCATAGCCCACAGGGAGATGATGCCAATGCTGATGTCTTCTGACGTGTCGGTTCGACGTACCGCACGCCTGCCAGAGGATCAAGACCCTCAGGAGACGGCCGAGTGGCTCGAATCAATGGAGGCCGTATTACGCCATAGTGGAGCCGAGCGGGCCCATTACCTGCTGGAGCAACTGATGGCCCTAGTGGCCCGCCGTACCCGCACCCCCATGATCGGTGCCATTACGACACCCTACGTCAATACTATCCCCGTTGAGGAACAACCGGCTTTTCCGGGCAATCGCGAGCTGGAGCGTCGGATCAAAAGTATCGTGCGGTGGAATGCCATGGCCATGGTGCTGCGGGCCAACCGCAATACAAACGTCGGGGGGCACATTTCTACCTTCGCCAGCGCCGCGACACTCTATGAAATCGGTTTTAATCATTTTTTCCGCGGCCGCAGTGAAACTCATCCGGGGGACGTCATTTTCTTCCAAGGGCATGCTAGCCCCGGAATGTATGCTCGCGCCTACTTGGAGGGCCGCTTGAACGAAACGCACTTGCAAAACTTCCGTCGCGAATTACAAGCCGGTGGCGGGTTGTCGAGCTATCCCCACCCCTGGCTGATGCCGAATTTCTGGCAGTTTCCGACCGTGAGTATGGGCTTGGGGCCCATCATGTCGATCTACCATGCACGTTTTAACCGCTATTTGCGTGACCGCGGCCTGCTCGACACTGATCCTGTTCGCATCTGGGCTTTCTTGGGCGATGGCGAATGCGACGAACCCGAAACCCTTGGCTGTATCGGCCTGGCAGGCCGGGAACGCCTCGACAATCTCATTTGGGTCATCAACTGCAACCTGCAACGCCTGGATGGACCGGTCCGTGGCAACGGCAAAATCATCCAGGAACTAGAAGGGATTTTCCGCGGTGCCGGTTGGAATGTCATCAAGGTCATCTGGGGCTCCGATTGGGACCCCCTCCTCCAAGCGGATCACACAGGAGCTCTGGCTCGCCGCATGATGGAAGTCGTGGATGGAGAATACCAGGAGTACATCGGCCGCGACGTGCGGACGCCAGAGGAAATCCGCAATAAAGTCGTGCTGAGCGAAGAAGAAGACCTGGAACGCCGGGGGGCATTCATCCGGGAACACTTCTTCAATACCCCCGAACTGAAGGCTCTAGTAGAGCACCTGCCGAACAGTCGCCTGGCCACTCTCAAGCGGGGTGGCCATGACCCCCTCAAGGTATACGCTGCGTACAAAGCCGCCGTTGAACACAAGGGCCAGCCCACTGTCATTCTGGTCAAAACTATCAAGGGATATGGCATCCCTGGCACTGGCGGTGCTGGCAAAAACACTACTCACCAGTTGAAAAAACTAGCCGTCGAAATCGAACGCGAACCTAGTCTGGCACCGGAAGAGATAAGCAAGCGGCAGATGATCGCCGCCCTGCGGCAATTCCGTGACCGGTTTGAACTCCCCTTTACGGACGAGCAATTGGGCGAGGTACCTTTTTACCGGCCACCCGAAGACAGCCCTGAAATGAAATACCTGCGTGACCGTCGCAGAGCCTTAGGTGGCTTCCAGCCCTTCCGCAATACCACCTTTACTCCTAGCCCGCCTCCTGATCCCAAGGCTTTTGAGCCGCTCCTGAAGGGTACCCCGCCGGGTAAGGGACAATCGACCACCCTGGCCTGGGTCGTTCTCATGACCCAGATCATGAAAGATCCTAACATCGGTAAATACATTGTGCCGATTGTGCCCGACGAAGGGCAAACTTTCGGCATGCCCCCAATGTATAAGGCCTTTGGAATCTACTCCAGTATCGGCCAGTTGTACACACCGGTCGACAAAGGAACGCTGACAGAATACAAGGAATCCACTACCGGTCAGATCCTCCAGGAAGGAATCAACGAAGCCGGGGCCATGTGTAGCTTTATTGCCGCAGGTACGGCATACAATACATATGGTGTTAACACCATTCCCTTCTACATTTACTACTCGATGTTTGGTTTCCAACGTGTAGGAGATCTGATTTGGGCTGCCGCCGACGCCCGGACACGCGGTTTCTTATTGGGAGCTACCGCCGGCCGGACCACCCTCAACGGCGAGGGGCTCCAGCATCAGGACGGTCATAGCCAACTGGTTGCCACTACTGTCCCCACCTGCCGGGCCTACGACCCTGCTTTTGCTTACGAACTAGCCATCATCATTGAGGAAGGCATTCATGCCATGTTCATTCGTAATGAAGAATGCTTCTACTACCTGACCCTATATAACGAAAGCTATGACATGCCTCCCTTGCCCTCGCCAGAGGTGCGTGAGGGAATCATTCGAGGTATCTATCCGTTCCGGACCTTGCGACCGCAAGATGCCAAACATGAGGTTCAACTGCTAGGTTCAGGCACTATCCTTAATGAGGTGCTCCGGGCCCAAAAAATCCTGGCCGAACAATATCATGTGGCCAGCACCGTCTACAGCGTTACTAGCTATCAGATGCTGCGTCGGGAAGCACTCGAGTGTGAACGGTACAACCGTTTACATCCGCTAGCGGAAAAACGGATTCCCTACGTTCGTCAGGTCCTCGGAGAAACGTCGGGGCCCATCATCGCTGCCAGCGATTACCTGCGGGCCGTGCCCGAACAGATTGCCCCATTCCTGGACGGACGTCTGTTGGTTCTGGGCACGGATGGCTTTGGTCGTAGCGATACGCGGAAAGCTTTGCGACGCTTTTTCGAGATTGACGCTGAACATGTGACGGTCGCCGCCCTGCATGCACTAGCTGAACGACGGGATATCGAACGTTCCGTCGTACAACAGGCCATCCAGGCCTTTGGAATTAACGCCGATGGACCGGCTCCATGGACTACATGATGTCTCTATCGACTCCTGATACGCGTCGTCGGTCACCAAGGGTTTGTAACAAAAAACACACTGGAGCACTCAGAACCACCCCAACGGTAACGAGGTCGGCAGTATGGATTTCCGTCTACCGCCATTAGGAGAAGGAATTGATACGGCTACCGTCACGGCCGTGTTGGTTCGGCCTGGTGAAGTGGTGCAGCCGGGTCAGAATGTGGTGACCGTAGAGACCGATAAAGCCGCCGTGGAGGTACCCGTCGATGTCGCAGGTGTAGTCGACGCTGTCTTGGTCAAACCCGGCGACAAAATCCCGATCGACACCCCTATCCTCCGTTTGCGAACTCCGGGAAAATCTCCATCAAGCAATACCTCTGCCACGGCCGCGGTTACTTCTCCGTCCTCAACCCCCTTCAATCGCCAGGAAAACACTCCGCCAGCGGCTCCGAATAAGGCGTCACCAACAAACGAACATGGTGGCTCTTCATCGTTGTCCCCTACTCCACCCCCCTTTATTCCGGCTGTCGTTCAAGGATCTGGCCGTTCAGTGGTAACGGAGGTCCTGTTACCCGTACTCGGGGAAGGGATTGAGGCAGCTACAGTGACAGCCGTGCTGGTTCAGCCGGGCGATGTGGTGCAACCAGGCCAGAATTTATTGACTGTAGAAACAGACAAAGCTGCGGTCGAGGTACCCGCGGACCAGGCAGGCGTGGTGGAAACCGTATTCGTCAAAGCCGGTGACAAGGTGCCGGTCGGCGGCCGTGTGTTGGCTCTTCGGCCTCTGGGAACTACGCCCAGTTCACCATCTTTAGCAGCAAATGCGCCGGCTCCGACGACCCCATTAGCGCCTACGGCCAGTCCACCAGTTGCAACCAGGACTGTTGACGGTCAGCAAACCACTTTGGCCAATCACACTACGCCATCTCCCCCTGTTTCGACGTCGATATCGGCTTGGCGGGGTGGTGATCTCATCCCGGCCAGTCCAGCAACCCGTCGTCTGGCGCGTGAGCTTGGTGTTTCATTATCTGAAGTGCCACCGAGCGGTCGGGGGGGACGGGTTACCTTGGACGACGTGAAAAACTTCGTCCGCAGCGAACGACAACGGTTCAAACAGATCCAGACCCCAGCGATCGCCGTTGGCGACGGCAGTGTGGCTAGTGCACCCGGCCTGCCTCCCCTACCGGATTTCAGCAAATATGGACCGATCGACGTTCAGGAAGTCTCCATTTTACGCCAGACCATAGCTCGCAATTTATCTTTAGCCTGGCGTACTATTCCGATGGTAACTCAGCATGAGGTGGCCGACATTACGGAATTGGAAGCCGGACGTAAACGTGTCCTGGAAACACTCCCCCCCGACAGTCCGAAAATCACAATGACGGTGTTGGCAATCAAGGCCTGTGTCGCCGCCCTTAAAGAGTATCCCCAATTCAACAGTAGTTATGACAGCACTACCAACCGTCTGATTCTCAAGCGCTATTATCACATCGGGATTGCAGTGGATACCAAAGAGGGGCTAGTTGTTCCAGTGGTCCGCGATGCCGACAAAAAAAGCATCCGCGAGTTGGCCGCGGAGGTGCAATTGCTGGCGGACAAAGCACGTGGACGCAAACTCAGTCTGGAAGAAATGCGTGGCGGCACATTCACCATTTCCAATCTCGGGGGGATCGGTGGCACGGCTTTCACCCCAATTGTCAACTATCCCGAGGTTGCGATCCTCGGCATGTCCCGCTCTCATTGGCAACCCGTGGTACGGGAAGGACAGATTGTACCGCGGCTGCTTCTGCCCCTGAGTCTTACTTACGATCATCGTGTTATCGATGGCGCTGACGGCTGCCGCTTTCTGGTCCGTGTCGCTCAGCTCCTTAGTGACCCCCTTCGCCTTTTATTCCAAACCTGACCAAACCTTTAAGCCCTACTGGACTTGCTTCATATCCGCCATCTATCAGCTATTACAATTCCACCTGACAGCGAGACTGATTGTTTGCCGTTGACGAATATAAGGGCCTTTACGGAGTTGACGGCGTCGATTAACCCCACAACGCGCAACAGGACCGCTCATCTGAGTAGCCAATCGTATCCGCTGGACGATAACTGCACAGAACGATTGAACCACAAAGTTTCTACTGGGATAATTGCAGAAAATTTTTGTTAAACCAAGGAAGGTGTACCCATGCGTTGGCCCAAAAAGTGGAAGTGGGTAATTGCCACATTATCGGGGGCATTAGGCTGCCTCAACAACGTAAATGCAAAAGATGAAGCACCACCTCCGGTGCTCGAGCTTGTAAAGGATCAGAATATTAGTACGCCCCAAGGAGCCCCAGTAACTGCCCTTACAGAAAAGTTGACCTCTAGCGGTCCAGCCAACGTTGCTCCTGCGGCTGATTCCGGACCCCCTGGTGAGAGCGGCAGTTTGCCTACGTGTCAAAATCCATGTGCGTTCGATTTTTCTCGGGTACCACCCATTCACCAACTGCCTCGGCCGGCAATGTTTCCGATCACACCGGCTGGCCCGGGCTACTACAGCCTACTCGATGCTTTACGTGGAGATTGGCGTGAAAAGCCACCCCAATATGGTTATCCACGCTTTGTTCTGATGTTCAATTCCTTATTCGACGCCGATTGGCGGTACCTGGAAAACCCCGAAGCTTATGCCCAAGCCGATGCGCTGGATCGACTCAAACGAATCCACCTTGGCGAAAACTGGCTTCTGAACGTCGGCGGAGCCAGTTGGGTCCGCTATTTTCATGAGCAAAATAGTCGACTCAGTGGCCGGTATAATGACTACTCACAGGTTCGGGCTCGCATCTACGGCGATTTGTGGTACCAAGACATCTTCCGTGTTTACGTAGAGGGAATTTACGCGGATACCTACGGTGCCAATCTGCCCCTACTTCCCGTCGATGCCACACGCTTTGACTTCCTGAACTTATTTGCTGATGTGAAATTAGGCGAAATAGCCAATGAGGGGGTTTATCTACGTGTTGGACGGCAGGAACTCCTGTTTGGCTCGCAGCGTTTGGTGTCGCCTTTGGAATGGGCTAATACCCGACGGACTTTCCAAGGAGTACGCCTCTATCGTATTGGCGAAAAATGGGACGTCGATTTATTCTGGGTACAACCCGTCATTCCCAACCGGACAGCACTGGACTCCATTGACAACAATCAGAATTTTGTCGGTGCCTGGGCTACCTACAAACCCAAAAAGGGCACCTATGTAGATTTCTACTACCTGATGCTGGACAACACTAATCGGGTCAATCAATTGGGGATCGACCGTGCTCCCGTGACATTACACACCTTTGGTTCCCGCTTTGCGGGCGATATCGAAGAGCGCATTTTGTACGATTTTGAAGGTGCCATGCAGTTGGGGAGGCGTGGCAGTGCCGATGTCGTAGCCGGCATGGCAGCAGCAGGTTTAGGCTACCACTTTGCGGAACTACCCTGGAATCCGACCCTGTGGGCCTATTATGAGTTCGGCAGTGGTGATCGCAATCCCAATACTGGCAACTTTACTACCTTCAATCAGTTGTTTCCCTTTGGACATTACTACATGGGATGGGCGGACATCATTGGTCGACAAAACATCCATGACTTTTATCTCTCCTTGCATCTGTATCCCACCAATTGGATTACACTATGGTTTCAGTACCATAACTTCTGGCTTGCCAGCCGCCGGGATGCACTTTACAACGTGGCAGGCAACGCAGTCCGACGCGATCCAACTGGGGCCGCCGGCAGCTATGTAGGCAACGAACTGGACATCATAGTTAATTTCCATCTCACTAAACGGAGCGATCTTCTGGTGGCCTACGCTTATTTGTTCTCAGGAGACTTCCTACGCAACACTCAGCCACCCGGAAGTGGCGGAGCCGATGCCGCCAGCTTCTACTTGATCTTCAACACGCGCTGGTAGTACATATCGTGCTGGCTTGTTGATAACACCATAGAGGTTTGGGGCAGATGTGCCCCACCACGTTTGAAGGTAGGAGTTAATCTTATGGTGCTTCTGACGGAAACAAAATCTGCATAACACCCCGTTGCATCGACTATCGATTATTTAGATGAAATGAGCCTGAGGTTGATGACCCTGAGGGCCTGCTGCTAAGGAGTAAATCATCCATAACTATTACGGATCAGGATGATGTGACAGTAGTGAGCAGTGAATTCTTTGGAGCTGCTAGACCTTCAGAAATAAGCCGTTCACTTTTTTTCATTTGAACAACCACCCAATGTAGCCAACCAAGGCTGATGATCGTAAGTAGTAAAAGGGCCAAAAAGGCTGCTTGGGGAGAATTCAGGAGACGCCCTAGTACTCCGAACAAGGGAGGCAATATAAACCCTCCCAAGGCACCAAGCATACCGACCATGCCACCGACGGCTCCGACATCATTTGGAAAGTAATTGGGGATGTATTTGTAAACTGACCCCTTCCCAATACCCATCGCACAACCTACTAAGAACATAAACAAGGTAAAGCCCACATGACCCAACTGACACCACTCACTTGGTAAGCAAATAACGGTCAGGGCTCCACTCATAACAAGAAAGACGCCATATGTTACACACCGGGGACCATAGCGATCAGACAACCACCCGCCGAGTGGTCGCAGCAAACTAGCCGGGAAGATAAAAACAGCGGTCAGATAACCGGCTGCCGCTAGTGTCACGCCATAAACACTGACGTAGTAGTGAGGTAAGTAAGCGGCCAAAGCCACATAGGCACCGAAGACAACCACGTAATACAGACTAAATCGCCAGACACGGACATAACGTAATGGAGCGAAAATCTCGCACACTGGACGTCCGTGACTAGGACAACGATCCGGTCGTGGACTGGCAAACCACACCACAACGGCGGTGGCTAGTAGCAGCCCAGCATAAACGAGCGGTATAAAACGCCAGCCCCCCGGAATTGCACCTCCAGCAAAGCCCGCTGTTGGTAAGGCGGCTAGCAAGGGTGGGGCCAAAAATTTCGTTAAGGAGGCCCCCACGTTCCCTGCTCCGAAAATCCCCAAGGCTGTTCCCTTGGAACTGTTAGGAAACCAGGCCGAATTCCATGAGATACCAACAGTGAAGGCATTGCCGGCCAGTCCAAACAAAGCTCCACAGATGAGCAATTCTGTATAACTGCTGGAGTAGCTGACCCACAAAGCTGGGATTGAAGTGAAAACCAGCAAGGCAGTCATTAGTCGGCAACCACCATATTTGTCCGCCAGGATGCCAAAAAACAGACGAGGTAACGCCCCCGCTAGAATAGCAACAGCTAGCAACCACTCCATTTGGCTAGGAGATAACGACCACTCCTCGCGGATTTTCACGCTGAGGACACCGTACATCAACCAGACTGCAAACAGCAAGGTGAAAGACCAAGTCGATAACCACAAAACTCGTCGCCGCGGGCCAGACGGCTCAACCATAACATGGGCAGTGTCGGACATAGAAGCTCCTTTCGCACCGTACGACCATGAGCACGGGGAGAGGAGGAAATGCGATGGAGAGGACAAAGGTTGTCGAAACTATGAATTAACTGGTCATTTCGGCAGTCGGCATCGAGCGCAATAACAAGTGGGTGAGTCGTCCACGGCAACCGCCACAACCGGTCCCAGCTCCTGTGCGGCTGCTCAGTTCCGCTAGCGTATGACACCCTTGACGGATTGCCTGCTGCACTTGTTGCTGACTTAACTGATAGCAATGGCAGATCACTTCCTCGTCCTCTTCCAAGCCTCCACGATAGGGAGAAGCCAATAAGTCCAGTCGATTGTGAGGCAATAAGTCACCACGAATCAAACGCCGGGACAAACTGGCCGCAGCAGTTGTATCTCCCACCAGAATGGCACCTGCTAATCGTCCGTGGCGTACGATCAATTTGCAATAGATACGCCGCTGCGGTTGCAACACCTGGAGCACTTCGTCTCGTTCATCGCACGGTTCGATAATCCCCATACTAGCCACGTCCACTCCAGCTACTTTCAAGCGGGTATAGACTGACGAACCGGAGTAGCGAGCTTGGGGCCGTACCCCGCACAGAACATCGGCCAGCACACTGCATTGCTCGTATATAGGCGCAACTATGCCGTAAACGATGCCGCGGTGTTCAGCACATTCGCCAACTGCATAGATATGTGGATCGCTTGTGCGTAGCTGATCATCGACGACTATCCCGTGGCGGACCGTCAATCCCGCTTGAACAGCAAGTTCGATACGGGGAGAGACCCCGCAAGCCAAAACAACCAGATCTGCTGGTAAGGTCGTGCCATCACTCAACACAACTCCATCCACGGCTTTGCCGGTACACGACGTTAACCGGACGGCATGGATCCCGATCCGGAAGCTCAGTCCCATTTGTTCCAGGATTTGCTGCAACAAGCGAGCAGCAGTAGCATCCAATTGACGGTTCATTAGCCACGGAGCAGCTTGGACCACTGTCACCAGCATCCGACGTTCTGTCAGGGTTTTGGCAACCTCAAGACCGAGTAGCCCACCCCCCAGCACAACGACTCGGCGGCCAGGCTCTATCCACGGACGCAACCGTTCGCAATCCTGAACGGTGCGATAGGGTACTACTCCTTGGCACCAGGAACCATCATCCAGCTGCAACCCGGCTAGCGGGGGAATAAGCGGTCGACTACCCGTAGCCAACACGGCCACATCGAAAGGACAGGTAAGTCCTTGATTAGTAACCACTTGGCGTTTGTCCCTGTCCACTGCGGTGACCACAGTCGGAAGGAAATCAATCCCATGCTCTGCATACCAGCGCGGAGGTTTGATCACAATGTCTTCGAGGGTGCCTCCCGTAAGCAATCGATGCAAAAGGATTCTGTTGTAGCTACCTTGAGGCTCCTCAGCAAAAACCGTTATTCGAAACTGACGGAGGCCGTCACGGCGGAGCAACTCGTCGAGAAGACGAGCGGTAGCCATTCCGTTACCTACAATAACCAACCGCGTAGGTCTGGTTCCACTCATAGCGTCTCCACGGAGTCAGAGGGGTGTACACTCCCCGGGTACACCTCCACGATGCGGGCGGCGGCCACTTTGAACTCAGGCATGCGGCTGACCGGATCTAACGCTGCGTTCGTCAGGAGGTTGGCAGACTGGGCACCACCCCAGTGAAAAGGGACAAACAACGTATCCGTACGGATTTCCGGAGTTAGCTCGGCAATGAAGGTAGCCTGGGCACGACGCGTAGCTATCAGAACAGCGTCGCCTGGTCGGATGTTGTATCGCGCTGCAACCTCGGGATGGATCTGTACAGTGGCTACAGGCCTAGCGCGGCACAAACGATTCAGACGTCGCGTCTGGGCACCGGAATTGTATTGTTCCAATTGCCGCCCAGTGGTTAGGTACAGGGGGTATTCGCAATCGGGTTCCTCAGCAGCCGGGCGGTACTCAACAGCACAAAAGCGTGCCTTACCATCAGGATGATAGAAACGATCTGCAAACAAATACGGAGTACCGGGATGTTCCGGATCGGGACAGGGCCAGAACAAACTATCATTACGCTCCAACCGCTCATAGCTGAAACCTGCGTAGTTAGCAAGTCCCTCCGCTGTGACTTGACATAGCTCAGCAAATACATCTTCGGGACGAGAAGACGGGAAATACTGACCGGCACCTAGCCGTTGGGCTAAGCCTTGCAGAATGTCCAGATCACTCCGCACACCAGGAGGTGGAGTAATAATCCGCCGACGGCGCACTAGCCGCCCTTCCAGATTCGTAACGGTGCCGTCTTCTTCCGCCCACTGGGTGGTAGGGAGTACCACATGGGCAAGCTGTGCGGTTTCATTCAGGAATGTATCGCAGACCACCAGCAGTTCCAGCTTCTGCAAGCGCTGCCGCAAGGGAGCTATGTGAGGAGAAGCCACCAACAGGTTTGAGCCCAGGACAAGCAGAGCCTGAATACCATCTGGCTGCCCCACGTTCTGAAGAAGTTCGCAAGCGCTTAAACCTTTGCTAGGTAACACGCTGGGGTCAATCCCCCAGAGACGGGCTACCTGTTCTCGATGGGCTGCCACCTCGATCAGGCGATACCCGGGCAACTGATCAGCTTTCTGACCGTGTTCCCGACCTCCTTGTCCGTTTGCCTGACCTGTTAGACTAGCATAACCGCCTCCGGGCTGTCCCACCTGACCCAAGGCCAACGCTAGATTGATGAAAGCTAGTACCGTATCCACACCCTTACTGTGTTGCTCTGCTCCTCGGCCCGTCAGAATCAGGGAGGGTTTCTCGGCCAGCCAGCGAACGGTTTGCCGCATGGCTGCTTCAGGAACGCCAGTGATTTGTTCGACCCAGGCAGGGTGATATTGTAAAGCGGTACGGTATACGGAGTCGAAACCATTGGTCCGCGTGCGTACAAAGGTTTGATCGATCCAACCTTCCTCGATAGCGATAAATAGCAGGCCATTAGCCAGGGCCAGATCGCTGCCTGGGGTAACGGGGAGATGCAGATCAGCAGTCCGGGCCGTGGCTGAACGCCGAGGATCAGCAACAATCAAGCGTCCACCATTGCGACGCTGTTGTTCAAACCAGTAAGCCATCGGCGGCAGAGTCTCGAAGGGATTGCCGCCCACAAGCAGGATGGTGCGTGCCAGGGGTATGTCGCTAATTGGGAAGGGAAGGCCACGGTCGATGCCAAAGGCCCGCAAACTGGCCGCTGCAGCACTCGACATGCAATAGCGGCCATTGTAATCGATGTGCGGGGTACGTAAGACTAGACGGGCGAATTTGCCCAACCAGTAGACTTTCTCGTTTGTCAATGCACCCGAGCCAAAAACCGCAACAGCGGCTGGACCTGAACGCTGTTGGACCTGTCGTAGACGCTCCGCCACGTAATCAAAAGCAGTGTTCCAATCCACGGCTTGCCCGTGGAGCAATGGCTGATAAAGCCGCTGCGGATGACGGAGCATTTCTGCGGCGCTCCAACCCTTGATACACAACCGACCTTGATTAACAGGGAAATGAGGATCGCCACTGACAGACCATCCATCTGCCCCTTCTGTGATGATCAGACCACACTGAAAAGCACAAAAGGGGCAACTGGTTCGCCCTGCTGCCGCAACATCTAGTTGAGGGAGGGAAACAGGCACGGCATATTCCTTTCTATGAGTCAAACTACAGCCGACCTGTCACTGCACTGAGTGGAACCCGAGTTGGAAAGAGGGATCCCCACGTGAACGAACCCGTCAGGGGTCACGTGAACCGGGTAGGTTCGCAGCGAGCACACCTGCTGTTGCTCACATGCGCCGGTATGCAAGTCGAAACGGAACGCATGGAGGGGACAAACAACCTGTTCTCCGACAAGCATACCATCAGCCAGAGGACCACCCCGATGAGGACATACTTGCGCCGTGGCAAATATCCTTCCCCTGCGAGTGCGGAATAGAGCAATTCGCTCTGAGCCGATCTGATAAGCCCGACCCATCCCCAAGGGAATAGCCGAGACTGGACACACTACCACATATTGGAAATCGTCAGAAAATGACATGGTCTCCCCTCTTGTTTCAGCTACATAAATTCCTTCAACCTATGTCTAGCTATCTCAAAACTCAGGGTGACAGCTTGGTCTACTGGACTAGCAGGGGGAGAGGTTTTGCTGGGAGTTCGACAAAAAGGAGAGGATAGTTGCTCTGGAAGGATGACTTCTCAGGTTAGCAACGGTAAGGGGATGCGTGTTTCACCTTCGAACTGTCCCTCATAGGCCGGTTGTTCCCGTTCGAGCCAAGGGTCAACGTAACTAGCCACCAATTTTTCCACTTCCGCATCGAAGTAAGCCCCCAAGCCGAGGCTGTCGTGGACAACAATGTCGCGGATCTTCTCCAGGCCTATCCGCGGGACAAAATCATAGGTACGTTCCAACCACTTCGCATTGTCCCGGTAGTAAATAAGAAAGCGCCCGATGATACGGAGGACTTCCTCTCGCGTTCGGACCCGACAGAGAACGTCTGATTTGCGTACATGAGCACCAGCCGCCCCACCAATCGAAATTTCCCACTCCCCACCTTCCATCGCAACTACACCGACGTCCTTGACCGTGGCCTCAGCACAGTTACGCGGGCAACCGCTGACAGCCATCTTCACTTTGGCAGGGAACTCAAATCCTTGGAAACGCTTTTCTATTGCTATCCCTAATTGTGTACTATCATTCAGACCGAAACGACAAAATTCGCTCCCAACACACGTCTTGACCGTACGTAGTGCCTTGGTGTAGGCGTACCCGCTAGGCATTCCCAACTCGGCCCAGACTTTCGGCAGGTCTTCCTTGCGGATTCCCAACAAATCAATCCGTTGGCCCCCTGTGATCTTTACCATCGGCACTTGGTACTTCTTGGCCACCTGGCCAATGCGGATCAGCTCGTCGGGTGTGGTCACTCCCCCATACATCCGGGGAACCACGGAAAACGTGCCGTCCTTCTGGATGTTAGCATGAACCCGATCATTAATGAACCGGGCATCCCGTTCGTCAATGTATTCGTTCCCCCAGAGGCTTTTCAGCAATGAGGCTAGGCCATTTTTACTTTTTTCGTCCTCACCCTGTCCTAGCTCGCGCAGGACAGCCGAGACACTTTTAAGTCCCCGCCGACGGATTTCGGCGACTAATGTGGGTTTGTCCATAGGAACCGCTGGGACGTACCAGTCTTCACTGGGGTCGGGGGTCACCGTCTCAGCGTAGCATTCTATCAGACCCTTAATAATCTTTTTACAACTCCCACACCCGGTACCTGCTCGGGTAGCCTTACCAATGGCTGGCAAGGTGCATTTTCCTTGCCGAATGGCCGCGACAATAACACCCTTGCTCACGCCATTGCAGTCGCAGATTTGCTGATCGTCAGGCAGATCAGCCAAGGTAACGCGTGGGGAGGCAGGCGTAGGAAAGAAGATTTCCAGACGCCGCTCTGGAACCATGGTGCCCTGTTGGAATAGGCGTAGCAGTTTATCAGCAGGTTCCAAATCCCCTAATAGACAGGCGGCCTGGAGACGTCCGTTACGAATCACCGCTTTCCAGTACACCTGCCGGGCTGGCTCGCTGAATTGGACAACCTCATCACTCGGCTGGACATCGTGAATACGCCCTAGACTAACCAACTCGACTCCCATTACCTTCAAACGAGTAGCGATACGCGAACCACTATACTGGGCTTGGGGATTATGACCTGTCAACACCTGAGCCAGTACGCGTGTTTGTTCCCAGATGGGACCCACCAGGCCGTAAACAACGCCCCGGTGTTGCACGCACTCACCTACGGCATAAATGTGGGGGTCGCTCGTCCGTAACTGGTCATCAACCACGATAGCTCGTTCGCAATGCAGGCCACATTCTCGTGCCAAGTCAATATTCGGGCGAATTCCTGCCGCTATGACCACCAGATCAGCGGGGATCTCCGTGCCATCGCTCAGGCGAATAGCAGCTACATGTGTATGACCAACGATTTCCCGCGTCGTTACACCGGTAAGCACATGAATCCCCAATCGGGAAATGGTTTCGCCAAGCACCCTGCCGCCAGCTTCATCCAATTGCTGACTCATTAGCCAAGGTGCCATTTCCACCACCGTAACTTCCAAATGGTGAGTCATCAGACCCTTGGCAGCTTCCAAGCCGAGCAACCCACCCCCAATGACAACCGCATGCCGGCATTGTTGGGCATAGGCGGCTATATGTCGGCAATCATCTAGCGTCCGGAAGACGAAAACACCGCGGAGTGTTGTCCCAGGAATAGGGGGAATAAAAGGCCGGCTCCCCGTGGCAATGACCAGCACATCATACGGTTCGCTATGACCATCGTCGGCTTGCACCAACCGGTTCTCGCGGTCGATGCGAACTACCTTCCGCCCAGCATGCAGTGTTATACCGTTCTCCACGTACCACGAGAGCGGATTCAAAAAAATATTTTCGGGTTGTTGTGTACCATTAAGCACATCCGAAAGCAGAATACGATTATAGTTACCGTATGGCTCTTCACCGAAGACTGTGATGGCAAAACGATTCGGGTCGCACGCAAGAATGTCTTCCAGAAGTCGTCCACCAGCCATACCGTTGCCGATAACAACCAGACGTGACCGATGGCTTACCTGGTTTACAACGGCGGTGCTTCCATCCTTGTTGAAAAGACTCATACGGTAGCCTCCTCCAGGAGGTGCTCGCAAAGTGTCAGGCTAGTGTTTCCTCCGATACGGCGGACACACTCTCCTACCAAAAAGAGGCTAGGCCCCATTTCCGCTGGCATTACTAATGAAGTGGCCACTTCATCCAGGGTTGTCACCCAAAAACTTTGTTCCGGGGTAGTAGCGTTGACGATAATAGCTGCAGGTGTATGCGGATCTATACCTTGGCTGATCAAGCGACGGGCAATAGCCGCTCGATGACGGCTAGCCATATAAAAAACGATATTTCCCAACCGTGCCAAGGCTTCCCAATCCAGTGTGCACTTTGCACTTTCCGGATCATGATGACCACTGGCCAGAACAACGGTTGAACCTACCGCACGATGGGTTAAGGGAATTTTCGCCGCGGCACAAGCCCCCAGGGCCGCAGTGACTCCAGGAACTACCTCGAAAGGAATTCCTGCTGCACGTAAGGCTTCCGCTTCCTCACCACCACGACCAAAAACATACGGATCGCCTCCTTTCAGATGGCACACTGCTCGGCCAGCCTGAGCCCAGGAAATCAAAGTCTCGTGGATCGTTTCCTGCTGAGTACTGCCCACACAATAACCACGCTTACCAACACTGATCAGTATTGCATCATCACGTACTACGCGCAGCAAATCAGGGCTGACGAGAGCGTCATATAGCACAACATCGGCAGCCCGCAAAACACGAAGTCCCCGCAACGTGATTAGATCTGCTGCTCCAGGACCTGCCCCTACCAGATAAACCCAACCGGGCCGCACTGCAATCATGCGGAACACCACGTTACTGGTTAGTTGATCAGTGTTCACCACACGCCGGTTCAATTTCTGGACACCTTCCCCGCAACTCACATGCCACGTGTGTACCCCTCTGGGCGTTAACGAAGGAATTGTTGACATTTCCCCTTAAAGATGTGGAAGTTACGTCAATCACCACTCGAAAAACTACCTTAAAGGCGCTTACTAGACTAACTGGGCACGTGCGTGTGCTGTAGGCAGAAGCTGCTTATTCCTGAGCAAATCGTCTAACGTGTCAGCAAGGTAGCAGCTATCTAGATGGTGGGAACGAACGCGTGGCATAGCTCCCGTCTGATGGCCATTTAGAAGCCTAAGTTGTAGCAGCTGTCCCTGTCCAGAATCAGGCTGAGGGGATAAACGCAAGGAACTAACACAACTCTAAGACTAGCATGCTACTGAGATAAGTCGTCGCTAGGAGTCTCCCCCGTTCGTTACGGCTAGCGGTGCAACGCCGATAATACCCGGCCTCTGTTCACTTACATCGATTATTGAGACGTTGAAACGTTCGAGATCAAAAATGATGGGGCAATCATCTTCTTCGAACAGTTCAGATAGTTGGCCTGATAATTAATCTGATCGTCATCAGAACCATTTGCCCCACTTTTTGCTAGCACTTTCTTGTAGGAGCAAGTATACTTCATCAGTAGGCGCAGACCTTAAGAGTAAGATAACTGTCGTCACGCGATAGGACCAATCCGACAATATCTCTAGCTAAGGAGACCATATTATGAAGCACCGAGGTCTGCAGGTAGCCGCACTATTACTAATCCCTCTAGTCGGTTTGGCCAAAGGGCAACGTATCGAGAGTAAGCCGGTACCTCCACAAGACATTGGCCAAACAGTTTACCGAAAAGTAGTCGCTTCCTCCACATTGATCTTGACCCAATTAGGCCAAGGCAGCGGTGCCTTAGTTGACCGCGGGCGTCGCTTGGTTCTAACCAACTTTCATGTAGTGGGCAAACCAGGCAACACGGCCTACATCCTTTTCCCAATTTATGACCACAACGGGAAAGTTGTAGCAGACCGTAAAGTTTATACGCCTGACAAGGCTATACTAGGAAAAGTAGTTGAGGTAGATGCAAATACGGATCTGGCATTAGTGCGTCTTATGCATATCCCACCGGGCATACCTGCGTTGGTATTGGCCAAGGGGAGTGTAGTACCAGGGCAAACCATACATACTGTGGGCAACCCTGGGGCTAGTGGGGCACTTTGGAATTATACTTCTGGTCGTGTGCGTCAAGTTTTTAATGATGAATGGCAAGGTAATCTGTTAACCGTTCCAAGAATAAGAAGATTATTAGAACCTGAAAATTACAAATCGCTATTTGATTTACACATGTCATTTTACGGCGGAATCATAGTTGCCGAAAAGGGGGAAAATATACATTTTATGCTAAACCATCGAGCCAAAGTTGTAGAAACAGATTCCGCTCTCAATCCAGGAAATAGTGGTGGACCTGTAGTTAATGACAACTCAGAGTTGGTGGGAGTCGCCCAAGGAATGCTGTCTCCTTCAAAGGTTAACCCAATTACACGGTTCATAGATATCTCTCATGTACGGCGATTGTTGTTCAGTCCTAAAGTCCAGGCGATCAAGTCGGAGATTGATGTATCCACGGCACCCAACCCGGCGGCTCTGCCCCGTTATCAGCACCTGATCAGCAAAGATGAAGGTAGATTCTTCGATGCAAGAACTTGGAAACAAATCCAAAATGTTGCCGCGGCCCTGTACTTTGAAAAAGAAATTGATCTGGTTGTTGAAACATATGAACGACTGCCCGTCGAAGATGTTCGCAAGGTGGCTGAGCTGAACCCGGTTGAACGCCAAGCGCGTCTCCGCAAGTACGCACAGCAACGGATGGCTGAGTTGGATTTCCAGAAAGGATTATACGTGCTTATCACCCGCCTACCGGCGAGCGTACTAGTCGAGCGGAAAGGAGACATCCCGGCTTGGCCCGTTGACCTGCACGCTAGGCTTAATCAGCAGCTCCTCGAAGACTTCCGCCAGCGACAATTTGACGCAGGTATCGAAAAATTTCTCAAAACATTACTGGAGATCACCCGCATCGAATAACCAATTCGATTCTGTTTGAATCGTACACATTCGCCGTAGGCCCGATAGGCACCCTAGAGTGGGCAATCGCCAGCGCGGTTCGATCATCTTTCTCCTTTCCGCACTGCATCCTAGTAATTTCCAATCTATCGCTTCAGCAAAAAGACTTTTACCCCCTCTGTGGTTGCCCTAATACCTTAGGGCTCAAATTTCGATTTCTTAATCCCCGCTTTGAACTCTAGTCAAGCAGCTCTGAGGCATCGTCTTGGCAAAGCACCTGCAGAGGGACAAGGCACATCTCAAAGTTTGAAGCCATTGCTCGCTATGTCGTTCCAAGCTACCAGCTTTATGTCAGCTTAGGAACTTGAATTGCACCCAACGGCCGACTATGGATAGTATGTCTTTCTTAATAAAGAAGAGGCGTTCAAACGACGGTAACCTTGGAAGGACCATAAACATCACGGAACGTGTTACCGCATGATCTCGTCCAAATGGTTATCGAATAGATTTAACGGCTCCGGTCACCGCCGTGGCCGCAGCTCGACGGTGGCAGTGATAGGTGCCGGACCGGGAGGGCTGGCCGCAGCTCTGCTTTTGGCTCATGCGGGCCTGCGTGTCGTGTTGTTTGAGCGTCTACCTCATGTGGGAGGCCGATGCTCAACCCTGGAGGTGCAGGGGTTTCGCTTCGACCTTGGTCCTACCTTTTTTCTCCACCCTGGTGTGCTAGCACGTATCTTCCGCCTGATCGGACGGAACCTGTTTCATGAGGTTCCCATGGTCCGGTTGGACCCGCAGTACCGCATCTCGTTTGGACAAGGAGGATACATCGACGCCACACCCCATCTGGAACGGCTTGAAGCTGAGGTCGCCCGCCTCAGTCCGGCAGACGTACCACACATCCGCCGCTTCTTGCAGGACAACCGCCACAAATTCGCCGCTTTTCGTCCCTGTCTGGAGCAACCATTTTCCAGTTGGCGGGACGTTCTCCGTTGGCGAATGGCCCGATTGTTACCCTTGCTTAAACCTTGGAAATCACTGGATCGATTGCTCCAGGACTACTTCCAGGATCCACGCTTACGCCTGGCCTTTTCCTTCCAATCAAAATATCTGGGTATGTCCCCCTTCCAGTGCCCCAGTCTATTTTCGATTCTGTCGTTCCTGGAATACGAATATGGAGTGTGGCATCCTTACGGGGGCTGTGGTGCCGTCAGCCAGGCCCTGGCCCGCATCGCCCAGGAAATGGGTGTAACCATCCACCTGAACGAGCCCGTCGAGGAACTGATTATCGACCGACACCGGGTAGTGGGAGTCCGTACGGGTCGCCGCACTCTCCAAGCCGACGCCGTTGTACTAAACGCAGATTTTGCCTACGCCATCACTCGCCTTGTGCCCAATCATTTGCGTCGCCGCTGGAGCGATCAGAAGCTGGAACGCAAGAAATTCTCCTGTTCGACCTTCATGCTATATTTAGGAATTCGCGGAACCTACTCGGAACTTCCCCACCACACCATCCACTGTGCCGCGGATTACGTACGCAACCTAGAAGACATTGAACAACGGCACATCCTCTCTGAGGAACCATCATTCTATGTTCAGAACCCCTGCGTAACCGATCCCCCCCTCGCTCCCTCCGGGCACAGCACGCTCTACATACTTGTACCCGTGCCTCACCAGCACCGGAATATCGATTGGACACGCGAATCAGGTCGATTCCGCCAACACATCCTTCGACAATTGGCCAAGATCGGTCTAGGCGATGTGGAAGACCGGATTGTGGTCGAACGGATGATCACTCCTGCGGACTGGGAGCACCGCTATGCCATTTACCGGGGTGCCACTTTTAACCTGGCTCATACCTGGTCACAAATGCTTCATCTACGCCCTCACAACCGTTTTGAGGAACTCGACGGCTTGTACCTGGTCGGCGGAGGCACCCATCCCGGCAGTGGTCTGCCAGTCATTTATGAGTCGGCTCGTATAAGTAGCCGACTGCTGCTGCAGGACTTGGGTTATAACACCGCTTGGCTTGGAGAACCTGGAACCGCCGACGATTTCTGCGAAGCCGATTCCAATCAAACAGCTACCGCCAACCTGCCGGCTTGCACGCATATTGCCTCCAAGAGCTCTTATAATGCGATCTCTAACGCTACTGTACCATTGGACAACGTGAATACACTTCTTCCATCATAACCCAAAAATAAAGAGCCTGCTGTAAGTGACCTGTTGTCACCTACAACCAGAAGAGCACCGTACCGTTCAGTTTCAGGTAAGAGTAAAACTCGGATTGGAACAAAAACCTGCTTAAAGAGTAAATCTAATAGATGAACACATACGGCTAACCCCGGGGATCAGACGCTAGACTCCAAATACCGCTTGTGGACGCCTATGATTGCCGCGTAATAGTGACACTCCACTTTTAATCACCGAAAAACGGTACGAGAAAAGGAGGGACACCGTGGTGCGAACGGATGCCGAGCGGGCAGGGGTCATCGGTGGTGGCCTGGGCGGCCTGGCTGCAGCCTGTACGTTAGCGGCCCGGGGCCATCGTGTAATCCTTTTCGAGAAAAATGCGTGGCTCGGCGGTAAAGCGGCCGTCCTGGAACACCAAGGGTACCGCTTTGATATGGGGCCGACGATTCTCACCTTACCCAGTGTCCTGCGGCGGATCTTTGCTGAAGCCGGTCAGCCTTTAGACGATTACCTTCAACTGGTCCGCTTGGACCCGCAATGGCGGTGCTTTTATACCGACGGCACTGTGCTGGATCTGCATGAAAACGTCGAGCAAATGGCCGCCAGTCTAAACCGTTGTTTGGGCAACGAGCAGAGGCATCGCACCAGTCCCCCCGGCGAGTGCTACCGTCAATTCATACGGTTTGCCGAGCGGATGCATCAGATCTCCGACCGCTATTACTTCTGGAGACCGATCGGCAGTATCTGGGACATGTTTGACTACAAATTCAACGGCTCACCGACTGTTCTTTGGGACGTTCTCCGCATGCGAATGGGGTATTCGGTAGCACAGACAGTCCGACACTACACCCCTGACCCACGCGTTGCTCAAATGCTGGATCACTTCACGCAATACGTTGGATCCAATCCGGAGGCATCACCCGCTGTTCTTTGTGGCATAGCGAGCATGCAGATCCACGAAGGGGTGTGGTATCCGCTCGGGGGTGTCCGCGCCGTAGCCGAAGCTTTAATCCGTCTGGCCCAACGTCTGAATGTTGAAGTCAGGCTTCAGACGGGAGTACGTCGCATCCTGGTAGACAACAAGCAACAGCAGGTGCGTGGGGTAGAAACGGAGACAGGGGAAGTCATTCCGCTGCGCGCTGTTGTCTCCAATGCCGATAGTGTCCGCACGCACCGGGAACTGCTTGCAGAGACGGCTCCTGAAGTCACCCGGCGTTTTGAGCGGCGTCGCCGCTATGAACCGGCCTGCTCCGGCGTGGTTCTTTTCCTGGCTCTACGACGCGGTTACGACCACTTGTTACATCACAACTTTGTCTTTTCGCAGGACCCGCACGAAGAATTCCAAGCCATTTATCAGCGTGGCGAACCAGCGTCCGACCCGACCTGTTATCTGGCAGCACCAGCACGCACCGATCCCACAGTTGCCCCTGCCGGTGGCGAGGCCCTGTACGTTCTGGTACATACCCCCTACCTGCGGCCTCACCATGACTGGCGTCAGATGCTGCCCCACTACCGCCGGGTGATCCTGCGCAAGCTTCAAACGACTGGACAGATGCCCGACATCGAAGAACGGATTGTTTGGGAATCGCACCTGACTCCCCAAGATATCCATGAACGCTATCGCGTGCTGAACGGGGCAATTTACGGGCTGGCTAGTCATGGACGCTGGGGAGGTGCGTTCAAACCATCCAATCGCTCACCTGACGTGCGTGGGTTATACTTTGCCGGAGGGGCTGCGCATCCTGGCCCTGGGATGCCGATGGTTCTGATGTCAGGTTGGATCGCTGCCGACACTTTAAACCGGGATTTGAGCCCAACTGTCACCCCACAACCTCCTGCCATAGCGGTCACTGCACCGGATCGTCTGACTGGTGCTACCAGAACATGACCACGACAGTTATCAACAACACGGACAGTTCAACGGACCGCCACTTGCCCCCTTTGCCGCACCGCTGGTTGTGGCTGATCCGTGGTTTCCGCCGCTACGTGCGTCGGTACCTGGCTCGTCACTTTCATGCTGTGCGTCTGTCCCGTGGCGGCAGCCCCTGGCCTCTTCCGACCGATCTGCCCCTACTGATCGTTTTGAATCACCCCTCCTGGTGGGATCCACTTCTGGGAGTTTTCCTGAGCAGCTTTTTGCCTCATTACGAACACTTTGCCGTGATCGATAACAAAGCCTTGAAGCGTTATCCCTTTCTCCAGCGTCTGGGTTTTGTGGGAATAGAACCCGACACCTACCGTGGTGCAGTCACATTCCTGCGTTATGGTCAGGCGATCCTGAGCCGCGATCGCCATGTTTTGTGGGTCACAGCCCAGGGACGCTTCGCGGACGTCCGTCAGCGACCGGTGCAACTGCAAGCCGGTGTGGCTCACCTGGCGACCCGTATGAACAAAGGGTGGATTGTGCCGTTGGCGTTAGAGTACCCTTTCTGGACCGAACGAACGCCTGAAGCCTTAGTACGGATCGGCACACCCCTGGCCGTAGATCCAACACAGCGGCTTGCACCTGCGGAGTGGTTGCAGCTGGTCACAGCAGCCCTGACCCAAACCATGGACCAACTGGCCACCGAATCGATCAGCCGCGATGAGCAGCAATTTACTACTTTGCTACGCGGACACTGCGGCGTGGCAGGCTGGTACGGTCGCTGGCAACGAGTACGAAGCTGGCTCCGCGGCCAGCGTTACCAGCCCGAACACGCCGCCATTATGCGTCCCCCCAACCCGGCTCCTTGAGTCACGACTGCCCAGGTTTGCCGACACCTTGAACCCCTTGATCATCTACCCACCCATAATCCGGTATATCATCAAACAATAAGTCTGCTCCAACCCGCGATCGTAATGAAACAATAGCTATGAAACCATGACAACACTGGCCGCCTTTTGTTTGCTTTGTGCCTTGCTACCCGTACTGTTGTATGCCCGTAACCGGGGATTGTTCCGTCCTCCAGCTCCAGCGGCGTTGCAAGCAAGCGATAACGCACCACTGCCCAGGGTATCGGTTCTTATCCCCGCACGCAATGAAGAACACAACATTGTTCCCTGCGTGCAAAGCGTTTTGGCGTCCCAAGGAGTACAACTGGAGGTCATAGTTCTGGACGATCATTCCTCCGACCGCACAGCCGAGTTGGTCCAACAGTTGGCCCTGCAAGATAGCCGTGTACGATTGATCAAAGGACAACCACTACCGGATGGATGGTGTGGTAAGCAATTTGCCTGTTACCAATTGGCTCAGCATGCCGATGGCGACTATCTGGCTTTTCTTGACGCCGACGTCCACTTGAGTCCGGACGCTCTGGCTCGAATGGTTCGCTTTCTGCACGACAGTCAGGCAGACCTGGTCAGTGGTTTTCCTCGCCAACTCACCGGAACCTGGATGGAAAAACTGGTACTTCCCTTAATCCATTGGGTCCTGCTCGGGTTTTTGCCCCTTGCCTGGATGCGTCGCAAGCCCTGGCCGGGATTGGGTGCGGGCTGCGGCCAATGGTTTCTGACCACACATACCGCCTACTGGAAGGCAGGAGGGCACGCTGCCATTCGCAATTCGCGGCACGACGGTCTGACTTTGCCACGAGCATATCGCCGCGCTGGCTTGCATACGGACATTGCCGATGTCGTCGATCTCGCTTGCTGCCGCATGTATCATTCAGCCTCTCAGGTGTGGCGTGGCTTGGCCAAAAATGCAACAGAGGGAATGGCCCATCCTAGTCAAATCGGCTTCTGGACGGTCCTGCTTGTGTGTGGCCAGATTGTCCCCTTCGTAGCCTGTTTGTACTCCCTGACCGCGACATGCCTCGAAGCGTTACTGCCCTTTGTACCCGGCGAAAACCAGCCGCAGCGAACCTCAACGACTGGTGTTTCGTCCGCATCTGCCGTTTTTCTACCTGTTGCTTGCTGGGTCATCGCTGTCATAACCACAATTGCTGTCCGCTTGGACGCCGCCCTCCGATTCCATCACCCCTGGTGGAGCGCCTGGCTCCACCCGCTAGGCGTCCTGATACTATTGGCCATTCAGTGGTACGCTCTCTTCCGCCATCTTCTCGGTCGACCTGTGCCTTGGAAAAATCGCCAGTCATAACCAGGCGATGATGCAATCCTAATCGATTCAGACAGACGAATTAACGAGACGATCACTTCGCTAGGGCTTCTCAAGCGATAATCCCGGCGCTGGGGTGCAGTGAAGTTGTGCAATGAAGTGGTCAAAGCATGACAGGAGTGATAATTGTGTTGTGGCTTTTACGAGGAGGCAGGCACGGGACGGAGAAATGGACGCAGTCCCTCCGGCCCGGCAGGGTAGACAATCACGAAGGCGACTCTGCCGAAGCGTTGCGGATCTTCGACAATCTGAGCGACGGTATGGGAGGCATCCGCGGAGGTCAGATGTTCCAGCCGGAAAGGACCGGCGTGGCGCAAGATGTATACCTTCGCCCAGACGGCTCTTTCCGGATGACGAAATACCAGGACGGGAACCAGATGCCCTTGGACCCGTTCGTATCCGGCCTGCTCCAATAAATTGGCATCAAAAGGCTCCGGCAATTCAAGCGGCAGGCCTTCCTGCCGGAGCCAAGTCTGCAGACGATCAACAGGGTCTTGCAACCAGGCATCGTTATCCAAAACGAGCTGTTGCGGGTCGAAGACGGGTCGACTAGCCTGATAGACTAACCACCCCCCTGTCACAAGCAGCAGCCCGGCGGCCGCCGCTGCAGTGAGGCGATACAACCGTAGACGCAGGGATCTTCCGTGAGCTGCCGCTGCTTGAGTCAGCAGAGCGGTCTTCAGATCCGCAGGAACACTAATACGCTTTAACTGCACACTGAGTGTTTGCTCCCAATTCAGGAGTTGCTGACTCAGCACCGCGCACCGGTCACAGGCTTGCAGGTGGGCCTCGAGGGCAGAAAGAACTTCTAGCCCGAGTTCATCGGGTCCAGTAACACGGCGCAGATGTAGCCACCATCGCGCCTCATGACAACGCATTTCGACCTTCTCCGACACTGCCCAAGGGCTTTGCCGTCGCCGCTTGGAGACGCCGCCGCAAGTGCTCCTTGGCACGACTCAGGCGTGACATCACTGTCCCTAACGGAATACTCAACTGCTCCGCTATGTCACGATAGCTATAGTCTTCCATGTAGAACAAGAGCAACGGCAGGCGGAACATTTCATCCAGCTCCAGAATCGCCTGTTGCAACCGCTGTGGATCAATGGTCGATGGCATTCCGTCAAAGGCAGTATCCTGCGGCTCGCCCCGAGTGTCCTGCTGATCGGTTAAGCTTTCCGGAGGACAATACCTCAGGCCCGCCTCCTGACGGTATTGCTGTCGGTACACATTCAACAGGATCTTAATCAACCAACTCCGGGCCGCACGCGCATCTCGCAACTGATGAATAGCCTCAAAGGCTCGACGGTACGTTTCTTGAACTAAGTCCCGGGCGTCATGATCCGACCCGCTGAGTCTGTAGGCGAAGCGATACAGGGCTTCGTAATAATCGGCAACTAGTTGCTGATAAACAGCGGCTGGTGCCATTTGCTTGCCTCATCTAGTAATGACTCGCTACGCCGCCATTTATTCCCCTTAAATTATTCGCGGAATGCTTCTTTGTCTTAACTTATGCTGACTCGATCATTAAACCCTGATTTACCCTTTCCCGACATTGGCGCAACCATTGGCAACCCGATATGTTGGTATCGTTCATTCCTATTTGGTGCCATCCGCAGAGCCTCATCCCCTATGAAAGCATTTGCATACATCAAAAACTCGTACGCGGTTCCTTCGCCACCTCGCTTGTAGCCATGACGAGCGGCTTGAAATGTCTCGTAGCTGTTCATACTAACAATTGCCTTTCTGGCTGTAGCTAATCCTTATGTGTCAAAACGACACATTATTGCGTATACCAGATTATCCACGAGTAAATCTTGAGGACTAACCACTAACCAAGAAGGGCGATCGGAATGCAAAAAAATCGGGAATAAAATCCCGGAGAATGCATCTTATCATACGTCAGTGATGGATGGAGTACCTAAATGAGAGGAGATACCTACCGGACGGGATCGGTAGGTGGGATATCGTTCTGAGGTACTTCACCCGAAATCCTCTGTTCATAGGGAGTTAGTTATGAAACGCATTCTGTTGGCGGTGGCCCTAGCCTTTGGCTTGGGAGTGGTTGTAGGCTGCGGCGGCGGCTCGGATACGAAAGCTACTAATAAGAAGACTGAACCGACCAAGCCAGCGGCCAGCGAAAATAAGGAAAAGACTTCTGGTGGTCCTGGAATAAAGGAAGACAAGAAGGAAGAGAAGAAGCAAGAGGAAAAGAAGGAAGAGAAGAAGCAAGAGGAAAAGAAGGAAGAGAAGAAGCAAGAGGAAAAGAAGGAAGAGAAGAAGTAACACTAGCTCGGCTAGTATCACGCTGATTATTTAAATTGGTGGCTTCCGAGACTTGGGCGGTCCAAGTCCAATGTTAAGGTTTACAGTTTTTGGTTAGCTTAGTAATTTCAGGAGACCTCTATGAAGCGTATTTTGAGCCTCTTGGTATTGGCCTTCAGTGTGGCTCTGTTCAGTGGTTGCGGCGAGAGCAAGCCGACGGGTGCTCCTAAGCCTGCTACAGGCGGTACCAGCGGTACCACTCAACCCGCTGGTGGTGAAAAGAAGTAATCGAGTCGATGCAACTTTACCGGAGAGCGATTTTTCTGGCATCCGGGGTTATGATCACTAACCCCGGATGTTGCCATTATTTATACACCTTCCTTATGTAGCATGTCGTATAGCCTGGAAACATTCCTTGCGGTCCAACCTCTGGTCACAGATCCAACCCGAGTAGATCTCATGAAAACGGTCTGGCGATTGACGTTGCTAGGAGTGTTGCTGCTAACCATCCCCGGCTGTGGAGGGTGTGGTATTAGTGGGCGAGGCAAAAATAGCGATTTCGATCGTCCAAAACCAACTCATTTACGCTGACCAAGCCAATTTCTTCCGAACGCATTCATTTGCAGTCATCATTTGGCCAGCACGGAGGCCCTAGGCGATTTCATAATCCCAAAACCTCCTAAAAGGCCAACCGCTGATTGGCAGCTTCCCGGAGGAGTTGGGCTAGATAGCGCCAGCGGCACGCCCATTCACCAGGACCGGATCCCTCGGGCAACCCTTCTGTCAATAGCCTCTGTACCCGACACAAGGTCCGGACACACTGTTCGATAGCCGGGTCTTCCAACGGATGAACTGACGATGCAACAGCCGTAGCAATCTCCACTGCTTGTTGGAAGGATCGGACAGCCGTCTGGTACTCTGGTCGCATGGTGGGCGACCATTCAACGGAGGGACGATGCAGGGGGTGGTTATTGGCCCCATCCACGCACGCTCGCAAATTCTCATACCCTGCTTGCCAATGCTGCAGTACCTGAGCGATGCTAGCCGGATCCAATGCCGAGGCGAGCGGAGCTGATTGCCGCACCCTCCGCCATTCTTCCAGTAGGTGGTGTGATTGCAACAGGAGGTCGCGCCAAGCGTGTCGTTGTTGTTGCAACGCGATGGCTGGGGAACAGGCCATGTGCTGCCCGTAGGCACGGACTACAGACAACTCATGACGAAGTTGTTCCAACAGTTGACGGCAACAAACAGGCAGCTCAGCCGCTAGGGTCAGCTCCAGCCACATGGCGGCACGTTCACCGGCGAGGGCCGCCTCTGGTCCATCGCCCACGGATAGCCAATCTGCCAGCAGGTTCAATTCTGCGGCTAGCCAATCGGTCGTCACGGTTAGGCGTTGTCCCTGACGTCGACCCTCCTCAAGGATTTGCACCACGGCGTCTGCCAATCGGCGAGCCCGACGCTGCTGGTTCACCAAGTGCCTTTCCTCAGGAGCAACAACTACCGACATGGCCAGCGACGTTTGCGACAGGGCTGCCAGACAGGTACGTTGCCGCCGGAGCACTTGGGCCAGTTGCTGCCACTTCTGAGCTAATTGCACCGCTTGACGAGCCAGACCATCCGCCTGAGCATCTGCCTCAAGGGCTGCACGTTCCAGTTCCGTCAACGCAGCCAGACGATCACCATCGAGAAGACATTGGACAGCCCGTTGCCATGGCTCCAAACGAGGGGGAGGACAAGTTTGCAAGCGCGGATCGGTCGCCCGCTGTCGTTCCAGATACTCTGCATGGACACAAGCTGCCTCAATCTGCTGAACGCAGCCTTGTTCGACGAGCCGTTCCATCTGGCGATGTATAGTCTGAACTGCCCGCACCAGTCGCTGAAGACTGAAAATCACTCCCTCAGATTGCTGCTGCACTCGCCGCAATTCTTGTGTCAGCAATGCGTCCCACGCTGTGCGTACAGCCGTTGTGTTTTCGCACCAGGTCCGCCATTCGCGTTGCCAGTTTTCCCACGCTTGTCGCAGTGCATTCTCATCCGCTTTGGTCATCCTTTCCGCCTGGCGGGCTAAAGCGTCCAATCGTTGCGCTAACCGCTGCAGTTGCCAGGCCTGATGCCTTGCCTGTGCCAGGTAGGCGTTCCGTTTTTCCAACGTTACCAGATGCTGATCGAGTCGATGGAAGATTGCTAAACAGCGATGAAGATTTTGGCGTAATTCAGCCGGGGGCAACCACCTGGTCCACTGCTCCGCCTGGCGTTGGAGCAGATCCAATCCATCCTGAACGTTGTGGCAATACAGACGCAAGTGGGCCAACTCCACCAGCAGGTCGACTTCGCGTTGCACCGCTTGCCATTGCAGCCGCAGCTCAGCAAATTGTTCCTCTGCCTGTCTGAGCAGAACCCGGTGGTGTTCCTGCCACTGCGTCAGCTGATTATCCTGGAGCACCTGTCGGAGTGTACGCACAAGGGCGTTGAGTTGCTGACGCAGGGTGGTTGCCGCCTCCTGCAGCCATATCTGTTGGACCTGAATGTTCTGCTCCTCGAGCGGTGGAGCGGTACGATCCACTCGTAGTTCACACCAGGTGTGAGGAGGAAAGATCGTCTCTTGAGGTCCGCCAGGTACCGGTTCACCACGGCGGTTGTCTCGAACTCGCAACCGTAAACGGATGATGTCTCCTTCCCGGAACCGGTCATCAATGTAGAAAGCATAACTTCCTTGCCATGATCCATCCGGCTGGGCCACACAGGGAATGATGAGGTTGGCCGGCCAAGGTTTGCGTTCACTAGTGTACTCCAAAACGGCCTGGTCGATGCCAAAGTCGTCTTGGACGCAAAAATGGATGGGCAGGACAGCCCCGGGGGCGATGCGGCGAGGTGAGGACAGTAGACCGCTCACCTGCACCCAACGGGGCGGCTGATCAGCTACGACCTCCACCACTCCGCTCCAGGCCGAGTACCAACGTCGCCCCTGACGTTCCAGCACGGCTACCAGCTTCCAACGGCCACTCCGCGTTACGCTCCACCGGACCGTACCGGTCGACTGACTTTCATCCAGCACCAATGGTATCACTTCGATGGCTCTCTCGTCGTCGCCGTGCCATTCCAGATACGCTGTTGCCACAGGACGCGAAAAAACGGCACGCACCTGCAACGTGCCGTACTGCCAGGCAGTTATGCGTAGCTCTGTCTGGTCTGATATTGGAAAATGCCGCTGCTGCGGCTTGACAGATGTGGCATAGTCGGGCGGTTCAATCACTATACATGATTGCTGTGTCAACGCGACCGGTTCTACCGTGATGATGCGACACCAATCGCTGGTGACATTTGCCACTTCCAGGCGATACTGGAAGTCCGCATCGGCCACCTGCATAAGATGAACGACGCCATTAGGCTCCACCCGCATGGGCAGGCGTTGCAAACCAGCAGTAGCCAACTCCTGACGTACCAGCCAAACTTCGGGAGGCCACGGGGCATCGGGCAGCACACACTCGACATATCCAGTGAGAGTGACACGTTCCCCTTTTGGAACGGCCGCATCGCCGGAGGTGACCACCACACGATAAGGAACCGGACTGGAGGCATCTGTCCATGGCAAGAACAGCCGCCGGGCGTAATGGTGGATCCCCGACCAGGTTAACAACGCGATTACTACGCACACAAGCGCTCCCGCACTCGCCACTGCAGCGGCTAGATTAATCCGCCGTTGTGTCGATAGAGGCGTCCCTTCCCGCTGGCTGGCGTGGAAGGCCACGGAACCGGCCCGCCATAATAAAACAAGCATGAGCGTGCACCAGGCTGCCAAAGCGAGTCCCCGTTGCCAGGCTGCCAGATGCCAAAGGGCGTCTGCAGTAAGCAGCAGCCCCGCGGCGATCGCCGCCGTCACTGTAGCCCAACACAAACGCCGTGCCAAATCTAGCCCCCAGCCCAACCTTTCGCCTCCTCTTACAGCGCTCCTATCTGCAGTCTGTTCCAGGCTTGCTCTGTTGGTGACCCTTATGTAGTCCCTCGGTTAAGCTTTGTGCTTGACTGGAAGTGCCCAATAGCCCGTCCCTTACTCAGTCGACAACCACTTTCCAACAATAGGTGCTCTTGGGAATCTCTCAGATCACTATACCCTATCCCATAGCATTGTCCCAACACCGCCTCAGATTCGTATGACACCTGTATGTGCGGCTGTATATCGGGAGCAAGGTGTTGGGCAGTCGTTTTGTCAAAAGCTAATGCAGTAACCCAGGCTGTTCCGAGGCTCTGTTAGAGCGGATTTAATCAGTCTGAGTAGTAACCGATCACGCACCTGATGAATCCTTTGGCTGCATCGGACCCTCCAACACGACAAAGGCTGACCAACCCGGAGAGGGTAAAAGCAGGATTAAAGCTACAAAGACCAAAGGGTGCACACAGTACCTTAACAACCGATCCTTATACCCCGTGACCAGTTAGCGCTCATGCCTTTCTGGTTAGAGCCGGGGTGCAGGCAAGGTTAAACGCAGGGATGTACACTGAGAGGCAGGATGTGTTTGAGGCGTCAGTTTTGCACCAGAACCGAAGCAACTAAGGGAAAATACCATGGATTTGAATCGTTTCACCGAGAAAGCCCAACAGGCCGTAGCCGAGGCTCACAAATTAGCGGCACGTTGGCAGCAACAGCAGGTCGATGCTGAGCATTTGCTTCTAGCTCTGTTGGATCAGGACAAAGGGCTGGCTCCCGCGATACTGCGTAAGGCAGGGCTTTCGCCCGAAGCAGTGGTCATCAAGCTCCAGCGGGAGGTGGAACGTCAACCTCGGGTCAGTGGCACCAATGTGGAGCCGCGGATCACCCAACGGTTTTTGCGGCTGCTCGCCTTAGCGGAAGACGAAGCCAAAAAACTCAAGGACGAGTATGTTTCCGTCGAGCACATCTTATTGGCCGCCACGGAAGACACCGGTGCCGTCGGCCGGATCCTCAAAGAATTCGGCGTCACTCGGGAACGACTCCTGGCAGCCTTGCGTGAAGTACGCGGTAGCCAGCGAGTCACCACACCGACTCCGGAGGAGACGTACCAAGCCTTGGAGAAATATGGGCGGGACCTGACCGCTCTGGCACAACAAGGCAAGCTTGATCCCGTCATTGGGCGGGATGAGGAAATCCGCCGGGTCATCCAGGTATTGTCTCGCCGCACCAAGAACAATCCGGTGTTGATCGGGGAGCCAGGAGTTGGCAAGACGGCCGTGGTCGAAGGTCTGGCCCAGCGAATCGTGCGGGGGGACGTTCCGGAGGGACTCAAGGACAAGCGGATCGTGGCCTTGGACATGGGAGCGTTGATCGCCGGTGCCAAATATCGGGGCGAATTCGAAGAGCGGCTCAAAGCAGTTCTCAAAGAAGTTACCGACTCACAAGGTCAGATCATTCTGTTCATCGACGAACTGCACACCATCGTCGGAGCCGGCAAAGCGGAAGGAGCGATGGATGCGGGCAACCTGCTTAAGCCGATGCTGGCCCGCGGGGAACTCCATTGCATCGGTGCCACCACTCTCGACGAATATCGCAAGCACATCGAAAAGGACGCTGCTTTGGAGCGGCGATTCCAGCCGGTTTATGTCGATGAGCCCTCCGTCGAGGACACCATCTCCATTTTGCGGGGCCTGAAGGAACGCTACGAGATGCACCACGGTGTGCGTATCAAGGACTCCGCCTTAGTGGCTGCCGCTGTGTTGTCCCATCGGTACATCAGTGACCGTTACCTGCCTGACAAAGCCATCGATCTGGTGGACGAGGCGGCCGCCATGGTCCGCACCGAAATTGACAGCATGCCGGCGGAACTGGATGAGGTGCTCCGTCGTGTCATGCAACTAGAGATCGAACGGGAAGCCCTCAAAAAGGAGACGGATCCCGCCTCCCGCGACCGGCTCCAGAAGTTGGAAAAAGAACTGAGTGACTTGAAGGCAGAGGCGGATGCCCTCAAGGCCCGATGGTTGTCGGAAAAGCAAGCTTTGCAAAAAATCCAAGCTCTGCGGGAGCAGATCGAACAAGTGCGACGGGACATCGAGCGTGCCGAACGTCAGTATGATCTGAACCGTGCGGCCGAACTGAAGTATGGCCGGCTGCCTGAACTGGAGAAACAATTGGCAGCGGCTGTAGCTGAGGTCGAACAGAGTAAAGGGGACCGGCTGGTCAAGGAAGAAGTAGGTGAGGAAGAAATCGCTCAGGTCGTCAGTCGCTGGACGGGCATACCCGTTTCCAAGCTGATGGAGGGCGAAAAGCAAAAGCTTTTGCACCTGGCTGAGGAGCTGCACAAGCGGGTTGTAGGCCAGGATGAGGCCGTTCAGGCAGTCGCCGAGGCCGTCATTCGCGCACGCAGCGGCCTGAAAGATCCCAACCGGCCTATTGGTTCATTTATTTTCCTGGGGCCCACCGGTGTAGGCAAAACCGAGCTGGCTCGCGCCTTGGCCGAAGCACTGTTTGATGACGAAAAGGCCATGGTGCGCATCGACATGAGCGAGTACCAGGAAAAGCACACCGTCTCACGACTGATCGGAGCACCGCCGGGCTACGTCGGTTATGAAGAGGGGGGACAACTGACGGAAGCGGTGCGTCGCCGCCCTTATTCGGTAATCCTTTTCGACGAAATCGAAAAGGCTCACCACGACGTATTCAATGTGTTGTTGCAAGTCCTGGATGACGGTCGCCTGACGGATGGTCAGGGACGTACCGTCGACTTCAAAAATACCATCGTCATCATGACGTCCAACATCGGCAGTCAACGGATCCTGCAGTATAAAGGAGCGTTTCAAGGAGATCTTTATGAGCGGATGAAGGAAGCGGTCTTTGAAGAATTACGGCGACATTTCCGTCCGGAATTCCTGAACCGAGTCGATGAAATCATCGTTTTCCACTCACTCACGGAAGCAGACCTGATGCGGATTGTAGATATTCAGGTCAGCCGCTTGCAGCTACGCTTGCAGGATCGCAAGATCAATTTGCGACTGACGGATGCGGCCAAAAAGTATCTTGTGGACATCGGCTACGATCCGGCCTTTGGTGCCCGGCCTCTCAAGCGTGCTATCCAACGCGAAATCGAGACGCCTCTGGCTCGTAAATTACTGACCGGTGAGGTCCGCGAAGGCGACACGGTCGTTGTCGATCACGATCCCAATCAGGATGTACTCACCTTCACTCCCCAACGATCCACGGCCACCACTTCTGACGGCTCTAGCAATTAAAATTCGTATACTGTTTTCTGAACAACAAGTGGACAGTGCTAACCTACCCGGGTGATACAGATCCTCAAGATTATTGGGCGATTGACAGACCCATGCTCATGTAATTGGCTGAGCTCTGCGAAGTGGCTCTAGGGATTTATTTCCACCGGGCGAGCAGCAAAAAAAAGAGCCGCCGCCCGGGGGAAGGCGGCGGAAGGGGGGAAGGTGTCAGGAGACAGGAGAACAGAATTGGACAAACAACCTTGGAGAGGGGGGAACTCTCCGCGGTTCCACTTCGGGGGGAAACGAAGCAGAACCTAACAACGTTTCAGTCTCCGGTCGTGAGGGGGAAGTTCACTGAGCGGTCCTCGGGGGAAAGGAACCGCTGCTGTACCGGAGGCTGAAGGGCGATCCGCCGGGGGAAAGCGAACCGCTGTTGCTATTGGTAGGTAGCAGCTGGCATGCCAAAAGACCTGGGAACCCTCCGATTTCACCTTTTTTCCCACATGATGTTGGTCGTAGTGGCACTTTTGCCAGTGATGGTCCACAATTTGTTGAGTGGAACGCTCAGTATCCAGGGCGTGACCGTCCATCCGAATTGTAATTTTTGCCCAAAATTGTAAGACCTTCCTTAACACACTTGTGCATTTTTACCTGCTTGGGAAGCAGCGACATCTTGCCTTTCTCGTGGCTACTAGTTCCTCAATCAATTAGGATGGTCACGGCTTGGAACACCGTCTTTGTTGTAAACTTGGAATTTACCACATTGGGTCAAGTTGTGCTATGAGGGTGTTGAGATTAGTTCGATCATGTCAAGTCCATCAGCCCTAACCTAGTCACCCCTCTGCGATTGTACCTTAGACCAATGCACCGGTTCGGCAGGTTGAGCGGGCCGCCGAGAGCAGCCGCATCACTGCAGAGATAAGGATGAGGACCCTAGTTACTTTCGCAATCAGGTGTTGCTGCTATTGATCAGCCCGATATGACTTATCATTATTCGTACGCTGCTTGTAAAAAATCACGCGCCAGCCTACCCCAGTCCTGTCGAATATCTTCGAGTTGCTGACGCCGCTGCTGACCGGCTTCATCTTCCAAGCGTGCCCATGCGCTTAGAAGTAGTTTTAAAGCCTTCAGCGCCGGTGTTTCGCTATCGGGGTTCTCCTGCCTCAATAACTCGAATAAATGTTCGCGGGCCGGGTGCCTGGTGTTGATATTGATGATAATCATGCCAGCTTTTGACTTGACGTCGAAGATGACTGGTCCCGGGATTTCCGCTTCTTGGAACAGGAACTTGATGTTCGACCGCACATAAGCGACGGCGATCTCTTTCGCCTGCTGTTCAGGCACACCTTCAGCAATAAGTTCTTTTTCTAATTCCTGTTCACGCCGGTCTTGAGGCAGTTTTTCGTCTTGGTCGCTCCGACCTTTATCGCCGTGAGCCTGACGTAAACGTCGAGTGGCACGCGTTGCGATCTCCTCGGCCGAGCCTGGTGGTGGCGCGATTTCGCCCCCCTTGCGGGTACCTTCCCGCATACGCTGAATTTGCGGACGTAGAGTGCGGTTCAGTATCCTTTGGATCTTCGCCGAGATCTCGTACATAGCCAAGCGTGGATCGTTTGCCTCCTCCAGTCGCTCTCGATACTCACCTGGAGTGAGATTTTCATGCTTGGCGTCCTCGTCGAGGTCTAGCTGCATGAATGCGGTGGCCGCCTGCTTGTTGTTCGTGACACCAAACAAATCATCAAGCTCTGGCTCGAAGATAACCTCGACACCCCACCAACGTTCACGCGGATCATAACTGTTGTCAAAAGACCTGTTCAGTTCAAGTTCGCGTCGCGCCCGAACCACTGAAACTCCTTGATTTTTGGCCGCATGGCGACCAATTGCAGAACTGCCGCCGTGCGGCGGCTGACGCACCACGGGCTTTGCCACGGAGTAACGCAAGATAACATTGTGGTCTTTGCCTTGATAGTTGACCGTGACGATCTCCTCCCCGACAAAGTCAAACGCTGGTTCCTGGTCGAAAGGCTCGGGAGCGCATGTGCCCTTCATCAGGTACAGCGGATCATTAGCGCGAACTAATCGGTCATGGTACGACTCCAACTCACCGTCTTTTTCTTGAAAGGCAGCAAGTCGAATCCTGGCTTTGCCGTCGTGGATAAAATAACGGTATATACGTCCGATTAAGAACTCAGCATTATCAATCAAAGCTTTGCTGCTTTTCCAGGACACTCGGTCGAGTTGCGACCAAACGACTAATGTGCCATGCGGACCGATCTCATCTTGGATAAGATCGATCCAGAACTCGGGAATTGGCTCTTCACGCGGCTCCGGCACCTCACGCAGCTTTCCCTTCTCGATCTGATCGACGTCAAGATAGCTGTAAAGGCAGGTTCGACCTTGCCAAGTCCAAACTTCGACTTTGCGGCATTGTGAGATTGAGGCGTTGGGTAAACCCATTCCAAATTTACCAATTCCACGCTGTTTTTCAGGCACCAAGTGAGTTCCATTACCAAACTGCAAGGCCATGCGTAGTGTGGCGGCATCCATACCTGATGCATTGTCGTAAACTGCAATACGGTCGATACGTCGTCGTTGCCGTTGCTGCACCAACTCCACGCGATCCACACACAGAACTTCGACGATTGTTGGAGGTTCCAAATCTTCTCTCGCTTGAATGCTGTTATCAATCAGCTCTGCAATCGCGTGGGCTGTGTCGCCAAAGTGCTCCGCATACGTGTAAAGTGCGCCAACTGTGCTGGTAACGGCTGAATTGGCTAAGTAAACTTTTTGATGATTGAATCGGAGAGATCAGAACATGAATAGCTACAGCGAGCGCGGAGCGACAAGCACGGCTCCGGAGGATCTCTTCACGGAATTGTTTACACAGGTATTTGGTCCAGAGAAGGCACTACTTCTCACGCCCCAGTATCCCGTGACTGACATTTATGGGGCTTGTCGATATGTCGATTTTGCCTTACGGGCAAAGGGCGAGAAGA
>JANWVV010000210.1:0-240 GCA_025055795.1 Gemmataceae bacterium
ATCACTGCATTCAACACTAGAATGATCACCCATTTTTGGATCCTTAGAAGAGGTGCTCAACGCCTTTCGGCATCACTGCATTCAACACATAAAAGGGCTTAATAATGAATGGTGCGGAAAAAATGAGGTGCTCAACGCCTTTCGGCATCACTGCATTCAACACAGGGTGTAAAATCGCATTTTTTCGCCGTCATATGAAGTGTGCTCAACGCCTTTCGGCATCACAGCATTCAACACGCG
>JANWVV010000210.1:250-559 GCA_025055795.1 Gemmataceae bacterium
AAGCTTTAACATCTGCTTTTGGTGCTCAACGCCTTTCGGCATCACTGCATTCAACACGCGGCTACGTCCGCCCCTGACCCAGCCCTGACCACCTCGGTGCTCAACGCCTTTCGGCATCACTGCATTCAACACGGTCTTTAATCAATTCGTAGATCAGGTTTACCCGATCGTGCTCAACGCCTTTCGGCATCACTGCATTCAACACCCGATATAAGAAGTCGTTTGCTCCAAAAAGGCATTACAACGTGCTCAACGCCTTTCGGCATCACTGCATTCAACACTTGGCATTTATCTTCTAGCAGCGTGAAT
>JANWVV010000211.1 GCA_025055795.1 Gemmataceae bacterium
TAGTTTCGGTAGTTTTATCTCAGCCACCGGGTGTTGAATGCAGTGATGCCGAAAGGCGTTGAGCACGCCCCAACGTGGCGTAGCATCGACGTTGGGCACTGTGTTGAATGCAGTGATGCCGAAAGGCGTTGAGCACACACTGTAGTTTCGTACACCGGTGTTCCCGCATACAGGTGTTGAATGCAGTGATGCCGAAAGGCGTTGAGCACTTACATCGACATTTGAAGAAACTTGAATTACGCAAGGTGTTGAATGCAGTGATGCCGAAAGGCGTTGAGCACCTACGCCACCACCGTTACCTTCCTCTGGAGAGTCACGTGTTGAATGCAGTGATGCCGAAAGGCGTTGAGCACAAACTGAGGTGATCCAGTATCCCCTTTCCGCCGGGCTGTGTTGAATGCAGTGATGCCGAAAGGCGTTGAGCACGAAGGCGTGCTGCCTGTACCGCCTGCACCGCCACCTCGTGTTGAATGCAGTGATGCCGAAAGGCGTTGAGCACCTCCAGGGACGCGACTTCCGCTGGTGGGCACGGATAGTGTTGAATGCAGTGATG
>JANWVV010000212.1 GCA_025055795.1 Gemmataceae bacterium
ATTCAACACATGGCGGATTCAATGGCAAGTGCTTGCCATTCAAGCTTGTGCTCAACGCCTTTCGGCATCACTGCATTCAACACATTTAGTTGTACTCAAACGTCCTATCAAACTGGGGACGCGTGCTCAACGCCTTTCGGCATCACTGCATTCAACACTAGAAAGGTATCAGCTGCATGGATGCGGCACAATTTGGGAGGTGCTCAACGCCTTTCGGCATCACTGCATTCAACACTCGTGAATCGGAGCACTTGTAAGGCTTTCTTTTTAAGTGCTCAACGCCTTTCGGCATCACTGCATTCAACACACGTCAGCAACTGGTATTCCACGAGTACCTATAGCTCCCCAAAGTGCTCAACGCCTTTCGGCATCACTGCATTCAACACTTTCGCCCCGAGAAGAACCCTTTCTTTGATGAGATGTGCTCAACGCCTTTCGGCATCACTGCATTCAACACTTTTAACTTTTTAGGAGTCGGAAATGGGAAACATAAAGTGCTCAACGCCTTTCGGCATCACTGCATTCAACACAGGAGAGGAAGGACAAGGAGGGGCAGG
>JANWVV010000213.1 GCA_025055795.1 Gemmataceae bacterium
CCGCGAACACTCTCAGCATCAGAACTTACCTCAACCTGTGCTCAACGCCTTTCGGCATCACTGCATTCAACACATCGTATTGACAATTGAGCTGATCGAGATGGATTTTGGGTGCTCAACGCCTTTCGGCATCACTGCATTCAACACCTTATCCTTGGTTCGCGGGTCCGAAATCCTGGCCTGCGTGCTCAACGCCTTTCGGCATCACTGCATTCAACACTTTGCGGGTATTATTGGCTTGGGGGCAGGTTATTTAGTGCTCAACGCCTTTCGGCATCACTGCATTCAACACTTCCCTGACGCCCCCCGAGCGGGCTTCGGGGCAAGCTGTGTGCTCAACGCCTTTCGGCATCACTGCATTCAACACGCCCTCTCCCTGCTAGGAGCTTGCACCGCGTTTGTGTGCTCAACGCCTTTCGGCATCACTGCATTCAACACCTTGTGCCACAGGTAGTCGACAAATACGCGGCGTGCATGGTGCTCAACGCCTTTCGGCATCACTGCATTCAACACTGCAACCCTCCCTTCAATGCGTCACAATTCCACGTTAGTGCTC
>JANWVV010000214.1 GCA_025055795.1 Gemmataceae bacterium
GAGCTCGCTGCAACAAGTGTTGAATGCAGTGATGCCGAAAGGCGTTGAGCACCCTACCAGAACGCACTAGACCAAGTTAAGAGACTACAGTGTTGAATGCAGTGATGCCGAAAGGCGTTGAGCACGGAGGAGATCCAGCGGTGGGTCGCATCCGAGCGTTCCCTCGGGTGTTGAATGCAGTGATGCCGAAAGGCGTTGAGCACATCGCACCAGCGATCTCATCGCGAAGCTGGCGCTGTGTTGAATGCAGTGATGCCGAAAGGCGTTGAGCACTACCAATAACCGCACATCACCACCACTCAATAAACGTAGTGTTGAATGCAGTGATGCCGAAAGGCGTTGAGCACGAGATGCGCCTCTTTGTGGCATATCTGTGGCGGCGGTGTTGAATGCAGTGATGCCGAAAGGCGTTGAGCACCCGCCCGGGAGCTGGGCGCTGTCGTCCCCACTGGGCCGTGTTGAATGCAGTGATGCCGAAAGGCGTTGAGCACTGCATGACAGCAATGCCGATACTGCGGCAGTAAGCGTGTCGGTGTTGAATGCAGTGATGCCGA
>JANWVV010000215.1 GCA_025055795.1 Gemmataceae bacterium
GATATCACCATGAAAATTTTCAAATCTAGCTATGTGCTCAACGCCTTTCGGCATCACTGCATTCAACACGTGAAGAAGGTGGTGGGTTCGACGGGTAAGCCATGTGCTCAACGCCTTTCGGCATCACTGCATTCAACACTATTTGACCGGGATACTGAATCCAGCAGCATGTCGGTGCGTGCTCAACGCCTTTCGGCATCACTGCATTCAACACCGCCGACGAGGGCGCCGATGAGGAGGGCGCCGACGTGCTCAACGCCTTTCGGCATCACTGCATTCAACACGTCGACCAAACAGATTGAGGACTCACGGCCGCCCAGTGCTCAACGCCTTTCGGCATCACTGCATTCAACACGGCCACAGGCCAGGTCTGCAAGTGTCTGGTCGACCAAAGTGCTCAACGCCTTTCGGCATCACTGCATTCAACACGCCGTACTAGGTGACGTAATTGATTGTCTGACGATGTGCTCAACGCCTTTCGGCATCACTGCATTCAACACCGGCGGCTACGTCCGCCCATGACCCGCCCCCTCACTGAGCTCAACGCCTTTCG
>JANWVV010000216.1 GCA_025055795.1 Gemmataceae bacterium
GGCCGCCGGTCCATACCCCCCAGGTGTTGAATGCAGTGATGCCGAAAGGCGTTGAGCACGGAAAAGAAGGGACAAGAAATGGGAAGAAGAGAAGGGGGTGTTGAATGCAGTGATGCCGAAAGGCGTTGAGCACAATAACCAGTCGCCACTTTCGGCGCGGAGCCATACGTGTTGAATGCAGTGATGCCGAAAGGCGTTGAGCACACACGACCGAGAAACAGCCAACCACCATCGTTGGCGCGTGTTGAATGCAGTGATGCCGAAAGGCGTTGAGCACGTTAGATGGTATGAATGATGCTGAATTTGGACTTGCGTGTTGAATGCAGTGATGCCGAAAGGCGTTGAGCACTATATTGGTACCCGCCGGGCGCCTCACGGCGAGGCGCCGTGTTGAATGCAGTGATGCCGAAAGGCGTTGAGCACATTTGGCGGCGGTGGGCATCGGCATGCTGCTGGATTCAGGTGTTGAATGCAGTGATGCCGAAAGGCGTTGAGCACTCATCAAAGAATTCATCCTTGAAATTTCCAAGACTTCGTGTTGAATGCAGTGA
>JANWVV010000217.1 GCA_025055795.1 Gemmataceae bacterium
TTCGGCATCACTGCATTCAACACAGCGAATATTGAAGCTGCAACTTGCCGTGTTGATGCTGTGCTCAACGCCTTTCGGCATCACTGCATTCAACACCAGCATATAAATGGCTTCTGCCCACTCCCACAATTCATGGTGCTCAACGCCTTTCGGCATCACTGCATTCAACACTCAAGGGACTGACTGGTACGTTACTCGTGACGGGAGGTGCTCAACGCCTTTCGGCATCACTGCATTCAACACCTTTTCGCCTTTGATCTTGAAGACGAAGAGATGATGCGTGCTCAACGCCTTTCGGCATCACTGCATTCAACACTTTCTGCAACTCTGCAAGCCCGTATGCCACACAGGCGTCAAGTGCTCAACGCCTTTCGGCATCACTGCATTCAACACCCGCAACCCAGCATTGTTCAAACTATATGTGGACGAGTGCTCAACGCCTTTCGGCATCACTGCATTCAACACTGAAAAGTCTTCTACTAAACAAGCACAACTCGAACAAACGGATCAGCTCAACTCGTAACGGCATCACTGCAATCTTCACATATAATG
>JANWVV010000218.1 GCA_025055795.1 Gemmataceae bacterium
GCGCTTGGTGCGTGACTGGAGTGAAGACGGGTGCGCGCTCGTTCTGCTCGTGGCGCGCTGGGTGGTGCCCAGTCAACGCCTTTCGGCATCACTGCATTCAACACGGGGGTGGGGCTTTCGGCCCAGCTCAGCCGCCCAGCCGGTGCTCAACGCCTTTCGGCATCACTGCATTCAACACGACCCAGTCGTTGCTCTCACGGCCCCACGCACCGATGTGCTCAACGCCTTTCGGCATCACTGCATTCAACACCCAGGCTTATGAGCAAGCAGGTACTGTCATCTTCCTGTGCTCAACGCCTTTCGGCATCACTGCATTCACCACCGCCCTTTTCAGGGCTTATCGTGGCCACAGCCGCGAGATTTCCGTGCTCAACGCCTTTCGGCATCACTGCATTCAACACGCACGTCGACGCCGCGCACTCGCACGGCTGGAAAGTTCCGTGCTCAACGCCTTTCGGCATCACTGCATTCAACACATAGACCAGATATTTGAAATTGTCCTCGCAATTCGTCTACGTGCTCAACGCCTTTCGGCATCACTGCAT
>JANWVV010000219.1 GCA_025055795.1 Gemmataceae bacterium
GCACGAGCTGCCAAATGTGCTCAACGCCTTTCGGCATCACTGCATTCAACACCGGCAACTCGCAATTCGATCTGTGAGTAATCAGCTTTCACGTGCTCAACGCCTTTCGGCATCACTGCATTCAACACTCTTCTTCCCTTTCCTTTCCCTCGCCGCTCATTGATTTGGTGCTCAACGCCTTTCGGCATCACTGCATTCAACACTTTTGTAATAGGGCTGAAAATGGGGGCGAAAATTGTGTGCTCAACGCCTTTCGGCATCACTGCATTCAACACGTCTTCTTCCCTTTCCTTTCCCTCGCCGCTCATTGTGCTCAACGCCTTTCGGCATCACTGCATTCAACACGAAATCCTCAAGATAAAAGAAATATATACATGAGCGAGTGCTCAACGCCTTTCGGCATCACTGCATTCAACACATTGCGGGGAAGAAGTTCCAGTACGGGAAGGACAAGTGCTCAACGCCTTTCGGCATCACTGCATTCAACACAGGGGTATCTGCAATGGCGGCTTATCGCCATCCTAATGTGCTCAACGCCTTTCGGCA